>DASYKS010000043.1:0-12481 GCA_035995205.1 Thermoanaerobaculia bacterium
AGGAGATCGCTGAGCTGCTGGAGTCGGAGGCTCTTCCCCCCGGCGCATGAAACCGTGGAAAAGCACCACGGTCGATTGGAGATCCGCCGGATCTGGACCAGTCCGCTACTAAGTGACTACGTTGATTTCCCCCGCAGTGCCCAAGTCGCCCGCGTCGAGCGCATCACCCACACGATCTCCTCGGGCAAGAAGCGAGCCGAGGTGGTCTACCTGATTACCAGCCTGTCGCAGGAGAAGGCCAGCGCTCAGCGCCTACTGGCCCTCAACCGAGGCCATTGGGAGATCGAAAACCGGCTGCATTGGGTCCGCGACGTCACGTTTGCCGAGGATGCCAGCCAAATCCGTACGGGCTCTGGGCCGCAAATGATGGCCACCTTACGCAATGTGGCGATCAGCCTGATCCGATTACGTCGCAAGACCTGCGGGATCGCCTCGGCTTTGCGTGACATGGCGGCCCGACCGCACCTCGCCTTGGCGATGGTCGGTTTGTAACTCACGCCATCGACTGCATCGTCACACCGGTACGCTTCCTTGGATTGTCGAGCGGCCAGGCCTGCCAGACCGCGAAACCGGCCCAACCGCCACAACATCTGCCGATCAGAACCCCACCCACGACTTTGACGGGGCCTTGCCCGCGGCGGGCTGGCGCTTGCTCGTGGGGGCGGCACGGCGTAGGCTCCCGCCTCAACTCTTTTCGAGGAGAACTCCGTGGATCAGGTCACCTGGCGCGACCGCTGGCGCTACCGTTTCGACAATTTTATGGCCCGTGGCACGGGGGCGCTGCTGCTTGCCCTTGCGGTCGCCTCGGCCATTATGGTTTTCACGATTGCCGGCATCGTCGCCCTGGCGCACGTTGCCCCCGCGGGGGACGACGGCAAGCCGATCGGTTTTCTGGGGCTCGCCTGGATGGGGCTCCTGCGCACGCTCGACACCGGCACCATGGGCGGCGACACCGGGAGCGTCTGGTTCCTGGCCGCGATGCTCGCGGTCACCTTGGGCGGCGTGTTCACCGTTTCGACTCTCATCGGCGTGCTCAACAACGGCCTGGAAGGCAAGCTCTCCGACCTGCGCAAGGGGCGGTCGCGGATCATCGAGTCGGGGCACACGATCATCCTGGGCTGGTCGCAGCAGATCTTCCCAATCCTCTCCGAGCTGCTGCTCGCGAACGAAAGCCGCAAAGACGCCTGCGTCGTGGTGATGGGCGAAAGCGACAAGGCCGAGATGGAAGACGAGATCGCCGCGCGGATCGGTCCCACGGGGAGAACCCGGATCGTCTGCCGCTCGGGCAGCCCGATCGATCTGGCGGATTTGAAGATCGTGAGCCTCCAGACTTCGCGCTCGATCGTCGTCCTGTCGCCCGAAGGGGACGATCCGGACGCGAGCGTGATCAAGACGCTGCTCGCGATCACCAACGCGCCGGACCGCCGGCCGGAGCCGTACCACGTGGTGGCCGAGATCCGCGATCCGAAAAACGTCGAGGTCGCCCGCATGGTCGGCCGCGAAGAGGTGGAGCTGCTGCTGGTCGGCGATCTGATCTCGCGCATCATCGCCCAGACCTGCCGCCAGTCGGGTCTGTCGATCATCTACACCGAGCTGTTCGATTTCGGCGGCGACGAGATCTATTTCCGCGAAGAGCCGTCTCTCGTCGGCAAGACCTACGCCGAGACGCTGGTCGCCTACGACGACTCCGCCGTCATGGGCATCGCCCCGGTCTCCGGCAAGCCGCGCTTGAACCCGCCGATGGACCAGCGGCTGGCGGCGGGCGAAAAGCTGATCCTGGTCGCCCAGGACGACGACTCGATCCACCTTTCGGGCAAGACCTTCCCGGTGCGCGAAGAGGCGATCCAAAACGGCGTCACCGTGCCGCAGGTGCCGGAGAGGACGCTGATCCTGGGCTGGAACTGGCGGGCGACGAAGATCCTTTCCGAGCTGTCCCAGTACGTCGCCCCCGGCTCGCATGCGATCGTGGTCTCCGAAGCTCCCGAGACGGCCGAGCTGGTCGCGTCGCTCGGCGATCCCCCGAACATGAAGATCGAGCGGATCGAGGGCGACACCTCGGATCGCCGCCTGCTCGACGGTCTCGGCCTCGAAACCTTCGACCACATCATCGTCCTCTCCTACGCCGATCACATGGAAGAGCAGCGGGCGGACGCCAAAACGCTGGTCACCCTCCTCCACCTGCGCGAAATCAGCGAGATCAAGAAGCGGACGTTCTCGATCGTCAGCGAGATGCTCGACGTGCGCAACCGCGCGCTCGCCGAGGTTACGAAGGCAGACGATTTCATCGTCAGCGACCGCCTGATCAGCTTGATGCTCGCTCAGATCTCGGAGAACAAGCAGCTCGCCGCGGTGTTCGACGACCTGCTCGATCCGGAGGGGAGCGAGATCTACCTGAAACCGGCCGCGGCCTACGTGCGCCCCGGCACCCCGGTCGATTTCTATACCGTGGTTGAAGCCGCCCGTCGGCGCGGCGAATCGGCGATCGGCTACCGCATCGCGGCCGACTTGAAGAACGCCGAAGCCGCCTACGGCATCAAGCTGAACCCGAAGAAGTCCGAGACGCTGTCGTTTACGGCGGAGGATCGGATCGTGGTGCTGGCGGAGGACTAACCGCGAGAAAGACCCCACCGCGGCTCGGTATAGCGGCTATCCGCAGTGGGTAGTCGCTATCGCCGCCCTATGACTGGGGCGCGGCAGGGGGAGTCTCTGTGGGATAACGCGCTACGCTTCACCGGCGGCTATCGAAGCCGGCTGGCCGCGTGGAAGCACGGCGTTATAAGGCTCCGCCTCGACCCTCACCCCCCTCAGCATCTTGACCTGAGGTCAGCCGCGGGACTATTTCATTCATCGTGTAGTGAACAAACCAGCGACCTAACTCTGTAAGCTCATACCCCTTCTCATTATCGAAGGCCGATTTCATCGTCTGGCTAACGTATCGGGCGCGTTGCGGCCGGCTCTTGAGAAAGTTGCCGTAATAGTCGACTTCGCGATGCTGCCGTATAACATGCCCCATGCTGAGATCCTGCATCAAGAGTTTGAATAGATCCGCCTCGGCAGAGTCCTCTCTCACCTGACTGCCATGGACCAGTTGCCAGATCTCGAAGCGCGTTGCACCGTGGTGTTGGTGAATCACGCGGATAATTTCGAAATGCTTCTCGTTGAACTCGTCTATCCAGTCGAGGAAAAGCTTGATCACATCATCGCCACATATCTGCTCGGGTGCGGCAGCATGTGCCAAAAGATTTCTAATTAGTCGCCTCTTCTCCTCGCTCTCTCCAGCACTCCATTCCCTGAAGGACTTCTTCACGAGTGAGAGGTATTCCGGGCTAGACATCCGCGCTTCGATTTTTGGATCTGTCGCATCAACTCGCGCAGCCACTTCACCGATGGTCTGCGCGATGCTCCGAAGATCTTCCTCCTGAATGCGCAACCAAGCGGCAAAGATCCTGTTGAACTGAGACTGCTCCTGCTCTGACCATGCTCCCGCTGCACCCGAGAATAGTCCCCCTACAGCCGGGATGCCACTGAGCAAAGCTAGCGCGAAGCGCGCTACCTTCGGGCCAGAGCCTTTGCCGAGCGCCTTCTCGAGTTCAGCCTCGAGCTCATCGCGACTTGGTTCTGATGCACCTATGATTCACCTCATTAGTCCAAAAGCTGCCTACGCTCCGGTTAGCGGCGGCGCGGAGCGCCGTCCGCTGCAAAACGGTTGTTAGCTGGCCATCTCATCCCGAATCCTCTGGACAACCGCTGCGAGCTTGGCATCCAACGTTTACGAAGTGACCGGAGTAACCGCGCTTTGCGGGTTCCGTCCGTTCGACTCTCTGGAATCAGCGCTTAGCGCACTGCTTCTAGATTTGTCCAGTATTCTTGAGTTTCGCCTTTTCTCCGCACTTCCACGAGTCCGGAGAAAATAGCTGTGTCCGTAACGTAAACGGCTTCGCCGGACTTGAACATGGTGCATATTCCAGCAAGAATACCGGCCGCCAGTCCTTTGCTGAATGCCTCGTTATCGTTTTGAACCGCGTAGCTACCCAACTTTTCAAAATAGTCGCGGTCGGAACATCCAAAACGATGATCATCTGCGATCTGCTTATCTTGTCCAGTCGTAACTGCCGGCGGGCTTGGCGTAGATGAAGTGCTTGAGTCCCCACCTCCTCTGGAACCCGAGTCGCTGCTGCCAAACGCCAGCAGGGCCAAGAAAACTAGCAACAGGAAGGACGCTGAGTGTCTGAGCATTTATGCATCTCCAAGCCGGGATTCTCTGTGTTGCTGCTCAACCCAAGAAAACGTAGCGACAATGGCCAAAGCTGCAAATAGTAGCGCCAGATCTACAAGATCAAAACGGCCTGGCACAATATGGAAGAATTGGCCAACTTCCAAGCCAAAGGCCAAGCTCGAGAATACCAATACCCAACCACGACGCTGCCGAAGTGTTCTTGAACTAGTACCCCAGATGCATTCAAAGGCGAGAAGACCACTGAAGTACCAGAGCGCTTGGGGAAGTGAGAAGGACACCCATTGAGGGAGGCTGCGCACGTGAGGGCGTGCCATGAAGCGTAACCCCTGAACCTTATCTTGCATCGCTAAAGTGTCGAGCCATTTAAACATTGCAAGAGAGTCGGTCCGCAACAAGACGTAGAGCATCCCTCCGATGAACATCCCCACGACTGCAGCAATCATCTTCCTCATGGTCTTCTTCTTGCCGCCGAACCTTGCCGCTATGTTAACCAACACATTGTCCGCCATATCGTCAGCGTGATAGGCGCATAGCGATTCGATCGGCTCCCTGGAGTCCTAACTCTGTTCTGATGCTAAAGCAAGGGTCACCTTGGTGTCAAAGGCGACGGAGAGCCAAGGTGGCAACCCTCAATCCCGGGCTAAAACCTCGCCGCGCGCGTTGATCAGGGCGCGGCGGGGTTTCTTCGGCGGTTTGAGCACCACATCGACCGGTTTGCTGCCCGAACCGACCATCGCGAGCAGGCCGGCCTGGGCGAACTGCCCTTTGTCCATCTCCAGATAGATCGGCACCAGGGTGCGGAACTCAGGCCCCACCTCCGCTTGCGTGATCGTGCCGTGGATGCGCCAGCCGCCGTCGGCCGCGCCGTCGATTTTCAGATCCGAGGTCAGCTTCGGAACCTCGGTGCCGTAGACCCATTGGTCGAAGAACCAGGCGATCTTGCCGTCGCGCGTGGCGTTGAGCGACGGCGTAATGTGCTTCTCGACGATCGCGGCAAAGTCCGCGGTCGACGGGTTCTTGCCCGCGTAGGTCGAGGTGAAATCCTTCATCATCGCGATGAACTGCGCGTCCGGATCTTTCGACCGGCTGTCGTACATCGCCATGCGCAGCATGTGGAGGACGTAGCCTCCCTTCTCGTAGATCAACGAGAACGGCGCCGAAGGGGCGCGCTGCGAGCCCGAACGGAACCCTTCGGAGATCGAGCCGGCCTCCCAGGGCGCGAACGCGTTGCCGGGGGTCTTCTCGACGATCCGCTTCCGCGCCTCGCGCCAGAACTTGTCGTAGGCGCCGGCACCCGCCGTGCGTTCGAGCGCCAAAGCCGCGGAGAATTCGGCGAATCCTTCCGACAGCCACTGGTCGCGGTAGCTCTCCCAGCCGAGCAGGTGGCCCCACCACTGGTGGGCGAACTCGTGGTAGCCGACCGACTCGACGAAATCCTTGGCGCCGACCATCCCGACGCGCTGGCGCTGGGTGCCATCCAGAAAACTGATGAACGGCATGTAGATGAGCGCCGGCCACGATTGGCCGAACGTCCACTGCGACTGCTGGGTGATCGCCACCCGCGTCGAAGGGATCGGACCGAAATAGGTGGTGAACAAACGCGCGGAGTTCAAACCGTCGGCGAGCGCGGATTCGGCCAGCCGGTCGGTGTTCACATGGCCCAAGGTCGGCGCGCTGCCCGTGGTCACTTCAAAGAAGCCCTCTCCATCTCCCCTGCTGAGGTCGCCGCCTCTGCTCAGGATCGTATTGATCTCGCGGACGATGTCCGGTGTGCCCGGGTTGGTCCAGACCTCGACCTCGATCCCGGACGTTTCGTCCTTCTTTGCGTGCTTCTTGAATTTTCCGTAGTTGAAGCCCGCGACCTGGATCGGCGTCTCGGCCTTCCAGATCGAGACCGACTGTTTGCCTTCGGTCCGGGTCTCGACCGGATTGCCGACCGAGATGATCTCGTTGCCCTCCGGGACCCGGTAGGTGAGCGTGAAGGTCGCCGGGTCGGTGAAGAAGCCGAGGTTCGGGTACCAGCTGACGCGCGAGAGCACCGCGTAGTTCTTCTCGCCCATGTCGATCAAGACCTTGTCGCCCGCGTAGACCAGCTCCAACCGGACCTTCTCCCCCTTCGTCAGTTGGCGCGGGAAGATCACGGCGGAGTCGCCGTCCTCCTTTTCCGCCTCCTGGACGAACGGCAGCGCGGTCCAGGTCTCCTCTCCCTCGCGCGCGAAACGCGCCGAGCGCAGACGCAGCTCCGGCTGCAGGTTGACCGGCAGCACCCGAAGCTTGCCCGCGGTCACCTGGAAATGGATCGTGGTCGTGCCGGCGACGTCTTCATCCTTGGCGACCGCCGTCTCCACGTCGTAGTGCGTCGCGTCGGTCGAGCGCCAGAGCGCCGTCCGCCGGCCGCTTTTGATCTCGGCGGCGGTCTCCGACATGTACCAGGAGCCCCCTTTGGTCTCGTCCATCACGAAGAACATCGAATCTTCCTTGCCCGCTCCGAGGCCGGTGGCCTGCGCCCCCCGCGGATCGACCACGGCGAGGGCGGGGCCGACCTTCTGCCCTTCGAGGAAGGCGAGGAAGGCACCGCTGGTGAGCCCCGGCACGTCGAGCAGGTCGGCGAGGATCCGCAGGTGGAAGTTGACGTGATAGTCCTTCCTCTGGCGTTTCAGGTGGTCTTCCCAGGCGGCGAGCGCCGCGTGGTCGGGAGCGCCCGGCCGGATCGGGGCCGCCAGGGCGAGCTCGGCCGCGGTGTCGTCGCCGAACAGCAGCACCAGGCGGGTGAAACTGTCGGAAAGCGTCTCGAACGTCTTGGGGTCCGCGCCCGAATCGAACGCCAGACGCCGCCGCTCGCCGGGAGTCGCCGGGGTCAGGCGGAAGCTCCCCTGGCCGAGGAAGACGGCTCCGATCGTCCGTCCCTCGACCGGGGCGAGAAAATGGAAGGTGCCGCTGGTAAATTCGAATCGGAAGGCGTCGCGTTCGAGCACCAGTCCCGAGACCGGCAGCGTCCGGCCGTCGGGCTTCGCCGCGCGGAGCGCCGTGTAAACCGGGTCTTTCGGCCCGTCGGCCGTGGGTGTCTCTCCCCGGGCGGGAAGGGAAGCCAGCACGGCGAGCAGCGCGGCGGCGAACGGCACGGCGGACAAAGAACGGAGCGGGCGCATACGGTGCTTCCTTTCGCAAGGGCGGTGATGGAATCATAGACTGCCGGAACGTCGAAAAGTGTTAGGGGCGAAAGGCGGTAAGCTCTCTGTGTACCTTGTACGGAGAACTCGCCATGAAACGCTATCGCCTGGAACCGGGCCGCCCGGTCGACCTTTCTCGTTTCGACGCCGGCTCGACCGCCGGATTTAAAGGGGGCAAAGAGAAAGTCTTGCCCGTGTTCGACCAGCTGAACGACCGGCTGGAGATCCTGCAAGAGAAACTCTGGGCCGAAGGCGCGCGCGGCGTGCTGGTCGTCCTTCAAGGGATGGACACGAGCGGCAAGGACGGCACGATCCGCCACGTCTTCGACGGCGTCAACCCGCTCGGCGTGCGTGTCGCCTCGTTCAAAGCGCCGACCGAAGAAGAGGGCGCGCACGACTTTCTCTGGCGCATCCACCCGAAGATGCCGGCCAAGGGTGAGATCGTGATCTTCAATCGCAGCCACTACGAGGACGTCCTGGTCGCCCGGGTGCGCAACCTGGTGCCGAAGAAAATCTGGAAGGCGCGCTACGAGCAGATCAACCAGTTCGAGAAGCTGTGCGCCGACAACGGCACGACGATCCTCAAATTCTTCCTCCACATCGACCGCGACGAGCAGAAAGAGCGGCTGGAGGCGCGCCTCGCCGATCCCTTGAAGCGCTGGAAATTCCGCACCGGCGACCTCGAAGACCGGGCGCTCTGGGATGATTACATGACCGCCTACGAGGACGCCCTGGCCAAGACCTCCACTCCCTGGGCGCCCTGGTACGTGGTGCCCGCGAACCGCAAATGGTTCCGCAACCTGGTCGTCGTCACCGCACTGGTCGAAGCGCTCGACGCGCTGAAGATCAAAAACCCGGAGCCGACGGAGGATCTGGCGGGGGTGGAAGTCGAGTAGGTGGTTTCGTTTGCCCCGCAGCGACTGGCTGCTGCCGAAGGCGCCCTAAGGAGCGAGGAGGCTTGCCGAACCACTACCCGGAGGAGGTCGCCATGACCGAGTTTTCGAGCCGTCACGCGCGCGGGTTGGCGCTGGAGCACGTCTACCACTGGGAGCGCAGCACCCCCGACCGGGTCTATCTGACCCAGCCCATGGGAGGAGGTCGCGGCGGTCGCGTGCGCGATTTCACCTGGCGCGAGGCGATCGGCGAAGCGCGGCGAATGGCGGCGCACCTGCGTTCCCTCGACCTGCCGCCGGGCAGCCACATCGCCCTCCTGGGCAAGAACACCGCCGGCTGGCTGCTCGCCGATCTCGCGATCTGGATGGCCGGGCACGTGACCGTGCCGCTCTACCCCACTCTGTCGGCGGAGACCGCGCGGCAGATCCTGGAGCACAGCGAGGCGCGGTTGTTGTTCCTCGGCAAGCTCGACGTCTGGGAGGTTCTCCGCGACGCGATCCCGCCCGCCCTGCCGCGAATCACGCTGCCCCTCTCTCCGCCGGTCGACGCGCCGCGCTGGGACGACCTGGTGGCAGCGACCGCGCCGATCGAAGACGACCCGGTGCGCGCCGCGGACGACCTCGCGACGATCATCTATACCTCGGGAAGCACCGGTACGCCGAAGGGGGTGATGATCACGTTCGGCGCCATCGCCAGCTGCTGTTTCGGCGTCGATCGGGTGTTCGAGTTTCTTCCCGAAGACCGCGTGCTCTCCCACCTGCCGCTCGCCCACGTCGCCGAACGTTGCATCGTCGAGTGCAGCTCGTTCTTCTCCGGCTTCCATGTCTACTTCGCCGAGAGCCTCGATACGTTCGTCGACGACCTGCGGCGCGCGCGGCCGACGCTGTTCCTGACCGTGCCCCGGCTCTGGCAGAAATTCCAGCTCGGCATCTTCGCCAAGATGCCGCCGGAGAACCTCGACCGCCTGCTGCGCATCCCCCTCGTCTCATGGTTCGTGCGGAAGAAGGTGCTCCGCGCCCTCGGGCTCGAAGCCGTACGGATCGCCGGCAGCGGCTCGGCCCCGATGCCGGCCGACCTCCTCTCCTGGTACCGCCGCCTCGGCTTGGAGCTGATCGAAGCCTACGGGATGACCGAAAACTTCGTCTATTCGCACGCCAGCCGCCTCGGGCGCGTACGGCCCGGCTACGTCGGCGAGCCCTACCCCGGGGTCGAGTCGCGGATCAGCGACGAGGGCGAGATCCAGGTCAAGAGCCCCGGCGCGATGAAGGGCTACTTCAAAGCGCCCGAGCTGACCGCCGAAGCCTTCACCGCCGACGGCTTCCTCCGCACCGGCGACCGTGGCGAGGTGGACGAGCTCGGCCGGCTGCGCATCACCGGCCGGGTGAAAGAGCTGTTCAAGACCAGCAAAGGAAAGTACGTCGCCCCCGCGCCGCTCGAAAACAGGATCGCGAGCAATCCCCTGGTCGAAGCGGTCTGCGTGAGCGGCCCCGCCCGCCCGAAACCCTTCGCGCTCCTCCTGCTCGGAGCCGAAGCCAAGAAGAAGAGCGCGACCCAAGGCGGCAAGGCCGAGGTCGAAGCGAGCCTCGCGGCGACTCTCGCCGAGGTCAACGCGAGCGTCGATCCCCACGAGGCCCTCGCCTTCTTCGCCATCGTGCGCGACGAATGGCAGGTCGAAAACGGCTTCCTCACCCCGTCGCTCAAGATCAAGCGCGCGGTGATCGAGCGCGTCTACGAAAGCGAGGTCGACGCCTGGTACGCCGCGGGCCGGACGGTGATCTGGCAGGAGTAGGCGCGAGCGTGGTAGTGGCTCAGGCGGCGCGTTCGGCCGTCCGGACCGCCTCGGCCGCGACGCCGTAGACCAGGTGCCGGAAGCCGTAGAAACAGACCTCGCGCTCGGGGGTCATGCCGAGCTTCTTGGCGACCGCGACCGAAGGGACGTTCTCGGGGCGGACGAGCGAGACGACGCGCGGCAGGTCGTACACCTCGAAGGCGTGGCGGCGTACGCCGAGGGCCGCCTCGGTCGCGTAGCCGCGCCGCCAGTAGGGCTGATGGATCAGATAGCCGATCTCGTGGAAAGACTCGCCTTCGACCTCTTGCAGCACGAGGCCGACCAAGCCGACCGGCTCCAGCGAATCGCGCAGCGACGTGAGCCAGAGGCCGTGGCCTTCCTGCGTGTATTTCTCGATCTGGCGCCCCATGCAGACCTGCGACTCGCTACGCTCGTAGGTCTTCGGGTAGTAGCGCATCACTCCTGAGTCGGCGAGCATCTCGGCGACGAAATCCAGATCGTCGGGGACCAGCTCCCGCAGGACCAGGCGCGAGGTTTCGAGTATGACGTTCATCCCGGGGGTGGGTAATTTAGCAGAGGTCGGCGAAATTTTACCCCCGCTCGGTGGTTCGCGAAAGCGCCCGAAGGGGGCGAGAAGCCTCGCCGCTCCCGGCGGGGCGGAGCGCTCCCGGTCAGCCACCGACCTCCTGGAAACGTTCCACGATCCGCGCCTCGGAGATCCTTTGAGACGGGTTCGCCGCCTGGAAGGCCTCGAAGTACGCCTTGCTGGTGAAGATCAGCTCGTGCGACGTGCCCGACCAGCCGCCGTATTCCACCGCGAGGCCCGGCGCCGCACAGGTCGGCGCCATCCCCTTTCGGGAACGCCGAGCAAGCACCCAGCTCACGACCATCCCCGCGAGCGCCGCGCCGACGGTCGCGCCCAGAAAGAGCGCCGCGAGAGCCCAGGCCCGGTTCATGAGCAAGATCAGGCTCAGTCCGCCGCCGCCCCACAGCCCGGTCCGGGCGATGCGCTTCGCCCCTCGATGCCTGGCCACGTGCCGGCTGCAACGCAGGCAGTAGGGAACCTCCCACCAAGTGATCGCCGGGCGAGGCCCCTCCCGCCTCGCCCGCTCGGTCGGGCTCGCCCGCAAATGAGTCTCCGGAGCTTCGCCGCAACAAGCGCAACAGGCGGGCCAACGAAGCGTGAGAGACGAGACGCGCAAGCTGTGCCTCATGATCTTGCCTCCGGAAGACTCTGAAGGTACCCCGGTTCCGTCGGTAGGCTAGGTCTCGTCGGGCTTTCCCGTCAATGGCTTTGGGGGACTTCGGCGGGCCTGCCACAATCCCTCTCGTGATCGCCCCGGGAAGGAACCTGGCATGAAGTGGATCACGCCCAACGAGTCGACCACGGAACGGTTGAAGACTCTGATCGAGTCCGGCCGGCTCGTGTGGAGTGGCCAGAAGCTTCGGCCGATTCAACCTGTGGCGACGGTTCGAGACGCGCGCTCGGTCGCGGATCTCCTGCTCGAGGATCGCGATTGATCACCTACCTCAACTCAGGACTGGTCGCCCTATGGCCGAGGGTGCATCCGAAATCGCGCAGTCGACGCCGGTGCCTCCCCAATCAGCTATCCTCTAGTTCCAAAGGGAGATCTTCGACATGCGGCCATCGTTTACAGCCGTCGTAAAGCATGACCAGAACGTTTGGATCGGCTGGATTGAGGAGGTTCCCGGCGTCAACTGCCAGGAGGATACCCGGGAGGAGCTGCTGGAAACCCTCCGCGTAACCCTGGCCGAAGCGATCGAGCTCAACCGCAGCGAGGCCAGGATCGCCGCCGGGTCGGACTTCGAGGAGTTCCAGATCGCGGTATGAAACGCCGCGATCTACTGGCGCATCTTTCCGCCCACGATTGCGTCCTCCTCCGTGAGGGTGCCCGCCATTCCTGGTGGCGCAACCTCAAGTTGGGACACCGGAGCGCCGTACCGCGCCACCGGGAGATCAACGACCTTCTCGCCCGCAAGATCTGCCAGGATCTTGGCGTCCCGGACCCATAGGTAAAGGAAATCGACGCGCTCCTGGCTCCGGGTCGTCCGAAGACAGCTTCCACCCGTCCGAAGAGCTTCACCGACGGTCCGAAGAGCTTCACGGACGGTCGGAAGAGCTTCACCGTCCGTCCGAAGAGACTCCCGGGATGATCCGAAGAGCTTCACGGACGGTCCGGAACACTCACGGGTCCTTCGAGGAGGGCTCCCCGCGGCCGGAAGAGCGCTCCCGAACATCCGAAGAGAGCTCCGCATCGACCGGAGACATCTCCCGATCGTCCGAAGACGCTCACGGTTCATCCGAAGAAGACTCCCGACGGCCGGAAGAGCCCTTCCGTCCGTCCGGGACCCTTCCGGGTTCTCCGGAGT
>DASYKS010000044.1:0-182732 GCA_035995205.1 Thermoanaerobaculia bacterium
ACCTTTTCCTGATCGCCGTCATCGCTCTGGGGTTCGCCCTGTTCGCCGACCTGCACCTCTGGGAGGTCTGCTACGTCTTTCTCGGATTGCTCATCGGCGCCCTGCTCCGCGACATCGGATGGTTCCGGGCCATCGGCAAGACCTGGCCGTTCTCCGAGAAGGTGACGGATTGGGGCAAGGTGCAGGGGCTTGCGGACGGGAAGGAATGAAGGATGTTCGAGAGCTTCGGCAAGGCTCACGAAATGCGGAAGCGCCGGGCAGGGAAGATTGCCGGGGTGGCTGTCTTACTGCTCGGCGGTTTTTTCATCGCCCGTCGCTTGCTCCTTCCTCCCGTGCCGAGTCATCGAGGCGACGGGACCTTCCGAGACGTGTCGTGGTTCTCCGGTCCGCTTCCAATTCCAGGCTACACCGTCACCATGCCCGAGCTCGATCTGAGCAGCCCCCACGAGTCGGAGTATCGCCTGACGGACCTCCCCTACATCGGGCGCCCCTGCGGCGTGTACCTCGCGATTCGTGACCACGACGACGGGCTGTGGCGCGACACGAAGAAATTCGACGGGAAGCTGCGGCTCGAATTGCTCGATTCCCGGAGCCAGCCGGTCGTAGACGTCAGCGGGCGATTGGGAGACTTCATCTGGTCGGAGTCTGACGACCTGCATGCTCTCTACCAAAGGGACCGATCGTTCTTCACTCCAGACCCGGATGAGGAGTATCGGCTTCGTCTCACCTACACGCCCGATCCAAGGCTCGCGAGATAAGGGGTTCGCATACCTTAGTAGCGGTGGTAGCAAGTAGTCGCCGCCATCGGCAGAACATGGCCGTTCTCCGAAAAGGTGACGGATTGGGACAAGGTACAGGGGTTTGCGGACGGGAAGGACGTGTAGTCTAAGAGCAGGGGCTCCACGAACCACCCTCAGGGAGGCAGCCTATGCGCACCGGTCTCTTCCTTCTCGCCGGGTTCTTGCTCCTGGCGTCGTCGCTGATTCTCGCTCGGTTGTTCTCCCAGAACTACCCCGTCTCGACCACGTGGGCGACGGCGGCCTTCATCTTGTTGTGGCTGGTGCTCACGGGGTTCAACCTGTGGGTCGGCGTGACGAAGGCTGGCTACACTACCCGCGAGGAGCTGCCGATCCTGCTACTTCTGTTTGGCGTGCCGGCTGCGGTGGCCTTGGTGATTCGGTGGAGGTTGCTCTAGGACTCGGCGGTCCGTCGGGCTCTTCAGGGTTTCATCCGCGCCCACCCGATCTACGGGGAACGCTTCGGGACGACTACAGTCCAGATACAGGATCTTGGCTCTCTCGTCGCCTTTGACACGGGGGAGACAATTGCTTTAGCGTCACGATAGGATTTGAAATCAAGGAGATAGGGTCCGAGGTTCAGTCGAATCGCTATCCGTGTCTAGCAGTGCTGACGAGATACCATGCTGGTAGCAGCAAGGTTAGGCATCGAGGTCACGCCGGCTATGAGTTTGTCTGCTGCTCTGAATCGCCTCGACAAGCGTTACGCATGGTCTCTATTGGGGTTCGTACTCGCACTCGTGTTCGGGTTTCTGTCATTATACACGGAATTTTTGCGCGACCGTCGCCCTCAAATCCGATTTGAAGTAATCAGTGACGCTAGCGTCCTTGATGTTCGGGAAAAGCTCGGGAACCTGGAGATCATATACGACGGTGTAGATATTCAGAAGGCGCGCAGATCCCTTCGGGTGATAATTATCCGTGTGACTAACGAAGGTCCCGATGACGTCTTGAAGACGCACTATGATGAAAAGGCGCCACTAGGATTTCGCGTACTTCACGGAAAATTAATTCGCGCCGAGGTCTTGGCAAGTAGCAACTTGTACCTACGGGAAATGCTCGCCTCACTCGGTCACGTCGCTGATCGTGCCGTATTCCCTCCGGTCATTTTGGAAGCTGGAGAGTGGTTTACCGTGAAGTCTCTCATATTGCATTCCGAGGGTAGTCGTCCGACGCTCGAACCAACCGGGAAGATCGCAGGCGTGCGTGAGATTCGGCGTGTCGATTCTACGGAAGCGGCGGCGGAACCCGGCTTTTGGAGCCAAGCATTCTCCGGGGGGCCTTGGGTGCAAGCAGCGCGGCTGCCAACCTACTTTTTTGGTCTCATTCTCGTTGTTCTTGGCATGGTCGCGCCTATCGCAACAGCATCTGGTGCGCTCGCCAAGCGTCGGCGGCGCCAGCACGTCTCGCAATTTAAGTCGATGACGAAGCTGCAGCTTACGGACTCCGACGAGTTTATTTTCGAACGATATATCGAGACCGACCTTCGCTATTTGATGAGACTTCACGGAAAGCAGGGTTGGCAAGCCGATATGCATGTAAAACAAACGTTGAATGAGTTCGTCCGTTTTGTCAGGATGGGGCAGCTCAACCCGACGTTTTTTCGCCAGCGGAAACGAAAATGACACGTAAAATGGACGATCATTGATGTAAGCGACGTCCCGGGCAGCTTCAAATGTACCAGTAGCTCTTTGGACAGCCCCGAGCACCTCCGGGGTCATGACCACTTTGGTCAGACCATTGATACGGACGGAACCGTCTGCTTCGACTCCACCAGTGGGGCGCGCACGAGCATCCATCCCTCATGAGTACGGACGAGGTGCCGCCTGGTAACGGGCTCCTCTTGTTCTTCCGCGTCGACGATTTCGACATGGTGCTGGAGAGGGTGCGCGCTCTCGCACCCGGCTCGAAGAGGAACAGCACATGAACCCGAACACTCAAACAGAGGAGTTCTCACTCCGGGATCCGGACGGATACCAACGGGAAATGTCTTGACTAAAATCGGGCGAGGAGCTTCTCGTACTCGCGGTGGGGACCGACCCAAAACCAAAACATGGTTCCTTCCTCAAGGACACCAACGGCACGCCAGTCTAGATCGATTCGAACGGAGTAGATGGGCCGAGTAGCGTGAACCTTCTTGAATCGAAGTGAAGGATGATGTGGATCTTCCGACCAAAGGCGGTAGGAAGCTCGCACCTTGGCTTGCGTCGATTTGGACGCGGCGGCAAGGAGCGGACGAAACCTCTCCGTGGTCGTCGACCCCACAGCGCTCAGAGCGGACGGGTGCGTCCGGCCGCGTGCTCCGCGAGCGCCTCATCGGCCAGATTCGACAGGACATCCTGAGATTCTGCGAACGCCTGCGTCCAGCGCTGTTCCGAAGCGATCTCGTCGAGAAGGATTGATGCCAGAGCGTCCTGCTCCGGCTCATCCAGCTTCGCAACCTCCGAAAGCGCCTTCTCCAGCAGTTGGGTCACGAGAGTGCCTCCTCGAATCTTCAGATGAGATGCCAAGAGAGGCTACCAGACTGCAAAACGGAGGACTGGCGGTAGCTTTGCTGGACCTCACGGAACCGGAGACGGCGGGGCAGGGAGCGGGGTCCTCGAGTACATGCCGATCGGGTGGCCTGCGGGATCTACGATCAAGGCGATCGCTCCCCTGCCGTCGTCCAGGTTGAAGGGAAATCCGGGCACGACGGTTCCTCCCAACTGAGCCGCCTTCTGGCAGCTGGCCTGGATGTCGTTCACTTGGACGTAGACGACGCCGTTGAACGCTCCGATCTTGCCCTCCGCGACACGCAAAGTCCCAATCTCTGTGCCGCCCGCGACGATCTCGGCCGCCAGATCGGTTCCCTGAACCGGTGTGAATTGCCAGTCGAAAAGCTTGCCGTAGAACTCCTTCGACCGCGGGAGGTCGGTCGTTGAGATATCGAACCAGGCAATACGCCCAGGGCCGACATCCGGCTTCGGAGTTGCCGCACCGAGCGGTCCGGTCACGAAAGCCAGGGCCATACTCATCGCCAAGATCGATTTCCGCATCACTATTCTCCCGGATCACAGGGTGGAGGAACGGTCGAATGCTAACACTCGGCTTCGGACCCTGCTCACTTCCTCAAGATCTTGTCCATGGCCTTTCCTTTGGCCAGCTCGTCGATCAGCTTGTCCAGGTAACGGATCTGTTGCATGAGCTTGTCCTCGATCTCTTCCACCCGGTAGCCGCAGATCACGCCGGTGATCTTCGAGGCGTTCGGGTGGATCTGAGGGGCTTCTCCGAAGAAGGTCTCGAAGTTGGTCTTCTTGTCGATCTGTTGCAGGAGCGCCTGCTCATCGTAGCCCGTGAGCCAATGGATGACGGCGTGCACTTCCTCTTTCGTGCGGCCCTTTTTCTCTGCTTTCTGGATGTAATGTGGATAGACGCTCGCGAACGACATCCTGAATACTCTCGTGTTATCCATTCCGGTCCTCGTTGCTCATCAGTGCTGATCGTTTTCATTCAGTCCGGCCGGCTGCCGCTTCCACCGCCGGTGGATCCACACCCACTGCTCCGGAACCCGGCGAATCTGTTGCTCGATCGCCAAGGTCATCGCCGCAGTCGCATCGGTCGCATCGGCCGGCAGATCCATCTCGGAATGGATCGTCGCCCGATGGCTGCCGTCTTCTACCCGCTCGATGAAGACGGGAAAGACGGCGGCCTTCTGCTTGAGCGCGATCTTCGCCGCTCCGACGGGGGTAAACGCCGGGCGGCCGAAGAAGGGGACCCACACCCCTTCGACCTGTGTGTCCTGATCAATCAACATTCCGAGTGCGGTTCCGGTGCGGAGCGCGCCGAGCAGTTGGCGCGCCGCCCCTTCCCGGCCGCGCTCGATCGTCGCGGTGCCGAACCGGGCGCGCAGGCCCGCGAGCATCTTCTGGAGACCCGGCTCGTCGAGCGAGCGGGCTACCGCGGCGAGCGGCAGGCCGTGGATCGAAAGCGCGGCGGCGAGCGCTTCCCAGTTGCCGCAATGGCCGGTGAGGATGACGATCGGCCGCCCCGCCGCGCGGGCGGCTTCGATCCGTTCCCAGCCTTCGAGCGTGACGTGCGATTTCAGGCTCTCGGCATCGCGCCGGAGCAGATGGAGGCACTCGCCGAGGGTGATGCCGAGGTGGCGGAACGAGGCGCGCGCGAGCTTCTGGCGCTCTCCGGGAGACAGCTCGGGGAAAGCAATCTCCAGATGCGCCAGGGCGCGGCGGCGATCTCGACCCGCGACGAAACGGGAGAGGCTCCAGGCGAAGAGGCCGAAGCCCGCGCCGGTCCGCTGCGCCACGCGCCAGGGGAGGCGCCCCCAGGTCGCGGCGAGGGCGGCCACTACGACCGCGAGCGCTCGATCGTGCCAGAGGTATTTGGGGTTGCGGGGCACGGAGGAGCCTACTCGGGTGGAATTGCGCTACAGCCCTCATTCCCGGCCCCTCTCCCAAAGGGAGAGGGGAGAACAGCAAGCAATGCTTTTGCTTTGCACCCCTCTCCCTTTGGGAGAGGGGCCGGGGGTGAGGGCTGACGAGCCTTCACCGCCCCGCCTCAACGAACCGCGCGACGATTCCATCCCAAACCCCGCGGGCGCGAAGGATCTGCTCGATCATTTCGCGCACCGCGCCGTGCCCTCCGGGGCGGGAGAGGACGCGATGGGCGCGGGCTCGTACCTCCGGCGCCGCGTCGGCCGGGGCGAAGCTGAGGGCGGCGCGGGCGAACAGGGGCAGATCGGGCAGGTCGTCGCCGATCGCGGCGACCCGTTCCGCCGTGGTCTCGTGCGCGGCGAGAAACTCGGCGAATGCCTCGCGCTTGTCGGAGCGGTTTTGGACGAACGCGTCGAGCCCCAGCTCGCGGGAGCGGGCGACGAGCGCGGCGCTAGAACGGCCGGAGAGGATGCCGACCTTCAGGCCGGCTCCCTGCGCGAGCTTGATCCCCAGGCCGTCGCGGACGTCGAAACTTTTCAGCTGCTCGCCTTTCGGGCCGTAGATCAGGCCGCCGTCGGTGAGCACGCCGTCGACGTCCAGCAGCAGCCAATCGAGCTTCTTGGCGCGCGCGGAAAACGTCGCGTCGTCGATCGGGCTCGTGGGTTCCGCCTTCGCCATCAGAACAGCTCCAGCCCCCAGAGGTCGTGCAGATGGACGATGCCGATCGGCTTACCCGCCTCGTCGCAGACGAACAGCGAGGTGATCCGCCGCTCTTCCATTTCGTGGAGCGCGGCGGCGGCCAGCTCGTCCGGCGGAATCGTCTTCGGGTTCGGCTTCATGCACTCGCCCGCCGAATGCCCGAGCGGCGCGTCGTCGGTCGCGAGCAGCCTCCGCAGGTCGCCGTCCGAGATGCAGCCGGCGAGCTTGCCTGTCTCATCGACTACCGCGGTGATGCCCAGGCCCTTTTTCGACATCTCGTAGATCGCATCCCTCATCGCGGAGGTGGTCGAGACGACCGGAAGCGCGGCGCCCGCGTGCATGAGTTGCTCCACTTTCAGCAGCCGTTTGCCGAGCTGGCCCGCCGGATGGAGGCGCGCAAAATCTTCGCGGGTGAAGCCCTTCGCTTCGAGCAGCGCCATCGCGAGCGCATCGCCCATGGCGAGCGTCGCGGTGGTCGATGCCGTGGGGGCGAGGTCGAGCGGGCAGGCTTCGCGATCGATCGCGACCGAGAGATGCAGGTCGGCGTGCCGGGCGAGGGGGCTATCCCGGTTGCCGGTGATCGCGATCAGCGGCACGCCGAGCCGCTTGAGCGTTTCGACCAGGCGGAGCAGCTCGTCGGTCGTGCCGGAAGAGGAGGCGGCGAGCACCGCGTCCCCTTCGACGATCATGCCGAGATCGCCATGGACCGCCTCGGCCGGATGGAGGAAGAACGACGGGGTGCCGGTCGAGGCGAGGGTCGCCGCGACCTTCTTCATGATGTGGCCGCTTTTCCCCATGCCGGTGCAGATCACCCGGCCGGAGCAGGCGGCGAGCTTCTCGACCGCGGCGTCGAACGATTCGTCGAGCTGGCCGATCAGGCCACGGATCGCCGCGGCTTCGGTTTCGAAGACTTCCGTTGCGACCGTCCTCGCGTTACGCGGCGTCATGCGGCCACCGCTCGCCGCACCGCGACCAGGGAAGCGAGCAGCTTTTCCGCGCGCTCGGGGTCGAGCTGCACCGCGGAATCGGAGAGCGCGTGCTCGGGGTCGGGATGGATTTCGAGGAACACGCCGTCCGCTCCGGCCGCCACCGCGGCCCGCGCGAGCGGCTCGGCGAAGCGGCGGAGCCCCCCGCTCTGCTCGCCGCCTCCCGGCATCTGGAGCGAGTGGGTGACGTCGTAGATCACCGCTAGCCCCTCGTCCTGCATCCAGGCGAAGCTCCTCATGTCGACCACCAGGTTGTGGTAGCCGAACGACGCCCCGCGCTCGGTGACGGTGATCCGCTCGTTGCCCGTGCTGCGCGCCTTGTCGACGATCCGGCGCATGTCGTCGGGCGCCATGAACTGGCCCTTCTTCAAGTTCACGGAGCGGCCGGTCGCCGCCGCCGCGACCACCAGATCGGTCTGGCGACAGAGGAATGCGGGGATCTGCAGGATGTCGCAGACTTCCGCCGCCGGGCCACACTGGACGACCTCGTGGACGTCGGTCAGAACCGGAAGCCCGGTTTCGCGCTTGACCGCCGCGAGCCAGCGCAGTCCCACCTCCAGCCCCGGGCCGCGCGGACTGCCGAGCGAGCTGCGGTTCGCCTTGTCGAACGACGATTTGAACACCAGGGGCAGGTCGAGGCGGCGCGCCATCTCGGCCAGGCGATGGCCCATGCCGACCGCCAACTCTTCGGATTCGAGCATGCAGGGACCGGCGATGACCGGCAGCCGCCCGGCACAATCACCGCTGCCGATCTCGATCCCGGGCGCGAGCTCGAAGCGCGGCCTTGCGGCCGGGCTCGGCGAGCCCTCGGACTCCGCCATTTATCCGTCCGTCCGCAGCGCGCCGACCGGCAGAGGGATCGCCGGGTCGATCGGCGAATCGATCGGAGCGTGGGCCGGCGAGCTGATCGGCATCGGGAAGCTCGCCGTCGGGCCGAGCGGATCGGGCGCCACGCTCTCGCGGCGCGCCTCGGCGCGCTGCTCGCCCGCCCGGCGGGTCTGCTCGGCGAGTGCGGCGTCGATGAACGAGACGAACAGCGGGTGCGGCTCGGTCGGCTTCGACTTGTACTCCGGGTGGAATTGGCACCCGACGTACCAGGGGTGGTCGGCGATCTCGATCATCTCGACGAACTTGCCGTCCGGCGAGAGGCCGGAGATCGTGAGGCCGTGCTCCTTGAGCGCCGGCAGATACTTCTGGTTCACCTCGTAGCGGTGGCGGTGCCGCTCGCGGATCTCGGCCGCTCCGCCGTAAATTCGCCGGGCGAGCGACCCTTGGGCCAACCGGCAGGGGTAGGCGCCGAGGCGCATCGTGCCGCCCATCTCTTCGACCCCGAGAAGGTCGCGCAACTTGTAGATCAAGGGCGAGTCGGTGTCGGCGTCGAATTCGGTGGACGTCGCCCCCTTGATGCCGCAGACGTTCCGCGCGAATTCGATCACCATGCACTGGAGCCCGAGGCAGATGCCGAAGAAGGGCACCTTGTGCTCGCGGGCGTAGCGGATGGCGCGGATCTTCCCCTCGGCGCCGCGGTGGCCGAAGCCGATCGGCACCAACAGGCCGTCGACCTCGAAGATCTCGCGCGGCCAGCCTTCCTCGGTCTCCTCGGCGTTGATGTAGACCAGCTCGACCTTGGCGTCGTTCGCGATCCCTCCATGGGACAGCGCCTCGTTCAGGCTCTTGTAGGCGTCGGGAAACTCGACGTATTTGCCGACGATGCCGATCCGCACGTGGCGGTGAGGATTCTTCACCCGCGCCACCAGGCTCTCCCAGCGCCCCATCTCGCGATCCCAGCGCGGGAGATTGAGCATCTCCAGCAGGATCTCGTCCATCCCCTCGCGGCAGAAGACGAGGGGCACCTCGTAGATCGTCGAGACGTCGCGCGCCGCGATCACCTGGCGGGTCTCGACGTTGCAGAACAGGGCGATCTTCCGTTTCATGTCGTCGGGCAGCGGCCGGTCGACGCGGCAGAGGATCAGGTCGGCCGAGATGCCGATCTCGCGCAGCTCGCGCACGGAATGCTGGGTCGGCTTGGTCTTCAGCTCCTCGGCCGCCGGGATGTAGGGCACCAGCGTGAGATGGATGTTGATCGCGTTGCCGCGCCCCAGCTCCTGGCGGAATTGGCGGATCGCTTCGAGGAACGGCAGCGACTCGATGTCGCCCACCGTGCCGCCGATCTCGACGATCACCACGTCGTTGTCGCCCGCCGCCTTCTGCATCGCCTGCTTGATCTCGTCGGTGATGTGCGGAATCACCTGGATCGTCTTGCCCAGGTAGTCGCCGCGCCGTTCCTTGTCGATCACCGATTGGTAGATGCGGCCGGTCGTGTAGTTGTTCCGCTTGCTCATCACGGCATGGGTGAAACGCTCGTAATGGCCGAGGTCGAGGTCGGTCTCCGCGCCGTCGTCGGTGACGAACACCTCGCCGTGCTGGTAGGGCGACATGGTGCCCGGATCGACGTTGATGTAGGGGTCGAACTTCATCAGCGTTACTTTGAGCCCGTGCGCTTCGAGGATCGCGCCGACCGACGCCGCGGCGACCCCCTTGCCGAGCGAGGAGACGACGCCCCCGGTGACGAAAATGTATTTGGTCGCCATGTCTAGCTCTCCGGTCGCTTCCGTTCAGAGAATCCGGCACACGGCCAACCGCCACCCGACGGAGAGGCCCTGAAACCAAGTTGTGAGGGTGGGGGCAAAAGAGGGTTGCACGTCCAAAGTTAGCTTGGCGGGCGGGAGGCTGTCAACGTGCCTCTTTTCTCGGTAGCGGCTTGAGGCAAGCCTCCTCGCTCCTTCGGGCGCCTTCGGCAGCAGCCAGTCGCTGCGTGGCTTGCCTGAAGCCGCTACAGCGCCGCCAGTCGCCGTTCGACCTCCGCGAGATCCTCGGCGGTATCGACTCCGATCGAGGTCTCGCGGGTTTCGAGCACACGGATCGGGATGCCGTTTTCGAGCGCGCGCAGCTGTTCGAGCGACTCGGTCCGTTCGAGCGCGGTGGGCGCGAGTGCCGCGAATTCGAGCAGCGCGGCTCTCTGGTAGCCGTAGATCCCCAGGTGCTTCAGAGGAACCCAGCCCCCCTCGCCGCGCGGGAACGGAATCCGCGAACGGCTGAAGTAGAGCGCCCGGCCGGAACGGTCAAGCACGACCTTCACCGCATTCGGGTTGTCCAGCTCGTCGGTCGCCGCGTGGACCGCGAGGGTGACGATCGGGTCCTCCGGGTGCGCCGCGAGATGCTCGGCCACCTGCGTCACCGCGCCGGGGTCGATCATCGGCTCGTCCCCCTGGATGTTGACGATCCCCGAAGCGCTCCAATTCCGCGCCGCCCAGGCGATCCGGTCGGTACCGCTGGTGCAGCTTTCCGGAGTCATCTCGACCTCGCCGCCGAAACCGCGAACGACCGAGGCGATCCGCTCGTCGTCGGTCAGCACGACCACCCGGGAAAGCCCCCGCGCCGCGGCGACCCGCTCATAGACGTGCTGGACCATCGGCCGCCCAAGGATCTGCGCCAGCGCCTTGGCCGGCAGCCGCATCGAGCCATAGCGCGCGGGAATCGCGCCGACGATTTCGATCGATCCGCTCACCCTAGCGTCCGAGTCCCAGCTCTTCGATCGACCGAATTTCCAAGATCCGATCGACCAGCCCGCCCAGCTCCTCGACCGATCCGATCCCCTCGATCCGCTTCCGAACCGCGGGAGAGACCTTTCCGAAACGCTTCGCGAGCAGGCGAAGGAGAGTGTTGCGGACACCCTTCTCCATGCCCTTCTCGATTCCCTGCTCCAGGCCCTGCTGGCGACCATCCTCGAGGCCCTTCTGGCGGTACTCGGCTTCCATCTGCTCGGCCCATGTCAATCGCATTGTCTCGACCTCCGGGGTTCTTTGGGCGGCGCAGAGAACGGCGTACTCCGCCGCCGCTCGCCCCCGCAATTGTAGGTATGTTTCGACGCAATTGGTCAAGAGAAATCGCTCGTCCTCGTCGATCGGAGCGGTGGCGATCTTCCGCAGCAGCTCCAGTTTCAGACGGGCACGGCCGATTTTGCCGGGGCGGGCGAGAGAAGCGAGCGCCCACGCTAGCGGCTCCGGCCGATCGAGGAGCACCTGGGCCGGAAGCCGGGAGAGGCCGAACGACAGATAGCGGAAGTGGTGAATCTTCTGGCCGGGCACCTGCTCGATCCGGTCGAGCCACTGCGCCCCGGGCGGTCCACCCTTCAGAAAGACGACGATCGACATCACGGGCACGGAATAATCCAGGTGGAACTGAAGCGAGTAGTGCCAGACTCGGTGGTCGATCGGGGTGCGGTACTCATGCTCGATCTCCAGATGGATCAGGAACTTGCGCTCCATGGAGCGGTCGGGGATCTCGGCGAGCAGATCGACCTCGCGGCGCTGGCCCCCGGGGAGAAACACCTCCTTGTCCAGGAAGATGATGCCCCGCAATCCGATGTCCGCGAGCCAGCGGGCCGCAAGATCGGCGTCGGCGAGGCGCAGCAAATCCGGGAATCGTGCTCGAAACAGGTCTTTGAACAACTTGTCGTGGCCGGTCATGGCGGCAGTACCTCCTGCCCCTAACAGACGTAAACCACCCTTTGAGTCTCGATGGTTTGAGCCGTGCAAATTCGAGTCGGTACTGACTCGCGGTTTCGGCACCTTCGCCGGTTGGATAGACTCCGCCCGTTTTGCCGGCCGTGTCCGTCCGGCACCCTCTTGAACCCCCAAGTTTCCCCGAGGTCTCCTGATGCGTAGATCGATCTTGGCCTTCGCCCTGTTCCTCGCCGCCGCGCCCACCGTCTTCGGGCTCCAAGGCTTTCCCGCCTATGTCACCCTGCCTCCGGGCGTGATCCTCTACGACCCTGGCAGCTTGACGGTCGAGGACGTGGCGGAGGTCGAGTTTCCGCTCGCGGACGGCAAGACCGTCACCCATCGCGGCAAGCACTTCCGCTCGTATCTCAAGTTCGGACCCGACGAAGAGAACCGGCCGGCCGACCGGACCTGGAAAGAATGGCAGCCCGCGCTCGCCGCCTCGGGTTGGGTCGTGAAGGGGAACGACGGCGGGACCGGTTTCACGCTGGTGCGCAAAGTGGGGCCGACCGAGAGCTGGCTCAGTATCCGCCTAGGCGACTTCCAGAGTCCGTTGATCGAGCTGATCGAGAAACAGGCCGCGGCGGCGGTGTTGGTCCTCCAAGCGCCGAAACCGCAGCCGGAAAAGGTCGGCCCAAAGGACGACTTCCCCTATTTCGGCAAGCCGGCGGGGGCGGTGCTCGACACCACCACGAACGTCGCCGAGCCGCTCGACGTGACGGTCGGCGGGGTGGATCGCGAAACGGCTCTGGTGGGCTTGGGCCACGTCGTCAAGTACTACACGCCCCCTGCGTCGCTCTCCCGCTTCGAATTCGAATCGACCTACCGTGACGCGCTCGCCAAGGCGGGGTGGACGGTGAAGCCCCTGGTGCCCGGCACGAAACTGGGCGAGGGGCAGCCCGTCGTGGCGCATTACGCGGCGAACGGCCGCAACCTCTGGCTGGTGGCAGGCCGCGGCGCGGACAACAGCAACACGGGTTTGATCGTCAAAGTGGCAGATCTCGGCGCGGAAGATTGGGGCAAGCGGCTGGACACCGGCTGCCGGCTCACGCTCTCCGGCGTGACCTTCGATTTCAACAAAGATACCCTGCGCCCGGATTCGATCGCCCTGCTCGAAAAAGCCAAAGACGTCCTCGCCGCCCGGCCGACCCTTCAGATCGAAGTCCAAGGACATACCGACAACGTCGGCGGAGACGATGCAAACCAGAAGCTTTCGACCGCCCGGGCCGAAGCCGTCCGCAAATGGCTCGCCGCCCACGGAATCGAGGCCCAGCGTCTGACCGCCAAGGGCTACGGCAAGACCTCACCGATCGCCGACAATACGACCGATGCCGGCCGGGCCAAGAACCGTCGGGTCGATCTGGTGCGTGTGGGGTGCAAGGGATAGGAGCTTTCCTGGGAGCGGCGGGCTCCAGCCCGGCTTGTTCACCCTCCCTCGATCGCCAGTGCCATGGCTTCCGCGACTTTGATGCCGTCGATCGCGGCGGAGAGGATTCCTCCCGCGAATCCGGCGCCTTCGCCAGCCGGGTAGAGGCCCGGAGTGCCGGGGCTTTGGAAATCTTCGCCGCGGGGGATGTGGATGGGAGACGAGGTGCGGGTCTCCACTCCGGTGAGCAGCGCGTCGGGCATGGCGAAGCCGCGGATCGTTCTATCGAAGGCGGGGAGCGCTTCGCGAATCGCCTCGACCGCGTACGGAGGGAGGCTGCCGCTCAGATCGCCCAGGCGGACTCCGGGGCGGTAGGAGGGGAGGACGGTGCCGAAGGCGGTCGAGGGGCGGCCGGCCAAGAAGTCGCCGACGAGCTGGCCGGGGGCCTCGTAGTTGCGGCCTCCGAGCTCGAAGGCGATCTCTTCCCATTGGCGCTGGAAGTCGATGCCGGCGAGCGGACTTCCGGGATAGTCCTCCGGCGAGATTCCGACCACGATGCCGGCGTTCGCGTTCGATTCATCCCGGTTGTATTGGCTCATGCCGTTGGTCACCACGCGGCCTGGCTCCGAGGCGGCGGCCACCACCGTGCCTCCCGGGCACATGCAGAAGCTGTAGACCGAGCGGCCGTTGGTCGCGTGGTGGACCAGCTTGTAGTCGGCGGCGCCGAGCATGGGATGACCGGCTTGGGGGCCGTAGCGGCAGCGGTCGATCAGTGTCTGGGGATGCTCGATGCGGAAGCCGATCGAGAACGGCTTGGCCTCGATGGCTACGCCCCGCTCGAAGAGCATTCGGAAGGTGTCGCGGGCGCTGTGGCCGACGGCCAGCACGACTCGATCCGCTTCGATCTCGCTTCCGTCGGCGAGACGGACCCCTCGCACCCTGCCCCCCTCCAGCAGCAGATCCTCCACCCGGCTCTTGAAGCGGATCTCGCCGCCCAGACTCTCGATCGTCGCGCGCAGGCTCTCGACGATCTTCACCAGGCGGAAGGTGCCGATGTGCGGCTTGTTGACGTAGAAGATCTCTTCCGGCGCCCCGGCCGCGACGAATTCTTCGAGCACCTTCCGGCCGCGGTGGCCGGGGTCTTTGACCTGGCTGTAGAGCTTGCCGTCCGAGAAGGTGCCGGCCCCTCCTTCGCCGAATTGGACGTTCGATTCCGGATCGAGCGTGCCGCGGCGCCAGAGGCCGAAGGTGTCCACCGTTCGCTCCCGGACCTGCTTTCCCCGTTCGAGCAGGATCGGCCGGAAGCCCATCTGGGCCAGCAGCAACCCGGCGAACAGGCCGCAGGGGCCTGTGCCGATCACCAGCGGACGGTGCGAGGGAGCTTTCGTGGCGCGGACGGGAAAGCGGTACGAGGTGTCGGGCGTCGGCCCGACTTTTGATCCGGCGGAATGTCCTTTGGGGGCTCCGGGGCGCCCGTGCCGATTTAGGATCTCCGCCTCGCGCGGGGTCTCGACGTCGAGGTGGTAGATGAGCGCGATCTTGCCGCGCACCCGGGCGTCGAAGCTCCTGCGCACCACGTGGACCGCGCCGAGATCCTTGGCTGCGATCCCCAACTCGCGGAGGACGGCGGCGCGCAGGTCGGCTTCGGAATGATCGAGGGGGAGCTTGATTTCGGTCAGGCGCAGCATGAGAGGGGGAAGCTTATCGCCTGCGACGCCATCGAATGGATGCAACACCCACCTCCTTCTCGCGTACACCTGGGAGAGCGCCCGACCCGCGCACCCTTCCTGTGGAGATTCCCGCCATGTTCAAACGTCTCATTCCCGCCGCCGCGCTCTGCTTTCTCGCAAGCGCTGCTTTCGCTTCCCCCGCCGATCTTGCGGAACGGCGCAAGGCGCTCGATGCGCTGCTTGCGGAGCAGTGGGAGTACAACCTCAAGGTCAATCCGGAGTTCGCTTCGATCCTGGGCGACAAGCGGTACAACGACCGGCTGAGCGACAACACACCCGAGGCGATCGCGGAGAACTACCGCCAGACGGCGGAGTGGAAGAAGCGCTTCGAGGCGATCGACACGACCGGCTTTCCGGAGCAGGAGGCGCTGAACAAGACGCTGATGGTGCGCGACCTCGCCGAGGCGCTCGCGGACCAGAAATTCAAGAGCTGGGAGATGCCGGTCACCCAGTTTTACGGCATCCACATCCAGGCGCCGTCGTTCGTCCAGTACCTCTCGTTCGAGACGGTGAAGGACTACGAGGACTACATCACGCGGCTGGGGCAGTTCCCGCGCGCGTTCGACGAAACGATCGCGCTCATGCGCCAGGGGATGGCGGACCGGCTGATGCCGCCGAAGCTCCTGCTGGAGAAAGTGGCGGTGCAGGCCGAGGGGATCGCGAAGCAAGCGGCCGAGGAGACGCCGTTCGCCCATCCGTTCGCTAAGTTCCCCGAAACCATTCCGGCCGCCGACCAGGCGCGGCTACGGGAGAAAGGCCTCGCCGCGGTGCGGACCAGCGTGTTGCCGGCCTATGCGAAGTTCACCGCGTTCGTCCGCGACGAATACGCGCCGAAGGGGCGCAGCGAGCCGGGCGTCTGGGCTTTGCCGGACGGCGCCGCCCGTTACGCCGCCCTGGTGAAATCTTCGACCACCACGGACATGACGCCCGAGGAGATCCACCAGCTCGGTCTTTCCGAAGTGACGCGGATCGAGGGGGAGATGCAGAAGATCGCGGTCCGTCTCGGCTTCAAGGATTGGAAGGCGCTGAGCGTGGCGATCGAGGCGAACCCGGAGCTGCACGCGAAATCGGGCCAGCAGATCGTCGACCTGTATTCGAAGTACATCGCCCAGATGAACGAGAAGCTGCCGCAGCTGTTCGGCCTGCTGCCGAAGTCGAAGTGCATCGTCAAGCCGATCGAGGCGTTCCGCGAAAAAGACTCGTCGAGCGCCGAATACAACCAGGGAACGCCCGACGGCTCGCGCCCCGGCATCGTGATGGTCAACACCTACGACTTCGCCAAAAGGAAGACGATCAACATCGAGACCACCGCCTACCACGAAGGCGTTCCGGGCCATCACATGCAGATCTCGATCGCCCAGGAGCTGCCGACGCTGCCGCCGTTTCGCCAGCAGGGGGGCAACACTGCGTACGTCGAAGGGTGGGCGCTCTATTCCGAGGATCTCGGTGCGGAGGTCGGATTCTTCCAAGATCCCTACAACCTCTACGGCCATTACATGGACGAGATGTTGCGCGCCATCCGGCTGGTGGTCGACACGGGATTCCACTACAAGCATTGGACGCGCGACCAGGTGGTGCAGTTCTTCCACGACCATTCGGGAATCGACGAGATCGAGGTGCAGTCCGAGACCGACCGCTACATCGCGGTCCCTTCCCAGGCGCTCGGTTACAAGATCGGCCAGCTGAAGATCCGCGAGCTGCGCGAGCGGGCGAAGCACGAGCTGGGGCCGAAGTTCGACCTCAAGAGCTTCCACGACGAGGTGCTCGGCGCGGGCGCGCTGCCGCTCGACGTTCTGTCGGCGCGAATCGACAGTTGGATCGCGGGAGTCAAGGCCGGGACGGCGAAGTAAAGGTTTCGAATAAGAACCAGACGTAGGGGCGCACGGCCGTGCGCCCCTACGTCATGAGCGAGAGGGTTTCGCCGGGAGGCCGTTTTTCTCTAGAACAGAACGCGCACCCCCACCTGCGCCTGGCGCGGTTCGCCGGCGCCGCTCTGGACCGTGCCGTCGAAGTTGAAGATCAGGCTGGTCGTTTCGGGGCGGTGGAAGTTCGCGCTGTTGAAGACGTTGAACACGTCGATCGCCGGCTGGATCGTCAGGCGACCGACTTTGAAGTCCCGCGAAACGCGGAAGTCGAGGGAGTTGAACACGTTGTCCTTGCGCCCCAAGTTCCGCCGCGTGACGCTGCCGTCGGGGTTGATCCGGTCTTGCGGAGTGCCGGCGTCGCGGCCGTCCCGGGTGATCGATTTCGGCTGCGCCGAGCGGTAGGAGTAGCGGAAGTTGACGTCCATGTGCCCCGGAGCCTGCCAGAGCAGCCAGGCGTTGACCCGGTGGCGCTGGTCGCGGTCGGAGTAGGAGTATTCCTTTTCGAGGTCGGTGATCTTGGCGTAACGGAACGAGAACGGATCGCGTTCGTTGTCGTCGTCCGAAAGGTCGCGCGACCAGGTGTAGTAGACCTGGAACTGGGTGTTGTTCGAGGGCTTCTTGGTGAGGCCGAGCGTAACGCCGTTGTACAGGCTCTTGGCGCTCGATTCGACCACCGTCAAGGTATTGATGCCGTTGGCGCCGCCCGGCGCGAGCCCCGTGCTCCAGGGCGAGCCGAGGAGCGGATCGTTGCGGTTGGCGAAACGGGTGATGTGCTCGCCCTTGGCGTAGTTGTACTTGAGCAAGACCCCGAGGTTCGTCGAGATCTCCCGCTCGTACGAAACGCTCGCCTGGGTCGTCCGCGGGTTCTTGAAATCCTTGTCGAAGACGAATACGTCGGGCAGGAACGGATCCCCGATCTGCGACGTCGGGATCAGGTTCGGATAGGCCGGCACCGGGCCGAGCACGCCGGTCAAGGCGCTGCTGCGAAAGATCGACTGTCCGACGCTGCCGTTGGTCGAGCGCGACGAGGCGAGCGACAGCCCGGGCACGCGGGCGTAGAAGATGCCGGCGTTGACCCGGATCGCGGATTTGCCGTCGTTGCCCGGATCCCAGGTGAGGCCGAGGCGCGGCTGCCACATCGCGTAGTCGCTCGGGATCTTGCCGTCCGAGGGGAAAGTCTGCGGGCCGGCTGCGGTAGTGACGGTCTTGCCGATGAACGGCGCGAAGAAAACCTGATCGGCGGGTGTGCGCGGATCCGGCTCGATCTGCGCTTCCCACCGCAGGCCCGCCTGGATGGTCAGATTCGGCCGCGGCTGCCACTTGTCTTGCAGGAAGACGGCCGGCTCGCGCTGGCGAATCTTCTGCCGGCCCGACTCTTCGACCGTCCGGCCGCCGACCCCCGCCTGCTGGAGATAGAGCAGCACTGGACCGATGATCGAGAAGTCCTCCGGGCAGACGCCGACCTCCGAGGTCGTGAAGGTCATCATCCCGGTCACCGGGTCCGTTTTCGAGCACTCGACGTAGCGCGGATTGCGCGCATAGTTCAAGAAACCGTCGGTCGAGCTGAAGATGTACCGGCCGTTGGCGAAACCGATGAAGGTCTGCGCCGAGACCACGTCGTTGTACTCGATCCCCAGCTTGATCGAGTGGTCTTTCCTGAGCAGCGAGAGGTTGTCGTTGATCTGGTATCGCTCGTCGTAGTACTCGACCGGAATGAAGAACGGCATCCCGAAGCGGTAGCTCGCGCCGAAGTCGAACGCGGTGTCGGGCAGCGGCCGGTTCTGGCCGTTGATCAAAGGTCCCTCGTACGGCCGGGGACGATTTTCGCGCGCGTACTGGAAGCGCGCTTCGTTCAGCAGCGAGGAGGAGACGGTCGAGATCAAGCTGCCGGAGAGCGCCTTCGAGTCGTCCTTCTCGTTGGCGTTCGCGCTGCGGCCCCAGGAATCGACGTCGAAGGTGCCATTCTTCTGCTCGGATTTCGTGTAGTTGAGCCGGATCGTCGCGAGGTTCGCCTCGGTGGCCTGCCAATCGAGCTTGACCAAGGCGACGAGGGCGTCGTTGCTGCGATCGATCGGGCCGTTCTCGTCCGGGCTGCCGAGGCTCGCGAGCAGGGCGACCACTCGCGGATCGATCCGGTTCGGGTCAGTCTGTTTGGTCGACGAGCCGTTCTGGCTGTCGAGAGCGAGGAAATAGAACAAGCCGTCTTTCCGGAGCGGGCCGCCGAGGGTGAACCCTCCCTGCTCTTGCGTGGCGTCGAACTTCTTCGCCCGGGTGCCGTTGGGATTCTCGGCGCGGGAGGAGAACGCGTCGTCCTTGTAGAACAGGTGGGCGGTGCCTTTCGTGTCGTTGGTCCCGGACTTGGTCACCACGTTGACGAAGCCGGACGCCGAACGGCCGAACTCGGCGTTCGCGCCGTCTGCGACCACCACGACCTCCTGCACCGCGTCGAGGTTGAAGGTGAACGCCGGCCGCTGGCCGCCGCGCTGCTCGCCGAAGAACGGATTGTTGAAGTCGGCGCCGTCGACCGAGACGTTGTTGCTGATCCCCTTCTGCCCGTTGATCGAAAGCTCGTCGCCGTCCGGCCCCTGGACGATCGTGACGCCGGGCGTGAGCTTCGTGTAATCGAGGAAGTTACGGCCGTTGTTCGGCAGGTTCTCGATCGCCACGACGTCGATCCGGGTGGCCCCCTCGGTGCGCGTGGTTTCGACCACCGGGGCGTCGGCCGTGACCAGGATCTGGTCTTCGACCGCGGAGACCTTCATCGAAAATGTCAAGCTGACCGTCTGGCCGACCTGCAGATCGATCCCTTCGCGCACCAGGGTCGAGAAGCCTTGCAGCCCGACGGTGATCCGATAGGGTCCCAACGGCAGAAGCAGACCGCGGAACCGCCCCTCGTCGTCGGTCGACACCTTCTTCTCGAAATTGGTCGCGAGGTTGAGAAGGGTGACCGTGACGCCGGAGAGCGGCGCCCCGCTCTCGTCCACGACCCGACCTTCGATCACGCCAGTGGTCGCCTGGGATTGCGCATGGCCGGCCGTCGCTAGGCCGAGCAGCAGCGCGAAACAGGCGAGGGGCGCACTGAGGAGTTTGCGCATCTCGAACCTCCTGGGAAAAGGGATCTGAACAGCGAGTCTCTGTTGCGGGATGTTGACAACTGTGTGCCGGGGAGTCAACGCCCTTCCGGCTCGTCACGCGGCCGTCACATGCTGCCGGTGGATAAACCCGCTGCTACACTTCCGCTCCTCATGCCGCTTCGCGTCACTCTCCTCGGCAGCGGAACCTCGACCGGCGTGCCGGTGATCGGCTGCACGTGTGCGGTTTGTACGTCGAAGAGCCCGCGGAACCGCCGTTCGCGGCCGGGGCTGAAGATCGAGGGGGCGGAGGGGACGGTGCTGATCGACGCCTCGACCGATCTGCGCGAGCAACTGCTACGCGATCCGGTCTCGCGGGTCGATGCGGTGGTCTTCACCCATGCCCACGCCGACCACATCTTCGGGCTCGACGACGTGCGGATCTTCAACTTCCGGCAGAAGGCGGCGATCCCCTGTTTCGGCTCCGCCGAGACGCTCGCCGCGATCCGGCGGATCTACGCCTACGTCTTCGAGGAAGGCCAAGAAGGGGGCGGCAAGCCGCAGCTCGATCTGATCCCGATCGAGGCGCCGTTCCCGTTGCTCGGCCGGCCCTGGATTCCGATCCCGGTTTGGCACGGCACGATGGCGGTGCTCGGGTTCCGGATCGGGGATTTCGCCTATGTCACCGACTGCAACGTGATCCCCGAGGCGAGCTTCGAGCTGCTCGCGGGGGTGGAGACTCTGATCCTCGACGCGTTGCGCTACCGGCCGCACTCGACCCATTTCTCGCTCGGGCAGGCGGTCGCCGCGGCGGAGCGGATCGGGGCGCGCCGGACGTTTTTTACCCACATCGCCCACGACATCGACCACGATTCACTGGAAGTCGTCCTGCCGGAAGGGATGGAGATCGGCTATGACGGCCTCGCCTTCGATATTCGGGGTTGATGACGGGGCTGAAGCCGCGCGAGCGATTCCCGCCGGGCGCCGCGCGAGCGGTTCGCTTGAGGTTCCGCCGTCCAAGAGCGTGACCCACCGCTACCTGAATCTTGCCTTGCTCGCGGGCGTTCCGCTCGTCCTCGAACGCCCGCTCGACGCCGACGACACCCGTCTGTTCCTAAGCGCGTTGGAAGCGTGTGGCTTCACCGTGGAGCGGACCGACGGGGAGATTCGCCTGACCCCCGGCGAGCGTTCGATCGAGCGGGAGATCGAGATCTATTGCGGTAATGCCGGCACGATGTTTCGATTCTTGGTCGCCACCCTCGCGGCGATTCCGGGTACGTTCCGGCTCGACGGCACGCCCCGCCTGCGCGAGCGGCCGATCGGTCCGCTGATCGACGCGGTACGGCGGTTGGGCGGCGAGGTGGAGTACCTGGAGCATCAAGGGTACGCCCCGCTCGCGATCCACGGCGGCACGCTGCGCGGCGGCACGACCTCTCTCGACGCGGGCTCGTCGAGCCAATACCTGTCGGCGCTCCTGATGGCCGGGCTGCGAGCCCAAGAGCCTGTGATCATCGAGGTTTCCGCGCTCACTTCCGAGCCGTACATCGACGTCACGCTCGACGTGGCCCGCCGGTTCGGCGGCCGGATCGAGCGGCTCACGCCGACCCGTTTTCAGGTCAACCCGGCGTCGCGGCTGGGCGCGGGCCTCGAACGGGGGCGGGTCGAGGGGGACTGGTCGGCCGCGGCCTATCCTGCCGCGATGGCGGTGGTAACCGGGGGCGCGGTTCGGCTGCTCGGGCTCGAAGAGAAATCGGCGCAAGGGGATCGCGGCTTTCTCGATCTCCTTGCCTCGATGGGCGCCGAGATCTCCTGGCATTGGGGCGAGCTCACCGTTTCAGGCACCGGTTGGCTCACCGCGCTTTCGGTGGATCTGGGGAGGATGCCCGACCAGGTGCCCACTCTCGCGGCGCTCGCGCCGTTCGCGGTCGGCACGACCCGGATCTCCGGCGTGCCCCACCTGCGGATCAAAGAGAGCGACCGGCTGCACGCGATGGCGGTGGGTCTGGCCGCTCTCGGCGTGCCGGTCTCCGAGCTGCCGGATGGCTTGGAGATCGAAGGCATCTGGGCCGGGCGTACGGATTTGCCCTCCGATCCGGTGACGATCGACCCGTTCGACGACCATCGGATCGCGATGAGCTTCGCGCTCCTCGGCCTGCGACGTTCGGGGGTGACGATCGCCGACCCGGGCGTGGTCGCGAAGTCCTATCCCGAGTTCTGGCGCGATTTCGACCGGCTGACCGCCGAATAGCCGGACAGCGGACGCCACATTCCTCACCGTCGGGTCTTGAAATCTGGCCGCGGAGTTCGCTTTTCCGGGTGAGCGGAACCGTTTTTCGGGTGCGCAGAACCGTTTTCTGGGTGAGCAGAACCGTATTCCGGGTGCGCAGAACCGTTTTCTGGCCGCCGAATTCCATTTTCCGAGTCCGAAAGCCGGTTCGCGACCGGCAAAGCCATTTTCCGGCCGGCGCGAGGCCTTTTCTGAACCGGAAAACCCCTTTGTCGGGTGCGGAATTCGGTTTTCTCAGTGCCGAAATCCCTCGGCTGGCTCAGAACGTCGATTTTTCGTCCGCAAAGCGAATTCGGCACTCAGAAATTCGCTCCGCTGGGCCAGAGAACCCTTCGCCGCACCCAGAAAACCCTTCGCGGCACACAGAAAACCGAATTCACCACACGTAACGACCGCCTCGCCGGTCGCCCGACGGCCTCTCCGGGTCGCTTTTCTCCTTCCGCCATTCAGAAAAGGAGTTTTGCCACCGGAGATTCTCGTCTCGCCGATCAACTCGTGCCGCGCGCCATCGCGCCGAAGGGTCTCGGCGGTGAGCCTCGCAATCCCTCCGTCCAGATCAGGGCTGTTCCGACGCGGACGGTGCGCTTATGTTCCCTGGTCGAAATTCGGGTTCGTCGCAATCCCTCCGTCCAGATCAGGGCTGTTCCGACTTCCACGCAACCGTGACGGCGCCGGCTCAGCGAGCGGCGTCGCAATCCCTCCGTCCAGATCAGGGCTGTTCCGACGATATCCACTATGCCTGCTGTAATCGATGCCACGATAGGTCGCAATCCCTCCGTCCAGATCAGGGCTGTTCCGACGGTACACACTGCCACCGGGGCAGTACATCAACGCAAAGTCGCAATCCCTCCGTCCAGATCAGGGCTGTTCCGACAGGCGGTGGAGACCCACCACAACTCTAATCCTGAGAAAGTCGCAATCCCTCCGTCCAGATCAGGGCTGTTCCGACACTCGCGGTACTGGCAGTATTGCCAGCACTGGCGACCAAGTCGCAATCCCTCCGTCCAGATCAGGGCTGTTTCGACTGCCGCCTTTCCAAGGCATTGATTCCAGGCCGTTTCCGGCCTCGATTTTCTCTACCGCCTCGGTTACGCGTCTTCCGTTCTGCATTCCGCCTCCGCCAGAGCCGCTTCCGCTTGGGCCAAACGTCTGTCAAGGAACGACTTGCGGCTGCATTCTTTACCTACCCACCAAATTGCCCTGCCCGGCTGGAAAAGTTGGCACGCCGTTTGACGCGGCGACCGGCTTTTCAGATTGCGTAGACGCAGGCAATCGAACAGCGAGTATTGTACGCGCCTTCTCCGAAATCCTTCAAGCACCACGATCTTCGTGTGACGGCGATCGTCCAGCATGTCGTCCGAGCCGAGGATCAGCATGACAGGCGGAACGCCCGGTAGGGCTCGCCCTGGGTAGGGGAGAGGTCACATCGAAAGACGCGATGAATCGCGGCGCGGCGGGCCGGGCGAGGATTCGGTTCCCGGCCGCCGAGGCCCGGGTCCCGATCGTCCGGACCTGGGGCCGAGTCGTCCGGACCCGGGTCGCAAAGGCTGGGACCGCGGCCTGGAACGTTCAGACCTGGGTCTGGGTCGTCGCGACCTCGGTCCGAGTTGTCCGGACCTGGGGCGCACAGGTTGGGACCGCGTTCCGGATCGTCCAGACCTCGGTCCGGGTCGTCAAAACCATGATCCCAGTCGTCCGGACCTGAGTCCGGGTCACGCGGACCTGGGTCCGAGCCGTCGGGACTCGGGTCGCAAAGGTTGGGACCTCGGTCCGGGCCGTCCAGACCTCGGTCCGGGTCGTCAAACCACGGTCCGAGTCGTTCGGACCTGAGTCCGGGTCACGCGGACCTGGGGCCGGGTCGTCCGGGTCTGGGTCCGGATCGGCCGGACCTGGGTCGCGAACCGAAAAAACTCCTCGTCGGTGGTTTCAAGCCCCGGATCGATTTGAACCATGATGGTTTGACCGGAAAATTCCGGTTTTTCGCGGAGGACCGTGGCATAGCGCTACGTCTCCCTCGGCGTAAGGAGAACCGCGGAGCGATCCGAAAAGTGCGGGCGATGCGGTCGAGGTGTCGGGGGCGCAGGGTCGTACCCCCGGTCTCCCAATCGGAGATGGTGCCCCGAAAGTTTGGCCGAAAAGTATCCCAGGTCATCGTCGCGAACAACATCTTGCGCGAGAACGCGGTTCTTTGCTCTACGCTTTTTCGCTCGGGGAAACCTAGGCGTTTCCCATAGCGGCGAAGGACTGTTTCTCGTTTCTTGCCGAACCCGGGACTTTTGTCCGGAGTCTGGTGGTAGTCTTCGCGCGATTTTTCCGACTCCAGGAAATCTTGCCGTGCAGCCTGTCCATTCGACTCTGCGCCCCGTCCAGGGTGCGCCGCTCGAAGCGGCGCCCCTCTCCGACCGCCAACGGCTCGCCGTGGTGCTGCAGGGCTCCGCCCTGCTCGCGCATCTGCAAGGGGCGGGATGGCATCTGCCCGAAGGGTGGTCGGGCGCCCGGGTGAACGCCGCCGGCCGGCTCGGCGGGCTGGTCGCGAGCCCGGGGCGGCTCGGTGCGGTCCAGGAGCTGCTGCGCGATCTGCTGGCGCGCTGTTTCGGCGAGACCGGAGTGCGCGGCCGGGGGGCGGCACGCCGCGCGGCCCGCGCGCTCGAAGAAGCGTGGGCGCTCGATCTGGCGCCTCTCTCGGCCGATGGCGCGGTCGCCCAGGTGCTCGCCGCGGCGCCGTTTCTCTGGGAGGCGGCGTTCGGAGAGGCGCGCCGGGCGCTCGGCGGCGAGCGGTTGCCGGTCGCGGTTCCGGCGGGTATGGAACCCTCCGCTAACGGGCACCGGCTCTGGCTCGCCGGTCCCGGTCCGTTTCGCCGCCGGGCGCTCGCTCTGGCGAAGGATTCCGCGACGCTCGGGGTGCTCCTTTCCGGACCGGAAGCGCGCGAGCTCTGGGTCGGCCCTCCGGCGCTCGAAGCACCCAGCGACCTGGTTGCCGCCGGCCGTTTTCACGGTGCGGTTTTGGCATGGGAAAGAAATCCCCCGAGAACGGTTGCGGAGCGTCTGGCGTTCGCCCGTTCGCTCGAAGCTCTCGGCCGGTTCGAGCGGGCGCTCGAAGCGCTGGGCGAGGATCGCTCGCTCGAAGCTCGGGTGATTCGCGCGCGTTGCCAGCTGCGCCTCGGCCGGCTGGGGGCGACGCGCGCTGCGCTCTTTCGGCTGGAGGCGGTGGCCGCCAGCCCCGAGATCACGATCGAGTTGGCGGAGCTTGCGACCCGGACGTTTGCCAACGCCGGAGAGCCGGAAGCCGCAGCACGCTGGGTGGCGCACGCTCTCGCCGCGGCCGAGACGAAGGGGTCGAACCGCCCGCTCGGTGCACTCGCTTTTCGCGCCGCCCTGATCGCCGCGGTCGCGGCGTGGGACCGCGACGAGGGTGACGTTGCGCGAGTCCATCTCGCCCGGGCCGAAAGCGCGGTGGCCGATCCGCGGGACGCCTGGCGCCTCCATCAGGCGCGCGGTCTGGTCGCCTTGGCCGACGGTCAGTCGCGCGAGGCTGCCGATCATTTCGCGGCGGCGCTGCGCTCTGGACGCCGAGCCCTGCCGCGGTTCGAGGCCGGCGGGCTGTGGAACGACCTGGGGCTGGCGCGCGCCGAGATCGACGACCTCGCGGGAGCCGAGCGAGCGTTTCTCCACGTCCACCGTCTGCTCGCGGGCTGCGACGGGCCACGGCGGACGACGCTCGCCCTCTACAACCTGGCGGAGGTCCGTCTGCGCCGTGGCCGACTGGGCGGCGTGCGCGAGATCCTGGAGGCATCGTCGACCGAGAATCGCCTGGCCGGCAACCTTCGCGGCCGGATTCACGACGCCGAGCTTTGGGTCCGCTTCGACCTCGCCCGCGGCCGGCCCGAGTCGGCGCTCGCCCGGATCGAGGGAGCCCGGGCGTTGCTCGGGGAGCGGCGGTCCGATTGGCGCGGCGCGGAGCTTGCGGCGCTCGCGGCGCGCGCGCTCGGCTGGCTGGGGCGGAGAGACGAAGCGGCCTCGGAGCTGGAAACCGCGGGAGAGCAGGCCCCGAGGCTGCTCGAACCGGAGGAGATCCCGGCCCTTCTGGCGCTCGCCGGTCGACGGGACGCGGCTCTCTCCGCCGCGAGCGGCACGCCCTGGTACCCGCTGTTCGCCGCGGCCCTCGGGGTGCGGCATCCTTCGGGAGCCTCGGACGACGTGCCCGAGCCGGATCCCTCATCCCTCGACCTCCTGGAACCGGCGCGCGCGGCCCGGCTGGTGTTCGACCTCGAATCGATCGCGGCGCGCGATCCGGGACGCCGTTCGGACGGGGCGGAGATCGTCTCCCCCGCGCGTCGGCGTCGCGCCGCGGAGGTTCTGCGGCGGCAAGGCGCGGGGCGCTTCGCCGAGCGGCTCGAAGCGCATGATGTGAGCCCCGATGCGAAAGATTCGGCGCTCGACGAACCGGCCGCGGCGCACTCTGCCTTGCTCAAGCTCCGCCCGGCGCCGCCGGTTCCGGACGGGGAGCCGAAGGGCGGCTTTTCCTCACCTCCTGCGGTCGCGCGCCCGTCCGGTTGGATCGGCGATTGCCCGGCCTTGCAGAAAGCGTTCGACAAGATCGTGCGGCTCGCCCCGGGCGATCTCGCGGTGCTCGTCCTCGGCGAAAGCGGCACCGGCAAGGAGCTTGCCGCGCGCGAGATCCATCGCCGCAGCCGTCGCCATCGCGCCCCCTATGTAACCGTCAACTGCGCGGCGCTCTCCGAAACCCTCCTGCTCTCCGATCTGTTCGGCCATGTGCGCGGCGCGTTTACCGGCGCTGATCGCGAGCGTTTGGGAGTGTTTGAAACCGCGCAGGGCGGCACCGTCTTTCTCGACGAGATCGGCGATCTGCCGCCGGTCGCCCAAGGCATGTTGTTGCGCGTGCTGCAAGAGGGCGAGGTGCGGCGTCTGGGCGAAAGCTTGCCACGCAAGGTCGACGTGCGGGTGGTCGCCGCGACCCATCGCGATCTCGCCCGCGCGAGTCGCGAAGGGACGTTTCGCCAAGATCTTTACTTTCGGTTGCGCGGTGCGAGCGTGACGCTGCCGCCGTTGCGCGAGCGCGGCGGCGACGTGCTCCTGCTCGCAACGAGCATGATCGAACGCGAAGCGTCTCGCTTGAAGATCGTTCCGGTGCCGCGGCTCGACCGCGAAGCGGCGAATCGCCTGGCGGGTCATTCCTGGCCGGGCAACGTGCGCGAGCTGGAAAACGTCGTCCGCGTCGCTTGCCAACTCGCCTCGGGCGGCGCCGAGATCACGGCCGAGCATTTGGAGATCGAGGAAATACCCGGCGGCAAGAGCGCGGGCTCCTATCAGCGTCAGGTGAGCGAGCTGAAAAGCCGCCTTTTGCGCCAAGCCCTGTCCGCCGCGAACGGCAAGCGGGCGGCGGCCGCGCGCCTCCTCGGGCTCAGCCGCCAGGCGCTCTCCTATTTGATTCGCGAGCTGCGGATCGACGATTTCTGATTTATTTACCGCCGATCGATCCGGTCTAGGGCCAACACCGGCCTACTCGCGCGGCGATCGGTTCGATCCCTTCGCGATCGATCTCATCGAAGGCCGCCAGCTCGCGGGAATCGACGTCGAGCACGGCGACCAAGGCTCCCGCGCGATCGAAAACCGGCACGACGATCTCCGAACGCGCGGATTCGTCGCAGGCGATATGCCCGGGAAACTCGTGGACGTCGGGCACCAATTGGGTGCGGCGCTCGCGCGCGGCGGCGCCGCAAACGCCTTGCGCAAAAGGTATTTCGAGACAGCCGATGCCTCCTTGATAAGGCCCGACGCGCAACAGCTCCGGGGCGACGACGCGATAAAAGCCGGTCCAGCTGGCGGCAGGTAAACGCGCATGCAGGGCGGAGGCGACGGAGGCCATGGCGGCGATCGGATCTTCAAGGTCTGTGAGCAGTGAATCGATCTCGGCGAGCGCGTCGCGATAGATCGTCCGTCTTTCGTTTTCGTTGGTCATAGAGGCTATTGTAAGCCCATGGTTGACATATCGGCGATGCTGCTCGATACTTTGTCGCAGTGAAAACCCCTAAAGAAAAAACGGACTGCTCGATTTGCAAGTCCTAAAGCGGAGGAAGCGAACTCTCATGGCCCAAAAACGTACCGTCCGAAAATCAGCGAAGAAAGCAGCGAAAGCTGCGAGCAAGCCCGCGGCCAAGCCGGCGGCCGCGGCAGAAACCGGGAACGAAGGGAACGAAGAGGGCCTGCTGACTCTGACCGAAGTTTCGAAGCGCTCGAAAATCTCGATGCCCACTCTCCAACGTTACAAGAAGCTGTATCAGTCGCGGATTCCCTCGGTGGGCAAGGGGCGCAAGCAGCGCTACTTGGAAAGCTCGCTGCCGATCTTCGAGGAATTGAAGAACGAAAACATCGGGCGCCGCGGCCGGCCGAGGAAAGCCGCGACCAAGACCGGCCGTCCGGTTGGCCGGCCTCCGGGCCGCCCGGCTGCCGCGGCGGCCAAACCGGCCGCTCCTGCCGCAGCCGCGGCGCCGGCCGCCCGTCGCGGAAGGAAGCCGAGCTCGTCGGGCTCGTCGGGACTGATGACGCTTACCCAGATCAGCAAGCTCGCGGGGGTTTCCTATCCGACCGCGGTGCGCTATGTCCGTTTGTTCCTCGACCGGCTGCCGCACGAAGGAGAGGGGCGTCGCCGCCGTTTCTATTCCGGCGCGGTCGACGTGTTCAATCAGCTGCGTAAAGAGGGCGGCCGTGGCGGCCAACGGGTCGCGCGGATCGCGGGCCGAGCGGTCGAAGCGATCGAAAGCGGCGTGTCCGATCGGATCAAGCAGCTGGAGAAGGCGCAGCAGAGCTTTGAAAAGAAGCTGCGCACGTTGGCGCAGAGCCTCCAGAAGTTTCTCGAGTAGAGCTCCTCGAATAGGCCGAGCAAGGCATGCGGGGCGGGTGGTACAACCCGCCCCGCATGCGTTTTCAGTTTCGTTTCAGCTCAGGTGGTCCCAACCGAGCGGAGGCAGCTTTCGATTCGCTCCGTCGATGCGTAGCCGGACGGCGCGGCCGGCCGTGATCGTTCCGATCGGCGTGCAAGGGAATTCGCTCGGCGGCACGTTCCGCATCGGCAAGCTGAACAACAAGACATAGTCCTCGCCGCCGGAAAGCGCGAGATCGAGCGGATTTTCGCCGACCGCGGCGCACAGCTCGGCGAACCGCGGGGCGAGCGGCAGAGCCGCGGCGTCGATCTCGGCGCCGACTTTCGATTCATTGCACAGCCGGTGAAGGTCGCGCGCAAGGCCGTCCGAGACGTCGAGCGCCGCCGCGCGTTTCGCCCTGCCGAGGGCTTGCCCGAGAGCGAGCTGCGGTTGCGGCTCGACGTGCCGTCGGATCGCATTCCGGGCGGCTCGCGCGAGCGCGGGGGGAATGCCGAGATCGTTCGGCAGGGTGACTCGTCCGCGGGCGTCCATTCCCGCGCCGCGCGCGAGCAGCCGCTGGCCGAGAGCCGATTCCCCGATCGTTCCGCCGAGGTAGAGGAGATCGCCCGCGCGGGCCGCACTCCGCTTGAGCCAGCGCCCCCCCGAAGGACGCCGGCCGAGAAGCGTGAGCGTGGCGACCAGGCCTTGGGGGCTACGCGCGAGGTCGCCGCCCGCGAGGGTTACCCCCGCGCTTTGCGTCGCTCGCACGAACGCCTGGAAAAAACGGCGCGCGGGAAATCCGGGCGGAACGGCGAGCGAAAGAAACGCCCAGACGGGCAGCGCGCCGGTCGCGGCGAGATCGGAAAGGTTCACCGCGAGCAACCGGCGGGCGACCAGCGCGGGATCGAGCCCGGCGGGAAAATGAATCCCTTCGATTTGACTGTCGACGGTGACCGCCCAGTCGCCGCCGAGGTTGAGAAACGCCGCGTCGTCGCCGATCGGGCTTTTGTTTTTCGAACGGTTCCCCAGGCGCCGGAGCCAGCCGATCAGTCGATCCTCGGACTCCGGGCCGGCCGCCTCCAGCGCCATGGCTCAGGGGGCGACAGGTGCGGCTTCGCCCGCCGGAGAGAAGGCGGGAGCCGGAAGCGGCGCGCTGGTCTTCGCCTCCGGAGTTTCCGGGATCGCGACGGCTTTTTCAGTTTCGGCCGCTCCGGCTTCCACGGCGACCGGCAGCAGCGCGTAATCCAGCACTTCGCCCATGTGCTCGACGAAATGGAAAGTGAGCCCTTCCTGGATCGCGGCGGGAACCTCGATCAGATCGCGCCGATTGAGCTTCGGCACCAGCAGGACGTGAATCCCCGCGAGCTTGGCGGCGAGCACTTTTTCTTTCAGTCCGCCGATCGGCAGGACGTCGCCCCGCAACGTGATCTCGCCGGTCATCGCGACCCGCCGATGGATCGGCCGGCCGGTGAGCACGGAGAGCACCGCCGTGCCGATCGTGATGCCGGCCGAAGGGCCGTCCTTCGGAATCGATCCCGCCGGCACGTGGATGTGCAGGTCGCGCTTGGCGAACCAATCTTCCGGCAGGCCGTGGTCCGCCGCGTAGGCCCGCGCGTAGGAGAGGGCCGCCTGGGCCGATTCTTTCATCACGTCGCCGAGCTGGCCGGTGAGCAGCAGGAGCCCCTTGCCCGGAACCGCGATCACCTCGATGAACAGAAGGTCGCCGCCCGCCGCGGTCCAGGCGAGCCCGGTGGCAACCCCCACCCGGTCGCGGTCGAGCAGCTCTTCGTTGTAATGCTTGCGCGGCCCGAGAAAGGTCTCGATCTGCGCGGGATCTAAAGTGATCATCGCGTCGTCGCCGCGCGCGACCCGCACGGCCACCTTGCGGCAGACCGCGGCGAGCTCGCGCTCCAGATTGCGCAGGCCGGCTTCTTTCGTGTAATCAGTGATGATCTTGCGCAGCCCCGCGTCGGGCAGGTCGACGTGGCGCTCTTCGAGCCCGTTTTCCTTCAGCTGCTTGGGGATCAGATGGCGGCGCGCGATCTGAAGCTTTTCTTCCTCGGTATAACCCGAAAGGCGGATCACTTCCATCCGGTCCAGGAACGCGGGCTGGATCGGATCGAGCATGTTCGCGGTGGCGATGAACAGCACGCGCGACAGATCGTAGGGAATCCCCAGGTAGTGATCGACAAAGCCGTAGTTCTGTTCCGGGTCGAGCACTTCGAGCAGCGCCGACGACGGATCGCCGCGGAAATCGGCGCCGATCTTGTCGATCTCGTCGAGCACGAATACCGGGTTCGACGTCCCGGCCTGGCGCACCCCTTGGAGGATACGCCCGGGCAGAGCGCCGACGTAGGTTCGGCGGTGGCCGCGCACCTCCGCCTCGTCGCGCACCCCGCCGAGCGAGATGCGAACGAACTGGCGTCCCATGGCGCGGGCGATCGAGCGGCCGAGGGAGGTCTTACCGACGCCCGGAGGGCCGACGAAACAGAGGATCGGGCCGCGGGTGTCGTTCTTGAGCTTGCGCACCGCGAGGAATTCGAGGATCCGCTCCTTGATCTTCTCCAGGTCGTAGTGGTCCTCGTCGAGGATCTGCCGGCCATGGTCGAGATCGAGGTCGTCCACCGAGGTGGTGGCCCACGGCAGGGCGGTCAGCCAATCGAGATAGGTGCGGATGATCTGCGTCTCCGCGCTTTCGGGATGGCTGCGCTCCAGGCGGCGGATCTGCCGCTCCAGCTCTTCTTTGCCCTCGACCGAAAGCCCCTTGTCCTCGGCGAGCTTCCGGTAGTTGGCGATCTCTTCGGCGAGCTCCTCGCCTTCGCCCAGCTCCGTTTGGATCGCCTTGAGCTGCTGGCGCAGGTAATACTCGCGCTGGCTCTTGTCCATCTCGCCGCGTGCCTGCGACGAGATCTCCTGCTGCATCGTGAGCACTTGGATCTCGCGCACCAGCAGGTCGCTCACCCGCTTCAGCCGCTCGATCGGATCGAACGTTTCCAAGAGCTGCTGCGCTTCGAGCGGCTTCAAATCCAAATTGCTCGCGGCGAGATCGGCGAGACGGCCGGCCTCTTCGAGGTTGGCCGCTATCACCATCACCTCGGGCGAGATCGCCTTGCCCAGCGACACGGCGCGGTCGAGGCTCTCTTTGACCGAGCGGACCAGCGCCTCGGTTTCCAAAGTGCGCTCGAACGCGACGTCGTCGAGCCGTTCGATCTTCGCTTGCAGGTAGGGCTCGGTCTGGCCGATGTGGACCACCCGGGCACGCGCCAGCCCCTGGACCAGGATGCGGATGCGTCCGTCCGGCAGCTTGAGCATGCGCATGATGATCGCCGCCGTGCCGACGGAAAAGAGGTCCGGTTCGCCGGGGTTTTCGATCGCACCGTCGCGCTGGGCGACCAGCAGGATCACCCGGCTTTCGGCCAGCGCGCGATCGACCGCGAACACGCTTTTGTCCCGCCCGACCGACAGCGGCAGGATGATGTACGGGAAGATCACCGTGTCTTTGAGCGGCAGGACCGGTAGAACGTCCGGAATCTTGATCGCGTCCTCGGGCGTCTCGGAGGGCGGCCGGGTGGGAACGCCTGTCGTCATGGCGGTGCTCATCCCCCCTCCTCGTCGTCTTTCGGCGCGGTACCCAGCGCGGCAATCTTGGCGGCGGGTGGTGGATCACCGGGGGCGCCGGGTATACCGACCTCTTCGATCGGCACCGGGCGCGCGGCCAGACGCTTCTCTTCGACCTTGGGGAACTTCACGGCGAGCAGTCCGTCGGTCAGACGGGCGCTCCCTTGATGACTGTTGACCGGTATGAACAATTGCACCTCGCGGCGAAAGCGGCCGTGCGCGCGCTCGATGCGCTGAAATCGGATCTTGTCGGCTGGCAGCGGCGTCGTTTTCACTCCGGAGATAGCAACTCTCGTGCCGCGAACCTCGATCTTGATGTCCTCGGGCGCCAAACCGGGCACCTCGACCAGGATCAGGATCGAATCGGCGGTTTCCACGATGTCCAGCTCGGGGCACCATTCGGTCGCGGGGTCGGCGCCAAGCTCCAACGCCTCCTCGAACAGGCGCTCCATCTCGGTGTGGAAGCGGGAGATCAGCTCGATCGACGCGATCCGTTTCGCCACGGCTTACTCCTCTTCCTGACGTTGGATCAAGTTCTGGACCACGTCGGTGAACGAGCCGATGTCCTCGAACCGGCGATAGACCGAGGCGAACCGGACGTAGGCCACCTGGTCCAGCTCGCGCAGCCGTTCCATCACGAACGCGCCGATGTCGCGGGTCGAGATCTCGCGGTCCTCGCGCTCGTGAAGCAATGTCTCCGCGTCGTCGGCGATCTTTTCGAGCTGTTTGCCCGACACCGGCCGTTTCTCGCACGCCCGGTAGAGGCCGGAGAGCAGCTTCTTGCGGCTGAATTCCTCGCGCCGGCCGTCGTGCTTGACGACCATGTAAGGGATGCCTTCGATCTGCTCGTAGGAGGTGAAACGCCGGCCGCAGCCGAGGCACTCGCGGCGGCGGCGGATCACCTCGCCGTCGCGGCTCTCGCGCGAATCGACCACCCGATCGCGGTTCTCGGAGCAGAACGGGCACCTCATGGGCGCGCGGTCATTCCTTGGCGTGCAGCGCGATGTTCAGGCGCAGCAGCACCCGTTCGAGCGTGCCCGCGTCGCGGATGTCGACCTCCAGATCGCGCACCGCATCCATCACCCGGTGCTCCCCGTCCTCGACCTGGAAGCTGACCAGAAAGCGGCGCGCCCGGGCGAAATCGGACTTCTTGAGCGTCAAGTCGATCGAGCGCGACAGCTCGCCACGGCCGTTTCGTTGCGCCGCGGCCGCGGTGATCGGAGCGGCCGCGGCGCCCGGGATGGCGCCGGTCGGCACGGGTGCCGGGGGGGTGGTTTCGTTGGGCTCCTCGATCCTTCGGGCGCCTTCGGCGGCGGTCAATCGCTGCGCGCCAAACGGCGGGACGACTCCCCCGGCAGGGCTCGGCGGGCTTGCCGGCGCGGCGGGGCGCGGCGCGGGTGGGCTGGGTCGGGAAGGCGCCGCCGCTTCGCGCCGGATCTTTTCCAGCTCGGACAGGACGTCGACCGTCCGGCGGGTGCCGGTGGTCGAGCCGACCTTCGCGGGGCTCGCCGGATGGGGCGGCGGAGCCGCGGCGGCGGGGCGCACGAGGGGCTCGGGCGCGGCAACTGGGGTAACCGGCGCGGGTCGGGGCAGAGGGGGCGGCGCCGGGGAAGGGACGGTAGGCTTGGCGGCCGGTGTCGGAACCGAGACGGGTTGCGACGCCGGTTTGGGGTGCGTACCGGTGACCATCGCCGGAACGACCGGTTTCGGCAACGGCGGAGGCGCGGGCCGGCCGGCCGCGGGCGCCTGGGCCTCGCCGGGCCGGCCGAGCCGCTTCTTGAGCGACATCAGGGTCAGCTTGGAGATTCCCTTGAGCGTCTCGAAGACCCCCTGGCCGTTTGGCGCGGAGGACTCGAAGTGGAGCCAGCCGTTGCGGTTCAGACTCCGGTTCATCTCGTCGACGGTGCAGATGTCCGGCAGGTCGCGCTTGTTGTATTGGAGAACCAGAGGCAGGCTGTCGGACGACAGGCCCATTTCGGCCAGGTTTTCTTCCAGGTTGCGGAACGACTCCTGGTTCGCCGAAAGCATCGCGCGCTGGGAGTCGGCGACGAAGACGACGCCGTCCACCCCCTTCAAGACCAGCTTGCGGGTGGTGTTGTAGAAGACCTGCCCGGGGACCGTGTAGAGCTGGATGCGGGTGGAAAACCCGGCGATCGTGCCGACGTCGATCGGCAGCAGGTCGAAGAACAAGGTACGGTCGGTCTCGGTCTCCAGCGACACCATCTCGCCGCGCGAATCTCCGGCCGTGTGTTTGTAGATGTAATGAAGGTTTGTAGTTTTTCCACACAGACCCGGGCCGTAGTACACGACCTTGGCCGCCATCTGCATTGTGCTGTAGTTGAAGAAAACCATATTCCGGCCGACCTCGGGGACGGGGCTGATGAGCATAGCACCAATGGGGCGAGCTTCATTGCTCTTCCAACTCGGCTAGAAGCGTCCGGTGGGAAGAGCCTCCGAGGCCCACTCGCTCCCGCTGGCGGAGCGTCTCGGCCGCCAGGGCGCGGACCCAAGGGGCCATCTCGGGGGCGATCTCGGCCAGGTTCGCGAGCTGGGCGAGCAGGGTGTCGCGGTCGCCGCGCGCCGCCGGGCCGGTGATCGCCCGGGCAGGATCGGTCGTCTCCCGGGCGGCGTCGATCGCGCCGCGGGCCAATTCGAGGTACCCGCCGACGACCCCCGGAGGCAGCTCCAACCGCCCGGCGAGGTCGGCCGCGGCGGCCAACAGGGTGGTCACGCCGCCCGCCGCGAGGCTCGCCGCGAAATGATAGAGAAGACGGGAGTCCGGGGGAATCTCGCCGCTTTGGGCGCCCCAGGCGGCGGCGAGGCGGGCTCCGAGCGCCACCGCGGCCGGATCGCCGTCGAGGCCGAAGAAGATTCCGTGCGCCTCGCTTGGGTCCGGCCGGGCGGTCGGAAACGCCTTGAGCGGATGGAGCGAGCCGACCGCCGAGCCGCTTTGCGAGAGCGGCGCGAGCGCCTCGGCGGTCCGGCTGCCGGAGGTATGGAGGACGACCGCCGCCTGCGGACGGGCCGCGAGAGAGGCGGCGACCGCATCGAGCGCCCCGTCCGGAACCGCCACCAGCAGGAGATCCTGGCCCGCGCTCGACAGCTCGCCGTCCCGCCCGGCGACCTCGATCAACCGGCCGCCGGCCGCCGTCGCCCAAGCCGCGAGGCTCGATCCGACGCGCCCTGGGCCGACCAGGGAGAAGGTGAGATTCGCCAGCTGTCGGTCGGAAGGTGGCACTGAGCTACAATATGGGCGCTTTTCGATGCATGGCAAGAGGCGCATGACCGGCCCGGCACGTACCGATCTTCCCGAAGTCAACCTGAGCCAGCCCAAGCCGCCAACTGCCCACCCTGGATTTTGCGCCATGGCCGACCGAACCAATCCCAAGAAACTCACCCCGCAGCTGTCGCCGCGGGATCGCGAGATCTTGAAGCAGGTGGTGGCCTCGTATGTCCTTTCGGCCGAGCCGGTCTCCTCGCGGTCGGTGGCCAAGCAGGCCGATCTGGGGCTCTCGGCGGCGACCATCAGGAACGTCATGGCCGACCTGGAGGAGTGGGGATACCTCGCCCAGCCGCACACTTCGGCCGGCCGGGTGCCGACGCGGATCGCCTACCACCTGTTCATCGAGTCGCTGATGGAGGTCCGCCGGGTGCCCGCCTGGCAACGCCGCTACATCGAGGACCACCTCGGCACCGGTCCGGGCGATCCGGACCAGATCATGAGCTCCGCTTCGCACCTGCTGTCCGAGCTGTCGCACCAGGTCGGCCTGGTGGTGACGCCGTCGATCGCCGAGACCGTCCTCGCCTCGGTCGAGTTCGTGCCGCTGTCCGGCCGCAAGGTGCTGTGCGTCCTGGTCTCCATCTCCGGGTTCACCGAGACCAAGGTGATCGAGGTGCCGGAAGCGGTGCCGCGCGAGGATCTGGTCCGGATCTCCAACTATCTGACCGAGAATTTCGCCGGCTCGTCGATTCGCGAGGCGCGCGACCGCCTGCTCCGGATGATGGCCGAAGAGCGCGCGCAGATGGACCGGCAGCTCGCGCTCGCCATCGAGCTGGCCAAACACGCGCTCGACGTGCCCTCCGGCCCGGGCGTGCTGGTCGACGGCGCTTCGGAGCTGCTGGCCCAGCCGGAGCTGGCCGACATCGGCCGGGTGCGGCGGATGTTCGACACCTTCGCCGACAAGGCGCGGCTGGTCTCGATCCTGTCGCGCTGCCTCCAGGGGGGCGGCGTGCGGGTGTGGATCGGCGCCGACAGCGACCTCACCTCGGAGCTCGATTTCAGCCTGGTCGCGACCACCTACGGGGTCGGCGAGCGGCCGCTCGGCACGCTCGGCATCCTCGGGCCGTCGCGGATGGAATACGAGAAGGTGATTCCGCTGGTTGATTTCCTCGGCGAGGCGCTGTCGCGCGCGCTCGGCGAAACGCACGGCGGCAGGAGCGAATGACGAATCGGGAATCACGAATCACGAACGGCGAACGACGGACCGGGAACGTGAAAGTCATAAGCCGGGTCGGTTCGACGGTGGAGCTTACGAATGGCGAGCGATGAAACGAACGATGACGCGGCCGGCCGGCCCAGTGGGTCGGGCGGCCAGGTGGCGACCGAGCTGGATTTGGATCTGGACGACGAGATGAATCCCGACGTCGCGGCGGCGATCGAGCAGGCGATGGCGGCGGTCGAAGGGGTGGAGGCCGCCAAGAGCGCCGGACGCGCGGACGGCGCACCCGATCTGGCGGCCGAAAACGCCGCGCTGAAGCGCGAGTTGGAAGAGCTGCGCTCGCGCTCGATGCGCACGCTCGCCGATTTCGACAACTTCCGGAAGCGCAACGAGCGCGAGCGCGACGAGATCCGCCGCTATGCCGCGACCGAGGCGATCCGCGAGTTCGTGGGGGTGGTCGACAATCTGGAGCGCGCCCTGAGCGCCGGCGGCACCGCCGACGATCTGAAACGGGGCGTCGAGCTGATCGTGCGCCAGATGCAGGAGGCATTGCGCCGCGTGGGCGTCCAGGAGGTGGCCGCCCAAGGGGCGCCGTTCGACCCGGCGGTCCACGAAGCGGTGTCGCGCGAGGAGAGCGCCGAGGTGACCGCGCCGACCGTGATCGCCGCCTTGCAGCGCGGATACATGCTTCACGATCGGCTGCTCCGCCCGGCGATGGTCCGCGTCGCGGTTCCGGTCGAAAAGCCCGGAGCCCCGGGCGCTCCCGCTCCGGAGGCGGGCGAGGCGTGATCCGACTTTCTATCGCGGCCGTACGGCCCGGTCCGTGGCGCGAGGGGGTGGGCGAGCGTTGAGCAAGATCCTGGGCATCGATCTCGGCACCACGAACAGCTGCGTCGCGATCGTCGAGGCGCTGGCGCCGCGCGTGCTCGCCAACCGCGAGGGGAGCCGCACGACCCCGTCGATCGTCGCGTTCGCCGAAGAGGGGGACCGCCTGGTCGGCCAGATCGCCAAGCGGCAGGCAATCACCAACCCGCAGAACACGATCTTCGCGGTCAAGCGTCTGATCGGCCGGAAATACGGCTCGGCCGAGGTGTCTCGCGCGCGGGAGGTGCTGCCCTACAACCTCGTGCCGTCGAACAACGGCGACGTCAAGATCGAGATCCGCGACCGCAACTACAGCCCGGAGGAGATCTCGGCGTTCGTCCTGCGCGAGATCAAGGAGTTCTGCGAGGAGACGCTGGGCGAGACGATCCGCGAAGCGGTGATCACGGTGCCGGCCTATTTCGACGACTCGCAGCGCCAGGCGACCAAGGACGCCGGCCGGATCGCCGGGCTCGACGTGCTGCGGATCCTGAACGAGCCGACCGCGGCGGCGCTGGCCTACGGTCTCGACAAGACCCAGGTGGGCAAGAAAATCGCGGTCTACGATCTTGGCGGCGGCACGTTCGACGTCTCGGTGCTGGAGCTCGCGCAAGGGGTGTTCGAGGTGCGCTCGACCGCGGGCGACACTTACCTCGGCGGCGAGGATTTCGACCTCAAGATCATGGATTGGCTGATCGAGGAGTTCCAAAACGAGACCGGCATCGACCTGCGCCACGACCGGATGGCGCTCCAGCGGCTGAAAGAGGGGGCCGAGCGCGCCAAGTGCGAGCTGTCCAACGGCGAAGAGGCGTCGATCAACCTGCCGTTCATCTCGGCCGACGAGAACGGGCCGCGCCATCTGGCGCGGACGCTTTCGCGCGGCCATTTCGAAACCCTGGTTCACGATCTGGTCGAGCGCACCGAACAGCCGTGCCTGGACGCCCTCCGCTCGGCGGGCCTACGCGCCGATCAGATCGACGAGGTGCTGTTGGTCGGCGGCCAGACCCGCACGCCGCTGGTAATGCGCACGGTCGAGCGGATCTTCGGCCGGTCGCCGAACCGCGAGATCAACCCGGACGAGGTGGTCGCGATCGGCGCCTCGATCCAGGGCGGCATCCTGCGCGGCGACATCAAGGATCTCGTGCTGCTCGACGTGACACCGCTGTCGATCGGCGTCGAAACCCACGGCGGACTGTTCACCAAGCTGATCGAGCGCAACTCGACGATCCCGACCAAGAACACCCAGATCTTCACCACCGTCGCCGACAACCAGGACACGGTGGCGATCCACGCGCTCCAGGGCGAGCGTCAGTTCGCGGCGGAAAACCGCTCGCTCGGCCGCTTCGAGCTGGTCGGCGTGCCGGCCGCGCCGCGCGGCACGCCGCAGATCGAGGTCACGTTCGCGATCGATTCGAACGGCATCGTCTCCGTCACGGCGCGGGACCTCGCGACCAACCTCACCCAGAGCATTCAGATCAACCCGGCCGGCGGCCTCTCCGAAGGGGAGATCAAACGTCTGGTCGACGAGGCCGAGACCAACGCCAAGTCCGATCAAGAGCGGCGCGAGATCCGCCAGCTCAAGAACCGGCTCGAAGGGCTGATCTACAGCAACGAGCGGGTGTTCGAACAGTTCAGCGACATGCTCCCGGAGGACGATCGCCAGCGCATCCACGACGCGATCCTCCAAGCCCGGGTGGCGATCTCCAACGAGCACCGGGCGGACATCGAAGGGGCTCTCTACGATCTCACCTCGGTCTCGCGCGTGCTCTCCGACGCGATGCTGAACCGCGCGTCGGGCGCCTCGGCGAACTGAAAACATTTAGCCTTCGGACAAGGAAACAGGAAAGCGGATGGCGAAGCGGGACTATTACGAAGTGCTCGGCGTTGCGCGCGACGCGGGTGAAAAAGAGATCAAATCGGCGTACCGCAAGCTCGCCGTCCAGTATCACCCGGACAAGAACCCGGGCGACGCCGAGGCGGAAGAGAAATTCAAGGAAGCGGCCGAGGCGTATTCGATCCTTTCGGACGACGACAAGCGCCAGCGTTACGACCGTTTCGGCCATCAGGGTGTCGCGGGCGCCGGAGCCGCGGGGTTCGATCCCAACACGTTCGGCGATTTCGCCGACATCCTGGGCGATCTGTTCGGTTTCGGCCGGCGTTCCGGCGGCTCGGCGGGCGGGCCTTCGCGCGGCGCGGATCTGCGCTACGACCTGACGTTGACCTTTGAAGAAGCGGCGTTCGGCAGCGACCAGAAGCTGCGCGTGTCGCGGCCGGAGAAGTGCGACACCTGCAACGGCTCGGGCAGCGCATCGGGCAAGGCGCCGATCCCCTGTTCCGCCTGCGGCGGGCGCGGCCAGGTGCGGGTCTCGCAAGGATTTTTGACCTTCGCGAGCACCTGCCCGCAGTGCCGCGGCGAAGGGCGCGTGATCTCCGATCCCTGCCGCGACTGCCGCGGCGCGGGACGGGTGGAGCGCGAGCGCTCTTTGGAAGTGCGCGTTCCCGCCGGGGTCGACACCGGCAGCCGGATGCGCCTGGTGGGCGAGGGCGAGCAGGGGCGCCTCGGCGGGCCGACCGGCGATCTCTACTTGGTGATTTCAGTCCAGCCGCATCCGCGCTTCGAGCGCGACGGAGCGACCGTCTATTCCCGCCACAAGATCTCCTACCCTCAGGCGGTGCTGGGCGCGAAGGTGGAGGTCGAGACGATCCACGGCACGACGACGCTCGACATCCCGGCGGGCACGCAGCACGGCAAGGATTTCCATCTTCGCGGCCAGGGGATCGAGCGGGTCCACGGCGGCGGCAAAGGGGAGCATGTGGTGGTGGTGGACCTCCAGGTGCCGAACCCGCGCGACCTGGGCGAAGAGGAGCTCGATGCGCTCCGCCGCCTCGCCGCTCTCGCCGGCGAAGAGGTCAAGGAGCCGAGCGTGCTCAACAAGGTGAAGAACCTGTTCAGTTGAAATCGCTCCCATGAGCTCCGATCCGCACCCCGTCGGTCCCGCAGCGAAGGACGGAGATCCACCAGCCCACTACTCACGCCCCCTCCTCGCCGTGCTCGTGGCGGCCTTGGTGCTCTGGGCTTGGGTTTGCGTACCGACGATCCTGGGCGAGCGCACGTTCTATCTGCGCGACGTCTTCCTAACCCACCTGCCGGAGAAGTCGTTCGGGGCCTCGGAGCTGGCGGCCGGGCGCATTCCGGCATTTAATCCCGGCTGGGGCTTAGGCCAGCCGTTCCGCGGCAATCCGAACGCGCTCGCTTTCTATCCCGACAACCTGTTCTATCTAGCGCTGCCGTTCTGGAGCGCCTTCAACCTCCACTACGCACTGCACTGGCTGCTCGCCCTGTTCGCCATGGCGGCGCTCGCGCGGGGCTTGGGCCAGGGCCGGGCCGCCTCCCTGCTCGCAGGGATCACCTACGCGGGCTCCGGCTGGCTGCTCTCGGCGCTCACCTTCTACAACGTCCTGACCGTCGCGGCCTGGTGGCCGCTGGTGATGCTCGGCGCGGTGCGCGGAGGGCGGCGAGGGATAGCGCTCGGCGGTATCGCCTGCGGCCTCGCCCTGCTCGGCGGCGAGCCGGTGACCGCAACGCTCGGACTCGTGCCCCTCTTGTTCGTAGCGATCTCGCGCCACGGCTGGCGGCGCGGCTTGGGAACCTCTGTCGCGATCGGCGGTTTGGGGCTGGCGGTTGCTTTGCCCCAGGTGGTCGCGACCCTTCGTGTGCTCCCTTTCACGGTCCGCGGCAGCCTGGGGATGAGCGCCGAACAAGCGGCGAAATTCAAGCTCCATCCGCTCCGTCTTTTGGAGTTGCTCTTTCCCTTCCCGTTCGGCTGGCCCACCTATCTCGGCCCGAAGTCGATCTGGGCGGTTTCGGTCCTCCCCAGCGTGCCTCTTTTCTTCTCCCTCTACGCCGGGATCGTGGCGCTTTGGCTCGGCCTTGCCGCTGCCCGCAAGCACCGCGGCTGGGCGCTCCTCGCCCTGGCCGGCCCGGGGGTCGCGGTGCTCGCGGGTCTCTCCGGAGACCTGTTGGTCAGCGTCGGATTCGGCCTGTTTCGCTTTCCGGAAAAGTTCGTTCTCTGGCTCGCGCTCGCCCTGCCGATCCTCGCGGGCTACGGGCTCGAACGGGCGCTCGATGAAGGTTTAGGTGCCTGGCGAAAGATCGCTGCGATCGTCGGCGGAATCTTTCTGGCGTTGGCCGGAGCCGTCACCTTGGTGGGACCGATGATCATCGCCGGGGTCACCCGAACCCTGCAATCGGGCGGCGCGCTCGCCTCGGGCCTGCCGGACGCGAAGCAAAGCCTCGCGCTCGCGCTGCTCTCGTCCCAGATCGGCTCCTGGCGGCTTGCCTTGTTCTTGGGCGGGACGCTCCTTCTGCTCGCCTTTTTCGCCACCCGGCCGAACGTTCCTCGTCCTTGGGCCGCGGCCGGCCTGGTCGGCCTACAGCTCGCGGCCCTCGTACAGCTCTACCCTTTGCCCACGACCGACGAGACGGCCCCCTACCGCAAGATCTACCCTTGGGTCCGCGGCGCGGCCGTGCTCAGCACCTTGAACGCCTTCCCGGCTTGGGGTCCCGATCCGGCGTTCGACCTGCCGAGCGGACCGCACCGCTCGGTCGATCGCTTCTGGGCCCAGAACCTCAACCCCGCCCCGGGAGCCCTTCAGGATCTCACCTACCCGCTCGCGCCCGATCTGGAAGGGATGCACTCCCCGCTGTTCAAACCGATGCTCGACGCGCTGCCGACCCTCGACTGGGAGCGCCGGTCGCATTGGTTTCGCTCCGTGGGCCTCCAGGCGTTCGCAACCTTCGACGGTCCGGCCGCGCCGAACGTTCCCGACGCGCTCCATCTGCTCGACGAGAAGGAAGGATTGGGCGTCCGGACCCTTCTCTACACCGTGGATCGACCGGCCCCGCCCGCCTGGTGGCCGCCCCGCTTGATCGCTACGGCCACCTCGGACGACGCCTTTCGGCAGGTCAACGAGAATCCGGATTCGGTGGGCACCGTAGCGGTCACCCTCGAAGGGTATGGTCCGCTGCCGGCCCAAGATCTCGAGGGAAGCGTGCGCCTGATCTCCTCCGCGCCGGACCGCATCGAAATCGAGACCGAAAGCCAAGGCGGCCTCGCCGTGATCCGCCGCGCCTGGCAGCCGCTGCTCGTCGCCCGCGAAGGGAGAAGAGAGATCGCCACTCGGCCGGTCAACCTGAATCTCCTGGGCGTCGAGGTGCCCGCGGGCCGCCATCGCGTCGTGCTCGAAGTGTCCGCCTGGCCGGAGATTTTGGCTGGCGGCGTGGCGCTTTTGGCCTTGATCGCGGGGTTGATCTCTCTCCTCGCGCGCCGGCGATAGGGCAAAATGGAGGGAAACAAGAGGAGTCGGCCGATGAAGAGATTCGGACTTGCCTGCGCCGCCCTGGCGATCGTGTTGGCGTTGGCCCCCTCGGGGGCCGAAGCGCAGAGCAGCACCTACGTCCTCCGCCCCGCGCGGGTGTTTACGGCGGAGGATTCCACGGTTCACGCCGGCTGGGTGGTCGTGGTGACCGGGGAGAAGATCGCCGCCGTCGGCCCGGCCGAGAAGGTCCAAGTCCCGGCCGGAGCGGTTTCGATCGACCTGCCCGACGCGACGCTGCTACCGGGGCTCATGGATCTGCACTCTCATCTTTTCCTTCATCCGTACGACGAGACGCTGTGGAACGACCAGGTTCTCAAGGAGCCGGTCGACTACCGCACCATCGCGGCGGTCCGCCACGCGGCGGATACGCTGCGCTCGGGCTTCACCACTCTGCGCGACCTGGGCACGGAAGGGGCGGGCTACGCCGACCTGTCGCTCAAGAAAGCGATCGAAGAAGGGATCATCCCCGGCCCACGCCTGGAAGTGGCGACCTTGGCGATCGTCGCCACCGGCTGCTACGGCCCCGGCCCGCGTGGCTTTCGGCCCGACATCGTTCTGCCGAAAGGAGCGCAAGAAGTAAGCGGCACGGGAGAGATTCTCGCCGCGGTGCGCGAGCAGGCGGGGCACGGCGCGGACTGGATCAAGGTTTACGCCGACTACCGCTGCGGCCCGGGGGCTTCCCAAGTGCCGACCTTCACCCAAGACGAGCTGAACGTCCTGGTCGAAGCGGCCCACTCGTTAGGCCGCAAAGTCTCGGCCCACGCCCAAACCGCAGAGGGCATGCGCCGCGCGATCCTCGCCGGGGTCGAAACCATCGAGCACGGTTACGGCGGAACCGCGGAAGTCTTCAAGCTGATGGCCGAGCGCCACGTCGCCTTTCTGCCGACCCTAGCCGCCGACACGGCCTATGCCCAATATTTCGACGGCTACGTCCCGGGCAAGACCCCGCCGACCGAAGGGATGAAACAAGCCGAAAAAGCCTTCCAACTCGCCAAGAAAGCCGGAGTGACGATCGGCTGCGGCAGCGACGTAGGGGTTTTCGCCCACGGCACCAGCTGGAAAGAGCTGGCCGAAATGGTCCACTACGGCATGACCCCCACCGAAGCCCTGCTCGCCGCTACCTCGATCGACGCCAAAATCCTCGGCTGGCAAGACCGCCTGGGGCAGATCCGCCCCGGTTTTATTGCCGACCTGGTCGCCGTCACGGGTGATCCGACGAAGGACATCACGTTGGTGAAGGACATCCGGTTCGTGATGAAGGGCGGGGCGGTCGTGCGGGGAGTGGAGTAGGGGCGGAGCTTGCCTTCGCCCGCCGTCGCCGCAGAGCTCGAGCGGAGGCAAGCTGTCCGGCCTCAGGACATAGGTAACACCTCGACCTCACGACATCGGCGACAGATTGAAGACTCTCTTTTCCCTCGTCACGCGCAGCAGAAGGAACCCTCGCTCGTGTAGCAGGCGGGGATCTGCGTGCAGTCTGGGATCAGAGTGTCGCAGTTCTGGCAGCGAGAGTTGAGGGTGAGGCCTCCAAACACTCTGAGGTCGCGGCTCGTCAGTTGGCGGACGGTTTCCTTGTGCAACGTGAGCTTCCTGGGCTGGCGTTTCATCGCGGCACCTCCTAGAAATGGGAGTGCTCGTTCCGAACGTCTGCGAGACATATGGCCTTATTGGGCGTTGCACCGGGTACCAGAACGCCGAAACGCGAGCGGAGCCGCAGAACATCGCGCGCGGCAGAAGCGCTTGGTGATCGGCCCCGTAAAGCGGCTATCGCTGGCGTAGAGCGGCTATCCACGCCCGATAGCCGCTATCCAGCGGAAGATATTCGCCTCCCAGCGCCGATAGCCGCTATGCCGGGTGGATAGCCGCTTCCCAGTGGCAGATATTCGCTTCCCAGCGCCGATAGCCGCTTCCTAGCGGAAGATATTCGCTATCCGCGGCCGATAGCGGCTATATGGAGCGGAAAGCCGCTCTACGCAGGCGATAGCGGACTCCGCGGTCCGACCGTCGTTCCACGGAGCCGATAGTCGCTATCGCTGCGCGGTAGCGGATCACAGCTCGGCGGTCGCGATTCCCGATGCGCAGGTGGATTGCACCGGATCGTCGTCGCATCCGAGAGCGGGAGTCGGTGCATAGCCCGGTGCTCGCGCTTCCGGACCTACTGCTCAGCCTCCCGGACCCGGTGTACAAGGTTCCGGAACCGCTTCGCAGGTCCACAGCACCGGTTCGCAGGCTCGCAGCACCGCTTCGCGGGTTCACAGCACCGCCTCGCAGACTCGCAGCACCGCCTCGCAGGCTCGCAGCACCGCCTCGCAGGCTCACAGCACCGCCTCGCAGGCTCACAGCACCACTTCGCAGGAACACAGCACCGCTTCGCAGGCTCGCAGCACCGCTTCGCAGGTCCACAGCACCGCTTTGTAGCTCCCCGGAACCGGTGCGCGGGAGCTGAGCACCAGTGCCTGGGAGCTGAGCACCGGTGCTCGGAGTCGGCGGACTGGTGCTCGGCCCTTGGCAAGTGGGTGCGTGCCGCCGTTCACCGGTGCCGTGACGCGGCACACCGGTGCTCGGAGTCGGCCGAGTGGCTCCGGGGTTCGGTCAAGCAGTGTCGAGACACCGCTCAGCAGTGCCGGGAGGCTGCGAAGTGGTTTCCGGCGTCGGCAAAGTGGTGTCCGGAGTCGGCTCACCTCGTGAATTCGGCCCAACAGCACCTTTCCCGTCATTCCGAGCGAGAGCGAGGAATCCGGTGGGCGGGCGGCCTTGAATCCCCTCGCAGCGGAGGGCCGTTTCATTCCAACGTAGCCCTCACCTCGTAGGGGCGCACGGCCGTGCGCCCCAGCCTCGGAAGACCACCGGCGCCCGAGATCCAGAGTATCCTTCAGATCTCACAACAACGCCATGGAAGCCCGCGACAAACCTCGCATGACGGGTGGCTCCCACCCGGTCCCGTTCGAGAAGCTCGCGCCGCTCGAATTCGAACGGCTTTGCCTTTGGCTCGTGAGGCGAGAAGGCTACGAACGCGCCGAGCACCTTGGCGAGGCAGGGAGTGAGCAGGGGCGGGATATCGTCGCCTGGAAAGGCGACCGCCGCGTTGTGTTCCAGTGCAAACGGGTGCAGGCCTTCAGCGCCGCGGTCGCCAAGAAATGAGATCGAGAAACTCCGCGCACTTCCGATCGAGGACCAACCGCACGAATTGGTCTTCGTGGTGTCGAGGACGGTTTCCGTCAACCTACGCGCCGCTATTCGGGCGGCCTGGGGCGATGAAGGGAGCTGCCACTTCTGGGTGGGGAACGAGCTGGATGAGCGGGTAAAGCGGCATCCGGAGATTCTGCGGGAGTTCTTCCAGCTGCCGCCGGAGGGTTTGACCGAGAAGAGAGCAGGTCGGTCGACGAGCAGCAGAAAGCGGCTGAACTGGGGCATCGCCCTCTCGCTTCTGGGAGTCGTCCTAACCGTCGTCACCTGGCGTTGCCCATGGTCTCCGAGATCGGTACCACCCCCAAAACCGGCGATCTACGCGGTTCGCGTTCAGGTACTCGATTCACACGGTCGCGCCTTGACGGGGTCTCATGTTCGTGTGTCCACTCAAAACGGGCCTCAGACAACTCCAGACGGTTGGAGGGAGGTCGAGATCCCCGCGGCGAAGGTCCCTGCCGACGGCCAGGTCACGATCTGGGCGAATCACGAGGAGTGGGACGAAAACCACGTCACTCTCCCCTTGGGTGCCGATCCGAACCCGCGAGGTCGAGATCCGCCTCAAGGATCCGGAGAGCTGGATTCGAGGGCGGGTCGTGGATTCGGTGGGCCGCGGGCTGCCAGGAGTTCGCGTTACCCGACAGGAGGGTGTGCCGGGGACGGCGACTACTAATGCGGAAGGCAAGTTCGGACTGAAGATGGGCATGCCGAAAGGGACGAGGGTCCGTGTGGCTGCTGAGCTTCCCGGCTCGACGCCTGTAGACACCTTCTGTATTACGGGGAACGACAGTTGCAATTTCGAGCTGGAGGGGAAATGAGACGCCATGTCGCCGTAGCTTTCGGCTTGTTGCTTGCGGCTCTGCCCTTACTGGCCGCGGTGCCCAAGATTCAACTGGTGGCACGCGACTTAGAAGAGAAACCGCTCCCCGGCTTCCGCTTCGCCTACGCAGGTTTGGAATCCCTGTCGACCACTCGGACAGGTGCTACAGAAATCGTGCTGCCTCCCGGCCACCAGGAAGGTCAACCGATCAAGATCCAGCTTCTGCCGAGCGCCAAGAAGTCGGATGACTGGTTCCTCGTGAACCCGCAGATCAATATCCCGAGCGGCTCGGCACCGGCCGAGCTCGTTCTTATGCGCCGAGGTGCTTTTCGAAAGTTGGCCGATGCCGCGCGCGATGCGAAGGGCCGACGCTCGGCTCGAAGGAGCTGAGCCGTGAGGACAAAAAGAAAGTGCTCGTCGAAACCGCATCGCGATACGGCTTGAGCGCCGAGCAACTGGAGGCGGCTCTCAGCTCGTTCGCAGAGACCCAGGATCCCAAGGATCGGGGCATCGCAGCGTACCTGGTGGGTCAATATTTTCAGGCTGAGGAATTCTTACAGAGTGCGGCCGACAAGAAGGAGAGCGACCTCGTCGAGACCTTGCGATACCTGGGAAACGCCCAATACCAGCAGGCGAAGTACAAGGCCGCCGCGGCAAGCTTTCGAAAAGCCAACGCGTTGCGTCCCGATGATACAATTCTCCTAAACTGGCTCGGCATTTCCCTTCTTGAAATGGCTGACTGGACTGAGTCGGAGCCGTTGATGCGCCGAGCATTCGCGATTGACGAGAAGGAATATGGTCCGGACCATCCAAATGTGGCCGTTCGCCTCACCAACCTGGCGCAGCTTCTCCGGGCGACGAACCGTCTTGGTGAGTCGGAGCCGTTGATGCGCCGCGCGTTGGCGATCGACGAGAAGAGCTACGGCCCGGATCATCCGAAGGTAGCCATTCGCCTCAACAACCTGGCTGGGCTTCTCCAGGCGACGAACCGTCTTTCCGAGGCGGAACCGTTGATGCGTCAGGCGCTGGCGATCGACGAGAAGAGCTACGGTCCAGACCATCCGAAGGTGGCCACTCGCCTCAACAACCTGGCTACGCTACTCCAGGCGACGAACCGGCTATCCGAGGCAGAGCCGCTGATGCGGCGAGCGTTGGCGATCGACGAAAAGAGCTACGGTCCGGACCATCCGGACGTAGCCAATTGCCTCAACAACCTGGCTGTGCTTCTCCAGGCGACGAACCGTTTCTCCGAAGCGGAACCGTTGATGCGCCGAACGCTTGCGATCGACGAGAAGAGTTACGGGCCGGACCATCCGGAAGTCGCGACGGACCTCAACAACCTGGCGGCACTTTTCGAGGCGACTGACCTACTTGCCGAGGCGGAGCCGTTGGCGCGGCGTATGCTCAAGATCCTTCTGGAGTTCGGCCGCCGAACAGGGCACGAGCACCCGAACCTGCGTGCGGCTCGCGCCAACTATGCCGCGTTGCTGGAGGAAATGGGCAAGTCCCCCGCCGAAGTTGAAACGGCGATGGAGAGCCTGACAACTTTGTCGAACCCATGAGCAAGAGGACTTGCCCTTCTGTCGCAGTGGAACCAGCTATGAGAGCACATCCTCCGCTTCAGCATTCAGCTCGGCAGCGTTGGCATTGATGATCGCCAAAACTGAGGCTTCCTCCCCGCCACGAGGCCAGGCGAGTTAGGCGCTGATTGCCTCGGCGACCAGGTGGTCGCGGTCGATTGGATTCGGCGCCCGTCGATCGAGTGCTTCCGCGACATCTTCCGGTAAAGCAAGAACGATCTGAGTCATACAGTTCAAGGTTCGTCAGTCTGTATTGAGGCGCGCACTGCGATCCGCCGCGATCGCATCGGCAATTGACTCCCTGGGCTCGATCCGCTCGCGGGTCTTGAGGCGAGCGAGTAATTCCCCAGAGTCAGTCGTTCGGGAGATCTCCGAAGTCCCCGGACGGGTGGCTCCGAGAGCCTGAGCCACCTCGACCGTGGGGACGCTTGGTTCCCTCCTGCGCAAGACCCCGAGTTGATCGACCGCGCGCTGCCTCTTGAGCAGGTTGAGCCGCGCCCGGAGCGCTTCGTTGACGAACAGGTTCCTCTCGCCGACCGGCACGTGGTGGGGGAACTCTTCTCTGATTTGGTCGTCGAGCACCAGGTTGACACTGTCGGCGGCCATGCCCACCTCCCGGCGAAAGCCGGTCGAGAGACCAATCCTACAACCCGATGGCTGCGTGGCTCCCAAATCGGCCAATCAGATTTCACCTTAGCCGACTACCATTCCACCCGCTCCAGGACGCTGCGCCCCGCGCGCCGGCTGAATTCATCGACTTCGTCGCCGATCTCATCGATCACGCGGTTCATCGCTTCGGTCAGGCGCTCGGGCGAGTGTCTGGCGACAAACTCTTGCAGTGCCCGGCTATAGAGCTGACTGCGCGAAGTCTGGAGCTCCGCCACAAGGCGTTCCGCCTCCTCGAACACCGTGTCAGGGATTGAGATCGCAGTTCTCATACCGCGAGGATAACCTCGGTGCGGCTCACTGGCTCCGTTGTTCTTCTACCTTCCTTGTGCAACGTGAGCTTCCTGGGCCGATTTTGGAGTGCGCCGACGCGTCGGCGCTTTCGACGTTCATGGTGACGAGAAGACTCGGGTCAAAGCGGCGACGCGTCGCCGCACTCCAAATCTTCCGCTCTGTTCAAGCCTCACGGCAGGTCATTCTCGAAAGACCCCTTGGGGCTTGACGCTCGTAAACATATTGTTTATGGTTGGAGTGGTGATTCGGACCTTCGCTGACGACGAGACGGAGCAGTTCTGGGCGGGAGGGAAATCCCGCCGCCTCCCGGCAGAGATCCTGAAAAGAGCGATGATGCGCCTCTTGCAACTGGATGCCGCAACCCTCGTCGCCGACCTCCGCATGCCGCCATCCAACCACCTGGAAGCGCTACGTGGTGACCGGTCGGGTCAGTGGAGGATTCGAATCAACGATCAGTGGCGCGTCTGTTTCCAGTTCGAGAGCGGTGACGCGTTCGAAGTCGAAATCATCGACTATCACTAAGGAGAGCCCGCTGTGCCACAGAAGAGCCCTCGCGCCATCCATCCTGGCGAGTTCCTGGCCGAATCTCTGAGCGAGCTGGGAGTCTCCCAGGCGGCGCTTGCGCGCACCCTCGGAGTGTCGCCGATGCGTATTTCCCACTTCGTCAAGGGCACCCGCCCGGTGACAGCTGAACTGGCGTTGCTCCTCGGTCGCGCCTTCGACCAGTCGCCGCAGTACTGGCTGAACCTCCAGGCCCGCTACGACCTGACGATCGCCGAAGCCAGCCTCGGCCGACGCTTGCGCTCGATTCACGCACTCACTGCCGCATAGAGAGGCCGCGTCAGTTAGGCCTCGCCAAGGGCGCCCCGTGGCCCGAACACCGGACGCGAGAACTGGAGTAGAATTTAGCCATGGACAAGCCGACTCCCCCCGCGGCAACAGAAGGCGGAAGGCGCGTATACCCTCTTCGAACCGGCAAGATCCGCTTGACGAAGGCTACGGCCAGCGAGATTGCCCAAGCGGTCGGGGTGAGGCCCTCAGAAGCAAAGTTCGCCAAAAAACTTCTTCGCCTTGTGGACTCGCCGCGTCCGAAAGCGGCAGCCTCCAAGGCTGTCGTAAAGAAGAAGCCCGGCCGCTCTAGCAAGTAGGTCCGAATGTTCGAGGCGGACCCAAAGTCGGTCTTCTTGAACGTCCCCTACGACAAGCCGTACGAACCGCTCTTCGCCACGCTCGTAGGCACTCTCGTTTCCCTCGGCCAGAAGCCCCACTGTGTCTTGGAGGTTCGCGAGCGTGGCCAGGGTCGTTTGGTACGGATCTACGAACTATTGCGGTCCTGCGGCGTATCGATTCACGACCTGAGCCGTGCGGGGCGAGTTGCGCGATACAACATGCCTTTCGAGCTCGGGTTGGCTTGCAGTTTCGCTCTCGATGGTAAACCGCATGAGGTCTTGGTGCTCGATACGATTTCCTATCGGCTCGACCGGACACTGAGCGATTACAAGGGCCGAGATCCACTCCTCTACCATGGTCGCGTCGACGGGCTCGTCGACTGCCTGGCCGACGTCTTTCAGACCGGCCCGGGACCGTCTCCCGATGTTTTGAAGGAAGAGGCTCGGATTCTCCGCAAGTCCGCCCGCGAGATCGTCAAGAAGTATGGTGGCTCCCTGTTTCGGCCAGCGGCCTTCCGCGCTCTGGTCGCGGCCTCCATCGAACAGGCGAGGTCTCACGGTTTGATTCAGTAGGTAGTCGGCAAGTCCCCCACCCCCCGGGAAGCATCCGCTACCATTCCCTGTTCTCCCTCCGCGGCGATGTATGCCGAGGGGAGACCTGACGAACCGAATGCCGAAGCCGCCGAAAGCCTCACCCCCGCGCGAACGGGCGCAAAGCTCGGTCGCGATCGAGGTCGAGAACGCTTGGACCCATAACTTGAAGGGGGTCAGCTGCCGGGTGCCGCATGGCGCCGTGACGGTGGTGACCGGGCCTTCGGGGGCGGGGAAGTCGTCTCTCGCGTTCGACACGATCTATGCCGAGGGGCAGCGGCGGTTCGTGGAGTCGATGTCGACCTATGCGCGGCAGTTTTTGGACCAGATGGAGAGGCCTCCGGTCGATGACGTGCGGCACATCCTGCCCGCCGTGGCGCTGGAGGCGAAGAACGCGGTCAAGAACGCTCGTTCGACGGTGGCGACGCTGACCGAAGTCCACGACGTGCTGCGGCTGCTGTTCACCCATCTGGGGGAGGTCACCTGCCCGAACGGGCATGGGGCGGCGAAGAGCTTCACTCCGGAGGAGGCCGCGGCGGATCTGGTGACGGGTGTGATCGGCGCTCCCTTCCTGCTGGTCGCCCGGGTGGCGCGGCCGAAGAAGCAGGGGGATGCCGCTTTGCACGAGCTGGTGCGCCAGGGGTTCCAGCGCCGGCTCGACTCGGCGGCTCCCGGGGAGACGGGCGAGGTGGTCCGGATCGCGGCGTCCGACAAGTGGCCGGTGAAGCTCGATCCGCTGCCGCTCGTGCTGGGGCGTTTTCCCGCGACCGAAGATGCCCTCGGGCGGATTCTCGGCACGCTGGAAGAGGCGTATCGCCTGGGTGCCGGACGGGTCGAGGCGCATGGCCCTTCGGGGGTGCGGTTCTACGCGCGGGAGTTGGGTTGCCCGGTATGCGGCGAGGTGCTGCGGCGCCCGACCCCGCCGCTGTTCTCGTTCAACTCTCCGCTCGGTGCCTGCCCGCGTTGCCAGGGGTTCGGCCGGGCGGTCGGAATCGACCGCGACCGGGTGATTCCGGACGGCCGGAAGTCGCTCGCCGAGCGGCCGATCGCGCCTTGGAACACCCCCGCGTACGAGGAGCTATATGACGATCTGCTCGCCGCGGCGAAGAAGCGCGGCGTGCCGCTCGACCGGCCTTGGTCGCAGCTCGATCCCGCCGATCGGGAATGGGTGTGGAGCGGCGGCAAGGCGGGCGCCGCCAAATGGTTCGGCAAGAGCAAAGCGTTCGTCGATCTCGACAGTTTTTTCACTTGGCTCGAAGGGAAGACCTACAAGGTCCACGTTCGGGTGTTGCTCGCTCGCTACCGCTCTTACACCCCATGCCCCGAGTGCGGCGGCACGCGACTGAAGCCGGAAGCCCGGGCCGTGCGCCTGGCCGGGCGGACGCTGCCCGAGCTGGTCGCCCTGTCGGTCGAGGAGTTTCGCTCGTGGCTCGCGGGCGTCCCCTGGACCGCGCGGCAGCACGAGCTGGCCGGCCACCTGTTGGAGGATCTCGCCGAGCGGATCGAAACGCTCCACCGGGTCGGGCTCGACTACCTGACGCTCGACCGCCAGGCGCGCACGCTTTCGGGCGGCGAGACCCAGCGCATCCACCTCGCGACCGCCCTTGGCTCGGGGCTCACCAGCACGCTCTATGTTCTGGACGAGCCGACGATCGGGCTTCACCCGCAAGACAGCGAGAAGCTGCTCGGCCTGCTCCGCGACCTGGCGGACAAGGGCAATACGGTCCTGGTGGTCGAGCACGATCGGACGTTGATCCGCGGTGCGGACCATGTGATCGATCTCGGGCCGGCGGCCGGGGAGCAGGGGGGCCGGGTGATCGCCGAGGGGACGCTCGAAGAGATCCTGGGCGTCGAGGAATCGCTCACCGGCCGCTACATGCGGGAGAAGCCGCCGACCCCGGCGCGCGGCCACCTCGCGCGGTTCCGCCGCGAGCAGGGGGTCGAGCCGCACGAGCGGGAGCTGGAAGCCCTGCCGCGGATCGTGATCCAGGGCGCCCGCGCCCACAACCTGCGCGGCTTCGACGTCGAGATGCCGCTCGGAGCGCTGGTCGCCGTCACCGGCGTGTCGGGCTCGGGCAAATCGACGTTGGTCGAAAACGTGCTCTATGGCACCTATCAGCGCTCGAAGGGCGTGGTGGACGTCGATCCGGGTGCCTGCGACGCGCTGGTCGGGCTGGAAGGCCTGACCGACGTGGTGCTGGTCGATCAACGCCCGATCGGGCGTTCCAGCCGGTCGAACCCGGTCACCTATTTGAAAGCGTACGACGAGATCCGCAAGCTGTATGCGGCCAGCCCGGACGCCGTGGCGCGGGGGATCACGCCCGCCCACTTCTCGTTCAACGTCGAGCGCGGGCGCTGCCCGGCCTGCCAGGGGACGGGCGTCACCGAGGTCGACATGCAGTTCATGGCGCCCGTGACGGTCGTGTGCGAGATCTGCCAGGGCCGGCGCTTTCAGCCCGAGGTGCTGAAGGTTCGGGTGGGCGGCCGCAACATCGCGGAGACCCTGGAGCTGACCGTCGACCAGGCGCTCGAAGCGTTCGCGGCCCATCGCGGGCTCTGCCGGCGTCTGTCGGCGCTGGTCGACGTCGGCTTAAGCTATCTGCGGCTCGGCCAGTCGACCTCGACGCTTTCGGGCGGCGAAGCGCAACGGTTGAAGCTCGCGAGCTTCCTCGATCGTCCATCCTCCGAAGGGAAACGGCTGTTCCTGTTCGACGAGCCGACCACCGGGCTGCACCTGGCCGACATCGACCTGCTCTATCGCACCCTCCGCCGCCTGGTCCGGCGCGGCGATGGGGTGATCGTCGTCGAGCACAGCTCGGACCTGATCGCCCGGGCCGATTGGATCGTCGATCTCGGACCCGGAGGCGGTTCGCGCGGCGGCGAGCTGCTCTTTTCCGGTCCGCTCGAACCGTTCCTCGACCACGCCGCGGGGCCGACCGCGGAAGAGCTGCGCCGCCATCTGCGCTGGCCCCCGGCGGATTGACCGAAAGAGGGTCGTGGTTCGGCAAGCCTCCTCGCTCCTTCGGGCGCCTTCGGCAGCAGCCAATCGCTGCGGGGCAAACGAAACCGCTACCGAAAGAGAGGCGCTCTTGCTTTCGGGAATGGGTGTATACTTTCATCATGCTCTCAAGGCCTAGGGTCCCGGTATGAGCGCGCTGGCGGTCGATCCCGAGTCGACCCTCTGGCGTCTCGATCTTCCCGGAAGGTCGGTCGCCCTGTTCGAGGGGGAGATCACCCTCGGGCGGAGCCGCGGTTGCGGCATCGTGCTGGCCGATCCCTGCATCAGCCGGGTCCACGCCCTCGTCGCGGTGCGTTCCGGGCGGGTCTACGTGCAGGATCTGCGGTCGAGCAACGGCACCTTCGTCGACGGCGAACGGATCTCCGGCGAGCGGGAGATCACGGAAGGCGACCGGATCGCGATCGGCAACTACGATCTGGTGCTCCATCTCGGCCCGGCCGGCGAGCAGCCGCTCGTCGAATCGACCGCGGGCGATGTGGAGGGGGCCGAGTCCGGAGCCACTCGCGAGATGGACGCGGTGCCGAGCCTCTGGCAGCGCGTCACCGGCCAGCGGCGCGGCAAATAGGTTTCGAGGAGAAACTCGAAACAGTGGATGAACGAACCCGCTGAGAGAGCGGGTTTTCGCGTATCATCGATCTCATGTCTTCCAGAAATGGGGGATCGGAGCCCTCTCGGCGGCTCGGTCCTTACCGGCTCGACCAGCTGCTCGGTCGCGGCGGGATGGGTGCGGTCTGGCGAGCCTGGGACGAGCGTCTCGAGCGTTGGGTCGCCCTCAAGGAGGTTCGCGCCGACAAGGCCTTGCAATTCGGCCGCGAACGCCTGTGGCGCGAAGCGCGCGCGGTGGCGCGGCTCAGCCATCCGTCGATCGTCCAGGTCTTCGACATCCTGGAAGACACGGACGGCGATTGGATCGTGATGGAGCTGGTGGCGGGCAAGACGGTCCGCTGCCTGCTCGACGAGGGGGGCTTCCCGCCCGAGCGCGCGATCAAGATCTGTCGAGAGGTCGCGGAGGGGCTCGTCGAGGCCCACGCGCAAGGTGTCCTCCACCGTGACCTCAAGGCGACGAACGTGATCGTCGCGTCCTCCGGGCGCGCCAAGATCCTCGACTTTGGGCTGGCCAAGATCCCTCGCGAAGAGCGCTCGGAAGGCCGCGACCTGACGCTTTCGACTCCGGGTTTCGTCCTGGGCACCTGCTATGCCATGTCTCCCGAGCAGGCCCTCGGGCACGCCGTGGACGAGCGCTCCGATCTCTTCTCCCTGGGCTCGCTACTGTACGAGATGCTGACCGGGGATGCGCCCTTCCGCGACGAGTCGGAAGCGCTGTCGCTCGCCCGGGTGGTGAACCACCGGCAACAGCCGCTCGATCGGTCCCATCCCGCGGTTCCGCCCGGGATCTGCGAGCTCGTGGACTGGCTGCTCCAGAAGCGGCCGGAGGACCGGCCGCAATCCGCGGTCGAGGTGATGGCGGCCCTGGAGACGGCGGCCACCCCCTCCAGCTTCACCGGGATGATGCCGCCGTCCCGCCCGGCTTCCCCGCCCCGGTTCGCCGAGCCCGCCGAGTCCACCCTGTTCGACCGGCCGCACGAGCCCGCCCAGCGGCGCACTCCGGAGGACGGCTACCCGCAGAGCGGCGGCGAGCGCAGGACGGTCACCATTGTCTGCTGCGCCCTGGTTCCGCTCGACCGGCCCGCCGGGGGACCGGAGGCGCTGGAGATGGAGGCGCTCTCGGCCGCCGCGATCGAGTTCGAGAACCTCGGGCGGCAGATGTGCAGGGAGCTCTCGGGCTTCCTCTGTGCAGTCGTCAACCGCACCCTGGGGCTCTGCTTCGGGTACCCGCTGGCCCACGAGGATGACGCCGAGCGCGCCGTCCGGGCGGCCCTGGGGCTTCAGGCGCGTTTTGCGGCCCTGCCGATCCCAGCCGCCGGGCGGGTCGCGGTCCGCGCCGGCCTGCACACCGGGTCCGCGCTGGTGATGAACCTCCCGGGCTCGGGTCCGACGCTCCAGCCCGGCGACACCTTCGACATCGCCATGGCGATCCAGGGCCAGGTGCCGGTCGGCCGGATCGGGGTGAGCGCGGCGAGCCGCCGAATCCTGGGCCGGAAGTTTCGGCTCGAGCCCCTGCGGGAGGTCCGCCTTGAGGATCTCGACGCCACGATCGCCGTGTACGAGCTCGGGCCGCGGGTGGCGCCGGAGAGCGGGGAGGCCGACCGGGCGTCGTCGCCCATGGTCGACCGGGAGACCGAGATGCAGATCCTGCTCGACCGCTTCCGCTTGGCGGTCTCCGGATCGGGGCAGGCGGTACTGATCGCCGGCGAGGCCGGAATCGGCAAGTCGCGCCTGGCCCGGGCGCTGTCGGAGCGGCTGGCCGGCGAGGCGACCTGGCTGGCCGCCTACGGTTCGACGTTCGCCCAGAACACGCCGCTCGCTCCCGTCATCCACCTCTTGTCGCGAGCGATCTTCCCGGCCGAGGACACCGGGGAGAGCAGCGCGGAAGACCGGCTCCGCCGGCTTGAGGAGATCCTCGACGAGCACGGCCTGCCGCGTCCGGAATATGCCCCCCTCCTAGGAGAGCTGCTGTCGCTCCCGATCCAAGGCTACCCGTCTCTCGTCCTCTCCCCCGAGGCGCGGCGGAAGCGCACGCTCGCCGCGGTCGTGGCGCTCCTCGGTGCCCTGGCCGAGCAACGTCCGGTGGCGCTGGTGGTCGAGGATCTGCACTGGATCGACCCCTCGACGCTCGAATTCCTCGACCTTCTGCTCGGCGAGATCCCGGTGCGGCCGATGCTGCTGGTCGCGACGTTCCGGCCCGAGTTCGTCGCCCCCTGGCGCCATCAGACCTCGGTCACCCAGCTCAGCTTGAGCGGCCTAAGCGAAGCCCACGTGGCGCAGCTCGTCGCGCAGGTGGCCGGGGATAGGCAGCTGGTCAAGGAGGTGCACCGAGAGATCATGGAGCACACGGACGGCATCCCGCTGTTCGTCGAGGAGCTGACCAAGGCGGTGCTCGAGACCGACGCGCCGCTCCGGCGGCCGGCCGGCATCCCGTTCACGCTCGGCAGCTCGCTTCTCGCCCGTCTCGACCGCCTGGGAGATGCCAAGGCGGTGGCTCAGCTCGCCGCGGTCATCGGCCGCACGTTCTCCCTGGAGCTTCTGGAAGCTTTCTCCCGGACCAAGGGGGCGGCGCTGCACGGCGCGCTCGGTCAGCTCCTCCAGGCCGAGATCCTCCACCGCCGGGGGCCGGCTCGCAGGCCGCGCTACATCTTCAAGCACGCGCTGATCCAGGACGCCGCCTACCTGTCGCTCCTGGCGAGCGACCGCGAGCAGCTTCACCGGCGCCTCGCCCGCCTGGTCCAGGACGAGTTTCCGGCGTCAGCCGAGGCCGAGCCCGAGCTGATGGCGCACCATTGCGAACGTGGCGGTTTGATCCCGGAGGCCGTCGGGCACCTGCAGGAGGCCGGCCGCCGCGCGGTCCAGCGCTCGGCCCACCAGGAGGCGATGAGCCATCTCAACCGGGCTCTCGACCTCTTGTCCGGCCTGCCGGCCACGTCCGAGCGGGTGACCCGGGAGCTCGGGTTGCGCGCCATGCTCGCCCCGGTCCTCTTCGCGATCAAGGGCTGGGGGTCTCCGGAGGTGGCGGTCAATACCGGCCGCCTGGTGTCGCTGTGCCGGGAGCTCGGCGACCTGTCGCTGCTGATCCCCTCGCTGTACGGCCTCTGGGCGCACCATCTGCTCCGAGGGGACCGCGGACCGACGAGCGAGATCGCGGCCGAAATCACGCGTCTCGCCGAGACCCCCGTGCAGGTCTTCATCGGCTGCTCGGTGCGGGTGATCACGAATTTCTACCAAGGCCGCTTCGCCGAAGCGCTCTCGCTGGTCGAGCGCGCGGAGGCGCTCTTCGAGCCCAACGCGCTCCCCGAGTTCACCCGAGCCTTCGGCGAGGAGTCGAGCCTGGCGCCGCATACCTACGGGTTCTGGGTGCTATGGATCCTCGGCCGGCCGGACGCGGCGGTGCGCAAGAAGGACGCGGTCTTGGCGACCGTCGAGGCTCTCAACGCGCCCTTTCCCCTCGTCTTCGCGTTGCTCTTCGAGATGATCCTGTGGCACGAGCTGCGCATTCCTGAGCGGGTCGCCACCGTGAGCGAGCGGCTGATCGGTCTGGCTCGCGAGCAGGAGTTTGCATGGATGCGCTCGACCGCCCAGATCGGGCACGGTTGGGCGGCCTGTCAGCGCGGGGACCTGGCGGGCGGCACGACGGAGATGCAAGCCGGCCTCGAACTGATGGCCTCCACCGGGGGCCGCCTGCCGCGGGGTTATTTCCTCTCTTATCTGATCGAGGTCCACCTCGCGGCCGGAAGGCTGGACGAAGGGCTGGCCGCCACCCGCGAAGCCCGGTCCTGGTCGGAGACCCAGCTCGACGTGTTCTTCGATTCCGAGCTGCTCCGCCTGGAGGGCGAGCTCCTGCGCGCCGCGGGCGAGGCCGCCGCGGCGGAGGCTTCGTTTCGGCAGGCTCTCGACGTCGCGCGCGCGCAGGGAGCCCTCTCCTTCGAGCTTCGCGCGGCCACGAGCCTGGGCCGTCTCCTCGAAGAGCAGGGTCGCGGAGTCGAGGCATTGCCCGTTCTCGCCGCCGTCTATCAGGGCTTCCGCGAAGGGCTCGCGACCTCCGACGTCACGGCGGCGCGCCAGCTTCTCGTACGGCTTTCCTCCTCCCAGCCGTGACTCCAGGCGCGATCGCGAAAATCCTCTTGACTCGGCCCGCCCTACCCCCTACCATCGCGTAGCTAAACAACAAAAGTAGGGTTGGTCGCTCTCGTTCCCGGAGCCGGTGCGCTTGGGGTGTCCGTCCCGGGTCTCTCCGCCGAGATCTCCGCGACCCACGGGAGACGTATGAAGAATCGCGTTGTAATTCTCGGTGGCGGTGTTGCCGGGCTGAGCGCGGCGCAGGAGCTGGCGGAGCGCGGTTTCGCGGTCAAGGTCTTCGAGAAGAAGAGGATGCCGGGCGGCAAAGCGCGAAGCCTTTGGGTCCCGGATACGGGAACCGGCGGTCGCCTCGACCTGCCCGGAGAGCACGGCTTCCGGTTCTTCCCCGGCTTCTATAAGCACCTGCCCAACACCATGGAGCGGATTCCGTTCGGCAAGGGCAAGTGCTGCGCCGAAAACCTGGTCAATACCGCGGAGCTCGAATACCCGCTGTACGGCAAACCGCCGATCGTCCTGCCCGACCATTTTCCCACCAGCCTCGAACAGTGGAAGCTGTTGTTCCAGGACGCGCACGGGCACTACGGTTTCGAGCCCGGCGAGCTCGACTACTTCTCGGAGCGCATCTGGCAGATCCTCACCAGCTGCCAGGAGCGCCGGCTGGACGAATACGAGCGCTTGGGATGGTGGAAGTACATCGGTGCCGAGGGGCGCTCGGAGGCCTACCAGAAGTTTCTCGCCGCTGGGCTCACCCGGTTGCTCAACGCCGCCAGGGCGCAAGTGGCCAACACCAGGACCATGGGCGACATCCTGGTGCAACTGATCCTCGACATGGTGACCCCCGGCAAGGACGCGGATCGCGTGCTCAACGGACCGACCAACGTGGTCTGGATCGAGCCCTGGGTGACCTATCTGAGGAGCCTCGGAGTCGAGTACCACCTGGATACGACGTTCGAGAGCCTGATCTATGGCGGCGGCCAGATCCAGGGCGTAAGCCTGTCGCGCGAAGGTGTGGCCTTCGAGGAGCACGCCGACTTCTACCTGGTCGCCGTGCCGGTCGAGGTGATGGCGGGCAAGCTCACCGCCGAGCTGGTGGGGGCGGATCCGACTCTCGGGTACATCCGGACGCTCGCACAGGACGTGCAACAGATGAACGGTATCCAGTTCTACCTCACGGAGGACGTCGAGCTGGTGCGCGGCCACGAGCTGTACGTCGATTCCGCTTGGGCTCTCACCTCGATCTCGCAGGCACAATTCTGGACCGACTACCCGATGAGCGGCTTCGGGGACGGCCAGGTGCAAACCATCCTCTCGGTCGACATCTCGCAATGGAACGTGGCCGGCTCGTTCGAATACACCGGATGCAAACCCGCCGATCAATGCACTCGCGACGAGATCGCGCGCGAGACCTGGCACCAGCTCAAGCAGTCGCTCAACCGTCCCGGGAACCAGGTGCTCAGCGACGACATCTTGCACAGCTGGTTCCTCGATCCCGACGTCGTCGAGAAATGGGATCCGCTCCGGGAGATCGACCGGGAGCCGCTGCTGGTCAACAACGTCAACACCTGGCAGCTGCGCCCCAACGCGCACACCCTGATCCCGAACCTGTTCCTCGCCGCCGACTACGTGCAGACCTACACCGACCTCGCGACGATGGAAGGTGCGAACGAGGCGGCGAGGCGGGCCACGAATTGCATCCTCAACGCCTCGGGCAGCAACGCGAAGCTGTGCGAGCTCTGGAAGCTGCACGAGCCCGACGTGCTCCTGCCCTGGCGCGAGAACGACCAGCTGCGCTACGACTGCGGACTGCCGTGGGACGGCGAGCTCGACCTGGGCAAACGGCTCCGCCGGCTCTTCGGCTGAGGTGACCTAATGGCGTCAGAGCGAAAGAAAGTGGCGATACTGGGCGGCGGAGTGGGGTCCATGGCGGCCGCGTGGGAGCTGACCTCGCCGCCGGACTGGCGGGAACGCTTCGAGAGCGTCACGGTCTACCAATTGGGCTGGCGTCTCGGCGGCAAGTGCGCGAGCGGAAGGGGCGAGAACGCCCGCATCGAAGAACACGGCCTGCACGTCTGGATGGGCTGGTACGCCAACGCGTTCCGCATGATCCGCGCCGCTTATCAGGAGCTGGGCCGGCACTCCGGCGAGCCGCTCGCCACCTGGGACGAGGCGTTCAAGCGCCACGGCTTCATCGGTCTGGGCGAGCAGGTCGGCGGCGAATGGACGAACTGGCCCCTGTGGTTTCCCCTGACCGACGACACCCCGGGCCAGGGCGGCGAGTACCCGACCCTGTACGACTACATCGAGGAGACGCTCAAGGGGCTCTATGGTCTCCTCGAAGGCAAGATGTTCGCCGCGCCGCCGCCCGCTCCGCGCGAGCCCGGATGGTGCGGCATCGTCCACTCGGCCGAAGAGTTCGTGGAGCAAGCCTGCAAGGCGGCCGATGAGGTCGCGGACGTCGTGGCGCTCGAATGCCTGCTGCGCGAAGCGCGCGACGCGGCCGGCGAGATGAGGCGCCATCCCGAGGCTCACTCCCCGCAGCACGGCGAGGGGCTCGCCATGCTGCTCGAGAGGCTGCGCGAGCGGTTGATCCGGCACTTGGAATCGAAGCTGGTGCACGACCTCGAGCTACGGCGGTTGTTCTACGTTGCCGACATAGGCCTCGCCTGCACGATAGGACTATTGAGGGAAGACCCCGGCCTGGGCCCGCACAGCCTCGACGCGCTCGACCGCTACGAATTCCGCGAGTTTTTGGGGAAACACGGCGCGGCCCCGGCGAGCGTCGACTCGTCTCTGGTGAGAGCCTTCTACGACCTGCTGTTCGCCTATCGCGGCGGCGACACCGAGGATCCGCAGATCGCGGCCGGGGTTTCGGTGCGCTTCATCTTCCGCATGGCCCTGACCTACAAGGGCGCGATCTTCTGGAAGATGCAGGCGGGCATGGCCGATACGGTCTTCACGCCGCTCTACGAAGTGCTGAAGCGGCGCGGCGTGCGCTTCGAGTTCTTTCACAGCCTCCAGAGCCTGGAGCTGGCTGGCGACCGGAAGTCCGTCGAGCGGATCCACATCGGACGCCAGGCGACGACGAAGGACGGCGCCTACGAACCGCTGATCGAGGTCGAGGGGCTCGCCTGCTGGCCGAGCGAGCCGCTCTACGACCAGCTCGTCGAAGGCGAGATCCTGCGCGAAGAGCAGATCGACCTGGAGTCCTTCTGGACGCCCTGGAGATCCCGCGAGACACCGGTGGTGCTCGAACGCGGCAGAGACTTCGATCTCGTCGTGTTCGGCCTCTCCCTCGCGTCAATCCCCTGGGTGGCCGGCGAGCTGGTCGCGGCGAGCCCGCGCTGGCAGGGGATGGTGCGCGGCATCGAAACCGTCCGCACGCAGGCGGTGCAGCTCTGGCTGCATCCCGATCTGGCCGGCCTCGGCTGGACGCTGCCGAGCCCCATTGCCGATGCCTACCCCGAACCGATCGACACCTGGGCCGACATGAGCCAGCTGCTCCCGCGTGAGCGCTGGCCGGAGGGCTCGCGGCCCGGCAATCTCGCCTACTTCTGCGGCGCCATGTCCGGAGGCGTTCCGCCCCCCTCCGACTACGACACGCCGGCCCGCGAGGCGCAAAGGGTGAAGACGGCGGCGATCGACTGGCTCAACCGAAATTCCTCCATCCAGTGGCCCAAGTCGGTCGCCCCGGAAGGAGGCTTCGCCTGGAACCTGCTGGTCGACGAGCAGGACCGCGGGGGCGAAGCCCGCTTCGACTCACAGTACTGGCGCGCCAACATCGATCCTTCGGAGCGCTACGTGCAGTCCGTACCCGGCTCGACGCAATACCGGCTGCGGGCGAACGATCCGGACTTCGAGAACTTGTTCATCACCGGCGACTGGACCTACTGCGGGATCAACGCGGGCTGCGTCGAGGCGACGGTGATGTCGGGCATGCTGGCCGCCAACGCCATCTGCGGACTGCCGCGGATCGAGGACATCGTGGGCTACGACAATCCCTGATCTCCTCCTTTTTTTGTATCCCCGCAGTTGCGGTCGGCAAGCCCCCTGCATAGGATCGGCGGCGCATGGAAACCGTGGTCACTTTGGCACCGTCCGCCTCCGCTTCCTCCTCGCCGACCTGGGCGTGGCGCCGCGTGCTTGGCTATTTCGGCGGCGCCGTGCTGGGTCTCATCCTGCTCGTTGCGGCGGGGGCCAAAGCGCTCGACCCGCAGGGGTTCGCCGAGCAGATCCACGCGGAGAACCTCGACTTCGCCTTTTCCGCGCCGGCTGTCGCGCTGATCGGATTGGGGATCGAGGTGGCGGTCGGTTTGGCGCTCCTGCTCGGGCTGCGCCGGCTGTGGGTGTTGATTCCGAGCGCTCTGCTGGTCGCGTTTCTGGTCTTCCTGACCGCCCGAACCTATGTCCGCTCGATCCAAGGCGAGGCGTCGGCCGCCGCCTCCTGCGGCTGTTTCGGCAATCTCGTCCAGCGTACTCCGGGCGAAGCATTCTGGCAGGATCTGCTCATGCTGGTGCCGCCGCTTGGCCTCGCCTTCGTCGGCCGGCCGCGCGGCGGACGATTTCCGCGCGGCCGGGTCGCGGCGGTGGCGCTCGCAACCGGTGCCGTTGTGGCATTCGGCGCCAAGGCGTCCGAGCTGCCGCTGGACGATCTCGCGACCCGGTTGAAGCCCGGTGTCCAGACCGCGAAGGTCTGCGCGGGCGAAGGCGCGGAGGCGGTCTGCCTCGGCACTCTGGTCCCGGATCTTGCAAGAGGAAACCACATGGTGGTTTTGGCGGATCTCGACAGCGCGACGTTCACCGGCCTGGTGCCCGACCTCAACCGGTATTCTGCGGGGGCGGAAGGACAAGGTGCGCGCCCGCTGATCGTGCTCTCCGGCTCGTCGAGCGAGAGCAAAACATCGTTTTTCTGGAAATTCGGCCCGGCGTTCGAGGTCCGCGAGGCGCCTCCTGCCCTGCTGCGGCCGCTCTACCGCCGGCTGCCGCGCGCCTTCGAAGTCCGCGACGGGCAAGTCGCCCGGACGTTCTCGACGGTCGAGGAGATCCGCCGGGAGCTTGGCGCCCCGGCCGCTCCGGCGGAAGATCCCGCTCAATCCTCTCGCCCCTGAATGCTCATCCGAAAGGTAATCCCAACATGATGCCACCCCGCGCACTGCGTTCTGGTTTTCTCACTTTGGCCCTGGGCGCCGCTTTCGCGAGCGGTCCGATCGGTGCCGCCGCGGGACAGATGGGCGCCGACGCCTTTCTCCACGGCTTCGAACGGTCGGGGGACTACCAGCTGACGGTCGGCGGCAAGGTCCAACCGGCCGCCGAGATCTACGCTCTCCCTTCGGGGGTGCCGGCGTTCCTGATCCTCTCTTCGGCCCTCCCTTCGCCGGTCCTGCTGATGCCGGGTGAAGGGTCGGTCCAGACCGTCCAGCTGATGAAGATCTTGACGCGCCCGGACGGCACGGTCGATCTGATGGCCGACGCGGCGCTCTCGCCGCAGGGTAAATTCGAGATCGTCGGCGAGGACGTTCGGTTCAAGACCGAAGGGCGCACCGCGGCGCTGCAACCGCGCCCGGCTTTGCTGGGCTTGAAAAAGGCGGTCGACCTGACCACCTACAATCCCGAATACGCGCGGCGGGCGAAGGCCTACAAGCCGAACGACAAGGCGGTCCAAAAGCTGCGCGGAGTGGCCCAGCCGGTGCGGGTACGGGTTTTCTTCGGCTCCTGGTGCCCGCACTGCAAGGAGCACGTGCCGCTGCTGCTCAAGGTGGAAGAGCAGATCAAGGGATCGAAGATTCAGATCGAGTATTACGGTCTGGCCAAGGGGTTGGGCGACGCCGATTCGAAGAAGTTCGGCATCCAGTCCGTGCCGACCGGCGTGGTCTACAGCAACGGCAAAGAGATCGGCCGGCTGAACGCCGCCGATTGGGCGGCGCCGGAGACCGCGCTCGCCGCGCTGCTCGCCCGCAAGTAGGATTGCTCGGCGGGTTTGCCGGCACGTGCCTGTTCGAGCACGGCGGAGATCTCGCGCAGGGCGGCGAGGCTCAGGCGGTCCTGCTCGACCGCGCTCTCGAACACGATCACCGCCGCGACGAACGCCGGCTGGGTATCGAGCGACCGGAAGATCGGCAGCGTCCGCTCGGCGACCCGCCGCGCGTTGCCGGACAGACCGCGCTGGGCATAGACCATCGCCAGCTCCAGACCCGCGAGGGCAGCGTCGTACGGCAGCCGCGCGGCGGAGAAACCGGCCTGGACCTCGACCAGGATCTCTTGCGCCTCGACCAGGCGATCGAGCCCGGAGAGGATCTGCGCTTCGAGCCAGCGCATGCGCAGCCGGTCGAGCTCGGTCGCTCCCGCCGCCCAGCGCCTACGGTTGTTGTGGAGCATCGCGAGCGCGTCGGCGGTGCGCCCCGCCTTCAACAGTCCGAGCGCCAGGTATTGATGGGCGCAGAGCAGCAGGCGGGGATCGCGCTCCGGATCGACCAGCGAGGCGCCCCGGCGCAGGCAGTCGTCCGCGGTGTCCAGCTCCTCGAGGAAATAGAGCAGGATCCCGAGGCTGATCCAGCACCGGCCCTGGCTGTGCGGCTCGTTCACGCTGCGATAGATCTCCAGCGCGGTTTCGAGCCGTTCCACCCCGGCCGAGAAGCGCCCGAGATCGCGGTCGAGCGAGGCCTGGAACTGCAGCAACTGCCCTTCGTCCAGCGGATCGAGCCAGCTTGCGGCGAGCTTCTTTTCCGCCTCCGTAAAGCAGCGCTCGGCCTCCCGGTAGTCCGCGAAAATCCGGCGCGCATTGCCCAGGTGCCCCCAGGCGCGGGCTTGGGCCGACGCGATCGCTGTGGCGGGCAGCTCGTCCGGACGCAGCCGTTCGGCGACCGCAAGGCCGAGCTCCGCCGCCGCCAGCGCCGCGGCCGGCTCGGCCGGGGCGAGAGCGCGGCTCCGTTCGAGCAGCAGCTCGCACAGCGCCCAGGTGTGGAAGCGCCCGTCGTGCTCGACTCGGGAGCGGCGCACCTCGGGGCTTGAAGGTGCAAGCTCGGCCCAGAGGGCGGGAGCCTGTTGGCGCTGCTGCTCGATCGACTCTCCCTGGCGGGTGATCGCCGCGCCGAAGTCCGGCAGCCGGTCCGGCTCCTTTTCGAGGCGTAGCGCGCGATCGTTCGCCGCGTCGGGCGTTTCGAACGCTTCCAGCGCTTCGAACGTCTCCAGCGTTTCCAGGTCGTCGCCAACCCTTCCGAACGGCCCGCCGAGCGCGGGAAGCAGTCCGATCAACCGCTCTTCGCAAGAGGGGCAGATCAACAGGTGCCGTTGGATCGCGTGGCTCTCGGATTCGGCGAGCAGGTCGTCGAGGAACCGCTCCAGGGTCCGCGCGTCCGGGTGGTGGGTGATCATGGTCGTGGCCTGATCCTATGGAAGACTTCGATGCCTATGCAATCACGACTTCGCGACGCATAGTCTGGACGCTCCGCGACAATGATGATAACTTCGATCACAAATACCGGAGGCAGGCGTCCGACGCCTTCCTCGACCCGTCCAAAGGAGCCGCAAGGTGAGCGATATCGAGAGCCGCGGATACGTCAAGCCCGAGGTGCTGGTCTCGACCGAGTGGGTGGCCGAGCACCTTTCCGATCCGAACGTCCGGATCATCGAATCGAACGAAGATCCGCTGCTCTATCCGAGCGGCCACCTCCCCGGGGCGGTCGAAGTGGACTGGACCCGCGACCTGAACGATCCCATCCGCCGCGACTATCTCGGCCAGGAGGGCTTTTCCTCGCTGATGCGGCGGATCGGCGCCTCGCGCGATACTACGCTGGTGATCTATGGCGACAAGAACAACTGGTGGGCGACCTACGCCTTCTGGGTGTTCCAGCTGTTCGGCCACACCCATGCGAAGGTGATGGACGGCGGCCGGGCGAAATGGATCGCCGAAGGGCGCGAAACAACTCGCGACGTGCCGAGCTATCCGGCCTCGCACTACCAGGCTCCGCCGCGGAACGACGAGAGTCTCCGGGCCTATCGCGACCAGGTGCTCGCCCACGTGGAAAAGCAGGGCAAGCTGATCGACGTCAGAAGCCCCCAGGAGTACTCCGGCGAGCGGATGCACATGCCGGACTATCCGAACGAAGGGGCGCTACGCGGCGGCCACATCCCGGGCGCCAAGAGCGTGCCCTGGGCGCGCGCGGTCAGCGAGGACGGAACCTTCAAGAAGGCGTCCGATCTTCGCGCGATCTACGAGGGCGAGGCGGGCCTGCAAGACGACGACGACGTGATTGCTTACTGCCGGATCGGCGAACGGAGCAGCCACACCTGGTTCGTGCTCAGCTATCTCTTGGGCTACCCCCAGGTCCGCAACTATGATGGCAGCTGGACCGAGTGGGGCAACCTGGTCGGCGTGCCGATCGAGAAGTAACCCCGCCTTTCAAGCCTTTCGCGGGGCGGTCGTCCTCCGCCGCCCCGCACACCGCATGTCCGGAGTCCCCCGATGGCCGAAGCCGCGATCCTCCCGCCGAAGCTCGCCGAAACCCTCGACCTGCTGGCCCTGCTGCCCGACCGGGCCGACCGCATCCAGCTGCTGATCGACCTCGCCGACCGGTTCGTCGACGTGCCGGAGAGCGTCGCCAAGCGCCCCTTCTCCTGCGACGACCGGGTTCCCGCCTGCGAATCCGAAGCCTACGTCTGGGCCGAGCGCCGCCCCGACGGCCGGCTCGATTTCCACTTCGCGGTCGAAAACCCCCAAGGCATCTCCGCCAAATCCTTCGCCGCCATCCTCCGCGAAAGCCTCTCCGGCCAACCCCTCGAACAAATCGCCGCACTCTCCACGGATCTCGTCTACGACGTCTACGGCCAAGAGCTTTCGATGGGCAAGTCGATGGGCCTGATGGCGATGCTTCAGATGGTCAAGGCGTTGGCTAAGAAGGCGCTGGGAGAGCGGGTGGTTGGGGAAGCGGTGCCGGTGGCTTCGTAGAAACTGTCCCCGGGGCGTGATGCTAGGATCAAGCCGGAGGTTGCCATGGCTCATCCCCGCTACTCCAGTAACGAGATCGTCGAGCGCGGCCAGACTCTTTACGAGCGCGACATTCAAGGTGTTCTACCGCCGAGCGCCCGAGGAAATTTTCTCGTGCTGGACATCGAGACCGGGGATTACGAAATGGACCCCGACGAGCTCGCCGCCGTCAAGCGGGCTCGGGCGAAGCATCTCGACGGTGCCTTCTTTATCCTCCGGGTCGGTCATTCGGCGGCCTACCGTCTAGGGCGCAAGACTTTGGCAGCCCAAGCATGCTGATCGGTCAGGTGACTGCGGACAAGGAAGCAGTTCTCCCAATCGAGTTGCTCGGTGCCGAAGGCCAGATCCTTCGAGTCGAGGCAGGGATCGACACCGGTTTTAACGGCTTCTTGACCTTGCCGCGAACGGCGATCCAAGAACTCGATCTTGTCTTCATCGGACCGGCACGGGCCGCACTTGGAGACGGAAACGAAGTGAGCATGGATCTTTTTCTCGCAGCCATCCTATGGGAAGGCGAATCGCGGGGCGTTCTCGTTCTCGAAGCAGAAGGCGGAACTCTGATCGGTATGGCATTGCTCGAAGGCCACCGTGTCGTCATGGATGTGGAAGAGGGTGGTATGGTTTCCATCGAGTCCCTGGCGAAAGTCCGCGGGGTCCATTGAAGAGCGACGCCATGCCCGTTGCGCTGTAGAAGTCAGGCCCGAGGTGTCGGGCTGAAAATCAGCCCCGCACCTAAAGCCCATACTCCAAAATTGGGCTCGTGCCAATCCGGTTGTGGGCTGTTAGATTCATTGGCCGAGGGTCGCTCCGATGAGTCAACCACTGCTGAAAGCTGAGATACAGTCCTATCCACACGTCAAGATTCACGGCGATGGAATGCCGTACATTGCGGGAATGACCATGAAGGTTGTCGAGCTGGTGGAGGCCAACCAAGCCTACGGTTGGAGTCCTGAGGGGCTGCACCTCCAGTTCCCTCACCTCGGCCTGGTCAAAATTCATACCGCGCTTGCCTGTTATTGTGTCATCAAGCCGAACTCGACGCCGAGATTGAAAGTTGTATCGCCTATGGCGAGGCGGCACGCTTGGCAGACGGACCCTCCCCGCTCGCCGCCAAGATACGCGCCCTTGGACTCAAGACTTGAGTTTCAGGTTCTAGCCGAAGCATTGCGGGCGGGTCTTGCGTCGATCTATAACGGTGCGCTGGTACAGGTGTTCCTCGCGGGGGAGCAGAGGAAGGCGCTTTGGACAACGACCTCGCGTGGGGCTTGAACAGGGCGGAAATTTGGAGTGCGGCGACGCGTCGCCGCTTTGACCCGAGTCTTTCGTCACCACGAACGCCGAAAGCGCCGACGCGTCGGCGCACTCCAAAGGCGCTCCTTCGCGCCGGCCCGGCTCAATTCCTTCAGCGGCACGCTGCCGAGACCGGTGTCGAGCTCTGCTCGAAGAGGGCCGTGATGCTTACACCGTCCATCTCATTTCCCGATGGGGTCGGGAGCGAGAACGCCGCGAGACCATCCGGGGCTCCCGCGACGAGATCCGCGTTGCAGTAGCCGCAGCCGATGTGTTGGGTCCCGCAGCAATAGGAGCAGAACCCGCAGAAGGAGCAGTTGCCCGTGATGCAGGGTTGGGCCATCCAGCCACTCGGCCCTAGGTTGCAGGGAGGACAGGCGGCGGCCGGTGCCGACGTGAGAAGCGTGGCGCAGGCGACGGCGAAGAGAGGACGAGCGTGCGCATTTTCATTCGAAGACTCCTTTCGAGCTGCGATATCGAGCGCGCCGAAAAAGCCAGGACGCTCCCGTGGTGAACCCGGTACGATAGACGGCTCTAAGACCGTTGGGCTCGCGAAGGGACTCATCTAGAGAAGTGCAATAAAATGGCCAAAGCGCGCCACCGGTTGAGGGGGTGCTCTTGCCTACTATTGTCACGAACGAACACTCCGAAAGTAGGTTCTCTCCATGCCGGTGACCAAGCACAACCCCAAAGAGCTTTTCCCTCAATATCGCTGCTACAGCCACGCGACGGAGATCCATGGCGACTCGCGGATCTTGATCATCAGTGGCCTCAACGGTTATCTCTCGGACGGCAAGACGATGCCCGAGTCCTTCGAAGAGCAGGCCGAGATCATCTGGACGCACATTCAGACGCTGCTTCGATCGGCGGGAATGGACCTGAGCAACCTGGTCTCCCTCCGGACCTACCTGGCTGATCCTCAGTACGACGAGGCCAACGTGCGGATGCGGGTCAAGTTCCTCGGGGATCACGAGCCCTCATTGACCGTCGTTTGTTGCCAGCTCCTCGACCCAAGGTGGAAGCTCGAAATCGAGGCGATGGCGGCGACATAGTTCCTTCCCAGCCGGCGCCGGCCGAACCTTCTGCACCCTTCCCCAGCCGAGGTTTGGAGTGCGGCGACGCGTCGCCGCTTTGACCGGAGCCTTTCCGTCACCACTGGCGTCCAAAGCGCCGACGCGTCGGCGCACTCCAAAGGGTTCCTCCGGGTCAGACAGGTGAGGTGGGCATCTAATTGGAAACGAGCGAGCGGGCTAACACTTCCGCCGGAACGTGCGGGTCCTTGGGAGCGACAAGGAGATGTAATGGATGATCGTGCTTTGTTGTTGCTTTTTCTTTTGACCGTGGCGAGTCCCGGTAGAGGCCAGGCGCCGGCCGCTCCGGAGGCCCCGGCCACGGTGCAGGTTTTCGAAGAAGCGGTCGACGTTCGGGTGGTCAACCTGGAAGCGGTCGTCACGGGTGCGAAGGGCGAGCGGATGCCGGGGCTCAAGGCCGCGGATTTCCGGCTCCGCGTCGACGGCGTCGAGATGCCGATCTCGTTCTTTGCCGAGATCGACGAGAAAACGCGGCGGCTTCCCGGGGCGGTTTCCGACGAGACCAGCCCGGAGGGTTCGTCCGCCCCGGTGGCTGAGACCACTTGGCAGAGCCGCAACATCCTCGTGTTTCTCGACGAAACGACGATGGTCAAGTCGCGCCGCGATTTCGTGGTGCGCTCGCTCGTACAGCAGCTCGGGCGCCTCGGCCCGGGGGATCGAATGGCGGTCGTGGCCTTCGACGGCACGCGGCTCGCCGTTTTGAGCGATTGGACCGATGACCGAGCCCGTCTGTCCGCGACTTTCGCGGCGATCGAAGTGCAGCGGCCGACTCTCGGCATCCAGGGAGAGGCCAGCCGCCGACAGGAGGCCAACAATACGTCGTTCGTCACGCAGGTCATGGGTGTGAACGAGTCGGCTGTGATCCGTAACTCCGGCGAACTTATGGTCGACTCCCCGGAGACTCTGCCGAGCGACGTGCTGGCCTCGGGAATCGTGAAGCAACACATTCCTTTCCAGGGCATCCTCCCGGCCAATCTGTTCCACCCCGACGATCGAGCCGTTGAGGTCGGCGAAGCCGTGGCCTCGGCGATGCGCGGCATGCCCACCGCGCCCGGCCGCAAGATGCTGCTCTTGCTCACCGAAGGATTCCCCGGGTCGGCGTTCGGACGGGCGGCGGTCTACGAAGCGAACCGGATGGGTTACAGCTTGTATCCCGTGGATGTCCAGGGTTTGGACTCCTTTCAGGTCCAGAACGATGTGGAGTTCGACAAGGCCCGTCCCAGCCGGCTCATCACCACCGCTCGCGATCGCAATAGAGACCAGACTCTGGAAGCGATGGCCAAGGCGACGGGTGGCAGGGCGTCGCTCAACTCCGACCGGTTGACGGCCTTGGACGACCTGGTCGAGGACTCGGCCGTCTACTACCTTCTCGGTTTTTCGCCCGCCTGGCGCGGCAACGACCGCCGGCACAAGATCGAGCTGCCCCCCTCCGGCCGGGACTGAAGGTGCGCACCCGGCAGGGGTACGACGACCTGTCGCACCGCACCTGGCTGTCGCTCGAAGCCGAAGCCGGCCTCCTGTTCGGCCGCGCCCGCTCGGAGCCCAAGCTCGTCTTTACGCTCGGCGAGCCCTCCCCCGGGGAAAAGTCGCGGCCGGCCTCGCTGGGTGTGCCGGTGGATTCACTGGCGTTCTTCCCGACCGAGAAGGGATTTCAGGCCGAGGCGCCGGTGGCGGTGGTGGCCCTCGACGAGTTGGGAAAGAAAGTCGTTCTCCCGGGGACCTGGCTGCGGGTGGACGTGAAGGAACTGCCACTGGCCGGTACCTACGCGCGGCTCGACTTTACGATTCCCGCAGCGTTGCGGGCGCGGCGGATCGTGGTGACCGTCCACGACGCGCTCACCGGTGAAGCGCTCTGGGCCGAGGCGACGCTGGAGAAACCCGCGGCTCGGTGAGCCAGGTCGTCGTGTACGAGTGTGGGCTCTAGCCGGTCCGCCGGCTCGCGGCCGAGGGTTCATCCCACCGTGGCGGGCCTTGGCGTCCCAAACGGGTCGGCCGGCACCAGTCGTTGCTCTTGTCTCAATTCTGCGTGCTACTGTTTTGACATGAACCCAAGTTCCCGGCGCCTCTCTGTCCCGGCGCTGCGGCTCGCTCTGGCCTTTCTGGTCTCTGCCAGTGGCGCCGCGGCTGCCACGTTTACGGTTACGAATTTGTTCGACGCAGGGCCGGGCAGCCTGCGCCAGGCGGTTCTCAACGCCAACGCCGCGGCGGGACCGGACGAGGTGGCTTTCGCGCCGGGTCTGTCCGGCACGATCACGCTCACCTCGGGCGAGATCGTGATCTCGGACCCTTTGATCGTCCACGGTCCCGGGATCGGGTTGCTCACGGTGAGTGGCAACGATCTATTCCGGATCTTCTACGTCGAAAAACCCGCGGTCGCCGCGCCGATCGACGTGACCCTCTCCGGTATGACGTTGACCCGCGGCATGGGAATTCCGGAACATTCGGGTCTGGGCCGGGAGGGTGGGGCGGTTCTTGCGAACGGTGAGAACCTCACAATCCTCGATAGCGTGATCTCCGATAGCACGTCGGGAGTGCCGCAAGATCCCTCACCCGCCGCCTGTGGCGGCAACGTAGCTTTAGTGAATCCCGCCGAAGTGAGCGGGCTAGTGCTTCGGATCGTGAACAGTCTGCTGACCGGTGGCACTACCCAGAGCGTCAGCGGTACAGCCGGCGGAAATCTCTGTGTCATGGCCGCTAAGCTCATCCTGGACCGGAGCACCTTAACCGGTGGTTCTGCCCAGCTTGGTAGCGGCGGCGGACTTTATGGCTTGTCTCTGGCGGATGACAGCTCCATCGTACTCTCGACGATCTCCGGCAACCAGGCCGGAGATTTCGGAGGAGGGATCGCCACGGAATCCTCATTCGCAGGCCCTATGGGGGATTTGACGATCGAGTCGAGCACGATCTCCGGCAATACGGCCTTCTCCGGCGGAGGGATCTCTAATAACGAGACCAACGTTCGGATCTTCGATAGCACGATCTCGGGTAACCAGAGTAACGATACAGGGGGTGGGATCTCCAATGGCTTCCTCGGTGTGGGCAACCTGGAGATGACCAACAGCACGGTCTCCGGCAATCAGTCGAGGCTCGGAGGCGGAATCTTCTCCGGCCCCGGATTGCTTCTGCGCCTGACGACGGTCTCCAACAATACGGCGACTTTGCGAGGGGGCAGCCTGCTGGCAGACGGTCCCGTGGGCACGGTCCAGGTGGATCACTCCATCCTGGCCAACGGAACACCCCAGGACGTGGACGGAGGGGCGGCCCCCTTGACGCTCACGGCCAATTACAGCCTGATCGAAGCTCCCGGGACCACCATCGTGGCGGGCGCCCATAACCTGATCGGAGTCGATCCCCTGCTCGGTCCGCTCGCGAACAATGGCGGTCCGACCCTCACCCACAGGCCGCTGCCGGGTAGCCCCGTGCTCGACGCGGGCAACCCCGCCATTCCGGACCCGCCTCCAACCGACCAGCGGGGCTCCGCGCGGATCGTCGGCCCGGCCGTCGACCTGGGCTCGGTCGAGGAGGGCCTGGCGATCATCGAGGTGCCGACGCTGTCGCAGGTCGGACTTCTGATTCTCTGCGCGTTGCTCCTCGCCGCCGGAGTCCACGGATTGAGGAAGGTCGGAGTGCCGCGGCGGGCGAGCAGGTAAGAATCGATTCGGCACGCGGAGGCAAGTCATGGGATGTCACCTAAACTTTCTCCGGATCCACGGCTTCGTCCGGCGATTCCAGCTCACTCTGCGAGAATCTCTCTCACCCGATCTGCTGCCGCGCGGACCTTTCCCCAGACGTCGGTGAGCCCCAAGCGGGATGCCCACTCGTCAATGTAGGTCGATGTCGTTCGTGAAGCGTGGCTCGCCAAAAAAGATCGTGGCGACGGAACCAGTCACGAAATAGCGGAAGCCGAGCTGCTCCAGAACGGTGGTGAAGAACCTGAGCAGCTCAGACTGCTCCATGCGAGATCCTCCGCGAGGTTTCCCGTTGGATCCGCTCCTCGTCCCAATCCGGATGCTCGGAGGCAAGGTGGCTGGCGAGCATCCTCCGGGCGGAGGCGAACATATCGCTAGCGATCTTCAGGCGTTCCGCGCCCGTCTTGGCCCGAAGGATGCGGGCCATATCGTCGTCCAGGATCTCAAGGCGCAGATCATCGAAGGAAACTGCCATGGCTCTATGGTAGCCCACCCCTCGTAGGCCGCCGTTCGTCCCTCGGCCTTGACGGACCGTTCATGCTGTTACACCATAGCGCCATCTTTTGAGAGAGGATCTAGAGGAGGGGTCTTGTGAACGTCTCGAGAATTCTATTCTTCCTCGCCGGCCTGACGCTTGCCGGTGCGGCGCGGGGCGGCACGCTGTATGCCGTGGATTCGACCACCGATAGTCTCTACACCCTCAACAAGACGACCGGAGCCTCGACGCTGATCGGAGCGACCGGCCAGGAGCTGGACGAGGCGGGAATGACCTTCGATTCCTCGACCGGACGCCTGATCGTCTCGAACCTTTTCGTCCAGGGATCGATCGATGCCTCCGGGATCGGTTTCACGGCACCGGGAAGTGCCACGCTCACCGCGCCGAGCGACTACGTCAGGAGCCTCTCGATTCCGTCGCTGGCCTACCACGGGCCCTCCGACACGCTTTACGGGCTGAGCAATAATGCCTACCAGTGGCAGATCATCGACCGCGCGACCGGTGCCTCCTCAAACGGCCCCGTCCCGGCAGCCGATCCGCCAGCCGTGGTGTTCCTCCTGGCGGTCGCCTTCTCGCGCGATGGTGCCACGCTTTACGGCGTCAGCCAGTTCGGGTTCCATCTCGTGGATCGGACGACCGCTCACATCACGACCATCGGCACCCATGGTCTCGACCTGAGCCCCTTCTTCGCAGGATTCGGCCTCGCGGTCGATCCGGACGACGGCACTCTCTACCTCTCGAACTCGGTCAATGGCAACCTCTACCGCGTCAATCCGGCGACCGGCGCCGCGACGCTGATCGGTGCGACCGGCATTCACCCCACGGGACTCGCGGTGGTCGGGGGGCCGACGATCGAAGTCCCCACACTTGGGCAGACGGGGCTGGCCGCCCTGGTTCTCCTGATGGGCGCGATAGGAGCGGTCGTACTGCGGCTCCGCTTCGCGGCGGTGCGCGGATGAATCGGAGCCTCTCTCTCCCGGCCCTTCAAATCGCTCTCGCCCTGACCCTGCTGGTTCCCGTCGGCCCTGCCGTGGCTACCACGTTTTCGGTTACGAACCTGGTCGACGCAGGGCTCGGCAGCCTACGTCAGGCGGTTCTCGATGCGAACGCCGCGGCGGGGGCGGACGAGGTCACGTTTGCCCCAGGGCTTACCGGAACGATCACGCTCACCTCGGGCGAGATCGTGATTTCGGACTCCCTGGTCATACACGGCCCTGGACTCGGAGCGCTGACGGTGAGCGGTGGCGATCAATATCGGATCTTTTTCATCGAAAACCCCACCGTCACCCCGCCCATCGACGTGACGCTAACCCGCTTGACACTCTCCCACGGCCGCGGGAGCCCGGCACACTCGGGCCGGATCGGCGGAGCGGTCTTCGCGAACGGCGAGAACCTCACGATACAGAACAGCGTGATCTCCAATAGCAGGGCGGGGTCCGAGGAAGGTTCTCCGACTTTCGAATGTGGCGGCAATGTTGCCCTCTTCGGCTCAGGCGGCCAGACTCTACGGGTCGAAGATAGCCTGCTGACCGGCGGCGTCGTCGGGGGACTCGGCGATCCTGCCGGAGGGAACCTTTGCATCTTAGGCGGTAGGCTCGTTCTCGAACGGAGCGTTCTCTCAGGAGGCTCCGCTTGGCACGGCGGCGGCCTTTTCGCCGACTCTCTAGCGGCCAACAGCTCGATCTTTCTCTCGAAAATCTCCGAGAATGACGCCGCGGCTCTTGGAGGGGGTATCGCCTGCGCGAACTCCACCTCTTCAGGCGACTTGACCATCGAGGCGAGCACGATCACCGGCAATAGCGTGCCGAGACCTAATGGATCTGGGGGAGGGATTTCCACCCGCCGCGACAACCTTCTGATCCTTGCCAGCACGATTTCGGGCAACAGTGGGGATGCCGGAGGAGGGATCATCAGTGACGGCAGCGATCTAAGGATGATCAACAGCACGGTCTCCGGCAACGATTCGAGATTGGGCGGAGGGCTCTACTTCGCGGCCACAAATTCCGGCGGCACTTTGCTCCTGCTCCTGACGACGGTCTCCAACAACACGGCGAGCCAGAGGGGAGGCAGCCTGTTGCTCGAAACGCCTCCGATGACGAGCTTCGCCCAACTCGATCACTCGGTCGTGGCCAACGGGGTTCCCGAAGACCTGGCCGGACCCGCCATGACCCTGGCGACACTCAGTGCCAACCACAGCTTGATCGAAGCTCCCGGAACCACATTAGTGTCCGGCGCCGACAACCAGATCGGAGCCGACCCCTTGCTCGGCCCGCTCGCGAACCATGGCGGTCCGACTCTGACGCACATGCCGCTCCCGGGAAGCCCGGTACTCGATGCCGGCGATCCTGCATTAGTGAACCCGCCTGCGACCGACCAGCGCGGCGCCGTGCGAATCGTCGGCCCGGCGATCGATCTGGGCTCGGTCGAAGCGGAGGTTGCGCTCGTCGAGGTGCCGACGTTGTCGCAGGTCGGACTGCTGGTCCTCTGCGCGTTGCTGCTCGGGGCCGGAATCCTCCGGCTGCGGCGAGCCGGAGTGACGGGGCAGACCTCCTGACGTTCTGATGGGTTTGGAGTGCGGCGACGCGTCGCCGCACTCGTCTCGGGTAGACGGGGGTTGGCCCTAGTGGCTGGTTTTTTGTGCCCCGGAAAGGACGAAGGTACCGCCGGGAGTTACAATCTGACCATGAGGGCTCGAATTTACACTGACACCTCGGTTCTGGGAGGCTGCGAAGACCATGAGTTCCGCGAGCCGTCCCAGCGCTTGCTGGATGCATTTGTGCGAGGCGAGCTCATCTTGGTGTTGTCCGAGCTCACCTTGCGTGAGCTCGCGACCGCTCCCGAACAAGTCAGGATGGTCGTCGGGCGAGTGCCACAAGCCCACATAGAACCGGTGTCATTGTCGCGAGAGGCGGAGGAGCTCGCGGCTGACTACATCGAGGACGGTGCAATCGCAGCACGCATGCGCGCGGATGCCTTGCACATTGCTCTCGCCACCGTGGCGCGAGTCGACGTCTTGGTCAGTTGGAATTTCAAGCATATTGTCAACCTGAAGCGAATCCACGCGTACAACGGTGTCAACTTGAAGAGAGGATACCCGCTTCTCGAGATTCGAACCCCACGGGAGGTTCCGGGCGATGAATGATCACCCTTCCAAGACCTTCGATTGCGTCGAGAGCATGCGCCAGATTCGGGACAGGCTCAGCGCAGAGATGGCCGACATGAGCTATGACCAGCTGGTGAAGTGGCTTCGGGAGCCGCAGTACGCGGACTCGTTTCTGCGACAGTTGGCGGAGAGAGCTGCCCAACAAGCCGATGTAGAGGATCCAATTCGCGCACGGAGGTAGGATTCCTCCCACCCATGCGCCGCGCCGACCGACTGTTTCGCCTGCTGCTCCGGTTGCGTCCGGGCCGCGTGGTGACCGCCGCGCGGCTGGCTCGCGAGTTGGAGGTTTCGGAACGGACGGTCTACCGCGACATCGCGGATCTTGCGGCGTCGGGGATGCCGATCGAGGGGGAGGCCGGGGTCGGTTATCGGCTTCAGGGGTTCGACCTGCCCCCTTTGATGTTCGACCGCGACGAGGTCGAGGCGATGGTGCTCGGCGCGCGGGTGGTCGAGGGATGGGGCGACGAGCGGCTGGCGCAGGCGGCGACCGAAGCGTTGGCGAAGATTCAGGCGGTCCTGCCGCGCGGGCGTTCCCACTTGATTGAAGAGACCCGGCTCTACGCTCCGGTCCATGGCGAGCGGCCGGGTGAGCGATTGCCTCTTTCTGCGTTTCGGCTAGCCGTGCGGGACCGCCGGGTGACCCGGATCCGCTACCGCGACGAGGCGGGGGCGGAGACGGAACGCGCCGTCCGGCCCCTGGCCCTGTCGTTTTATCCGCCGCTCTGGTTGCTCATCGCCTGGTGCGAGGTGCGGTGCGATTTCCGTAGCTTCCGGCTCGATCGGGTGCTCGACCACGAGACCCTGGCGGAGGTTTTCTCCCCCGAGCCAGGCAAGACGCTCGCCGACTTCGTCGCCCGGATGGAGGCGGCGGATCCCTGGCGAAGGTAGTGGTTTCGCGGCGGCGGTCGATCAATCCTCGCCGTAGGGCATGTCTGGTGTTTTGCCGAGCAGGCGGGAGTAGACGGAAAGCGCCCCGCGGTGATGTCCCGTGTGATCGACGATCGCTTCGATCGTGTAGTAGCGCGGGCGCCCTTCGAGGATCGGGTTGTCGGGCAGGATCGCCGACAGCTCCTCGTTCGAGCTGGCCTCGACCGCTTCGCGCAGACGCTTCCAGGCGTCGGCCATCCAGGTCCGGGCGGTGGCGAGCGAGGTGATCTTGGCGGTCTCGGCCATCGACGTCTCGAAATCCATCTGCCAGTCATTGGCAAAGCCACCTTCGCGGAACCAGTCGAGGGTCTGAGCCGCGTGGGCGACCTGGCCGGCGACGGTCATCATTTCGGGGCTGGGGCGGAATCCCGAGTCCTCTTCGGTCAGGCAGCGGGTGGAGCGGTCGAAAAACTTCGCGGTCGCTTCGATCTGGTACAGGGCTTCGGCCTTCAAGTCCATGGGATTTCTCTCCTCGGAGCGTCGATGGGTCTTCCACCGGCGCACCGAGGAGTGTCTCGCACCCCTCCTGACAGCGTGTTGTCAGCAGAGATGGCGACCGGCGGTTTACGACTCGGCCTCTTCTCCCTCGCCCTCTTCGTCGTCCTCGGCCGATTCGAGCACCAGCTCCAGGAAGATCGACGACAGCTCCGCCGAGAGCGAGTCGGGGCCTTCGGCCGCGTAAGGCCGCAGCTCGTCGAGATCCTCCGGTTCGAGCGGGAAGAGGGCGGCCGCCAGGTGCCATCCCTCTTCGAATGGCACCAGCCGGGCGGCGAGCAGATCCCCGATCTCCACCGCCCCGACGATCTCGGCCTCGGTCTGGACCAGGGTCTCCGGCGCCTTGCCTTCCGGAGGGGCGGCGAGCGGCTCGCGCAGCAGGAAGGAGGACGCATCGGGCGCCGCGAGCACCTCGTAGACGCTCAAGGGCCGGCCGGAGAGCGCCGACAGCCAGGCCCGCTCCTCGGGCTTGAGCGACGGGCCGCCGGGGCCGAGAATCAGCTCCGCCGCGGTCGTTTCCTTGCCGCCGATTTCAAGCGCCGACTCGGCGAGCACCCAGTCGCCGAGCTGGTCGCGGAACGCGTCGTCCGCCTCGTCGTCCAGCTCTTCGAGCAGGGCGGCCTCGTCGTCGTCGAGCCGGCCGAGAAACTGCCGGCCGATCGCCTCTTCGACCGCGTGACGGTGATGGGTCCAGAGCCAGTCGAGCGCGGCGTTCATGCCGCTTTCCACCCGTTCGAGGGCGGAGTACGGCCTGTTGTTGAGGTTGAGATGGCAGTTCTTGTATTTCTTGCCGCTGCCGCACGGGCACGGGTCGTTGCGTCCGACCTTCGATCCGTCGATTTCGGGGTTTGCAGAGTTGGGATTGGCCACGGGGGAGACCTCAGGTAGGTACCGCGTTGTCCGTCGATCGTACGGGAAACCGCGACGAGATAGAATCCGCCGGACTCGCGAGGAACCCGACCCATGGGATTGAAAGAAGTTTTGTCGCGTATGAAGCTCGTCGAGCTGCCCGACTCCGGTTCGGGCGCTGCTTCCCCGGGCACCTCGAAGCCGTCGGGTGCCGCCGCGGCGGTTCCAGATCTCGATCAGCTGCTCGCCTCGATCCCGGCCTCCGGGCTCGATGATCGCAAGCTCGAATCGCTCGCCGCGAAATCCCCCAAGCACGCCGCCGAGCCGGCCGCGGGTGATACGGAGGCAACTGGAGAGGGCGCCGAGATTCCCGACTTTGCCGCGGTCTATCGGGCTGCGGGGATCGAGGTGCCGGCGCACGGCTATTCGGCGTTCAAGATCCTGGAGATCCTGGAGAGCCCCGATCTCGCGCCGCTCGACGCCAAGGCGAAGGCCGCCGCCCTCGGGGGATTTCTCAAGATGAACCCGGGCGGACCGGTGCCGCTGTCCGACGTCATTCAAGACGCCGTGCGCCGCGACCAGGCGCTCGACCGGTTCGAGGAGTTCCTGCGCGGCAAGCTGGAGACTCGCGCGGCCGAAGCGGAACGGCAGAACGCGGCGCTGCAAGCCGAGATCGACGAGCTGTCCCGCAAAAACCGAGAGACGATGGAGACGAACCGCCGTGCTCTCGAAGCCGAGCGGGCCGGCCTGGAGAGCTGGCGCGCGCGGAAAGAGAGCGAGGAGCGCCGCCTGTTCGAGGCGATCGCGCCGTTCGTCGATCAGAACCCGATCACCACCGGCCCCATCCATCCGCCGGGCGCGTCCAACGCCCCGGCGAAGGACGCTTCCTAAAAAACCCGAGCCGCGTCGCGGCTCGTTGACTCAACCGAGCAACCGAGGAGACGCCCATGTTCCGCCGTCTTGCCCGTGTCTTCAAATCGTGGATCGGCTTCTTCATCTCCTTTGCCGAAGATCCGGAGGTCATGCTCCAGGAATCGATTGAGGAGATGCGCACCACCATGCCCCGCTTGAATCAGGTTCTGATCACCACGCGCGCGACCGTGATCCGGTTGGAGCAGGGGCGCGACGAGTTGGCGCGGAAGGAAAAGCAGCTCACCGCGTCGATCCAGGCCGCCCTCCGGGACGGCAGCCCCGAGGCCCGCCGGCTCGCCGAGCAGGACGCCGTGGCGCTCCAGGGTACGCGCCAGGAGCTGGCCGCGACCGAGGAGCAGCTCGCCGCTTCGTCCCACGCGTTCGACAACGCGAAGCTCTCGGTCGAAGACATCAAAGAGAAGCTGCGCCTGAAGATCGAGCAGAGCCGCAAGGCGATCGCCGAGTCGAAGAAGGCCGAAGTGATGCGCGAAGCGGCGAGCGCGCTCACCGAGCTGGACAGCTACGGCACGGCATCGACCGCCGACAAGTATCTCGAACAGATCCAGCAGAAAGTCGCCGAATCGAAGGCCGCGGTCGAGGTCGCGACGGGCGGGCTGGACGTCGATCGGATCAACCTGGAACGGAAAGCTCGCCAGATCCAGGCGCAGAGCATCCTCTCGGAGTTCGAAGTCGAGATGGGAATCAAGAAACCCGACGCGGTCAAAGAAGCCGCGCCGTTCCCGACCGAGAGCGCGGCCCAGCCTTCGGCGCAGAAAGTTCCGGAGGGACGGTGATTTCCGGGGTCTGACCCCGTATCCGGCCGAACCGAATGGGCCTGCTCACCCGCTATCCGGCGCTCAAAGCGGCGGTCGCCAATCAGTACCAGGCGATCCTCGCGGCGGGAGCCGTGGGTTTCTCCGTGCTCATGCTCTCGCCGCTCCCGCTTCTGCTCTTCGCGGGAGTCGAGCTGATGGTGATGCCGATGATGGTCGACCGCATCCGCCGCCGGCTGGAGATCGAAAAGAAGTACGCCGATCGCAACGCCGTCGAGATGAGCCAGAAGGAGCAGTACGACGCCCTGCCCGCTGCCCACCGTGCGCGCTTCGAGCGGCTGCGCCAACTGGTGGGGAAGGTCCAGGCGAACTACAAAGGGCTCTCGGTTGCGAGCCAGGGGATCGTGGCCGAGCAGGAGGCGAAGTTCGACGTCATCCTCGCCGCCTGCTTGAAGCGCCTCTGGCTGCTGCAGAAATACGACGAGATGCAGAGCGCGTTCGACGAGCAACAGGTCGAGCACGAGATCGCCCAGCTGCGCGCGGCGCTCGCCGTACCGGTCGGCCAGAGCGACCTCGAACCGCGGGTGCGCGAAGCGATCGAAAAGAATCTGGAGATCAAGGAGCAGCTGATCGGCGCGACGAAACAGAACGTGGCGAACCGCCGCGCGCTCGACGCCGAGATCGATTCGCTCGAATCGCTGCTCCAGCTCCTGTTCCAGAAGTCGGTCGCGGCGACCGACGCCGCGGCGTTCACCCTGGAGATCGACGACGTGCTGCAACAGGTCCAGGCCGACGCGGCGAGCGTCGAAGAGATGGAGCGCCTGCTCGGCAGCCTGCCCGATCTCGACAGCCGCCCGCGTCTTTCCCAGCAGATCAAACAGGGAATTCCGCCGCCACCACCCCCGCCGCCGCAACGCGTCCGCGAAGGGCGCAGATAGCTCCATGACCGAACCAACGGCGCTCCCTTCCGCCCCCGGGTTTCTCGACTCGCTGCCCCGCTGGGCGGCCCGCCTGGTGCGCGCGGTGCGCGCCAAGCAGGCTTCGACGTTCGTCATCCACGGCATCCCCGCCGACCTGGTTCCGGTGCGGGGCAGCGGCGGCCTGCGGTTCCTGGGGCTCGACGAATTCCTGACCTGCGAGCTATTCGCCACGTGGCCCTCGATCATCACGTTCAACCGGGCCGAAGGGCTCGGTTTCGCCACCCCCGCCGCGCGCTCTCATTTCCAGGAGCGGATGAAGGCGTACGACGTGGTCCACGGCACCACCTGGGGTGAAGGGCTGCCGCGCGACGCGCCCAACTGCTTTGCGTTGCTCGATTCGTATTTCCGGCACGCGGCCTCGCTCGTCCCCGCTCGGCCGGTCGTTCTGCTCCTGCCGTTCGCCGAGACCCTCGTGCCGGCCGCCGAGGTCTCCTACCGCACGCCGGAGGATCGGGCGGTCCTGGTCTACCTCCGCAAGTGGTCGCAGGACCCGGTGCTGCTGGCGAAAAACATCGTGATCGTGATGATCGCCGAAAGCCTCGCCGAGCTCGATCCCAAGCTGGTCCGCTCGCACGCTACACGGGAATTGGAGATTGTTCGGCCAGACCTTCCCGAGCGCCGCGCCTACCTCGAAGCGGTGCGCGCGTCGGAATGGTACGAACAACGCTCGGATCTGCCCTCCGTGCGTCTGGCCGAGCTGACCGCGGGCATGACCCGCTTCCAGATCGCCCAGCTGCTCGACGAGGCGGATTGCGACGGAGCGAAGCTCTCGCTCGATCGCGTGCGGCAGGTGAAGAAAGAAGTGATCGAGACCGAAGGGCTCGGGCTGCTCGAATACGTCGAGCCGAAGTTCGACCTCGGAATGGTTGCCGGGATGCCCGCGGTCAAGGCTCGCCTGCGCCGCGCGGTGAAGGCCATCGCTCGCGGCAACCCGGCCGCGGTGCCGATGGGCTACCTGATCTGCGGCCCGGTCGGCAGCGCCAAGACCTTTCTGGTCGAGTGCTTCGTCAAAGAGATCGGCTTCCCGGTCGTCAAGCTGAAAAACTTCCGCTCGATGTGGGTCGGCTCGACCGAGGCGAATCTCGAACGGATCTTGAAGATCCTCGCCTCGCTCACCCCCGTGGGGGTGATGATCGACGAGGCCGACACTGCTCTCGGAAACCGCGAGCAGTCGGGCGACTCCGGCACCCAGAACCGCGTCTTCGGCCAGATCGCAAGCTTCATGGGCGACACTCGAAATCGCGGCAAGATCCTCTGGTTCCTGATCACCGCGCGCCCCGACCTGCTGCCGATCGACCTGAAGCGCCAAGGCCGCGCGGAAGAGCACATCCCGCTCTTCTATCCCGAGACGATGGAGGAGTACGACGAAGTCTTCCAGGTGATGAAGAAGAAGCTCGGCTTGCAGACCGACGTGAAGAGCCTGGGCGACGTGACGGTGCCGGAGCACCTGCTCGGCTACTCCGGCTCGGACCTCGAAGCCGTCCTGGTCCGCTCGGTCCTCGAAGCCGAAGCGGCGGAATCCTCCCAGGTCGCGGTCGAGCACCTCAAAAAAGCCTTCGACGATTTCATCCCCACCACCAACAGCCGCGAACGCCAGATGCAAATCCTCGTCGCCGTTCTCGAATGCACCAGCCGCGAACTGCTCCCAGAGGCCTACCGCGAAATGGATCGCGGCGACATCCAGGCGCAAATCGCGCAGATCAAACTGGAGCTGAAGCTGCTGTAGGGACCCCGCATTTACGGAGCAGAAGCTCAGGGCTCAGGTGTTCGCCTTGAGCCACTCCGAGACCAGCCACTCGTAATCGACAAACGTCAGATCACCGGCTGTCAGGCGCAACCGACGGCACATCGCAGGAAGCGCCCGGCGGAATGCCTTGTAGCGCCTCCAGATCGTTGCTCCGCCGGGCAACGCGGTATCCGGTGCTGCCGTCCGGAGCCAGTTCCGGATCAGTCCGACCGCTGTCTCAGGCTCGTTTCGGTGGGCTCGAATGTCTTGACCCGAGATGTCCGACATGAGCTGCTGGTAGCGGAACTTCTCGGCCTCGAGGATCAGACACTTCTTCTGCTTCTGGCGCGCGCCGCCGTAGCGCTTGGCGCCCAGGAAGAGGCCGAGCTCGAGAGGCATATTGAAGCGGGGAAGTCCGCTCTTGGTGTCCAGTTCGATCCGTGAGATGTCGTGGATTCCGTATTGGCAGTCCGCGATCAGGCCGACGATCTTCTCGAAGCGAACCTGGCTGCCGTCATCGACTTCGAGCGCCGAGCGCGCCTGAAAGCCGCAATCGAAGACGGCGAACACGATCGCGTCGAAGAGCGGCTTGTAGGCTGGGTCGAACGGACAATTGATGAAGACTTGCAGCTCCGGAGCAGATTGGAGCATTGTTGATCCTGTGGACTAATGGGCGCGGTGAGACAAGACGGTCGGAACTCGCAGCTTCACTTCGCTCCGGCGACTTTCTTGGAAGAGAACCGACCTGTTTGTGCTGATCTATCCACCTTCCGGGATGGGCGTTCGGAAATCGAGTAGCCCCCGGTCATATTGTCGCGGTTCGAACTCCGAGAGACGTAAGTAACCGCCTCACGAAATGCTTCGGCAGAGCGCGAGCCTTCGATGGCCGGGGAAGGTATGATCCGTTTCGCGTTCACCTCCCAACCTTACACGAGAATCCGGCGTTTCAACAGTCCTTGTATTCGCTCTCTTGGACCTGGCCAGGCATCGAGAAGACTCCCGGAGTCTTGGGTGGAGATGCCCGCATCGCGGGAACTCGAATCGCCGTTTGGATGATTGAGGGCTATCGACGCCTCGGCTGGGCCGATGCCCAGATTCTCGCGAACTTCCCGTCCCTCAGGATCTCCGACCTTGAGCACGTATCGAGCTACGCTGCCGCCCATCCCGACGAGATCGCTTGGGCAATGAACGAGCACGAGAAGGCCTGACGCGAATATCGTAGAGTGGCGCTCAAGTGGATCTCTAAATCGCCTCCTCCTTTGGGTGAACCGACCCGGTTCACCATGAGAAGGGGCGCCTTCCTGGAGGGTAAACGATGGACGCAACGAGCATCATCCTGTTTCTGATCATCGGCGCAATCGCCGGCTGGCTCGCCGGCGAGCTTTGGAAGGGGCATGGCTTCGGCCTCCTCGGCAACATCATCGTCGGCATCGTCGGAGCCTTCCTCGGCAGCTTCCTGCTCGGCAAGCTTGGAGTCGGTTTCGGAGGAGGCATCCTCGGCTCGATCCTTACGGCGACGATCGGGGCGCTGGTCTTGTTGGTGATTATTGGGTTGATCAAACGAGCCTGAAAGACGAAGGGGGCGACGGAGAACGTCGCCCCCTTCGGGCCTCAGGATCGGACTTCGGCCGCTACCGGGCTGTCCGGCGTCGGTTTGGGCTGGGTCGGGGCGGGAACGGCGGGTTTACGCGCCGATTTCGTCCGCGGCCGCAGGCCGAACTCACGCAGGCGGTCGGAGTAGAGGGTGTAATGCCCCTGCAGGATGCGCACGAGCCGGCGGTGCTCGGAGACGCTTTCCGCTTCGACCTCTTGGCGGCGATGGGTCGCTATGGCGAGCTCGGATTGAAGCTGCTGTTTGCGCGATTCGAGCTCCCGCATCTCGGCGACGCCGGCGGCTAACCGATCCGTCGCTTCGGCGAGGAACGTGAGCTCCTCTCGATTCTGTTCGAGACCCGCGAGCAGATCGCCGCAGGAGAGTAGGGACGAGGCAAAGTTGCTGTAGGACACGGTCGTTTCTCCTCTTGAAGATAGCTCGACGCGCCACGCGCCGAGCGGTACCCCGGGGCGAGTTGTGGACGGTGGAAACGGGAGGCTTCTAGAATCCGGGGGTGGCCGCGCAGAGGTGGGGAGGAAGAAAACACGCTCCGCGGATGGCCACCGACGCTCCTCGGACGCTTTCCAGGAATCGGTGGAAGGCGTCCGCCGATTGCCGGAAGAGATCCAGCGGTTCTCGAAGGGCATCCAGCGAACGCCGGAGAGCTTCCAGCAAAAGTCGAAGAGCTTCCGGCAACTGTTGGAAGCCTTCCAGCGATTGTCGGAAGCCGTCCGCCGATTCAGGAAAGCGGTCCCGCGATTTGCGGAGATGAACCGCGGGCCCGTGGAAACGGTCCGCAAGTTCGCACACGGCTTCCGCGAAGCCGGGGAAGGCTTCCAAAAAACAGCGGACAGGCTGGAGGGATGGGCGAGCGGTTTTCGCGAAGCGACGGACAACACCCATCGAATCACGGAAAGCGCCAGCGAACCCCCCGGAGCCCTCCGCGAGGGGAGGAGCCAGGGCCACATGACGCGGGGAACGCTACGCCAGGGGTGGGCGGGAAGTCAAGTGCCTCTAACCAAATGAATTCCTTGAGTTGAGATATGATTAGAAGAAAGCCTCTGGGGCTTGGAAACTGACGACAGGTCCCAGATCGGTGTCTGAGGGAGATCGCAAAATGATAGCTGAACCGAACACACGCAAGACGGACTACATTCTTCTCTCGATTGGGATTCTGTTAGTTTTGATTCCTCTAGTTGTAGTTCTCGCCGCGCCAAGAAATCTCAACTCTCTTCAGCTATTCTTAAGAATTGTGGCCGCGCTTGGTGGGGCCATGGTTGGTGCTGCGATACCCGGTGTCCTCGAAATAAATATTCCTGGGGTACGTGCGGCCGGAGCATTGGGAGTTCTGGTTCTACTCCTTTTGTTCGATCCAACGTCCAAAGCAGGTAAGGGGGTAGATGATGATGAGGTTGACCCATCGCAACCGCCAAAACCGCAGCCGTGCGACGTTACATTTAATGGGAAGTGGTCAGGAAACGCTACCGTTCTGCCGCCTAGCGTTATGTAGCAAGTCGAGATCTCTAAGATCTCGAAGAAGCCTGCGGTTGTATATGATTATGAGGGAAAGGTAGGCGGTTCGACTTCTGTTTTTGCAACTTGCATCGGTACAAGGTTGGTCTATGGCGACCCTGAAAAAGCGACAGTAATAGATCTCCACGTTCAAGGTCCGAACGACCTCGCAGGTCAAATTAGGAACCCAGATGGAACAGAACGCGGGAAGGTGTATCTTCGTAGAAGCATTGTGCCGGGGAATTAACCCCGCTGGATGTATTTCATCTTCGTTCCACAGAAGGTTCTCGTGGTACGCGAGTTCCTGTCAACGCGCTCTTGCGGGACTTTCCTTAGAGTTTCGTCGGTGCGCCTACCGCGCAAGAGTGGGCGATCCGTTCACTGCTTGAGCGTTCTTCCCGCGCCTAAAGCAGCAGCGGGGGACGACACAACCTCGCGCGAAGAACTCCTTGAGCGCTAAAGATATCCGTCGCCCTGTTCGCCTCACTCCTACTCACCGCTCGCAGCGATCTCGATCAGATTCGGGTCTCAATCAGGCTGAAGCGCCCAGAGTTCCGCGCCGGTTTCGAGGGTTCTTCGGGGAAAGTAGGCCCGGTCACCGGACACCACGGGAGGCGAGGTGTCGAAGACTGGAGTTGGGAAGATCGAAGAGTTCCTGCCGGGATGCCGTCGGAGATCCACATGTGATGTCGGCCAGACAGCAGCAGCCGACCCGCGAAGGGCGAGGCGTACAGGGGCAAAAGGGCCGGGTTGACGGTTTCGAGAAGTTGGCGTGTGCCTGCCGAAGTTCCGTCCGAGGTCAAGAGCACGAGCATGTCCGGATCGTCTACCGGTCGGGCCGAGAAGACGTAGCGGCCGGCTACCGACTGGAGTTACAGAATGCCCGTGCTACACTGGTTTTCGCTGCCGAGAGGCCAATCTAACCATGGCAAACTTGACCATCGCAATAGAAGACGAGGTTCTCCGCCGCGCCCGCCAACGGGCCGTAGCACAGGGGACTTCCGTCAAAGCACTCTTGCGGGATTATCTCCAAGGCTTCGCCGGTGCGCGTACCGCGCAAGAGGCGGCGATCCGCTCGCTCCTGGAGCTTTCTTCCCGCGCCCAAAGCAGCAGTCAGGAACGGCGGGTCTCGCGCGACGAGCTTCATGAGCGTTAGAGCGTTTCTGGACACCAAAGTCTTGGTGTACCTGTTCGACGCTGGGGAGTCTTCTGGAGCGGGAAGATCTAAGAAGTTCCGAGGTGCCGTCAGCCCTCGCCGAATCACGGCTGAGCCGGGGCGGGAGATCCCTCGCTGACTTTGTGCAGCGCGGTGATCAAGCGCTGCGCCTCACTCCAGACGGACGAGAGCTCCTCGGTTCCAGTCGACAATTTGCTCTCCGGCGCTTCGATCATTCGCGCGCCCGTGAACGTCAGGAAATAGAACCTGACCGTTCCGGGGTCGGGGTACGAAAGATCGCGGGTGGGTTGCGCAACATCGTGGAACGGCTCGGCGGCGCGCACGAGATCCTGTGCCGCCGCCCGAACCGATTCGTGCGAGACACCGCCCATGATTCCGAAAGTTCCGGTGGTATAGAGACTGGCGTTGCCATCGCAAAAGCCGATCACGGACACGGTTTGTCCGTCGATGGGCCAGTCCATCACGACTCCGTAGATTCGTGGAAATCGTTCGCTCGGCGCGAGGTCGAACTCTTGCGGCCCCTTCGTGAGCATCTCGATTCGTAGAGCGCGCATAGGGTTGCCAGGAGGACGAGGAGCGGCCGTTGGATCGGTGTTGGAAGCCACCGCCACCGGAGGCGTGGGAGGCGAGGTCCGCCCACAGCCGAGGCCCAGCATGGCGGCGAAAAACATGAGCGTCGCTGCCGATTTCACAGAGGCTCCTAAGGGACCCAGTCAAGCATTGTGACGCCGTCGATTTCAAGGGGTGAGATGCGCCCGGGTCCGCAGACTCAGGAGGACCCGGGCGCGCAAGCATCCGCCTACTTCTTCGGCAATACCAATTCCCACCCAATCTCGATCAAGTTCGGATCCGCGATGCGCCCCTTGTTGGCTTCCCAGATTTCGGTCCAGCGACCGATCTTTCCGAGTTGATCGCGGGCAATCGCGGACAGGGTGTCTCCGGACTTCACTTTGTAAACGCTCTGGCCGGCGGCGGCCACTTGTTCTTTGGCGATCGGGGCGGGGCCGGTGCCGCCTAGGTATTTTCGGATGATCTGGCGGTATTCGTCCGACGCGCGGAGGCCGCGGATGGCGGAGTTGACCATCTTGAGCAGGCTGGTTGCACCGCGACGAACGCCGACGTTGTAGGAGGATTTCGTCAGGTTGAACTGGACGATTTCGAGGCCTTGGTATTCCTTCATTTCTTCCTGAGCGTAAGGGTAATCGTAGATGAAGGCGTCGATCTTGCCCTGCTTCAGGAGATCGAAATAGCCGTCCTCATACTTTTCGAGCCGCTTGTAGCCGCGGACCATGCCCTTCACCGCTTCCTCGGCCGCAGGGTCGTTGAAGATGCCGACTACTTTGCCGGAGAGGTCGCTGGTGCTGTGAATCGAGCTGCCTTTCTTGACGACCAGGCAGAGCCCGTAGTCGTAGTAGGAATCCGACCAATCGACTCCCGCGATCGAATCGTCCGGGGTGTAGCCGGAGATGATCACGTCGGCCTTGGCGCCGATCAGCCGGCCGGGCAACTCACTGTACTTTCCCGCCACGATGATCACCGTGTCGACGCCGATCCTCTTGGCAATCGCGTTGGCGACCGCCCAATCGAACCCGTCGTACCTCGAACCTTCCTTGATCAGCATCGGCGGCGTGCCGGGCTCGGCGGCGACGCGCAGCACGCCGGAATCCACGATCCTCTGGAGCGAGTCTTCTGCCTGAGCTGGGGTCGAGAACGCCAGGGCGATCAGGGCCGTGGCGAGAAGTGCGGGAGCTTTCATGGCGGCGATCCTCGGGTTCATTTCCATGGGGCGGTTCATTTCGTGGGGGCGGTTTATTTAGACTGCGCGCAGCGGAAGCCGAGAGAAGAGCTTCGGTCGGTCGGCGATTTACCGATTCGGAAGTAGGTACGGCCGTCGTTCAGATCCCAGGAATCCCAGGAGCCCCCGGCCGCCAGGTAGTTGTCGGGCTCGTCGGGGCTGTTCGAGGAGGTCCACTCGGAGACGTTCCCCGCCATGCCCAGCACGCCGTACGGGCTCGCGTCGCGGGCGTAGTTCTCATCATCGATGGCCCAGGTGGGGATCTTCTTCGCCGCGGCATCCTTCTTGTCGTGGTCGGCCCCCAGGATGTTGACGGTGCTCGGATCGATCGTGGCACCCGTCGGGAACTCGCGCCCGTCGGTGCCGCGCGCGGCTTTTTCCCATTCAGCGATCGTGGGCAGCCGGCCCCCCGTCCACTTGCAGTAGGCCTTGGCGTCGCCCCAAGAGACGAAGACCACCGGGTTGTTGCGGTGGCTGTCCAAGTACGCCTCGTCGTCCCAGTAGTTGGGAAGCTCGCGCGGGCCGCAGCTCGATCCCGCTTCGCATTTGGCGAGGAACGCCTCGTACTCGCCGTTGGTCACCTCGGTCCGGCCGACTTTGAACGTCGAGACGTCGACGCTCTCCTGATTTTGGCCGGAGGAGAAGATGCCGCCGGGGATCTCGATCCACGGCTCTTTGCTCGCCTGGGCGGGAGTCGAATTCGAGCCCGGCGAGTTGCTCTCGTTCGCCGTCGTTTCAGCGGCCGTCGAGCCGTTTTCGGAATTCGCCGTCTTCGGCCGGTTCCAAGGCAGCTTTTCTTTCGGGACGAACTTGTAGATCGCGGTGCCGACCAAGCCGAGGCCGATCAGGAACAGCAAAGCCTTGGCGAGCGGGGTCAGTTTCATGGCGGGGGGCTCCTTTGCGCCAGGTGCCGGACGCGCCCGGTTCGGTGCGCAAACGGCGTCGGCGTCACCCTCAGAGAGACACCGATGCTATGCGAGGCGTGGAGTGGGGTCAAAAAGCCTCTTGCCGAAGGGTCGAAGAGCGCGCTACAGTCGGCGCCCCATTCGTTCTCTCGAAAGAGGTTGCGGAGGTTGTGATCGGCAAGCGAGCGGCTGTCCTGGCGGTTCTGGGTCTCGGTGCGACGGTGCTTTGCCCGCCGCTGGCCGGAGCGCCGCCCCGCCGTTCCTTGACCGGGCTCCGCCCCGCCGGCTCGGGAGACGTGCGGATCGGCCTCGCCGGCACTGGGCGGCGGGTGATCTTCAACGAGAGCCAGGTGCAGCATGCGCGCCGGTTCGCGACCGAGCTGGTCGCCGTGCCGGACCGCCAGCTGGAACCGCTGATCGAGGTTCACGCCCGCGCCCAGAGCCTCGATCCGAAGCTGGTCAAGGCGGTGATCCAGGTCGAATCCGGCTACAACGCGGCGGCGCTGTCGAACAAAGGGGCGATCGGCCTGATGCAACTGATGCCCGACACCGCCCGCCTGCTCGACGTGCTCGACCCGTACGATCCGGTACAAAACCTGCGCGGGGGCGTCACCTATCTGCGCAACCTGCTCGATCGCTTCTCGGGTCATGTGGAGTACGCCCTGGCCGCCTACAACGCCGGACCGGGCGCGGTCGAAAAGCACGGCGGCATCCCCCCCTACGCCGAGACGCAGGAGTACGTCCGGCGCGTGTTGTCGCTCTACCGCGGAGATGCGACGCTCCGGGTACCCTCCACGAGGATCGCCGCCACCTACAAGAGGCGGAAGACCTATGTGGTCGAACGCCCGGGCCAGCGCCCGCTGATCACGACCGCTCTGCCCCGCTGAGGGGATCGCGCCCCTCTATTGCACCGGCACCCGGCCGGGAAAACCGTCCTCGTAGGTGTTGAAGTAGCGCAGGCCGTCCTCCGGATAGCGCCAGGAGTAGTAGCCGGCGCCGTTGTCCCAGTCGACCCGCCAGAGCCCCTGGACAATGCAGCCGAACGCGACCACCCGTTCGGCCCAGCTCTGGACCACCCGGTCGCAGGCCGCCTCGATCTCCTCCTTGCGGCGCTCCATCTCGTCCCGGCTTTGGATCCGGTTGATGATCGCTTCGACCTGGCGAAACGCGATGTCGGTGACGTCGCGGACGTGCGGGAACGTATCGACCGCCTCGTCGTACGAGAAGGTCCGTTTGGGCAAGGCGGGCGGCATGGCGGGATTGTACAACCCGCCGCGGGTTGGAAGCCCTGCGAGCGCGCCTCCATCTGGCAGTACAATCCGCCTCCCATGAACGAAGGATCGCGTGGTCACATCGAGGTCATCACCGGAGGAATGTTCTCCGGCAAGAGCGAGGAGCTGGTGCGGCGGCTGCGCCGCGCGGTGATCGCCCGCCAGCGCATCCAGGTGTTCAAGCCCGGGGCCGACACCCGTTACGAGCCGGAGCGGCTGGTCACCCGCGACAAGCGAGAGCTGCAGGCCGAGTGCGTGCCGGACAGCGCCGAGCTGCGCCGGCGCTTGTCGCTCGGGGTGCAGGTGGTGGGGATCGACGAGGCGCAGTTCTTCGATCTCGGGCTGGCCGCTCTGGTCGGTGAGCTGGCGGACGCCGGAGTGCGGGTGATCGTCGCGGGCCTCGATCTGGATTTCGAGCGCCGCCCGTTCGGGCCGATGCCGCAGATCCTGTCGCTCGCCGAATACGTCGAAAAGCTGCACGCCGTCTGCGTTCGCTGCGGCGCCCCCGCCCACTACAGTCAACGGATCTCTGGCGGCGACTCCCAGCTCCAAGTGGGAGACATCGAGTCCTACGAAGCCCGCTGCCGCCGCTGCTACGAGGTTTTTTTGCCCGCGAAGGCGTAGTTTCGCTGCCCCTGAGCGGCGGGCTATTCGCCGACATCCCCGAGTCCCGATTCGACCAGTCGAGGATCGAGATACATCCCCAGCTCCAAGAGCCTCTCCAGTAGAGGCCGTGCCTGATCAATGACCCCGAGTCTCCGGGCCCGGAGAATCAAGCCGAAGGTCCCAAGGGTGGGGAGGTCGAGGGTTTTTGCGCAGCGACGGGCCTGCCGATCATCCAGCACGCATTCCGCGGCATGAAAAGTCAGCGCCAGAGCCAGAACCTGGGATTCGCCCGCCCCGAGGTCCCAACCTGAAACCAGGTCGGGCAGTGGAATGTCCGGCGCAAGCTGTAGAGATCCGTTCTGCTCAATCGCTCGGACCAGAGAGCCGTCGGGGTCACCCGCCGCCACCTCGGCGAGAGCTGCCATGGGTATTACGACTTCGTCGGCGAGCGTGGTCAGTAAGGGCAGTTGGCCGATCTGACCCAGGAAAATGAGAGGCGAAGCGTTGACGACGAAGCGTCCGCTAGCCACGCCGGATCTCTTCGCGCAACTCCTCTAGGGTGACTTGTACCGCCGGGATCTTCAGCCGGTGCAGCTCGGCCAGGAAGGCGGCGCGTGGCAAATCGGCGATCTCCGCCGCCTTGCCTTGCGAGAGGAGACCTTGCGAGTACCACTGAACCGCCGCGGCGACGCGCATTTCGCGTCCGAACTCTTCCGGAGATTTGCGGAGCGCGGAGAACGCGGAAGGCGGTACGTCGAGCACGAGCTGGGCCATGATTTTCTTCCTCTCGACCTCGATACTACTCCGGTCGAGGCCTTCGGGCTTCAGGTGTGGATCAGCTCCAGCCGCGCGAGGATGACCAGGAGCGCGGGGATCAGGTTCGTGTTGATCAGGTCGTGGGCGCTCGCCTGCCAGCCGAAGCCGTCGCGCAGGTCGAAGTACTCCATCGCCAGAGAGAGCGCGAGCCCGGGCACCAGCGCCCAGAGCGACGACAGCTTGCGGCGGAAGAGGAGCAGGGCGACCAGCAGGCAGAGCACGCCGATGTAGACGTGGATCGCGTCTTTGGTGAGCGGCAAGATCGACAGCCAGGCGAGCTTCCACAGCTGATAGTCCGACTTCATCGAGGGCAAGCTTACCAGGCTCTACAGCCGGCGGTGTTTCGCGACCGGGATCGCCCGGCGGATGCGGCGGACCCGTTCGAGGTCGATCTCGGCGAGCGCGAAGCCCGGTCCGTCGGAAACCGACGCGATCACCTGGCCCCAGGGATCGATGATCATCGAGTGTCCCCAGCTTTCCTTGAGCCCGCCGTCGTCGTGCTTGCCGACTTGCGCCGGGGCGAGCACGTAAGACTGATTCTCGATCGCGCGGGCGCGCAGGAGCGGCTCCCAATGATCCTTGCCGGTCGCCAGGGTAAACGCCGAAGGAACCATCAGGATCTCGGCGCCGAGCTTGTTGAGCGCCCGGTAGAGCTCGGGAAAACGCAGGTCGTAGCAGATCGACAGGCCGAGCTTGCCGAACGGGGTTTTCGCGACCACCACCTCGCCGCCCGACTCGCAGGTCTCCGACTCGGAGAACTTGACGCCGCCGGGAATGTTGACGTCGAACATGTGGATCTTCCGGTAGCTCTTGAGGATCTTGCCCTCGGGCCCGAACAGGACGCTCGTATTGGCGCAGCGTTTCGCCGGGAAGGGAGACGCGCCTTCGCTTCGTTCGTTGTACGAACCGAGCAGCAGGTGGATCTTGAGGTCTTTGGCCAGGGCGCCGTACCGTTCCGTCGTCCGCCCCCAGAGCGGCTCGGCGCGTTTCACCTTCTCGGCGTGCGGTCCGAGGTAATTGGTGCATTCGGGCGTCGCGACGAAGCCGGCTCCCGCCGCGGCCGCCCGGCCGATCAGCTCTTGGGCGTTCCGCCAGTTGCCCTCCTCGTCGGAGGTCGAAGTCATCTGAACGACGGCGGCGACGATCATGCGCGGCTTTCTAACACAGCTCGAAGGTTATGCTCACCCCACCGTGCCCCGATCGACCCGCAGCACCCCCGCGCGTAAGGCCCCGCGTTCGAGCGCCCCAAAGCCGGCGAAGCTCTCCGGTGCCCAGGCGATCGCCCGGATTCTCGCGACGGTCGACCTGATCCCGGAAGGGCGGGTGGCGACCTACGGCCAGATCGCTTTTCTCGCCGGTCTGCCGGGGCACGCGCGCCAGGTCGGCTTCGCGCTTCGCGGCTTGGCCGAAGGGAGCACCGTCCCCTGGCAGCGGGTGGTGAACGCCCAAGGAGAAATCAGCTCGCGCGACGATCCGGCTTGGGAAGGCTTCCAGCGCCACCTGCTCGAAGAAGAAGGGGTTCGATTCGAGGGCAAGGGAGAGCGCGGCCGGGTCGATCTCGAACGCTTCGGCTGGGATCCGGAGCCGGGCCTTCGGCCCGCCCGAAAACGGAGGAAGTAGCCGGTGGTCGAACCCCTCTCTCCGGACCTCTTGCTGGGTGTCCACAGCGCGCCTGTCGGAGAACCGCCTGCCCTTTCTTTCGACTTTTGGGCACGCGACCCGACCCTCGGTCTCGGATTGATGCACCGCGGTCCGGTGCCGTTGGGAGATTCGCCGGAAGCCTACGTTCGGGGATGGGTTCGCGACCTCGAGAGGCCGGTCGCCCAGACGGAAGAGGAGCGGACGATCTCGGCGCATGACCTGGCGGCCTCGGGCGCCAAGCTCACGAGGGATCTCCTGCCGCCTGAAATTGCCGCGGCGCTCGGTACGGCGGTGGGGCGGGCGGCGACGCTTCAAATCGTTTCCGATGAGACCGCGATCCCCTGGGAGCTGCTCCGCCTCAGATTTCGCGGCGAGGATGGAAGCGAAAAGAGCGGATTCTTAGGGGAGCTGTTCGCCGTCGTGCGCTGGATCGCCGGCGCGAACGAAGCGCTCGCCCTGCCTCTTTCGCGGATCGCGCTGATCGCGGTCGATGCCGATCTACCGGCCGCGGTCGCCGAGCGGGCCCTGTTGCGGAATTTGGCCGAAGCGAGCGGCCGGCAGGCCATCGAGGTAGAGGGTACTAAGGGTGCCCTCGTCAAGGGTCTCTCCCAGGCGAAATTCGACGCCTGGCACTATGCCGGACATGGCGATCACAACGCGGATCCCGATCGCTCGGGATTGCGCCTCAACGCCCAGGATCGCTTCACCCCGGACCACCTTGAGTTGGTCGCCGGTGGGATTCGGCAAGCCCGCCCGTTCTTTTTCTGGAACGCGTGCACGGCCGGCCGAGGCGGGTTGGCGCTCACCGGCCTGGGAGGCTGGGCCGCGCGCCTGCTTGAGAAAGGCGCGAGCGCCTTCGTCGCGCCGTTTTGGAAGGTCACGGACTCCGTGGCGAGTCTCTTTGCGGCCACCTTCTACGGTCAGCTCTTCGCAGGGGCTCCGATCGCCGAAGCGGCCGCCCGGGCCCGGTGCGCTGCACGCGACGCGTCTCCAGGGGATGCCAGCTGGCTCGCCTATGCGGTGTTCGCCCATCCGGCCGCGATGGCCGTAAGCGTGGGTTCGGCAGTCCCGCGGGCCGCCGTCCCTCTGCCGTTCGAATCGTCTCCTCCCCGTCCGGTCGGATCGGTCTATCTGTCGACGGCGCCTCGTCCTCCCGAGCTCTTCGTCGGCCGCGCGGCGGATCTCGCGCGGGTCAAAGAAATGTTGGGAGTCGGCCGCCGTCCGAGCGGTTCGGCCCCGCTCGCGACGATCCGGGCGGTACGTGGTCTCGGGGGCATCGGAAAAAGCTCGCTCGCCGCGGTGCTTGCGGCGGATTCGGAAGTCCAAACGAGATACCCCGACGGGCTGCTCTGGCTCCCTCTCGGTTCGCGCCCCGATCTATTGGGCCGGATCGCCGAGCTGGGCCTGGAGCTTGGGGACGATGCCCTCCTGGCTTCCGCCACGCCGAGGGAAGCGTTTGCCCGCCTACGGAAATGGCTCGCGCCGCGCCGGGTGCTCTTGGTCCTGGACGACATCGTGGCCGCGGCGCACGTCGAGCCGTTCCGCCAGGTCTGCCCGCCCGAGGGGGGCCTGCTCTTGACCACGCGCGAGCCGGCCATCGTCCACCGGCTGGCGATCGGGCCCGAAGCGGATCACCCGCTCGCGGAGCTGGATGACCACTACGGCCTGGAGATTCTCCGTGCCCTTTCGCCGGGCGCCGTCGAGGGAGACGAGGAGGCGGCGAGAGATCTGGTCCGTAGCCTCGGCGGGCTGCCGCTCGCGCTCTGCGTCGCCGGGGGGCTGCTGCGCAGAGAGCAAGAGTCGGGCCTTGACGCCGGAGACCTCCTGCGCGCGATCCGCGACCCCGCCCGCCTGCTCGACGAAGCAGCGCCGGCCAATCGCATCGATCCGGAGCTGCTCGCCGTTCCGACGGTCAGAGAGTTGTTCGCCCGCTGCACCGACCGGCTCGCTCCGGACCTTCGGGCCTGCTTTGCCAAGCTCGGCGAGGTCGCGTCGAAACCGGCCTCGTTCGGTCTCGATTTGCTGCGCGGTTTGTGGGGGGTGGAAGACGCTCGGCCGATCGTCCGCGAGCTGGTGGGGCGCGGGCTGCTGGAGCCGGGAAGGGCGGGTTTTTTCCAGATTCATCCCCTGCTCGCCGCGCATGCCCGTTCGATCGGCTCTCGACCTGAGCCATGAGCCCGGAGGATTTCGGCCTCGCGCGCACCGTGGTTTCCCTGCTGCGCGATCTGGCTCTCGCCGTGCAGCGCGGAGACGCTCGGGTTCCCGACCTGTTGCGCGGTCTCCGCCCCGAGGCGAAAGGAGATCTCGGCCGGCCGTCCGGGCAGATCGAGGCGGCCTGGCGACAGGTAGCTGCCCAAGCGGCGACCTCGGAGGAAGCGGCGGCGCTCTGCATCGACCTCGCGCTTGCGGCCCCTGACTTCGCGCCGTTTCTGCTCGATCGGGAGGAGTGGAGCAGCTGGCTGACAACCGCTCTCTACCTCGCTGACGCGCGGGGAAATCGATCGGCGACCTCGCGTCTGCGCGCCGCGCTAGCCAATCTCCGGCTTTCGACGAGCGATATGGCCGGCGCGGCAAGGGAAGCGGAAACAGCCATTGCGGAAGCCCGCGACCTGGGCGACCCGCAAGCCGTGGCGCGTTCTTTGGCGTTGGTCGGGATGGCCGCTTCGGATGCGGGAGACCTGGTACGCGCGGAGGAGGTTTTCTCGGAAGCGCTTCGGATTGCCTCGGACATTTCCGACGGTCAGCTTCGGGCCGACCTTCTCGGTGATCTCGCAACGCTATTGTCCGACGCCGGCCGGAGCGACGAGTCCCGGACCCTGCACGAGGAGGCGCTCGCGCTCGCCCGGAGCCTGGGCGATCGCCGGGGCGAGTCGCGGCATCTCGGCAACCTTGCGATCCTCGAAAAGCGCCGCGGCCGGCTCGATCTTGCGGAACAGCTTTACCGCGACCAGCTGGTGATATCGCGCCAACTGCGCGACCAGCGCCAGGAGGCGATTTCTACCTACAACCTGGGGCTGACTTTCGCGGCGACCGAGCGCGGCGAGGAGGCCGAGCAAGCCTACAAGCGAGCTTTGCTCCTCCGTCATCGCCAAGGCGACGCGGCGGGAGTCTTCGGTGCCTTGAACGCCCTGGGCATTCTTTACAAGGATCGAGGTCGAATCGACACGGCGCGCAAGGTGCAGGCCCACTGTTTGAAGATCGCCCGTCGGCTCGGCGACCGGGAGCGCTTGGCTTCGGTACTCGCAAACCTCGGCCGATTGGAACTGTTGAAAAGGAACTTGGAGGCCGCCGAACGGAGCTATGCCGAGAGCGAGCGGTTGGCGGAAGAGTTGGGAAACCGGTGGAGCCAAGGGATCGCCGCGAGCGGTCGGGCGGCCGTCGCCGAAGCGCAAGGCGACCTGCCCGCCGCGATCCAACACCTCGAACGGGCTCTGCCGCTCCACCGGGCGGGAGGAGAGATCGCCCACGTCGGCAGCACTTTGTTGGGGCTGGCGCAACTTTCGGCGAAGCTCGGCGCCGAGATTCGGGCGGTCGAATTCTATCGAGAGGCGATCGGCGTCTTCCAAGATCTCGGCGACCGGCGCGGGCTCTGGCGGGTAGTCTTCGGCCTTTGCGACCTAGCCGAGCGGTTGCAGGCGCTCGATCGCTGCCGCGGCTGGATCGAAGAGGGGCTCCTGGCGCTCGAAGCGCTCGGCGATCCGGAGGTCGAGGCCGTCCGCCGGGAAACCGGGCTGTTCCGGCTCCTCTGAGTCGCCTTCCGCGTCGGAAGGCCGGGCATTCGGCCCACCCGAAAACGGAGGTAAGTGACGGAATGGGAGGGTTCCGGACTCGCTTTGCGGGCGAGTCCCCCTCCGACCCGTCGCGACGCACAACACTTAATACGGGAGCCCAACGAGCGCTTTGCCCGATCGACCGACCGGAGGTGTCTTTTGAAGGACCGTGGAATCGCCGCTTTGCCCGCATCCGTTCGGCTGCGCTCGCGCCTCGCGAGGCTCTCCGGTGCCGCCTTGCTGCTCGCAAGCCTGTCGACCGGGGCGACGGTCGCCGAAGATACGGCACGTGAGGGCGCCCCGGTTTCGATCGGTCCTACCCTCGGCGTCGGCGGGCTGTGGAAGCCGATGGGCGCGGCGCCCGCCTTCGGCGGCCAGACCGAGAATCTGCCGGACAACAATCCGGAAGAGGGGGCGATCCATACCGTCGCGGCCCATCCGACCAACTCGAAGGTGCTCTACGTCGGCGCGGTCAACGGCGGCGTCTGGCGGACGTTGAACGCCGACGCGCCGCGTCCGAGCTGGAAACGGCTGACCGACGAGCAGGCGTCCAACTCGATCGGCGCGCTCGAATTCGATCCGACCGATCTGGTCCATTTGACCCTGGTCGCCGGCATCGGCGCGTGGAGCAGCTTCGGGTTCACCGGCGGCCGGGCCACGGGTCTGCTGCGCACCACCACGGGCGGTATTCTCTGGACTCCGATCGACGGCGGCGGCGTCCTGGTCGACAAAAACGTATCCGGGGTGGCGGCGCGCGGCTCGACGCTGGTCGTGGCGATCGATCACGCCGCCGTTCAAACTTTCTCCAACATCGGCATCTTTCGTTCGGCCAACGGCGGCGCGACGTTCACTCAGATTTCGACCGGCACGGGATCCGCGACCGGCCTGCCGGGCGGCGCCAGCTACGATCTGGTGGGCGATCCCCTGCGGCCGAACCGTTTGTTTACCAATATCGATTTCGCCAATCTGATCGGCGGTGTGAACGGGATCTATCGCAGCGAAAATACCGGCGCGACCTGGACCCGGGTGAGCAGCCCGGCGATGAACGCGCTGCTCGCGGGTACCGTTTTCAACGTCGAGATGGCCGTCGGCCGCCACAACAACGTGTACTGCGCGATCGTCGGGACGGGCGCGCTGATCGGGGTGTTTCGTTCGGGCGACGGCGGCACCACCTGGACGCGGATGGATCTGCCGTCGACGCCTGACGGCGGCATCCACCCGGGATTCCAGGGAAGCGTCCACCTCTCGATCGTAGCCGACCCGACGAACGCCAACATCGTCTACATCGGCGGCGATCGCCAGCCGTACAAGAACGAGGCGCTCGGCGCGCCGTTCCAATTTCCCAACTCGATCGGTGCGACGGACTTCACCGGCCGCCTGTTCCGCGGCGACGCGAGCAAACCGGCCGGCAGCCAATGGGTCCACTTGACCCACTCGAAAACGCTCGGCCCTCCGGGCGGCGGCACGGCGAGCAACAGCGCGCCGCACGCCGATTCCCGCGAGATGGTGTTCGACGCGGCCGGCAATCTGATCGAGACCGATGACGGCGGGATTTACAAGCGGACCAGCCCGCGCAGCAATACGGGGGATTGGTTTCCTCTGGTCGGCGATCTGCAAACCGGCGAATACCATGACATCGCGTTCGACGAGGTCAGCGAGACGCTCATCGCGGGCTCGCAGGACAACGGGGTGCAGGTCCAACGAACCCCCGACGACGAAGAATGGGATGTTCTCCAGCGGGGCGATGGAGGAGACGTCGCGGTCGACGACACGTCGATTCCCGGTTTTTCGATCCGTTTTTCCAGTGCGCAGTTTCTCGATCAGCCGTTCCGGACCTTCTGGGACGAGGACAACAATCTCGTCTTCTTCGATCAACCGCTGTTCGTTCCGCTCGGCGGAAGCGCCCCGCCGGTCGGAAGCTTCGTCACCCCGGTGGAGCTCAACGGGGTCGACCCGGTCCGCTTGGTGATCGGCGCCGCGAACTCGTTCTACGAGTCGTTCGACGAGGGCGACACGGTCAACGAAATCGCCCCCGGTTTGGTCGCGAACAATTCCGGCCGGGCCGCCGTCGCCTATGGCGCGGGAACCAACGTCGCGGCGCTCTACGTCGGCTCGGGCGACCGGCTCTACGTGCGCACCGCGCCGCACCCCGCGCCGCTGCTTCAATCCCTTGCCTATCCCGGCACGGGAAGCGGCCGGTTTGTCGCCGACATCGCGCTCGATCCGAACCAGGCGAACAGCGTGTTCGTGGCGGACGACGGCAAGGTTTTCAGGTCGATCAACGCCGGCGTTTCGTGGAGCGACGTCACCGGCAACCTGACCGCTCTCGGCGCGGGCCGCCTACGGACGCTGGTCTATGTCAAAACCCTTTTGGGCGACGGGCTCGTGGTGGGCTCGCAGACCGGCGCCTGGATCGCCTCCAAGACGACCGGTTTTTCGAAATGGTATCCGCTCGGGATCGGCCTGCCGACCGTCCCGGTGTTCGACCTCGACTACGTTGCCGGCGCGGATCGTCTGATCGCCGGTACCATGGGGCGCGCGGCCTGGGCTCTCGACCAGGTGAAGATCGCGGTCCTTCTCGCCCGCTGACCTGGATGCCGATCGTGGGAGATCTCGCCATGCCCTTTCGTTTCCTTTCCAATCGTTTCGCCCGAACTCTTACCGCAGTGGGGTTCGCCGTCCTGATGGTCGCGCCCACCCCAGCCGCCCGAGCGTCCCACCTGCTGGGTGAAGGCGCGGTCGTCGACGCCGCGCGAGGCATCGCCTACCTGGCCCAACCGCAAGGGGAAATCGAGGCGCTCGATCTCGCGACCGGCAAAGCGGTTTGGCGGAGCGCCGCCGCGGCCAAACCGCTCGCCCTGGCGGACGGCGTGCTGCTCGCGCAGGACGTGCCGGGGGAAAGCGGCGCGTTGCGCGTGGCGACGCTCGATGCGGGAACCGGCGCGGAAAAAGGCCGGACCGAGATCGCCTTGCCCGCCGGGCTTTCGGCGAGCGTCGCCGACACTCTGCACGGCGCGTTCCGCGTCCGCGCCGCGGTGATCCCAGGGGGCGCGGGAGCCTCAGGGGGAAGCTCCGTCGTCCTCGCCTGGACGGCCAGCGCCGCCCCACCGCGCGGCTTCCTTCCGCCGGAGTTTTCGCGGGTTCCCGTGCCCGCTCTCGCCCCCGCCGCGGCCGCGAGGGGCTTCCGGCGCGGGGCAGCGCGGCTCGATCTTGCGACCGGGCGCGCGACTCCGGCGGCCGATTCCGAGGTCGCGGGCCTAGCCGTCGCGGTCGACCGGAGCCTCGCCCCGGGCGCCTCGGCCGACGAGGAGGGAGCCGGGGAGAGCCGCGGTCTGACTTCGATCGACGGCCACCATGCGCTCACCAGCGAACGGGTCGCCGGGTCGCTTCACACCTACCGGTGGTCGATCTCGGTTCGCGAGACCGGCGCCGTGCTTGCCCAGCTCGACGTGCCGGTCGCGCTCGCGCCGTTCGTGGTCGTCGGCCGGAACGTGGTCTACCTCGCCCAGCCCTCGGCGCGGCGCGAAAACGACGAGATGATCCGCCAGCCGCGCCGGCTGCGGGCGCTCGATCTGGCGACCGGGAACGAAGCCTGGCAAGCCGTGGTTCGCGATTTCGCCTATAGCGGACCGATCCCGCCGTAGGCGGCTGTCGCTCCTGCCCGTTCAGCGCCAGCGGCAGTTGATCCGCTGGCCGAAGACGCAGCTGATCGGCCGGTCGGGAAGGGTGTAGAGCACCTCGCCGTCGTGGGTCAGGACGAGCGCGAGCGCGATCCGGTCGGTGGGCGTTAGGTCGGGGATCTCGTCATAGGGAAAGAAGATCTCCATCACCTGGCCGTCCACCTTGTAGGCCGGCCGCGCGAGCGGGATCTCCTGGCGCGAGAGGAGCCTCATCTGGCCGCCGTTCGAGCTGATCCCTTTGAAATTCGCATAGAGCGACATGTCCTTGTCGAGATCGCGGGTCACCAGCGACAGCTGGAGCAAGAGCCCCCGTTGGGTCAGGTCGCCGGAGCAGGAGTTGAGCAGCAAAAGCGCGTCGAGCGTCAGATGCTCGTCCTCGAAGTGGTCGGTGATCCAACTGCCGGGCGACTCTTTGATCCGGAACTCATCGGCGCCCAAGACCTGCGAGGTGCGCAGGTCGAGGCATTCGCGGATGAAGGCGTCCTCCAGCTTGGAGACCCGAGTCTCCACCTCGCCAAGACGACCCTCCGCCCCGCCGAGCCGACTCTCCACTTCGCCGACCCGCGCATCGAGCCGGCCGACCTTCTTTTCGAGCTGGCTGATCCGGCTGTTCAGACCTTGGATTCGGCCCGATAGTCGCTCTTGATCGACTTGGATCTGGGCAATCTTTTTTCCCTGCGAGATGGTGAGCCGGGTCAGCATGCCGAGTTGCTCCCGGTCCAGCTCCAAGGTCTCTTGAAGGAGCTTCCGCCGTTCCCCGGTCGCGAGGGAGATCAGATCCACGAGAGAGGGAATCTCCTGCTCCACCTGCGTGCCGAGAAGCTGCCCGATGCCCCAATCGATGGCTTTGCCGGCCCCATAGGAAACCATCTGTTCGGCACACCAGATACCCAGCTTCCGGGCCGCGTCGCCGACGCCCGCCTCTGCCGCCTGAGGGAGCATCAGAATCCAAAGAAAAAACGCCGTGATGACACCGACACGGATCGAACGTCGCGCAACTCGCAAGGCATCCCCCCGCTTCCTAGAGATCGTTTGCACGCATTCTACGCAAGATCGACGCGGCGACGCGACTCCGATCCGGACGGTTCGGACCCAGGTCCGGATCGTCGCGACCGAGGTCTGGATCGTCGCGACCTAGGTCCGGATGGTTCGGACCCAGGTCCGGGTGGTTGCGACCAAGTTCTGGAGGGTCCGGACCCAGGTCCGGGTCGTTGCGACCCAGGTCCGGATGGCTCGGATCCAGGTCCGGGTCGTTGCGACCCAGGTCCGGATGGTTCGGACCTAGGTCTGGGTCGTTGCGACCGGGGTCTGGACCTTAGGGAGCCGCTTGCCGAATCTGTAGAGCGCACTGTTCTTGGCCCCGATGAAGTGCTGTATGCCTCACCGAAGCAGTGGGTCAGGGTCAGCGGAGAATGCGCCGCAACGATCGGGCTGACCGCCAACCGGTGTTCCTCCAACGACATGGAAGACCGTGTCGCTTATGTTGTCCGCACTATAGGGGCAGTGGGTATCGGTCTTGCCCGTTTCTCCACCCAAACGAGTGATTCCTCGAACTCCTATGGCTGTCATAGTCGGAACATCGGCGATCTTGGCGCAGAACGTAACTGTGGCCAGTTGGTCTTCGATGGCGCCGTCCCAGTAGAGGGTCTGCGGGTTATTCGGGTCGATCATGAGCCCGAACCCCAGTTCGCATCCTGGGGTGGAAACTTCAGGCGTGAGATCTTCAGGGAGCGTCACCGAGAACTCATGCGTGACGGGATCGTCCGCGATAGGAGCGTCCGTGTTGTTGTCGAGGAACGCCGTGTAGCGCACCTGCCCCCCCGGCTTGAATTCCCCTTCCACCACAAGCGCTGCCGAGGCGACCTCCTCAACTCCCGCCGAGACGTGAACCACGGTGAAGCCTGAGTCGCGCCCGCCCGTCGGGAATGCGTCTGCCGAGGTAGTCGAGGCTCGCAGGACGAGTGGGCCGCGCAGCAACGGGTTGCTTGCGAGGGGACCTATTGCGATCAGCGTTCTGCCTGTTCGCGTCGTGGAGTCGGGCTCGGCGTTGACGTTGCGCGTCCAGAGGATGTTGCCGTCCGGCTGCGTACTGCACTGGTTGTCCAGGTCACAGGTCAGCCCCGCGGCGGGAAGGAGCGCCGGTAGAAACAAAGTGGTGTCGACATCGAGTGCGTCGCTCGGACCGGCATTCGAAACGTTGACCTTGAAACGAACACCGGGTATTTGGGAATCGGTCGGAACGGTTGGGTCGATCGGGAATTCCTCCGGGTCACGGATCTCGACTTTCAGGTCCGCCTGCGGAGTGGGGCTTACCGGCGAAGCGATCCGCTGCGTAGGACCCGTCTCCGAGCTCGGCCAACCGCTCCGTGCCCTTGCAGTGACCTGCAGATTGCCACGGGCGCTGGGAGCGAATGTGACGGTGGCATCGCAGTTGCGGCTCGAACCGGCCGGTAGAGGAAGGACGCAAACCGTCGAGTGGTTAGAACCCGCAGGATCGGAAATACATTCGATTCCATGGCAGTCGAGCGCCACCTTAGGACACCCCTCGACTTCTCCGATGCACGGGAAAACCCGCGTCCGGGGCGAATCGCTGGGGCCGCTATTGCTAAGTGTGAGTTTATAAAGACTCGCCTTGCCGGGTACGACCGGGAGGGAAGGGACGCTCGGATCCAGCGTCAGTGTCAGCCCCGCTTCCGGCGTTAGCGTGATTATTTTCCCTGAGGTCACTCCTGGAGCCGAGATATTGGGGCTGGCGGCCGGCCTGATGTCGGTCAGCCTGAAGTTGGGGGCGGGGATTGCGCCGCGAACGTTGGCCGCGTTGGCCGGCAGGCTGCCACAATCGAGCAGCAGATCGACCTGATTGTGGAGGGCCAGGTTTCCGACGTTTACAATGAGCGGGGAACCTGTGGGTCTACCGCCGGTCAAGTGGCATGCTCTTGAGATTTCAGAATCGGGGACGGCTTCGACGCGAGCCCCTCGGAAGAGGCTGGGACCCTCCGTGTGTTTGATCGTCACCTTGTAGAGAACCTTGTCGCTTGGTTGGCCAGGCACCAGGGTGGGTAGGTTGGCGTTGCCCGGCAGGGTGTCTACCTCCACCTCGATCTTGGCCGTGGGGTCGAGAGTGACGACTCGAGAAGCCTTCTTCGCGCCCGGCTCGCCGCGGCGAGGCTCGGACGAAACCTCCAGCCTCACCGGCCTTAGGGCTCCCGGAAGCACTTTTCCGGAAATGACGAAGTCCATCGCGTCGGTAGGGGCGAGATCGGCCCTGGGATCCAGAGTACATAGGATGGTCGAGCTGTTAGTGAGGCATGACCGACAGTCTCTGCAATTGATCTCCTTGATCTCCGACGCGTTGGGAATTCGTGCCACGAGCTTTGTGCCGAGAATCGAGCTCGGGCCCTCGTTTTTGACCTGGAGGGTGAATTCGAGCCGTTGGGTGGCGCCGGGGACCGCCCTGCTCGGAGCCCCGAGATCCAATCGCAGGTTCGCTATCGGTTCGAGCGTTCCGCGATCGGACTGAGCCAAGCCCTCAGGAGTCGGTTCGAAGACGCCGCCGGGAATTCCTGCCGCCAGGCTCGCCTCGACCTCGCCTCGGAGACCGGGTGGAATCGTGCCGGTGACTTTGTAGGTGGCTATCCCGAGACCTTGGACCGGCAGTGTGTCAATTGCGTGGCCAGGCTCCCGGATCGGCAGGCCGCATTGTTCTGCGCCTCCCACGATCTGTCGGCAGAGATTCGGCCGCCTGAGGTCCGGCGGGAATCGGAGATCGATTGGGAGATCGAGCCTCTCCGCGCTGCGATTGGTAACCTCGAAAGTCAGAGTCAAGTCCTTGCCGGGCACGAACCTGCCGCCGATACCGATCAACTTCGGCTTCGCCACGACCACCCCGCCAAGGTCGAACGCCACGGCCGCGCCGGCATCATTTTGATCGAGAGGTGCGCCCGCGAGCGCCAGATCTCGGAGAATGGCGACCGAGCGGCCGAACTCCGCACCCGAGCGGCCGGCCTTGAGCTTGAGGAGGGAGGTTTCGCAGGATCTCGTGGAGCAGCGGAAGAGATAGGCGGCGCCATCTCTGGCGCCGGTGCGTCGCGCGCTCGCGAGAAGAGACGTACCGTCGGTGGCGAGGGAGTATCCAAACTCCCCGCCGGCCGTCGACTCGCAGGCCGCGAGGGTCCGCGGGTCGGACGAATCATTGGGAAAGACGCGGATCTTGCCGGCGTTGCTTTGCGCGCCGGGTGCTCCAACCGCGACCAGACCCGTATCCAAGATCGCGACCGCGAAGCCGAAGCCCTCGCCGGCTAAAGCGTCCGTTCCGAGCGGTTCGCCGGGCTGCCAGGTTCCGTTGCTAAACCGGAACCGAAAAGCCTTGCCCGGGCCGGTCCCACGATCGGCGAGGAGTTGGGGTGCGCCCGCGACGATCTGCTCTCCTCTCGCGTCGATCGCCACGGACCACCCGAGTCCGTCTCCGAGCACGGGGGAGGCCAAGGTCAGCTTCTGTTCGCGTTGCCACGGTCCCGCATTGCCCTGGCGGCGGAAGACGAAGACGGCTCCAGTATTCTCCAGGTTTCCGTCCATTTCTGGGGCGCCGACGACCAGCACGTTTCCGTTCGCGCTCAGAGCGACCGCAGCGCCGAACCGGTCCTTGCGCCCCGGAGAATCCGCCACGACGGAGGGGCGCTCCTCCCAGCCGTTCGGCCCTCGTTCGAAGAGGTACACCTTTCCAGTGTCGGCGAGATCATTCGGACCGTCGTGAAGGTCGGCGCCGACGGCGAGCACTCCGGCGTTCCGCGCCATCGCAACCGCGAACCCGAACCGGTCGAAATTGTTCGTGTCGCTTCCGGCGAGCACGAGCTCGGACCCCAAGGAACCATCGGAATCGACGTCGTAGGTCGCGACCACCCCCGACATCGTTAAGCGGCCATGATTGTCGAAAGGCGCGCTGATCGCAGCGTAACGGGGGCGCTCGACGCCGTTTTGGGGCACGGTTCCCCCGCCGAGCGTGACCGCAGTACCGAAGCGATTGTCTGCATGAAGCAGGCCTTCGGAAGGATCGGCGGAGATCGCGCGAACCAAGGCCGTTGGGCAAGCCGCGTCGGTGCGACCGGCATTTCCGATTAGCAGCGAGCAGGCAAGAAGAAAGGTAGAAAAGAGGCGGCGGGAGCTCATGGCAGAGTTCACTTTCTATCTTAGGGGGTTGGGCATGCCACGAGGATCGATGAGATCCAGGCGCGGTGAGTTGTCAAACAAGAGGGTTCGGGCAAAAGCGAGGGCGGTCGTTGCGCCGGCGAGATCGACGCGGATTGGCTGGGCAGGGCCGCGTTTGTCGAACGCAAGTAGCGAGCCCTTGGCCAGATGGACCTGCGACCAATTGCGGAGCCCACCCAAGGGTGGATGGAGTACAACGCTGCCTTGGCTGACCAGGACGAACGTTCGCGAATCATTGGCCGAGCTGTTGCGGCGGGTTTTCACGTCGACTGTCGAGCCGACCATGCAGATCACGGCGGTCGGCGTTCGGACCTCGACCATTTGAGGTCCGGTCGTTGGCAGATCCCCGTTGTGGAAGACCCACACGTGACCCTCTTGCAGGATTACGGTTGCGGCCACCTCGGTGGGCCGGTCGCAGACCGCCGGCTCTTCTTTCGGTCCGAGAGTCGCGCGTGTGTTCGGACCGAGCCAGATCTCGCCGTCGCGATCGAAGCTCATCCGTAGCCACGAGCCTCTGGCCGGAGTCGTGACCGTGTCGCCGAAGTAGAGCGGATCGCCGTCGCGCAAGGGACCTCGAGCGGTCTCGGCACGGCCGACCAGTTTGATTACGGCGCCCATTTCCGGACCTTCCTGCGCATTGGCGGGAAGAGCCGGATTGAGACCGAGGAACAAGAGCAGGGAGCATCGGAGGAAGCGGAGCGATTTCATGATGGGTCCTCAGAAGTTCCAGGCGAAGCCGAGAGAAGAGAGCGTGCGGCGGTAGTCGAGGGGCTGGTTCGTCCCGAAGCGCAGGTTTGAGTCGTGATCGAGGAGGCTCATCCGGCCGATCACCTGGAGCCGGGAGCGCCAGGTCCACACGAGCGCGAGAGCGGCACGCGCGCTCCGGTCGCGGCGCACGGTCCGCTCGACGTGACTGTCGTTGTTGAACTCCGGATCGTTTTCGTCGAGAGTCGAAAAGTAGATATCCGACTCCGGATGGTCGTAGTTGTCGCGTTGGACAGTCGCGGAAGCGAGGAGATCCCAGCGCGCCGCGAGTGGCAAAGCGAGCTCGATCTGGCCGCGCAGGATCTGGGTCGAGAACGGCCGGTCGGCGTCGCGGTGGCCCGCTTGGGCGCTCACTCGGAGCGTTCGATCTTCCCGTCCGAGAAAGAAGGTCTGCACCAGACCGGCGCGAATCTCAGTGCCGTTACGCCGGCTGTCTTGCCTTTCGGGGAAGCGGCGATCCTGCGCCTCTAGGTCGAGCTGAACCGCATAAGCCGGCCGCGGCCGAAACGCGAACGAGGCGCTGCCCCACGAGGCGCGAAAGAAAAGCTCCCGGTCGAGCGTCGCTTCGCTCGTGCTGCCTTGCAGGAGCACGGTCGTGCGCGACAGACCGATCGGCACCCGGACGCCGCCTTGAGGCCCGCTCAGGAACCCCGAGGGCGAGCTGCCGCGCGCCAGATGAAGGGTCACGCTCGCCTCGCCGAGGTCGAAGAAATCGAGATTTTCGTAATGGGACTGGTGGCCGTCGACCTGGAGGCCGAAATGCCAGATCCGATCGTCGTCGCCGCGGGCGAAAGGATGGAGCGAAAAGGAGAGGTCGGCCGTCGTCGCCCGGTCCGACTCGCCGCCGCGCACCAGCCTGCGGCTGTCCGGAATGCTCAAAGGGAAAGCCTCGGCGAGCAGGCTCGGATTCGAGTCGCCGATCGCGCCGAGGCCGATGCGCGCATCCCAATAGTCGGCCGGCGTGGTCGGCTCGTCGGGTGCCCATTCGGGCTCGGCCGGCGGCGGGTCGTCGAGAGCGGTCGCCGGCGAGGTGAGCCCTGCCAGCAGAAGAAAAAGAAAGAAAAGTAAATAGCGATAGGCGTACATCAATGAGCCCCCCTGTCGCGGCTCGGCTGCGGCCTGCGATGTAGACGTTTCATGGATTGAGACACAAAATGTAAAGCGGGGTGTGAGGCATCGACGAAGAAGAGCGCTCCAGCTGCGAACCAACGCAATGTTTAGGATTCGTGTCCTTCGGAGAAACAAGCGAGGAGCCGTGCCATGCCGCCCGAAAGCGATGACATCGATTGGGAGATTCTGCTGCGGCGAATCCGCAAAGGGCGTTGCACGCCTTTTCTCGGCGCGGGGGCCTGTTACGGCTCGGTGCCGCTCGGCGGAGAGGTCGCGCGCGAGTGGGCGCGCGATTACGGTTACCCGCTCGATGATCGGGGGGACTTGGCCAGAGTGGCGCAATTCATGGTCACGGAGAAGGACGACAAGATGTGGCCGAAGGAGATTCTGGGCGACCGGATCGAGAGGACGTCCCCTCCCGACTTCTCCCAGCCGGACGAGCCGCACGCGCTTCTCGCCGACCTGCCTTTGCCGATCTACCTGACGACCAACTACGACCCGTTCATGGCGCAGGCATTAGAAAGCCGGGGCCGCAAGCCGCGGCTCGAGATCTGCCGTTGGAATCGGAAGACCGCCGATCTTCCCTCGGTGTTCGACGACCCGGCGGGCTACGAGCCGACGGTTGAAAACCCGTTGGTTTTCCATCTCCATGGCCACGTCAGCAATTGCGACTCCATGGTTCTCACCGAGGATGACTATTTCGAGTTTCTGGTCAACCGCGACCGGCGCGACCTGCTCGCGCCGCGCATCCGCGAGGCGCTCACCGACAGCACCGTCTTGTTCCTTGGCTACAAGATCGCCGACTTGGATTTCCGCGTCCTGTTCCACAGCCTGCAGAGTTACCTCGACCCGACCACCCAGCGCGGACATGTTTCAGTTCAGCTGGTCGATGTCGATCCGACGGCAACCGAAGACCAGAAGCGGCGGGCGCGGTGCTATCTCAAGAAGTACTTCGCCGGCTTGCATGTGCGGGTCCATTGGGATACTTGCCGAAAGTTCGCGGCCGAGCTTCGGCAGCGCTGGGAGGGGGACTTGCGTGACCGCTGAGCGCGAGCCCTACGTCGGGCCGCGGCCGTTCGAAGCCGCGGAGGCCGACCGCTTCTTCGGCCGCGAACGCGAGGCCGCGGAGCTGCGATCGCTCACGATTTCGGAACCGATCGTCTTGTTCTACTCCCCCTCTGGAGCGGGCAAGACTTCGTTGCTGCGGACTCGTCTGATCTCGGAGCTGAGAGAACGCGGCCTCGAGGTGCTGCCGATCGCGCGCGTGGTCAGCGCTCCGGGAGAGGACGTTCCGGAAGGGGCGAACACCTTCGTCTGGAACGCGTTGACCGCTTTTTCCGATGGCGCCTCCGGTTCAGAGATCGGCGCCGCGATCACGATACCCGGCTACCTTGCGGCGCGGCCCCGACCGCTCGACGAGGAGGGCGAGATCCCGCGGCGCGTGCTGATCTTCGACCAGTTCGAAGAGATCTTTACCACCGGGCAATGGCAGGACCGGCGCGACTTCTTCGCCCAGCTCGGCCAGGCGGTCGACGGCGACCCACATCTCCGGGTGGTGCTCGCGTTGCGCGAGGAGTACCTCGCCCGGTTTGATCCGTATGCCCGACGGATGCCCGATCGGTTGCGGGTCCGGCTGCGCCTCGACCTTCTGAGCAAAGAGCAGGCGCTGCTCGCGGTCGCGAGGCCGCTCGAAGGGACCGGCCGGAGTTTCGCCCCCGGGGTGACCGAAGAGCTGGTCGCGAGCCTGCTCAAAGTGCGGCGCTGGGACGATTCGGGCGAAGAAGAGGGCGAGCTGGTCTATCCGCTCCACCTGCAGCTGGTCTGCGCCCGCCTGTGGCACCGCCTGTCGGACGGGATCGTCGCGATCGAGCACGAGCATCTGAAGGCCGAGGGAGACGTAGACCTCGTGCTCGCGAGCGTCTACCGGGACGAGGTCGAGCGGATCGCGGGCGCGATGGGTCTCGCCGAGGGCACCTTGCGCCGCTTCTTCGAACAGGCGCTGATCACCCCACAGGGCACCCGCAACCTGCTCTTCCACGGCAAAGAGGCGAGCGCGGGAGTGCCCGAGGAGGCGATCCAAGAACTGCTCAAGAGTCAGTTACTCACCGAGGAGATCAAAGCGGACGCAGGTTGGCTGGAGATCTCTCACGATCGCTTCCTCAAGCCGATCCAGAAGGCGAACGACGACTGGTGGCGGAAGCGCCCGGAGGCGCTCAAGCTGGAAGACGAAGCGAAGGATTGGGAGCGGGAGAACCGGCCGGAAAAGAAGCTGCTCTCCGGGAGCGAGCTCACCGACGCAACCCGTTGGTCCAAGAAAAAGGAAGCGGCGGAGACCGGGCAGAGCGAAACGCTCCGCCTCTGGCTTGAGGCGAGCCGCGAAAAGAGAAGGCGAAAATGGCGCGCCCAGGGGGCTTATCTCGTGCTCGCGTTCGTGGCGCTCGTCCTTGTGTGGATTGGTCTGCGCCTCGCGAAGGGTCCCACGGAGGCGCGGCAGCTCACGGTCGAGGCGCGGCAGCTCGCGGCCGACGCCCGGCAGAGGGTCGATCGCGAACCGGTCCTCGCCCTATTGCTCGCGACCGAAGCGGTGCGTCTGGCGGAGCGGGCCGGAGTGGCGCGGATGCCGACCTCCGAAGAGGCGTTGCGCGCGGCGATCGGGCGCTTTGCCGGTTTCGTTCCGGGCGGCCCGCGCGATCGGGCGGCGGAGGGCGTGGCGAGCGCCGACGGCCGGTACCTTGCGTTCCCCGTCCGCGGCGGCGGGATCGACCTGCTGCGGCTCGACGAGCGGGTACTCTCGACGCCGGTCTTTTTGCCCGGCGGAGCCGGTGCGTCCGCCGAGCTTTCCACCCTCGCGGTGTTCGAACCGAAGGGGAGCGGTACGCGCATGATCGCGGCGGGAGACGGGGCTGGGCGTCTCTCCCTGTGGCGGGTCGTGCCGGACGGCGCGATCGCGGGACCTTGGGATCTTGCGATCGGCGGCGAGCCGGTCGAACGGCTGGCCTGGAGCGGCGACGGCCGATTTTTGCTCGACGTGCCGGCGGACAATCGGCCACGGCTCTGGCGTGCTTCGGGAGGGGAAGGGGAAGACGCGCTCGAAATGCTCTGCCCACGACCTCTAACCACCCATTCGGCGCTCGATGGGCAAGGGCGATGGCTCGCGGCCGGGTGCATGGACGGATCGCTTCGCCTATGGGATCTGGCGGTGGCCGATCCGGCGACCGCCGGGTACTTGGTGCCGGGGCGCGGCGCGTCGATCAGCGCGCTCGCATGGAGTGAGGAGGGTCTCCACCTCGCCGCGGGCGACGTGGAGGGGGCGACGCTCCGGATCGAGGTGGGGGATCCCGCGGGGGGGGCCGTGCCGCTGTCGGCAGCTCGAGGCGCGGCTCGTGCCGCAATCGAGAACCTCGCCTGGAGCGCGGACGGCCATTGGCTCGCCGCGGCGAGCGAAGCGGGAGGCGTCGAGCTTTGGGATCTCGCCCGGAACGCGGCGCCTGGCGTGGCGCTGCCGTTCGCGGCGACCCGGGTGGCGTTCGACCCCGCAGGTCGCTGGCTGTTGGCCACGAGGCCGAACGCGAACGAGCGTACGGGTTTGGGGTGGCTCTGGCCGCTGGGGCCGTTCGAAACCTCCTCGCAGGCGGTTAAGGTCCCGGCCGACGATCTCGCCGCGGCGGCCTGGTCTCCGTCCGGAAGCGGCCTTGCCTTCGCCGATCACAGCGGCAAAGTCGCGCTCTGGCAGCCGGACGCGAACCGCCTCTCCTCGGTGCGGGGGCGCGGGACCGCACCGAGCGCTCTCGCGTTTGCCTCCGGCGGTTGGCTGCGGGTCGAGACGCCCGGCGCCCCCATGATTCTCCTCCGCGCGGACCGCTTGGAAAGCGGCGCCGAGCCGGCGACGATTCCCGCGGATCGCCTCGCCGCCGTGCCGAACGAAGGCCTCCTGCGCGCGCAAAGCGCAGACGGTCGTTGGCTCGCTGAGTTGAAAGACGGCAGGGCGGAGCTCCGGCGTCTCGGATCGCCCGCCGAGCCGGAGCGCCTGCGCCAAGTTGGAGGCCTCTCTGCGGTCGCGTTCTCCCCTTCGAGCCGCTGGCTTGCAACGGGCGACGGCGCGGGCAATCTCCGTCTCTGGGATCTCAAGCAAGATCGTCGCGATCCGTGGCAGGTCATCGGCCGCGGCGGACGGATCACGGCGTTCGCCTGGAGCCCCAACGAGCGCTATCTCGCCGCGGCGAGAGCCGACGGCACGGCGAACCTCTGGGCGTTTCAGGGCGGCCTGCCGGACGGGCAACCGCACAAGCTGGACGGGCACGCGATGGTGGTGACCGCGCTTGCCTGGAATGCTGAGGGGCGTTGGCTCGCGACTGGGAGCTTCGACCAGATCCGGCTCTGGAATCTGGCGGAGGGGCTCCCCGAAGGTTCGATCGCGCTCCAGGGCCACGTGGGAGCGATCCGCGCACTGGCCTTCGAGCCGGACGGCCGCCACCTGCTGTCGGCCGGAGCGGACGGCCGCACGCTCTCCTGGCGCATGGATCTCGGCGAGCTGCTCGATCTCGCCTGCCGCCTCGCCGGCCGCAACCTCAACGATGACGAGTGGCGGCAGTTCGTCCGGCCGATCGTCCCCGGCGCATCGAACCGAAAGACCTGCCCGGAGCCGTAGCGATCTCGCCCGTGCCTACCGCAGCCAATCCTCCAGCTGCACGCGGCTGTCGGTTCCCTCGTCGCGGTATTTGACGATCACCGGGGTTGCTAGCGAAAGGCCCCAATCCTTGCCCGCGCCGCGGGGGATCGAGCGGGCGCCGGGGACGACCACGGCGCCTTCGGGGATGATCAGGGGCTGCTCGTCGGTCGCGCGGTGGATCGTTTCGCGCACCAGGTCGTAGACCGGGGTCGAGCGGGTGAGAATCACTCCCGAACCGAGAACCGCGCGGCGTTTGACCAGGGTGCCTTCGTAGACGCCGCAGTTGCCGCCGATCAACGCCTCGTCTTCCACGATCACGGGACTCGCCCCGACCGGTTCCAGCACGCCGCCGAGCTGGGCGGCGGCCGAGAGATGGACCCGGGCTCCCACCTGGGCGCAACTGCCGACCAGGGCGTGCGAATCGATCAGCGATCCTTCTCCGACATAGGCACCGACGTTGACGTACATCGGGGGCATGCAGACCACGCCGCGCCCGACGTGGCTGCCCGAGCGGATGCCCGAGCCGCCCGGGACGATGCGCACGCCGGAGGCGGCCGGGAAGCGTTGCAGCGGGTAGGTGTCCTTGTCGTAGAACGGCAGGCCTTTGCCGGCGTGTGGGACGCCCACCGATTGGTCGACGATGCCGCCCATCCGGAAGCCGAGCAGGATGCCGCGCTTCACCCATGGGTTCACCCGCCAGCCGGTCGGGCTCGACGGATCGGGCTCGGCGGCGCGCGCCGCGCCCGATTCGAGGGCAGAGAGGAAGCGCGCGAACAGCTCGCGGTGGGCGCGGGTGAAACCGGGCGGCGGCTCGGAGAACAGCCGGTCGATCGCGGACGGAAGATCCGCGTTCGCGGTGACCGGAGGGTTCACCGCACCGCCTCGATCAGGGGCGCCTCCTGGGCGATCAGGCCGAGACCGAGCAGAACCTTTTCGATCTTCTTCCGGCTCTCCGGGCGCGGCGGCACCATCGGCAGGCGGAAGACCGGCTCCAGGTGGCCCATGATCGCGAGCGCGGTCTTCACCGGCCCGGGGTTGGACTCGATGAAGTTCACCTCCATCAGGTCGTGCAGCCGGGCGTGGACCTCGCGCGCCGCGGCGAAGTCGCCCGCGAGGCACAGCGCCGCGAGCCGCGCCATGCCGGCCGGCACTTCGTTCGAAGCGACCGAGATCACCCCGACTCCGCCGAGCGACAGGATCGGCAAGGTGAGCACGTCGTCGCCGGAAAGGACGGTGAAACCGTCCGGCGCCTCGTGGAGGATCGCCGCCACCTGCGCCAGATTGCCCGAGGCTTCCTTGACCGCGACGACTTGGTCGATCTGGGCGAGCCGCGCGGTGATCTTGGCGTCCATGTTGGTGCCGGTCCGGCTCGGCACGTTGTAGAGCACGATCGGCAGTTTCGACGCCTTGGCGATCGCCTTGTAGTGTTCGAATAGCCCCTCGGGCGTCGGCCGGTTGTAGGCGGGGGTGGCCGAGAGCAGCCCCTGGGCGCCGAGCGCTTCGATCTCCTTGGCGAGGTGGGCCACCTCCCGCGTGTCGTTGCCGCCGCAGCCCGCCAGCACCGGCACCTCGCCGTTCGCCTCTTCGAGCACGATCTCGATCACGCGCAGAAGCTCGCGGCGCGAGAGCGTCGGGTTCTCGCCCGTGGTGCCGCACGGGACCAGGAAGTGGATCCCGTCCTCGATCTGCCGGTTCACCAGGCGGCGCAGCGCCTCCTCGTCGAGACCGAGATCGGCTTTGAACGGAGTGACCAGAGCCGTGCCGCAGCCGCGGAAGATCGCGTCGGGCAGCGGACGAGAGGCGGCGGGAGAGATCGCATCGGACATCGCAGTTCCCTCGGGAAAGTTGGCATTCGGATCAGGTTCAAGGCGGCGGCGAGAGAACCTCGCTCCAGACGTCGCGAAAATCGAAGAAGCCGCGCCGCGCAACCACCCAGCGCGCCGCGGACAGCGCGCCGCGGGCGAAGCCGGCGCGCGAGCGAGCTCGGTGCTCGATAAGGATCGTATCAGCGTCCGAGTCGAAGCCGATCGTATGGGTTCCCGGGATCGCCCCGGCCCGGTTGGAGGCGACGTCGATCGGCCGCGAAAACCCCGCCCGCTCCATCGTGCGCACGGTTTCGAGCAGGGTGCCGGACGGGGCGTCCCGCTTTTTCCGGTGATGGATCTCGTGCGCCCAGGCATCGTAGCCTTCCGCCGCGGCGAGCCGGCGGGCGGCTTCGGCCACCACTTGATAGAAGACCTGGATGCCGATCGAGAAATTCGCGCCGTGGACGAAACCGATGCCGGTCCGCTCCACGATCTCGCGCACCCGGGGGAGATCCCCTCCCCAGCCGGTGGTGCCGACCACCAGCGGAATCCCGAGCGCCGCGATCCGTTCGACGTTTTCGATCACGGAAGAGCTTACGGAGAAGTCGATCGCGACGTCGATCTCCGCGAAGGCTTCCGCGGTGATCCCCTGGCCTTGCCGGTTGCCCTCCCGGTCGAGGCGGAGGCCGATCGAGCACCGTTCGGAAGGGGCGATCTCCTCGATCAAGCGGCCCATTCGGCCGTAGCCGAGGAGAGCGATGCGGGTCGTCGGATCGTTCATGCCCCAGCCTCCTCGGCCCGATCGCCCAGCAGCTCGCGATGGAGATGGGCGACGACCTGGTGGATTTCGCTCTCCTCGGCGAGCAGGCGGACCGCCGGAGCGCCCTCCGCGCCGCTCGGCAGAACCAGCCGCGGCGAGCGCCCCGCGGCGGCGGCGAGCGTCCGCGTGGCGAGGTCCGATCCTTCGGCCAGATCTTCCGAGATCAGCGACACGACCTCGCGGCCGGGGAAGATCTCCAGCCGGATCTCGCGCGGCAGCGCGCTCAAAACCTCAGCGAGATGATCGGCTGAATCGAGCGCGAGGTCGATTCCGCCGTTTTCCTCGCCGAGGGGCAGCAGGGCGGGCCGAACCCGCTCGACCGCCGCGTGGACGGCGGGGCGGATCTCGTCGAGCGAAGCGTTCCCGAGCGGGTAGATGCGCAGCAGGTGTGAATTGCGCCGGCAGGCGATCGATTTGAGGGTCGGGGGGAGGACCGCTTTCCCGGTCGTTCCGGTGCTGGCGCCGATCCGCGTGCTCCGCTCTTCCGCCCCTTCCGGACGGAGGGAGGAGAGAATGCGGATCGGAACGCCCCGATGGCGAGCAGGTTCGAGGGTGCCCGGGTGCGGTTTTTTGGAGCCCGACCAAGCGAGTTCCAGACCTTCGGCGAACGACAAGACGGGCACCCGACGGGCGGTGGGGTAGAGACGCGGATCGGCCGAAAGGATGCCGTCGACGTCGGTCCAGATCTGGATTTCTTGCGCTCCGAGCGCGGCGCCGAAGATCGCGGCCGAGAAGTCCGAGCCCTCGAAGCCGAGCGTGGTCGTGATCCCCCCGAGCGTCCGGCCGACGTAGCCGCCGATCACCGGAACCTCCCCTCGTTCGAGGATCGGCAGGACGGTCTTCTTGAGGCAGGCTTCGGTCTCCGGATAGAGCGGCCGGGCGCGGGTGAAGGCTCCATCTGTATTGAGCACCTCGCGGCAATCGACGAACCGGGCGGCGACCCCGGCGCGCCGGAGGGCCAAGGTGAAGATCTCGCTCGACAACAGCTCGCCGAACGAGACCACGGCGTCGGACAGGCGCGGCGTCATCTCGCCGGCCGCCGCGATCTGAGCCAGCACGGCGTCGAGGTCGGCGAACCAGCGGTCGAGCGCGGCGGCCAGATGCGGCCGATCGGCCGGGGACGCGACCGAGGTACCTACCGAATCGTGGAACGCGCGGATCTCCTCCCGCACGGCGGACCGAGCCCCGGAGTCGCCGCGCGCCGCGGCGTCGCTTACGGCGAGCAACGAGCGGGTCGTACGCGCCATCGCCGAGACGACCACCAGGGGCCGGCGGTCGAGCCGGGCACGGACTAGCCCCGTGACCCGTTCGATTTCGGGCGCGGCGGCAAGCGAGCTGCCGCCGAACTTCATCGCGATCACAGCAGGTTCTCGCTCCGGATCAGCTCGGCGTTCAAAAGCGCCGCTCCCGCCGCGCCGCGGATCACGTTGTGCGACAGGGCGGTGAAGCGGACGCCGAGAATCGGGCAGGGGCGTAGACGGCCGACGGTGGTTGCCATGCCCCGCTCGGCTCCGGCATCGCGTCGTGGCTGGGGACGATCGAGCGCTTCGGTGCGGTGGATCGGCCGCGCGGGGGCCGAGGGGAGGTTCCGCTCCTGCGGCCGGCCGGCAAACGCGTCGAGCGCGTGCGCGAGGTCGGGTAGGGGAGGAAGGGTCTGAAATCCGACGCTCGCGGTCACCATGTGGCCGTCGATCACCGGGACCCGGTGGCAGTTGGCGGCGACTTGGGCGGCCAGCGGCTCGATCCGCTCGCTGTCTGGACTTAGACGCCCGAGGATCTTCACCGTTTCGCGGGCGAATTTTCCTTCCTCGTCGCCGCCGATATACGGGATCACGTTGCCCAGGATGTCGAGCGAGGGCACGCCCGGATAGCCCGCGCCGGAAGCGGCCTGGAGCGTGCTCGCGAGGACTTTTTCGACCCCGAACTCTTTCCAGGCGGCGAGCGGCATCACCAGCACCATCGCGGCGCAGTTCGGGTTGGTCACGATCGCCCCGGACCAGCCGCGGTTCCGGCGTTGGACGGCCAGAAGACCGAGGTGCTCGGGATTGATCTCGGGCACCAGCAGCGGCACGTCATGCGCCATTCGAAAATGGCTGGAGTTCGAGACCACGAAATGCCCCGCTTGGGCGAACGCCTGCTCGATCTCGCCCGCTTGGGTTCCGGCCATCGAGGAGAAAGCGAGTTGCGGCCCGGCGCCCGGCGTGCATTCCGCGACGGTCATCTCCGCGATCCGCGCCGGGATCGGCGTATCGAGCTGCCAGGCGGTCGCCTCGGCGTAGCGTTTGCCCGCGCTCCGATCGGAGGCGCCGAGCCAGGCGATCTCGAACCAGGGGTGCCCTTCCAGCAGCTGGATGAAGCGCTGCCCGACCGTACCGGTGGCGCCCAGGATGCCGACTTCGATCTTCTTTGCCATCGCTGCGATTCCACCCAGGGGAGACGGCGCTTGCTCGCCGGGCGGAGATCCTAACTCAGGCGACCGGTGACGCCTCCCGGTTCGACTGCGATCAGCTCCGCCTCGGCAAATCGACCGGCTAGGCCCGCCGCCTCCGGGCAGAGCACGCGGACGTAATCGTCGGTCAACCCCTGGCCGATCGATCCATCAGGGCCCTGGCGCGGGTTCTCCCACAGGACGGTGACTTGGCGGCCGATCTGACGTTCGGAATGGCGCCGTTCGGCTTCGGCGGCAAGGGCCACCAGCCGGGCGTTGCGCGCGCGGATCGTCTCGGGCGCCAGCTGTCCGGGCAGGCTCGCGGCCTCGGTGCCCGGGCGGGAGGAGTAGGGGAAAGCGTGGATCTTCGCGAAGTCCGATCCGGTGACGAACGCGAGGCTCTCCTCGAACTCCTCGTCGCTTTCGCCCGGGAAACCGGCGATCACGTCGGTGGTGATCGCCACTCCGGCCACCGCCGCGCGGATCTTCCCGAGCAGTCGGGCGTAACGCTCCGGGGTGTACGGCCGGCGCATTCGCTTTAACGTCGGGGCGGCGCCGCTCTGAAGCGACAGGTGGAGATGGCGGCAGAGGCGCGGATCGGCAAACAGCGGCAGCAGGCGGCGGTCGAACTCCCACGGCGCGATCGAGGAGAGGCGCAGGCGCGGTGCCCGCTCCCCGCAAGGGAGCGCGTCGAGCAGGGCCGCCACCAAGTCGGGCAGCCGCAGCCCCTGCCATCGATACGAGGAGATCTGCACCCCGGTGACTACGATCTCGGGCGCTCCGGGGCGATCGCCGGGGGCGAGCGTGAGCAGCTCGGCGACTACTTCGGGGAGCGGCCGGCTCCGTTGGCCGCCGCGCACCGAGGGAATGATGCAGAACGCGCAACGCATATCGCAGCCGTCCTCCACCTTGAGGAACGAGCGCGTCCGGCCCGGCTCGGCCGGCGAGCAGGGAATCTCGATTTCGACCGGAGCCGGTGCGAGATCCGGAAACGCGCGGTTGACCAGGCCGAGAAGATCCCCCTTGTCCCGGTTGGAGACGATCAGATCGACGCCCGCGGCCCGCGCCGCAACCTCCGGGTGTGAGGTCGCGTAACAACCGGCGAGGACCGTGCGCTGGGGCAAGCCTTTGCGCGCGCCCCGCCCGGCAGCCCGGCGGGAGGAGCGCTCGGCCTCGGCGGTCACCGTGCAGGAGTGGACGACGTGAAGATCTGCGGCGTCGAGCTCGGCCGCCACCTGCCACCCCGCGGCGGCGAAATCGCGCGCCCAGCGCTCGGTCTCCGCCTGATTGAGCTTGCAGCCGAGGTTGGTGAAATAGACGCGCATGGGGAACCGCTTAGAATCCTATCCCGGACGGAGATTCCTCACCTTGCGAACAAGCCTTGCCCCGATCGCCCTCGTCGCGCCTCTTCTATGGTCCGCGGCGGCCGGCGCCGCCACGAGCCCCTGGCAAACGAACCCGCACGGAGCGGTCCGGTTGATCGCGGCCGAAGCCGCGTTGGCCTCCGGAGGGGCGGGCGCGCCGATCCGTCTCGGCGTCCAGTTCCGTACCGCGCCCGGGTGGCACGTCTACTGGAAGAACCCGGGCGACGCGGGCTTCCCGCCGCGCGTCGACCTGCTCGCTCCGCCGGAGCTGGTGGGCAAAGAGCCGACGATCGAGATCGAGTACCCCGCTCCCCGCCGTTTCTCGCTCCCCGGCGGCCTGTTCGCGATCGGCTACGAGGGGGAGATCGTCTATCCCCTGAAGCCGCGGCCCTATGCGCCCCCGGTGGGAGCCCGCAGCGTTCGGGTCGAGGCGGACGTCGACTACCTGACCTGCGAAGTCGATTGCGTGCCCTACCGTTATCGCCTGGCTCTCGATCTCCCGATCGCTCGCGTAGCGGCCGGCGATCCGGACACCGCGCCGCTGCTCGATCGGACCGAAGCGTCGCTGCCCCGCCGCGATGGCACCCTCCCGGGGGTCGTGGTTCGTGCCGACCTGGCGCGTTCGGCCGCTACCCTCACCCTCGGGGTGGAGATCGCGGGCGTCGAGTCGTCCGCCGTCTCCGACCTGTTCGTCGAGCCCCAGGAGCTGTTCGAGATCGGCCGGCCGGTCGTCTTGCGGAACCCGGGCGGCGTCCGTTTCGAGCTGCCGCTCGTGCCGCGCCGGACCGATCTGCCCTTGCCGAAAAGCTTTCCCCTCGCGTTCACCGCGGCCGGGCTGGTTCACGCGGGCGCGCCGGTCGCGCTCGAAGCGCGGAAGCAGGTCGAAACGCCGGGCTCCGCGGCGGCTGCCGCTCCCGCCTGGAGCAGCGCGGGGAATGCGTTTCCGAGCCTGCTGGTGGCGCTCGCCGCGGCGCTTACCGCGGTGGCGATGGGGCTCTGGGGGAAGGAGTCCGCGAGCCTCGGCCGCGGCCTGCTCGGCTTTGCCGCGCTCGGCCTGGTCGTCGCCTGTCTGCGCCTGCTCTCCAACCGGGTGACGCCCCTCGCCCTCGCGGGCATCGAGCTTGCTCTGCTCGGGCTGGGGCTCGCCCTCTGGCTCCGTCGCCGCATGACCGGCCGGTAGCCGTCCGATCCGATTCGACCGTCAACCGAGGAGAAGGAAGATGAAGAAGATTCGTACCGCACTCGTCACCGCCGGCCTCGCTCTGGGAGCGATTTTGACCCTCGGAGCCGCACCGGCCTCGGCGACCGGGGCCGTCGGCGAGAAGGCCTCCGGGTGGAAGCTCACCGACTTGAACGGCAAGGTCCATTCGCTCGACCAGTACCAGGGCAAAGTCGTGGTTCTCGAATGGATCAACCCGAACTGTCCGTTCTCCGACCGGCAGGCGCGGGAAAAGACCATGGTCGACCTGAACAAGAAGTACGGCCAGGTGGTCTGGCTCGGCATCAACAGCACCAATCCCAAGCACCAGGACTACCTGCCCCCGGCCGAGCACCTGGACTGGGCGAAGAAGAACGGTATCGCCTACCCGATCCTCTACGATCCGACCGGCAACGTCGGCCACGCCTACGGCGCGAAGACCACCCCCCACATGTTCATCGTCGACGGGGCGGGGAAAATCGCTTACAACGGGGCGATCGACGACGATCCGAGCGGGCGCAAGGCGAAGCCGGCGCGGGTGAACTACGTCGATTCCGGCCTTGGTGCCGAGCTGGCCGGCCGCGCGGTGTCCCCCGCCGTGACCCAGCCCTACGGCTGCTCGGTCAAGTACTAGATCCGGTCCCAGCCGGTCCCCATCCTATCGGGCCGGGCGGATCGAGGGGTGCTTTCGCCCTCGATCCGCCGGTTCCGCACCCCACCCTCTTCGGCATCCCTCCCGGTTCGCTCTCGTGCCCGGTCGCCATTCGGCGCGCCCGGATTTCTTCACGTTGTTGCTTGAATTCATCTCAAGACTGTAAACTAAAGTTATCGCTTGAGCGCTCCCCGGCCATACCGGCCCGGGAATCCGCGCTCACGAGTCGAGAGAGGAGAGGGCAATGCCGAGTCAGGAGACCATTTTCGGGGAAATGGTGTTCGCCGTTCGCCAGGGCGCGGACGGCATCCCGCTGGACGCCAGCGCCGACGCGTATCTGGAAGGGCACGGGTATGCTTGGATCGTAACGTCCCAACCCGGCCGGGGGACCCCCCAGGATTCCTGGAGCACGATCGGGAGCGATATTCTCGACTGCTGCCGGGCGATCGGCGTGTCGGCCGCCTCGGCGGCCGGCAGCCCCGGACCGATCACGGAAACGGAGATCGAGGCCGCATGCCTGGCCGTGGAGGGCGAAGCGGGTTGCCCTTGGTGCCCCGTGTTGCAAACCTGACGTCGTAGCTTGGGAGGCTGCGCCCCTCGAATGAAACGGAGCGTCTGGATTCGCTTCTTGGTGGCGGTGGCGCTGGTCAAGGTCGCCGGCACCCTCGTGGCGTATATGACCGTGCCGGGCGCCCTGGTTCCGATCGGTACGGGGTGGCTGGCGGAATATCGCGGCTTCCTGTCCACGGCGGCGTTCACGCTCGGGGGACTCGTGTTCTTGATCGGCGGCCGCTCCGATCGGCGCGCGGTCGATCTCGGCGTGATCTACCTGCTGCTCGCGACCACGTTCGAAACCGCGCCGCTCCTCTGCTGGGCCAAATCCGAGGCCGGCGGGGGAGGAATGTTCCTGCCGAAGCTGCTCGAAGAGCTGGAGCTGGACGCCTTCCTCCCCCTTTTCTTTTGGCGTTTCGCGCTCCGATTCCCCCACGGCCACCTCGACTGGTACGAACGGCGAATCGGAGCGATCGCGCTCCGTTTGACCGCCTGGGGCGGCATCGCTCTCTTCGCGGTCAATCTGGTCAACGCCGCTCAGGAGCTCGGCGGCGGGAAAGTCGGCGGGCTCTCCGCGCTCCTCGATCGAGACGACGACGGCAACTTGTTCCCGATCTTGATCTTCTCCGCCCTGGTGCCGGCGCTCGGGATGATCGCCTGGAGACTCCGCGGGGAGAGGGGGAAAGATGGCCGCCGCGTCCGTCTCTTCTTGGGGGCACTCCTGCTTGGTTTCTCGCCGATCGTCGTTGCGATCTTCGGCGAGCTCGTGCTCGGCGCGCTCGTGCCGCCGATCGGAGCCGCTTTCGCCTCCCACCGGGCGCTGTCGATGGCGCTCTGCTTTCCGTTCTTCTGGTCGGTGCCGTTCACTTCCGCCTACGCGGTGCTCGTTCATCAGGTGCTCGATCTGCGATTGATCGCACGAGGGATCGTCGGTTACGCCTTGGCCCGCGCGACGGTGGTTGCGCTGGGAGCGATTCCGTTCGGCCTCTTGGTCTGGCATCTGTATGAACAACGCGCGCGGCCGATCGGCGAGGTCTTCTCCGAGGGGGCTCTCCTGCGCTTGGGATTGCCCGCGGCGGTCGGGCTCGCGGTGCTCTGGTACCGGCGCCGTATCCTCGCCGCAATCGATCGCCGGTTTTTCCGCGAGCAGGTGGACTCCCATCAGATCCTGACCGAGCTGATGCACCTCCTGCACACGGCATCGAGCCCGGAGGATCTGGCGAACCTGATCCTCGGCGGCGTCGAACGGGCGCTCCACCTGGAGCATTCGGCGCTGCTCTTGGAGGACCGGCGGACCGGCCAGCTCGAAGATCCGCGCCGCCGGGCAAGGCGGCTGGATGCCTCGTCGCCGCTCGGCCTCAAGATCGCCGAAGCGAGCGAGCCGCTGGAGGTCGATCTCGAAAATCCGCGCTCGCCGCTCGCCAAATTGCCGGAGGCCGACCGCCATTGGCTGGCCGACGGCGAGATCCGGCTCCTGGTGCCGATCCAAGCGGCCAGCGGCTCGCTGCTCGGGGTGATCGCGCTCGGCGCGAAGAAGAGCGAGCTGCCGTTTCTGCGCGTCGACCGCCGCTTGCTCGCCGACGTCGCGGGGACCGCGGCGCTCGGCCTGGAGCTGCAGCTCGGCCGCGAGCGCGAAGCGGCGCGTCCGATCGAAGAGAGGGCGGCCCCCGACGATTCGAGCCCCGGGAGCCCGCCGCCCGCGGAGGCCGCGCGCGAATGTCCGCGCTGCGGCGGGCTGTTCCGCCCCTTTCTGGTCTATTGCGGCAACTGCAGCCACCGTCTGGAGCCGGCGCCGATTCCCTACGTGCTGCCCGGCCGCTATCGCTTCGAGCAGCGGCTGGGCCTCGGCGGAATGGGCGTCGTCTATCGCGGCACCGACCTGGCGCTCGGCCGGCCGATCGCGGCGAAGACCTTGCGCCGGGTCTCGCCGGAGGACGCGGTCCGCCTGCGTAGCGAGGCGCGGACGGCGGCGCGCTTTTCTCATACCCATCTTGCCGGGGTCTACGGCATCGAGACCTGGTGCGGCACGCCGATCATGATTTTCGAGTACCTGGCCGGCGGCACGCTCGCCGATCGCCTGATGACCGGGCCGCTGGCACCGATCGAGACCCTGGAGTTGGGGATCGCGATGGCCGGGGCGCTCGAACGGCTCCACGAGGCCGACATCCTCCACCGCGACGTCAAACCGAGCAACATCGGCTATTCGGGCGAGGGAGTGCCGAAGCTGATGGACTTCGGCATCGCCCGCGCTCCGGGAGCCAAGGAGCGCGAGAGCCCGCGCAACGGCCTGCCCCGTGACGAGATCGACTCCGCCCTGCTGCCGCCGACCTGGATCGGCGGTCGTCCCGGCAGCACCGCGGGAACCAGCCAGAAGCGGGAGGCGGAAGGTACGGCGTCGACCGCTTCGACGGTTTCGCATGTCCTGGCCGGCACGCTGCCTTATCTCGCGCCTGAAATTCTCAACGGCGGGGCGCCGGACGCGGCGTGCGACCTCTGGAGCCTGTCGGTCGTGCTGCTCGAATGCATCCTGGGGCGGAAGGTCTTCGCCGGCGAAGACGACCGGCAGATCAGCGTGCGCATCCAACTGGTCCGGGTCCCCGACCTCGCGGCCGAACGGCCGGGCACCCCGAGACCGTTGGCCGAGCTGTTCCGCGGCACGCTGCACCGGGCGCGGACCCGGCGTCCCGCCTCCGCCCACGAGCTCGCCCGCCGTCTGGTCGAGGTCCGCGCGCAGCTCTGAACCGGGCACTCGGCCCTTCCTTGAGCCGAACCCAGGGCATTTTGGTGGATCGCTACTTGGAAATTCTCGTCTCCGGCACCTTTTTGCTGTGAGGGTCGCGCCGTCGGGCCAGGGAGGCGCGGCCGGCAGCACTCTCGATGAGGGAGGTGCTTATGTTTCGTCGCTCCGCTTCTTCGCTTCTCCTCGCAGGTCTGCTTTTCGCCGACGGCTCCTGGCTAGGGCGTCTGGAGCTCCTCTTCCGGGGATTCCTCGGCGGAGAAGCGCCAACGCAGGCCGCATGGGCGGCGTCGGAATGGGGTGCTTCGATCGACCCCAATGGCCAACCCCGGGCCGATGGACGAGATACCGCTTCCGGAGGCGGTTCGTCCGCCGCGGAAAGGGGCGTTACCATCGACCCCAATGGTTGAAATCAGCCCGGCAGGGGCTGCGGACGGCAATGTTGCCGCTCGCAGTCCCTTTTTTGTGTCACGAAAACCGAAGCTCGCTCACCTAATTGGGTAATAGCCTGTTCACTGTCGATGCCCATGAGTCGATACTGGGGGAGGGACCTCGGATGCACATCACGCGGGATCTGTTGCGCGCGGTCGCGAGCGGCGACCTACCGCCCCGGCTGCTCGCCCGGGTCGGCTTGGAGCACCTGACCGCGCTCTGTCCCTTCTGCGCGCGGGAAGTGGCTGCCTGGCGGAAAGAGCCGCTCGAAAACGACCGGACGCTCGACCCGGAGATCATGGTACCTCTCCTGGCGGCGGCGACGCCCAAGATGGCCAAGGCCGAGGAGCGGGCGGCGCGCGATTTTACCGAGCTGCTCTCCCTGCCGATCGGCGCGCGGCCGGCGCGGGTCGCCCGGTCGCGCTCGCGCTTTCGCGGACCGGTCCTCGTTCGCCGGCTGATCGAAGCCTCCCGCGAGGCGTTGCGCGAGGATTTCGAGGAGGCCTACCATCTGGCGGCGCTTGCGCTCTCGATCGCCGACCGCTCGGCCCATACCTTCGATCTTCATGTCTTGGCCGCCGCCGCAATAGGGAATGCCTGCCGCGCCCATGGAGATCTTCGCACCGCCGACCGTCACTTCGAATACGTTCGCTTTTTGCTTCATTCCCAGGATGTCACCGACCTCGCCGTGCTCGCCGAGGTGGATGACCTGGAGGGTTCGCTACGCAAGGACCAACGGAAGTTCGAGCAAGCCGAAGAGCTTCTGGGGCGTGCGCTCGCGCTGTACTGGATCGCCGGCCGGGAGGAACGGTCGGCGAAGATCATGTTGATCCTGGCGGACGTCTACTTCTATCGGGGTGATCCGATCAGCGCGATCTCGATCGTAAAGCGCGCTCTCCGGCAGATCCGCCCGGAAGTGGAGGTCAACGACTACCTCTTCGCTCGGCACAACCTGGCGTCCTATTTGACCGGCAGCGGACGCTATGAAGAGGCGTTGGAACTGCTCGATGAAGATGCCGAGTTGTTCGCCAATCATGGCAGTCCGGTACACTGGATTCGGCGCGAGTGGCTCGTCGGGCTGGTGTCGGCCGGGCTCGGACAACCGGATGCCGCAGAAGCTGCGTTGCTTGCGGCGCGCGATGCCTTTATTGACAAGAGCCTGGGTTTCGACGCCGCGATGGTCTCGATGGATCTCGCCGCGTTCTACCTGCGCGCCGGCAGGACCGAGGAGGTCCGTGCGCTGGCTGAAACGATGATCCCAATCTTCACAGCGCAGGACATCCACCGCGAGGCGCTCGCCGCTCTCGTGCTGTTCCAGGAAGCGGCGCGCCGGGAGGCGGTCACGCTCGCCTTCGTCGAACGGCTCGCCGTCTACCTGCGCGACGCCGAGGTCGATCGGGATTTCAAGTTCCGAGGCGGAGATGGAGATCCCATCCGCTAAACTCCGCGGCGATTCGGTCGATTCTCGCCGCGGAGGGTAGTTCATGCAGCGCAAGTGGATTCTTGGCCTTTTCGGGCTTCTCGGATGTCTTCTCCCCGCTCTGCCGATGCGCGCGGATCGTCCGGCGGGCGCTCCGGCCGCCCCCAAGGCGTCGGCCCCGGCCCGCCCGGGGATCGACCCCATCGAGGCCGCGCTTCACGCCGGAACGGCGTTTCGCGACGTGGCGATCGCGCGGGACGGTCGCCGCGTGGCTTGGGTGGAGGCGCTCCACGGCCTGGACGGGCGTCCGTCGGGCAAGATGGCGCTCCGGACCGCGGCGCTCGCATCCCCTGCCTCCGCAGGGACCGCACCCGCGAAGACGATCGACCTGCCCGGAACCGCCGCCGCCTCTCCCGCGTTTTCGCCCGACGGTCGCCGGCTCGCGTTTCTCGCCGACGATGGCCGTACTCCCCAGCTCCAGGTCTGGCTCGCCGACCTTTCGCCTTCCGGAACCGAAGGGAAGAAGGGGCGCGCGACCGTTCCGCCGCTCCGGCGGCTGACCTCCTTCTCCGGCCAGCTCGCCGATTTGCGCTGGCTGCCGGACGGCGCGAGCCTCTCCGCCCTGGCGATCGAAGGGCGGATGGAGGCGGCAGGGCCGCTCGCCGCGCGTCCGCGCGACGAGGGGCTGGTCGGCGCGCATCCGGACGTCCAACGGATCGCGCGGTTCGACGCCGCGACCGGAGCGCTCGTTTGGGCCTCGCCGGCCGATCTCTACGTCTACGAGTACGACGCGTCGCCCGACAGCTCGGCGTTCGTCGCCACGGCGGCCCGGGGCGAGGGGGACGCGAAATGGTGGGTGGCGAAGCTCTGGCGCTTCGGCGTGGACGCTCCCGCGGGGCGGGTGCTGCACGAGACCAAGCTCCAGATGGCGATGCCGCGCTGGTCGCCCGACGGGCGGACCCTCGCCTGGATCGAAGGGCTGATGAGCGACGCCGGCTCGACCGGTGGCGATGTCTGGACTCTGCCGGCGGACGCACCCCCCGCGGGCGCCGAGAGCGCGCAACTTCCCGCCGCGCGCAACGCGACCCCGGGGCTCGCCTCGTCGCCGGCCTGGCTCGCCTGGGCCGGCCCCGACCAACTGCTCTGGGTGGAAAACGTCGCCGGCTCGACCGGCATCTCGACCGTCGACCTTTCGACCGGCAAGATCGAAAGCCGATGGCGCGCGGCGGAGGTTCTCACCGGCAGGGGGGGTGCGCTCAGCCTGGCGCTCGCCGCTGACGGCAAGACCTCGGCGGCGATCCGTCATTCGTTCCAGCACCCTCCCGAGATCTGGGCCGGCGAGATCGGCGCCTGGCAACAGATCACCAAGCGCAACGCGGAAGTCCACCCGCTCTGGAGCGAGCCGAAAGACCTGCGGTGGACGAACGACGGTTTGAGCATCCAGGGCTGGTTGCTCTCTCCCGCGCATCCCGAGCCGGGAAAGCGTCTGCCGTTGGTGGTCCTCATTCATGGCGGCCCGTCCGCGGCGCACCTGCCCGGCTGGCCGACCATGGCCGGGGTCCTCGCGGAGGCGGGGTTCTACGTCTTGATGCCCAACCCGCGGGGCAGCTTCGGTTTCGGCACGGCGTTCCAGGCCGCGAACTTCAAGGACTTCGGCTACGGTGACTTCCGGGACATCGAGCTGGGGATCGACGCCGCCGTGGCGAGCGCGCCGAAGGAAGCGCCGATCGACCCGGCCCGGGTGGGGATCTTCGGCTGGAGCTACGGCGGCTACATGGTCATGTGGGCGGTGGCCAAAAGCGACCGTTTCGCCGCGGCGGTCGCCGGGGCGGGCATCGCGAATTGGCAGAGCTACGCGGGCCAGAACCGGATCGACGAATGGCTCGTGCCGTTCTTCGGCGCGACGATCGAGGACGACCCGTGGATCTACGCGCGCAGCTCGCCGATCACTTTCATCTCCCACGCCAAGACGCCGACTTTGATACTCCACGGCGAGCGCGACTCGGAGGTACCGGCGCCGCAGGGGTACGAGTTCTGGAAAGCGTTGCGCCGCTTAGGGGTACCCTCCGAGCTTTACATCTTCGCCGACCAGGGGCACCGGCTGAACCCGGCCGGCGAGCGCGAGCGTTACAACCGAACGGTCAACTGGTTCCAGCGTTGGCTCGTCGAACCGGCCGAGCTGTTGGCGATCGTGAGGAAATCCGACGCGAGCGTCGACCTGGTCGACCCCTCGACCGGCCGTAGCCGCGCGACCCTTCCAACCGGAAACGGTCCGCACGAGGCGGCGATCTCGCCGGACGGCGCGACCCTGGTGGTGAGCGATTACGGCACCCGGGCGGAACCAGGTTCCAGCCTCACCGTGATCGACTTGGCCACCCGCCGGGTGGTCTCGAAAGTCGATCTCGGCGAGCACAAGAAACCGCACGGCTTGGCCTGGCTCGGTTCGCAGTACCTCGCGGTGACCGCCGAAGGAAGCGGCGAGCTGCTGATCGTCAAACCGCGCGAGGGCCAAGTCGTGCGCGCGGTTCCCACCGGTCAAGAGATCTCCCATATGGTCGCGGTGACCCCGGAAGGGAACCGGGCGTTCGTCGCCAACATCGGCTCGGGCAGCGTGACCGTGATCGATCTTCAAACCGGTCAGAAAGTGAAGGACATCCCGACCGGAGCCGGCGCCGAAGGGATCGCCTTCCGCCCCGAAACGCGCGAGGTCTGGGTGACCAATCGGGAAGCCGATACGCTCTCAGTGATCGACGCCGACCGCCTGACCGTGATCGCCACGGTACCCTGCCCCGGCTTTCCGATCCGCATCGCCTTTTCCGCACGAGGCCGGCGCGCCCTGGTCACCGCCACGAGGTCGGGCGAAGTCGTCGCGATCGACCCCGAAGCGAAGCGCGAAACGATCCGCAAGAAGCTCGACCTGAGCGTCGTCGCCGAAGCGAAAGACCGCCTCTTCGGCGACCGCTTCACCGCGAGCCCCGCCCCCGTAGGTCTCCTCTTCGCTCCCTCCGGACGACGCGCTTACGTCGCCGCCACGCAATCCGACCGGGTGATCGAAATCGATACCGAAAGCCTGGACGTCGTGCGCGTGATCGAAACCGGCAGGGAACCGGATGGGATGGCGGTTCGGTAGGGGGGCCGAATTCGCGAAGAGGAATCGATTCTGCCGTTGTCGCGAGGTGATGTTCGCTCAAGTCCTAAGTCTTTTGCCTCCAGAACCCTCTCCCCCTATCCGCCGTATGCTTCCGGGAGTCGGTGTGTCTCCCGCAGGCACCGTCGCGCAACCACTGATAGGAGAGCAGCGCCTTGAAACAGAGAGCTATCGCCCTTGCCGCCCTTTTAGGGCTCTTCTTCGGGACGGGGCTCGTGTCCTTTGCGCAAGAGCCGAGCGCGCAGCAGGAGGACCCGACCAAGAAGGAAGAGGTGAAGAAGGAAGAGCTCGCGAAGGAGCAGCAGAAGAAGGAAGAGCGGGAGGCGGCGGCGCAGCGGGAGAAGGACAAGTCGGCAGGGATCAAGAAGGACGACAAGGCGAAGCCGAAGAAGGCCGAGGCGAAGAAGGCGGACGAGAAGAAGGACAAGTGGGACGGCGACACGTTCTCAGGCCTTGAGCTGCGCGGGATTGGGCCGGCTCTCACCTCCGGCCGGATCGTCGATTTCGTCGTCGATCCGAACGACCGGAGCATCCTCTATGCCGCCGCGGCGTCGGGCGGGATCTGGAAGAGCACGAACCGGGGCGTCACCTGGAAGCCGATCTTCGACGGCGAGGCGGTCTATTCGATCGGCTGCCTTACGATCGATCCCAAGGATTCGTTGACGGTCTGGGCCGGCAGCGGCGAGAACAACAGCCAGCGCAGCGTCTCGTGGGGCGACGGCGTCTACAAGTCGACCGACGGCGGGGCGAGCTGGAAGAACATGGGCCTCGGCAAATCCGAGCACATCGGCAAAATCCTAATCGACCCGCGCGATTCGAACGTCGTGTGGGTGGCGGCGCAGGGTCCGCTCTGGGCGGCCGGCGGCGATCGCGGCCTGTACAAGACCCTCGACGGCGGCAAGACCTGGAAGAAGGTGCTCGACATCTCGGAAAACACCGGCGTCTCGGACCTCGCGTTCGACCCGCGCAATCCGGACGTCGTCTACGCCGTGGCCTACCAGCGGCGGCGCCATGTCTGGACCCTGATCGACGGCGGTCCGGAATCCGGCATCCACAAGACCCGTGACGGCGGCGAAACGTGGACCAAGCTCTCCGGTGGCCTGCCTAAAGAGAACATGGGGCGGATCGGCATTGCGGTCGCCCCCTCGGCTCCGGATACGGTGTATGCGACGATTGAATCGACACGCAAGGCGGGGGGATTCTTCCGCTCGAAAGACGGCGGCGCGAACTGGGAGCGGACGATCAAGAAAGTCTCCTCCTCGCCGCAGTATTACCAGGAGCTGTTCGTCGATCCGAAGGATGCGGACCGGATCTACTCGGTCGACACCTTCCTCCAGGTTTCCGAGGACGGGGGAACGACCTTCAAAAATCTCGGTGAGGAGTACAAACACGTCGACAACCACGTGGTGTGGATCGATCCGGACGACACGCGGCATCTCTTCGTCGGCTGCGACGGCGGCTTGTACGAATCGTTCGATCGGGGCAAGAGCTGGCGCCACACTCCGAACCTCTCGATCACCCAGTTCTATCGGGTCGCGGTGGACAACACCGAGCCGTTCTATTACGTCTACGGCGGCACCCAGGACAACTTCAGCCTCGGCGGCCCGTCGCGGACGATCAACGGTCAGGGCGGCGTGTCGGCAGACTGGTTCGTCACCAGCGGCGGCGACGGTTTCTTCAGCCAGGTCGATCCGGTCAATCCCAACATCGTCTACGCCGAATCGCAGGACGGCGGCCTGGTCCGCTACGACCGGAAGAGCGGCGAGCAGGTGGACATCCAGCCCCAGCCGGGCAAAGGGGAGCCGCCGCTCAAGTGGAACTGGGACGCGCCGATCCTGATCAGCCCGCACTCTCCGACGCGGCTCTATTTCGCGGCCAACCGGCTGTTCCGAAGCGACGACCGGGGCGACTCGTGGCGGCCGGTCTCGCCCGACCTCACGCGTCAGGTCGATCGCAATCTGCTGCCCGTGATGGGCAAGATCTGGGGCATCGACGCGGTGGCGAAGAACGCTTCGACCTCGTTCTTCGGCAACATCGTCTCGCTCGCCGAATCTCCCGTCGCCGAAGGGGTTCTGTACGTCGGCACCGACGACGGCCTGGTCCAGGTGAGCGAGGACGGAGGGGAGCACTGGCGGAAGATCGAGAAGTTCCCCGGCGTGCCGGACAACGCCTACGTTTCGCGGCTGGAGGCGGACGTCGCCGATCCGAACGGGGTCTACGTCGCGTTCGACAATCACAAGATGGGCGACTTCAACCCCTATGTCCTGAAGAGCGGCGACCGCGGGCGGACCTGGGTTTCGATCGTGGGCGACCTGCCGAAGACCGGCCCGGCCTACGCGCTGAAACAGGACCCCGCGGCCCCCGACCTGATGTTAGCGGGGACGGAGTGGGGACTTTACTTCACCAAGGACGGCGGCAAGCGTTGGTTGCAGCTGAAAGGCGGCCTGCCCACGATCGCCGTGCGCGACATCGCGGTCCAGAAGCGCGAGGGCGATCTGGTGATCGCGAGCTTCGGCCGCGGTTTCTTCGTCCTCGACGACCTCACGCCGTTGCGCGAAACGACGCCCGCGACGGTCGAGAAAGACGCCGAGCTGTTCGATTTGCGCCCGGCCAAGATGTACATCGAAGCGTCGCCCGGCGGCGATGCCGGCCCCGGCTTTCGTGGCGCGACTTTCTTCACCGCGCCCAACCCGCCGTTCGGCGCGGTCTTCACCTACTACCTGAAGGAAGGGCTCACGACCCAGGAGAAACAGCGCTGGAAGCGTGAGAAAGAGGCGGACGAGAAAGCGGCCAAAGCGGCCAAGGCCGAAGCGAAAAAGAACCCGAAGGGCGAAGCCGCGCGGGACGACTCTCACCCCTACCCGAGCTGGGACGCGCTGCGGGCCGAGGAGCGCGAGCCGACGCCGGAGATCGTCCTCACCGTGACCGACGACCAGGGCGATGTCGTGCGCCGTCTCTCCGGCGACGCGACCGCCGGTTTCCATCGCGTGGCCTGGAACCTACGCTATCCGGCGTCGTCGCCGATCCAGCTCGAAGATCCCGAGCCCGGCGACGGAGGGCTCGACGGTCCGCTCGCGGCGGCCGGTACCTATAAGGTGCAGCTCGCCAAGAGAGTCAACGGAGTTCTGACCCCCTTGGGGCAAGAGCGGACCTTCCGCGCCGAGCCGCTCGGCCTCGGGGCTCTCCCGGCCGCCGACCAGCGCCAGATCCTCGAATTCCACAGCAAGGTCGCCCGGTTGCAGCGGGCGGTGATGGGCGCCTCCAACCTGATCGACGAGACGAAAATCCGGATCGACAACCTGCAGAAGGCGGCCGAGGTCACGCCGGCCGCGGACCAGGCCCTGTTCGCCGAGCTGGAAACGCTCGAAGGCCAACTCGAAGATCTGGAGATCGATCTTGCGGGCGACTCGACGATTTCGAAGCGCAACGATCCGGTGCCGCCCGCGATCGCCGACCGCGTCTCCCAGATCCTCTTCGGCGCCTGGGGCTCCACCTCCGCCCCGACCGCCACCCACCAGGAGAACTACCGAATTGCCGCCGAGCAGGTCGGTCCAGTGCTCGACAAGCTGCGCACGCTGGTCGAAGTGGATCTGCCGAAGATCGAAAACAAGCTCGAAACCGCCGGAGCCCCCTGGACCCCCGGCCGCGTGCCGGTCTGGAAGCCGGAGTAGGAGAGAAGGGCTGGAGGCAGCGTACCCAGGGCTTCACCCTGGGCTAACGGGACGCGACCTTTCAGGCCGCAAAGACAACCCGTAGGTTTTGCGGCCTGAAGGGCCGCGTCACCTCAGCCCAGGGCAACGCCCTGGGTGCGGGAGTCCGGGCCGCCGAAGCCCTTTGCCGTGAGTACAATGCGCCGTACGGCGTCCGGTCCGTTCTCCTCCGGTTCCCGACACCACGCCGTAGGCGCCGAACACGACTCCAACGATTCGCGGGAGCGGTTCGCGCAGTCCAAACACCGGTGCGCCGGTTCCAGGGCGTGGTACCCCGGTTCCGCGCATCACTCCGCTGAGCTGAAGGAATAGTCCGCCGGTATCGCGGAGTATTCCTCCGAGCCAGAGGAGTATTCCTCTGAAGCTCAGGAACATTCCGCTAGACCAGAGGAGTATTCCTCTGGGCCTCAGGAACATTCCGCTGGATGGGAGGAGTCTTCCGCTCAGGCTCAGGAATACTCCTCTAGATAAGAGGAGTATCCCTCTAAAACTCCGGATCACTCCTAGGCATAAGAGGAACACTCCTGTGGAGCCGCGGAAAGTTCCTCTAAGCCCGCGGAACGTTCCGCGTAACCTCCGGACCGCTCCCGGGGACGAGCGGAGTGGTGTTCCGGGTCGCACCATCACTGCACCGAACCGACCAAGGAGTGTTTTGACCCGTAGAGCCGCTACGCCCGACTCGCGGAGAGGTGTGCGGGAGCCGCGAACCGGTTATCCCGGTCGCCCCACCGGTTTCCGCCTGCGCAACATCGCTTTGGTCCCCCGGCCCACCCCTCGCACCCCTCACCGCAGTCCCTGCGGCGTCTGAAAGGCCGCGTCGCTATCCCGGCCTCATCCTCCCACGGCAAACCGCGCCACTGTCGCCGAGCGCCAACGGCGCGTCTCCCCAAAGCCCAGGGCAACGCCCTGGGTACGTGGGCGGTCGGCGCAACGCCCTGGGTTCGAGGGCGGTCGGTGCAAGGGTTTCCTGGGAGCGTCAGCGTCCTCGCCGGCGTTTTTCATTAGAATCGCCCCTCGCGTTGCCGTTCCCTGGTCCGAGACTCCCGACCGAGACCGACCCGATTCGTGAGAACACCGCGCCCCGTGGGCTAAAGCCCGCGGGGAGAGAGGCATACCGTGCAGACGCTCCAAGAATTGATTCTCCGGCTGCAGAGCTTCTGGGCCGAGCAGGGCTGCGTGATCCAGCAGCCGCTCGACCTCGAAGTGGGCGCCGGGACGATGCATCCCGACACCTTCCTGCGCGTCCTCGGCCCCGAGCCGTGGCGGGTCGCCTACGTCCAGCCTTCGCGCCGGCCGGCCGACGGCCGCTATGGCGACAACCCGTTCCGGCTGGGCAAGCACCAGCAGTACCAGGTGATCCTCAAGCCCGCGCCGAAAGACGTCCAAAGCCTCTACGTGAAGAGCTTGGAGGCGATCGGTCTCGACTTGACCCAGCACGATCTGCGCTTCGAAGAGGACAACTGGGAGGCGCCCACGCTCGGCGCCTGGGGGCTCGGCTGGCAGGTGATGCTCGACGGCATGGAGATCACCCAGTTCACCTATTTTCAGCAGGCGGGAGGCTTGGAGCTGGAGCCGATCAGCGCCGAGCTGACCTACGGTCTCGAACGGTTGACCATGTTCCTCGCCCAGGCGCGGAGCATCTACGACATCGGCTGGGTGCCCGGCGGCGTCGATTACGGCGAGGTGCGCCATCAGGAGGAGTACGAGCTGTCCAAGTACTACTTCGAGATCGCGGACGTGGTCTTCCTGCAGCAGATCTTCGACGGCCAGGAGCGCGAGGCGAAGCGCTGTCTGGAGGCGGGCCTGGTCTTGCCGGCCTACGAATGCGCCTTGAAATGCTCCCACGCCTTCAACGTCCTCGACGCCCGCGGGGCGGTCTCGGTGACCGAGCGGGTGGCGTTGATGAAGCGGGTGCGCGATCTGGCCTGCGCCTGCGCCCGGGGGTACGTTGAAAGCCGCGAGCGGTTGGGCTTCCCGCTTCTGCGCGGCTCGATCGGTCCGGTGTCTGCCGCGGGCGCCGCGGCCCATGGGAAGGAGGCCTGACCATGGCGGAGACGACCGATACGATGGAAAAGCCGAAGGGCGAATTCCTGCTCGAAGTGCGGGCCGAAGAGATCCCGGCGCGGATGCTCGAACCGGGTACGCGGGAGCTTGCGACCCGGGTGTTCGAGGAGCTGATGGCGCGCGGCGTGGGACCGCGCGAGGTGGAGACCGGCTTCACGCCGCGGCGGCTGGTGCTGATCCTTTCCGGCCTGCCCGAGCGCGAGGCCGACCGCGAGGAGCAGGTTCTGGGTCCCCCCGTGCGCGCGGCGTACAACGCCGAAGGGGCGCCGACGCCCGCGCTGCTCGGATTCGCCAAGCGCTGCGGCGTCGCGCCCGAGGAGCTGATCCGCCTCGCGACCGAGAAAGGGGAGTACCTGGCGGCAAAGCAGAAAACCACCGGGCGCGCGACGCGCGAGATCCTCTCCGAGCTGATCCCCCGGGTGCTCGCCGGGATCTCCTGGCCGAAGGCGATGCGCTGGGGAGCGGGAGATGGCCCGTGGGTCCGGCCGGTCCAAGGGCTGCTCGCCCTGCTCGACGGGAAGGTCGTGCCGATGACCTTCTTCGACGTCGCGGCGGGTGATTCGGCGATCGGCCATCCGATCCTCTCGCCGGCACGCTTTGCCGTGACCGGCGCCGCCGACTATCGGGCCAAGCTCACGGCGCTCGGGATCGAAGTACGGCACGCCGCGCGGCGCGAGCGGCTGCATGCCGCGATGACCGCGGAGGCCAAGGCGCTCGGCGGCAAATTGGTCGAAGACGATCCGCTGCTCGACAAGCTCGCGGCGCTGTGCGAGATCCCGGGCGTCATGTCCGGCGCGTTCGATCCGGCGTTCCTCTCCCTGCCGGCGGAGGTGCTGGCGACCAGCCTGCGCGACCACCAGAGCGCCCTCACGGTCGAGGGACCGGAGGGGCTGATGCCGGCCTTCCTGACCGTCATGGACCGGCCCGACGATCCCGTCGGCCGGGTCCGCTCGGGCAACGAATACGTGGTCGCCGCCCGGCTCGCCGACGCGAAGTTTTTCTATGGCGAGGACCGGAAGGGCAAGCTCGCGCCGAAGGCGAGCCGGCTCGCCTCGTTGGGCTTCCACGAGCGGCTCGGCACCTACGGCGAGAAGGCGGAGCGGCTCGCCCGGCTCGCCGCGGCGATCGGCCGGCGTCTGCACCTCGACGCGGCGGAGATCGAGCAGGCGGTCGAGGCGGCCAAGCTGCTCAAGGTGGATCTCACCACCGAGATGGTCAAGGAGTTCACCTCGCTCCAAGGGATCGTGGGCGGCATCTACGCCCGGGAGGACGGCCATCCCGAGCCGGTCTGGCAGGCGATCTACGATCAGTACCAGCCGGCCTCGACCGAGGATGCGATCCCGCGCGGGCGGGTCGGCCGGATCGCCGGGCTCGCCGACCGGATCGACACGCTGGTCGGCATCTTCGGCCTCGGGTTGATCCCCACCGGGTCGAAAGATCCGTTCGGCCTGCGCCGCGCGGCGCAGGGGGTGGTTCGGATCGCCCTGGAAGGTTCGCTTTCGCTCGATCTCGAAGCGGTCGCCCGCGAGGCGGTCGGGTTCTATGGCGACAAGCTCACCCGCTCGGCCGACGAGGTGCTCGCCCTGTTCCGGCCGTTCCTGCACGACCGAATTCGCCACGTCCTCGGCCTGCAAGGCTACGCCTACGACGAGATCGAAGCGGCGCTCGGCGCGGGGGGAGCCGGCGGCTCCGTTGGAGCGGCGAGCCTGCCCGATCTCGCCGCGCGGGTGGCGGCGCTCAAAAAGGTGCGCGGCGAGGAGCGCTTCCTGTCGGTCGTGCTTTCCGCCAAGCGGATCGCCAACATCGTCAAGGACGCGCCGGAGCACGAGCTCGAAGCCTCGGAGCTGGTCGAGCCGGCCGAGCGCGAGCTGTACGACGCGTTCGTGGAGCTGCGCGCCGAGATCGTCGAGGCGCTCGCCGAGCGCGACTACGAGCGGGTGCTGTTCCGCACCGCGGACCTCGCCCCGGTGCTCGACAAGTTCTTCGTCGACGTGCTGGTCATGGACCCCGATTTGGATGTTCGGGCGAACCGGATCGCGCTGCTCCAGGCGCTCCACCGGACGATCTCGCGCACCGCGAAGCTGACTGAGATGGTGGTCGACAAGGCGGAATTGCGGGGAAGGTAGAGAGAGCGCGGGACGTCTTGTCGAAGGGGCGGTCCGTCGGAGTGAGAAGCGGTCAGCGCCAACGGCGCGAACTCATAATAGCCTGGGGCGAAGCCCCAGGAAACGAAGCGAGAACCACAAGAAAGGGCTGAAGGCCCGCCCCATCTCCACCGCCTTGGCACGGCGGATGGGTCGGGCTTACAGCCCCTTGGATCGCGAGCCGAAACGGTCACCTTCCGGCCGCATCCTCGCTATGGTCTTGCGGCGGAGGGAGGCCGGTATCCGTCCTCCCCCATTTCGCCGAGCAACCACGGTCGCGCTTCTACTCTTCGCAGACACACCAGGTGACGTCTGTTGCGGCGCAGTGTGCGTCCTGGGTATACCAACAACCGTCGACGCGAGTCGGATAGCAGAAGGTAAAGCCGGCGGTGTCGCACGTTGCGAGAGTTCCGCCGGCGACGTTGTGAAGCGCTGATTTGTCGAGGCGCAAAACCGTTTCCCTGTTTAGCACAAGCTTTTTCATCTTCACTCTCCTTTGGGGTCTAGCAGATAGGGTGCTTCTGCGCCGTTCTGGCGAGCCAGCCTGGATGGGTCGGGCTTCCAGGCCTTTCGGTGGGGAGGCCGAACCGGTTACCTAGGGCGTTGCCCTAGGCTGGTATCGGGCGCGCCTTCGGCGCTCAAACCTTACGCCTCCAACGGCTTCAGCTGCCTATACAGCTGGCGCTCAAACCTTAGGAATCCAGCGGCTTCAGCTGGCCATACAGCCACGCCCGGGCGCTTGCCCATCTCCGGTTGACCGTCGCTTCTCCGATCGAGAGGGCGGCCGCCGTTTCGGGGATCGAGAGGCCGCCGAAGAAGCGCAGCTCGACGATTCGCGCCTGGTCGGCGTCGAGCTCGGCGAGCCGGTCGAGCGCCTGGTCGAGCGCGAGCAGGTCGACCTGGGCGCCCGCGACCAGGGCGAGGCTGTCGTCCAGCGTGATCGTAATCGCCCCGCCGCCGCGTTTTCCCGCCTCGTGCCCTCGGGCGTGATCGACCAGGATGCGGCGCATCACGCGCGAGGCGAAGGCGAAGAAATGGACCCGGCTCTGCCAGCTCGCCTCGCGACGGTCGAGCAGGCGCAGGTAGAGCTCGTTGACCAGGGCGGTCGGTTGCAGCGTGTGATCGCCGCGCTCGTTCCGGAAATGGCGGCGGGCCCGTTGTTTCAGCTCGTCCGCGACCAGCGGCATCAGGCGATCGAGGGCCTGCTGGCTTCCTTCGTTCCAGTTTTGCAACAGGGCGGTGACGTCGCTCGGTTCCATCACGATTCTCCCGAGCCGCGCGCCGAACGGTAGCGTGCGGCTTCGACGGGGCGCCCCCAAGCGGAGTAAAGCTCCGCTAGCAGGTCGAGGTCGCGGGGCCAGGGTTTCGATCCTATCGAGGTCTTACGTACCAGAAGCATCAAATGTGACTCCGCCGCGGGGTATCGCCCTTCGCGCAAGAGCGACGTACCGAGCGTTCGATGGCCGGCGCGGACCCAGGGGTCGGTGGCGGCGAGGTTTTTTTCCAGCACGGCAAGCGCCCTTTCGGCCAAAGGTGTAGCGGCTTTCGGGCTGCCGCTTTTCAGCTCCGCCTCGGCGAGCGACAGGCGGACCATCGCGACGTTCAGGTGATCCTTGCCGAACGTCGATTCGAGCAGGGCGAGCGCTTCTTGGAAGCGGGCCTTCGCCGAGGCGATCTCGCCGATCTCCACCTCCAGCGCGCCCAGGTTGTTGAGCGCCACGGCGAGGTCGAGCGGCGCTGTCGCCGGATTGGTGCGCGCGATGTCGAGCCCCTGGCGGTAGAAGTTTCGCGCCGGCGCGAGATGGCCCTGGCGTTGCTCCAGCTGGCCGAGATTGTTGAGGATCGTCGCCACCTGGGCGTGGCGCGGGCCGAGCGCCGCCCGGCTGGTCCGAAGCGCCTCCTGCAGAAGATCGTTCGCCTCGCGGGAGCGGCCCCGGCCGCCGACCAGATGCGCCAGGTTGTTGAGCGTGGCGGCGGTGTCCGGGTGCCCGGGCGGAAGCGCACGGCGCCGGAGGTCGAGGGCTTGGCGATAGAGGGTCTCGGCCTCGTCCGGACGCCCTTCGGCGAGCAGCAGATCGCCCAGGTTCTGGCCGACCGTCGCGTGCAGCGGATGCCCGGCGGCGGTCGTCGTCGCGAGCATGTCGAGGGCACGGCGGAACAGCGCCTCGGCCTCTTGCGCACGGCCCTGGCGCTCGCGCAGCAGGGCCTGGTTGTTGAGCGTGGTCGCGAGATCCGGGTGGGACTGGCCGTACAACCGGCGCTCGATGGTTTCCGCCTGGCGCAGCTGGGTTTCGGCCTCGGCGAAGCGGCCCTGTTCGAGCAGGAACAGGCCGAAATCGTTCTCGGTCACCGCGACGTCCGGATGATCCGCCCCGAGCGTGGCGCGCCGGAGCGCGAGCGCCTCGCGGAAGCGTTGCTCGGAGATCTCGGGCCGGCGGTCCTGGCGGTCGAAGATCGCCGTCCGATGGAGCACCCCGGCGATCGTCGCGCGGTCGCCCAAACGGCGCGCGGCGGCGAGCGCCTCGGCGAACAGCGCGCCCGCCTCTTTCCGTTCGCCTTTCAGCTCCAGCGCGCGCGCCAGCTGCACCAGCGATTCGACCGCGGGTTTGGCCATCGGAGGGTGCCGGCGCCGGATCGCGACCGCCTGCCGGAGATGCGCTTCGGCGCCGGAAAAATCACCCGCGAAGGTTTGCGCCTCGGCGAGATCTTGAAGCACTTCGGCCACCGCGGGGCTTTCCGGGTCTTCGGAACGGAGCCGTTCGGCCAGGGCACGTTCGAGCGCGGCGGTCGCCTGGGCGTAGAGCCCTAGGCCTTTGTACGAGCGGCCGATGGTGAGCAACAGGTCGCCCAGAACCTCGGGCTCGCGGCCCAGCTCGCTCTCGATCTTTTGGGCGCCGCGGTCGAGCAGCTCGCGAGCGGTCAAGGCGGCGCCGCGCGATTGCGCCGGATCGGGATTGCCGAAGACATTGGTGAGGAAGGTCGAGACGGCCTCCGCGCGGTGGGTTTGGCGCAGCAGCTGCAGCCGCTGAACCCAGAGAACGGCGACGAGCGTCGCGAGCACCAGAAACACGGCGGCGGTCGCGGTCGAAGCCCAGGCATGGCGATGCAGAAATTTGCCGCTGCGATAAAAGAAGGTGTCCGGGCGCGCATGGACCGGCCGGCCGTCGAGGTGGGCTTCGAGGTCCGCCGCGAACTGCTCGGCCGAGCCGTAGCGCCGCTCGGGCTCTTTGGTCAGCGCCTTGGCGAGCACCGTGTCGAGGTCGCCCGCCAGGCGCCGGGAAAGTTGGCGCGGCTCGGTCGAACGCCGCTCCGCGGCCTCCTTCGGCTCCACGCCGCGCGCCCCCGGTTCGAGCGGCCGGAGCACCGTGAGCGAGGGGCGCTCGGGCTCTTCGCGCACGATCGCCTGGGCGAGTCGTTCGAGCCCCGCGCCGCGGACGCTTGAGCGGTAGGGGGAGCGGCCGGTCGCCAGCTCGTAGAGCAGCACGCCGAGCGAGTAGACGTCGGAACCGGCGGTGATCGGCCGGCCGGTGATCTGCTCCGGGCTCGCGTACTCGGGGGTCAAAGGCGCCACGCCCAGCTCGGTCGCGAGCACGGTGAGCGAAAGCGCGCTCGGCTCCAGGATCTTCGCGATGCCGAAGTCGAGCAGCTTGGGCTCGCCGTCTTCGGTGACCAGGATGTTCGCCGGCTTCAAGTCGCGATGGACGACCAGGTGACGATGGGCGTACTGGACGGCGCCGGCCACCTTGATCATCAAGCGGAGGCGCGCTTCGACCGGGAGACGGCGATCGTCGCAGTAACGGTCGATCGGAATACCCTCGATCAGCTCCATCACCAGGTAGGGCTGCCCGGCCGGAGTGGTCCCGCCGTCGAGCAGGGTGGCGATGTTCGGGTGGTCGAGCTGGGCGAGGATCTGCCGTTCGGTGCGGAAGCGCGACACCAGCTCGGGGCGCCGGTACGGCCCTTCGAGGATCTTGATCGCGACCGGTTTTCGATACGCGTCGTCGCCGCGCTCGGCGCGATACACGGTGCCCATTCCCCCCTGGCCCAGCGGCCCGAGGATGCGGTAGGGTCCCAGGCTCTCCGGCAGGGTCAGGGGCGGTTCGTCTCCCATCTCTGCGATCCGATCGGTCGAGAGCGAGGCGGGCAGTCCAGGCGGCTCGTCCAGGAACCGGTCCGCCTCGACGTGCCAGCCGAGCAGCGCATCGACTTCGCGCGCAAGCTCCGGGTCGTCGGCCGCGAGAGCGGCGAGCGCCGCGGCCCGCTCCGGCGCAGGAAGCTCGACCAGCTCTTCGAACCGGGCGCGGACCTGATGCCATCTTTCGCGTTTTGCCGCCATAGCGGGTAAGCGGCCTTCTCTTAAAAGGGCCGCCCTTGCAGTCTAGCGCCGGCCGCCGCTTCCGACGAGCCGGGCGACGCAGGGAACATCTTGGGAGGTATGAATCATGAGAAGTCTGTGTTTGCGTGTTGGTTTGATCCTCGGTCTCGCTTTGGCGGGCGCCGAAGGACTCCAGGCGGGTTGCCTGCCTGCCTCTCTCCGGCCGCTGGTCCTTCCGGGGGCCAAGACCGCGTACCTGCTGAAAGCCGATCTCGGCCTCTCCGCCGGGGCGTTGCAGTGGTCCGCGGCGACCCACGGCCTGGTGATCGACGGCTTCGACCGGCTGATCTACAGCCCGAACGCGAGCTTCTGGGACGTCGGCGTGGACAGCATCGTGGTGACGACGCCGGGTCGAAACGATCTGCCGAAGACCGTCCAGTGGGTCTTGGCGATGCGCCCGGGTGTCGCTTCGATCGAAGACTTTGAGAACCCGGCGCATCCGAACTGGGATCTGGAATCGTTCGATCCGGCGGCGATCAGTGCGCTCGGCAAGCTTTCCGGCAACCTGGGCCTGCGCTTCACCACCACCTCGCCCGGCGGCCAGGCGACCGCGACTCTAGAGGATCCCGGCGACACCAACGGAGCGACCGCCGGAGGCGGAGCGGTTGCCGGCTGGCAGCCGCCGGGCGGCGGAGGCCCACAGAATGGAACCTGCGGAAGCTATCCGGTCTGCCCGACCGGCGCGTGGTACCCGTTCCTCGAGGCGGACATGGACAACGACGGCCAAGCCGAGCATACGGTGTACGTAAAGGAATTCGGCGATGTCGTACAGGTCGGCCTTTCTCCGGGAGAGGGCCTGGAGCTGAGCGAAGTACCGGGCGTGGTGACCACGGTCAGTCGAAAGGCGCACATTCTGGAGCTGGCGCAGTGGCCCGCCGCGGACAACCGCAATCCGGGGGCGGCCGTGTGGATCGACGGCCGGCACGCGCTGGAGATCGAGGATACCCAGGGCCGCCAGAGCTTCATGGAGCCGGAGCCCGAACCGGGTTCCGCCTTCACCTTCGTTGGGGTTCCGGCCACCTTCACGACGGGAGGCACCGCTCTTGCCCATTCCTTCGACAACCTCGCCATCTTCAACTTGGTGGCGGCGCCGCGGTTCGACTGCCTGGCGCTCGACGGTTTCGACAGCGGTGTGTGGGATTCGGACTGGACTGCGATCAACGGCGCCAATTTGAGCGTCAATTCCTCGGCGGCGCTGGTCGGCAAGCTCGGTCTCGACGTCCAGCTCTTCGATTTCGGTGCCGGTAACGGCGGGCTCTTGACCCTGCAGGAGTTGGCCGGCCGCGACCGCTACGGTCTGAAGCTCCGTTTCGACCCGAGAGGCGTGGAATCCGAGGTCGGGGGCACTCTGAACCTGGCGCTCGGGCTCCAGACCCTGGCGGCACCTCGCCCCTTCTCCGCGGTCTTGAAGCGCAACGCCTCGGGTTTCGTGGTGCAGATTCAATCGCGCGACGACGTAGGGGGCGCCAAGATGACGCCGGTCGCGATCTCCAACGCGGCACACGTCCTGGAGCTCGACTGGCAGCGCTCGACGACCACGCACGTGGGAACCGGGAATCTCAGGGCGTGGCTGGACGGCGTTCTGGTGGCCGAGCATTTGAACCTCGACAACGACTCCGAGTGGATCGCCGAGATCCGGGTCGGTGGCTTGGGCACGCCGGGGGCGGTGAAGGGACACTTGTTGCTGGATCAAGTCGAGGCCTGGGCCCAGGCTTTCCCCGGACCGTTCGAGGCCGAATAAAGCATCCCGCGGCTCCTCTCCCCAAACCGAGGGAGAGGAGCCGAATCGGTTCTCCCGCCGGCTCGGTTATGATTCTCCTCAGGAAAAACGAACCGGGGATCTGAATTTGAAGATCTTGCGCTTTCCCGAGGACCGCGGGCCGCTGGCGCTGACCCTGTCGGTGCTGGCGGTACAGCTCGGGCTGTTCTTCGGGGTGGAAAACCTCGGGACCATCGCCCTCATCGTCCTGCTCTACCAGCCGGTGCAGGCGGTGGCGATCGCCTGCAACCACTACCAGCATCACGTGAAGGTTTTCCGCTCGCGGTTTCTAAACCGGGTCTACGAGGTCATCCTCTTCTTCCACACCGGCACTCCTCCCTACCTGATCACCCTGCATCACAACCTGGGGCACCATCCGCATTACCTGGAGCCTGAAGAGGACACGCTCGCCTGGCAGCGCCCGGACGGTTCCCGGCGCTCGTTCGTCGAATGTCTGTGGCGAAACTTCATCGGCCACGTTACCCAGACGATCGAGATCGGCCGCCGCTACCCGAAGGTCTACCGCCGGTTCAAGGTCATGGCGGCGGTCTCCGTGCTGCCGCTCGCCCTGCTGCTCTGGCTGAACCCGGCGAAGGCGACGATCATCTTCGTCATTCCCATGCTGCTCGCGGTCTTCAACGTCGCGCGGCTCGGCTTCAATCAGCACGCGGGCTTGAGCCTCGAAGACCACCTCGCCGCGTCGCGCAACAACGAGAGCCGGCTGTACAACCTGGTGACCTTCAATTCCGGGTACCACACCGCCCATCACGTCAAACCGGGGCTCCATTGGTCGCGCCTGCCGGAATTTCACCGCGAGCTGCGCGACCGGATTCCGGCCGAATTGCGGTAGGTCGCGGTAGATCGAGGGCGGACACGTAGGTCCGCCCCTACGATCCCACCATCCTCAAAATGGCGTTCTTTATGTAGGGGCGGACCTATGTGTCCGCCCTCGGCCCGCTGCGTGGCCGCCCTGGATCGGATCCGCCTACGCCTCGCCCTGCCCTTCGGTTCGGACGTAATCCGGATGTTGCTCCATGAAGCGCCGCCAACCGCTCTCGTTGTTAAAGAACGAATTTAACAACGACGAGGCGCGGTAGATGCCGAACGGCACGACGTGGGCGCCCCCTTCGATCAGCTCCGGTTTCATCCGCTCGTGCAGCTTCGGCAGCTCGCTCCAATGCACGGCGGGCTTTTCGTGGTGCTCGACGTGGAAGCCGGCGTTGAACATGGTCAGGTTGAAGAAGTGGGAGAGGAACGTCGTCGTGTGGCTGTAGCGCCGCTCGTTGGTCCCCCCGGCGTGCTGGGCGTACATCCCCATGCCCATGACGATCGATCCTCCTACCCAGGCCGGGAAGAGCCAGAGGCCGAGGGCCATCCAGGGATCGACGAAGAACGGAATCGAAAACGGCACCAGGAAGATCGCGAGCTCGGAGATCGTGCGGCGGCGGGTGGCGGCCGGCGCGGTCTTGAAGTCGACCCAGAAATGGTAGCCCCAGCGCCAGGGCCAGTAAAGCAGGACGTAGACCCACATGTTCTCGTAGCGGCCATCGGCCCGCCGCGCCGGCTGCACCCAGTCCTCCTCCTCGCCGAGATGCGAGTGATGGACCGCGAGATGCTTGTAGCGCCACCAGAACGAGGGAATCCCGCCCGGCACCGTCCACAGCCGGCCGAACCAGAGGTTTAGGGCGTCGTTCTTGAAAATCGGCTTATGGGCGTGGCTATGGAAGTTGATCCCCATGTTGATGCCGCCCGACCAGCCGAGCCACATCCCGGCGCCGAGCGCGAAGCCGATCTTTTGCCCCGGGGTGGTGAAGCCCGTCACCTCCGGATGAAGCCAAAGCCAGAACGCCGAGCCGATCGCCGCGAAGTGCAGCAGGCAGAACAGCAGGCCGTGGACGTCCTCCGGGTGGGAGAAAAAGCGGCCGAAGCTCGGCGGAGCGGTCACCAGGTCCGGCGGGCTCGGCCCGGTCCAGCGCTCGACGTAGGTGACCAGATGGAGGAACAGGATCGCGAGAGGCAGCGACAGCCACGGCCCCCAGAGGAGCGTGCCCCAGATTCCCGCCAGAGCGAGCAGCACGTACAGCGAGCGCGCGGCGGCGTAGCGAAGGAATACGACCATGCGGAGAGCCTCCTCGAAATCCTGGCCTCCAGATCGTATACCGCATGGACAAATCGGGCGCCGACTCGTTACAGTCCCGAGCAAATTCTGGGTGTCCTGAGGTTTACAAAGAAAGGGGCGCACCGTTGAGCGATCTCACCCAAACGGCAACCGTAGGCGCGGCGACCGGAGAGTCCGGGCTCGTCGCGGAATTGCGCCGGCGCCACGCGAAGCTCGCCGCCTCCGGCGCCGCGCGGCCGTTCGAGCTGCGCATGCCCGACCGGACCTCGCACCGGATTGGCCAGGACGGCGGGGATCCCGCGTTCATGGTTCGGATCGTGACCGACAAGGGCCTTGCCGCGATGACCGCGTTCGACGAGCTGGCGATCGCCGAGGCGTACATGGACGGCGACCTCGACATCGAAGGCGAGCTGCTCGCTGCCCTCAAGCTCCGCCCGGTGCTCGGCGACCCGCACCCGTTCAAGTACCTTTTCGCGACCTACGTCGAGCCGCTCCTGTTCGGCCAGATCGGCCGCGACAAGAAGTGGATCAAGAGCCACTACGACGTCGACCCCAACTTCTTCATCCTCTGGCTCGATTCCAAGCTGCGCGGCTACTCGCACGGCTTTTTCGAGCGCGACGACGAGTCGCTCGAAGCCGGCATGACCCGGAAGTTCCAATACGCGTTCGACGCCTGCGGCATCAAACCCGGCCAGCGGGTGCTCGACATCGGCGGCGGCTGGGGATCGTTCCTTCAGTTCGCGGGCGAGCAGGGGGTGCGCGTCACCTCGATCACGATCTCCGACGAGTCGGAAAAGTACATGAAGAACCTGATCCGCGAGAAGAACCTGCCGTGCGAGGTGGTGAAGGAACACTTCCTCGAATACCAGGGCGGCGAGCCGTTCGACGCGATCGTCAACCTCGGCGTCACCGAGCATCTGCCCGACTACCGGCGCACTCTGGCCCAGTACCAACGCCTGCTCAAGCCCGGCCGCCGGGTCTATCTCGACGCCTATTCCGGCCGGCGGCACGGCATGCCGTCGTTCATCTCGAAATGGGTGTTCCAGGGCAATACCTCGCCGCTCAACCTGGAGAAATACCTCACCGAAGTGGCGGCCACGCCGTTCGAGGTGGTGGTGATCAAGAACGACCGGCACAACTACTTCCTGAGCTGCAAGAAATGGGCGGAGAACCTGGAAGCCAAACGCGACGAGGTGCTCGCGCGTTGGGACAAGCACCTGTTCCGCCGCTTCGTCCTCTACCTCTGGTCGGCCGCGAACTCGTTCGAGACCGGCTCGCTCTCGGCCCACCACATGATCCTGCAACTGCCGGCGGCGGGCAGCGCCCCCCGGGCGGGGATGGAGTCCTGGGCATGAGCGGGGAGGCGGCTCCCGCGGCGGTCGGGTCCTCCGCCGGGGTCTTGGAAAAACCCGCGGCGGACTCCTTCCAGGTGGCGCCCTATACCCCGAGTGAGATTCGCTTCCACAAGATCGGCGGGGCGATCAACGCCACGCTCGTGCTCTCCGGACTGGTCTGGCTGGTCGCCACGTGGCGTGCGACGCCGCCCTCCGGTCTAGGGGTCGCCCTCGCGATCTTCGCGGGCGTCTACCTGGCGGACCTGATGTCGGGGATCCTCCATTGGGCGTTCGACACCTGGTTCGACGAGAACATCACGTTCCTTCGCCGGATGGTGCTCCAAGTGCGCGAGCACCACGTCTTTCCCCACCGGATCTTCCACATCAGCTTCTGGCACGACGCGGGAACGCTCGCCTGGATCGGCTCGATCCTGATCGCCCCGCCGCTCCTCTGGGCGATCCTCGCCTCTGCCGGGCCGACCGCCGGCTACTTCGTCTGCACGGCCCTGCTGTTCGACGTGCTGCTGGTCACGATGCTCGAATTCCACAAATGCGGGCACCGGGCGAAGAATCCGGCATGGGTGCGCGCGCTGCAGAAGAGCGGCCTGCTGCTCTCCGTGCCGCATCACATCCGCCACCACTCGGGCAACCACGACTACAACTACTGCCTGATCAACGGCTGGGCCGACCGCACCCTCGGCCGCTTAGGGCTGTTCCGAGCGCTCGAATGGGGAATCGCCCAGTGGACGGGAGCCCGGCCGCAGGAAAACGACCATGACTGGCTGCGGCGTTTCGGACGCAAGGTGGTCGGACGGAAGAGCCCCCAATTCTTGTCGGGCCGTGATCGATAAAGGTCGAAGGCCGCTTCGAACCCTTCTGCATTGACCTCCTCGAAAGGAGCGTTTCCTGATGGAGCCGACAGGCCCGCAGCCGAAGGTTTTCACCCCCGTGACCGTTGGACCCGGTTGCACCATCCCTCCTCCCGTTCCGTCCCAGGGCTCGAGCGACTGGGCGGCCGTGGTCCATCCCAACTGCTTTGACAACATGGAGCGGTTGGGGCTTTGGATCGGCGGGACCCAGCCGGTCGCGAGCGGCCAGTCGCCGAGCCGTTTCTTCCAGCCGTCGACCGGCGAGCCGATCGGCGCGGCGGGGGATCAAGGGGCGGGGTTCTCCGTCTACGTCCTCGTTCACGGGTGGGCGCCGGGCTACCGGGCCGCCGTCAATGCGCAAGGCGGGCGTCTCCGGTGGTGGGATGAGAAAGCTTCGAGCGGCGGCGTCTGGGCCTCCGATTGGGCCTGGTCCCCGGTCTCCGGGTACAGTCCGGCCCTGCCGGTCAACCCGACCGGCCTGCTGCAGTCGATCAAAGCGTTCGATCCCAAGTCGACGGTCTTCGCTTACTCCTGGATCGACGACTCGGCCACCGGCGGATCGTACTCGGAGCTGGAAGACGTCTACCAGTCGGAGGCCTACACCCAGGTCAACGGCATTCGCCTGGCCAACGCACTCCTCGACTCGCTGGTGCCCGAATTCTGGACCAACCCTGCGAACACCCTTCATCTGATCGGCCACAGCCATGGCGCCAAGGTGGTCACCGTCGCGGCCCTGACGCTTCAGAATCTCGGCCTGCCCTTGGCGCACCTGACGATTCTCGACGCTCCGGAGAGCGAGGGCACCCTGAACCTCAACGGCGCCAACTTCCTGGGCTTCTTCCTGGGGCAGATGGCGATCGCCGATCCGGCGAACCCCGCGGGGGGAACCTTCGTCGACAACTACCCCTCCTACTTCGGCGTCGCCTATGGCAGCCAGTGGGGTATCGAGAACGTCGTGGACGTGGCGCTCGATCCTTCGAAGCTTTATTACACGACCGACCCGGGCGACAAGCACTCCTACGCCGCGGCCTGGTATGGCGCCTCCGCCGCCGCCGCCCAGGCGGATAAATTCAGCCTGCCCGGCCTCGGTTTGTCGTGGCCGCCGCCGGGGCAGAAGCCCTTCCAGCCGGCGTTACTCCAGACCTGGGCGAGCGGAGTAGTGACTCAGCGCGAACAGTGGCGCCTTGTGGGGGGAACTCCGCCGTCGACCTTTCTCTTTTCGGCGCCCAGTCTGACGGTCGACAAAGTGGCGACCGTGGGCAACGTAAGCGGCACCCCGGCGACCGGGTTGGTGTTCGGCGCGCCGACCGCGGGGACCTATTCGAGCTTTGTGGGCGGGTACGAAAACCGCGTTACTTCCTACGGCTACGGCCTGGCGTTCGACCTCGTCTGGACCGGTGCCACCGACGGCGATTATCTGGTCTTCACGGCCGAATCGGGAGGGAGACGGCAGGAGGTGGTCCTGGTTCTGGACGGCAGGACGGGTTTCGCCGGGACTTATCCGCTGACCCTGGCGGCCGATGTCTCGAGTATTCCATTCAGCGACCTCTGGTTCTACATCTTCTACTTTCCGACCCACGGCAATACCTCCGGCCAGGTGACGGTGAGAAACTTCCGCCGCGTCAAGATCACCTCCTGAGCCGCGGGGCGATGGCGGCCTACGATTCGAAGCGCGCGTTGGAGCTTCTGCGCCTCGGGTGTGGCCGGCCGGAGGCCCGGTTTCGCGAGGGCCAGGAAGAGGCGATCCGCCACGTGGTCGAAGGTCGCGGCCGGCTCCTCGTGGTGCAGAAGACCGGCTGGGGCAAGAGCTTCGTCTACTTCATCGCGACCAGGATGCTGCGCGACGCGGGGGCCGGCCCGGCGCTGTTGATCTCGCCGCTCCTGTCGCTCATGCGCAACCAGATCCAGGCCGCCGAGCGGATGGGAGCTCGGGCGGTGACGATCCACTCCGATAACCAGAGCGAATGGCCGGCGGTCGAGGAGGCGATCGGAAGGGACGCGGTGGACATCCTCCTGATTTCGCCGGAGCGATTGGCGAACGACCCGTTCCGCGCCAAGGTGTTGGCCGAGATCGGGCAGCGCCTCTCCCTTTTGGTGATCGATGAGGCGCATTGCATCTCGGACTGGGGGCACGACTTCCGGCCGCACTATCGGCTGATCGAGCGGATCGCGCGCACGCTGCCGCAAAACCTGCGGCTGCTCGCGACCACCGCGACGGCGAACGATCGAGTGCTGGCCGATCTCGAAGAAGTGCTCGGGCAGGGTCTCGAGGTCTCACGGGGGGACCTGAGCCGGCCGTCGCTCGCGCTACAGACGATTTCGTTGCCGAGCCAGGCTGAACGGCTGGCCTGGTTGGCCAAGGAGGTGCCGGCCCTGCCGGGGCACGGCATCATCTATACCCTCACTATTCGCGATGCGAACCGGGTGGCTGACTGGCTCCGATCACGCGGGCTCGCCGTCGAGTCCTATACTAGCGAGACCGGCGAGGGTCGCCCCGAGCTGGAACAGGCGTTGCTCGGCAATCGCGTGAAAGCACTGGTGGCGACCACGGCCTTGGGGATGGGTTTCGACAAGCCGGATCTCTCTTTCGTAATCCACTACCAGATGCCTGGATCGGTCGTCGCTTACTACCAGCAGGTCGGCCGCGCGGGTCGCGCGATGGATGCCTACGGCGTCCTCCTGAGCGGCGAGGAGGAGCAGGACATCACGGACTACTTCATCGAGAGTGCGTTCCCCAAGCCGGCTGAGGTGGAGCAGGTGCTCGCCGCATTGGAGAATTCTCCCCAGGGGCTCTCCGTGCCCGACCTGCTGAGCCTGGTGAACTTGAGCAAGGGGCGGGTGGAAAAGGTGATCGCGCTGCTTTCGCTTGAGGCGCCACCGCCGCTGGTCAAACAAGGGTCGAAGTGGCAGCTGACCGCAGTGAGTCTAAGCGCGACGTTCTGGGAGCGTGCCGAGCGGCTGACCGCCTTGCGGCACGAGGAACAGCGCCAGATGGCGGAGTACGTCGCTCTCACTTGCGGGCACATGGAGTTTTTGGTCCTCGCCCTCGACGGCGATCCGGGTTCGGTAACCGATCCGCCGTTATCTCCGCTCCCTGCCTCCGCCGAGCCCTCGCTGGTGCGCGAGGCCGAGGTGTTTCTGCGCCGTACCCACTTGACGATCGAACCGCGCCGGATGTGGCCCACAGGCGGGCTGCCGAGGATGAAGCTCACGGGCAAGATCGCCGCCGCGCTGCAGGCCGAGGAAGGCCGGGCGCTCTGCACTTGGGGCGATGCCGGGTGGGGGCGCCTGGTACGGGAAGGGAAATACCGAGCTGGCCGTTTCTCGGACGAGTTGATCGAGGCCTGCGTGGAGCTGGTACATGACTGGAGCCCGGAGCCTTCACCGGAGTGGGTCACCTCGATCGCGTCGCGGCGTCATCCGCACCTGGTGCCGGATCTGGCCCAGCGCATCGCGGCGGCATTGGATCTGCCGTTCGCCGAAACCTTGAACCGGATCGATGATCGGCCCGAACAGAAGACGATGGCCAACAGTGCCCAGCAGGCGCGCAACGTAGACGGATCGCTTGCGGTGCTCGAAGTGGAGATTCCCGGAGGCCCCGTTCTTCTAGTCGATGACATGATCGATTCACGCTGGACGATGACCGTCGCGGCCTGGCTGCTCCGGAAACATGGCAGCGGCTTGGTTCGACCGCTGGCGCTGGCCTTTACGGGATTCAAAACATGAACGGCGCTCTTTCGGTCAACACCCAAGCGATCCTGCTGCTGACCGCACCCTTGATCGCCGGAGGGAAGGCGCCGTCCGCCGATCTGCTGACCTCAAGGGAATACAGCCGCCTGGCACGCCATCTGCGCGATCGAAAGCGCCAGCCCGCCGACCTTCTGACCTCTGCCGCCACCGAGCTGATCGAAGAGTGTCGAGAACTGGTCGAAAGCGACCGGCTGGAACGGCTGCTGGCGCGCGGGTTTCTCTTGAGCCAGGCGCTGGAGCGCTGGCAGGCACGGGCGATTTGGGTAGTAAGCCGCGCCGACGCCCAATACCCTCAGCGCTTGAAGTCCAGGCTCAAAGAGGATGCCCCGGCAGTGCTCTACGGCTGTGGCGACCCCTCGATTCTAGAGGGCGGAGGGCTCGCGGTGGTCGGCTCGCGTGACGTGTCCGAAGAGCTGGCCGAGATCACCTCGAGGATCGGCCGGCTCGCCGCGAGGTCGGGGGTCACTCTCGTATCGGGGGGAGCCCGTGGCATCGATCAGGCTGCGATGCGCGGCGCCCTGGAAGCGGATGGGCGGGCTGTAGGAGTTCTGGCCGACAGTCTGGAGCGGGCGGCGACGAACCGTGAGCACCGCAGCCTTCTGATGGAAAAGCGACTCGTGCTCCTTTCACCTTACGATCCCAGCGCGGGATGGAACGTGGGCCACGCGATGCAGCGCAACAAGCTGATCTACGCCCTGGCCGATGCCGCCCTGGTGGTCAGCTCAGACTTGGAAAAGGGGGGTACCTGGGCCGGTGCGACGGAGCAGCTGGAAAAGTATCGCTTCGTCCCCGTCTACGTCCGGGCAAGCGGAGAGATGAGCCCTGGCCTCGAAGCGCTGGGGACGAAAGGCGCATTCCCCTGGCCGGACCCCGAGACACCGGATGCGCTCCTCGAAACGCTTGCGGCGAAGCTTGCCGCGGCGCCCGGGGTCCCGGAGCAGCAAAAGTTGTTTTGAGCCTTGGCCAGAAGCGGTGACTGCCGCTCGCGCGGTTGCTCGGCATTCCAGCATCCTTCGCAAGAACGGGGGCCTCGCCCGCTTGTCGGCGATGCACCTTCTGTGGTACATGTGAGCCGTGGTGAGTCCTGGCTGAGCACACGTCACGGAAGACATTGCTCGTCTTCTTCCGCGCCGACAGTGGATCAGAACCCGTTCGTGAGTGGCTCAAGGCCTTGCCATCAGCGGATCGTCGCGAAGTCGGCAAGGATCTGATGCGGGCGCAGTGGAGGTGGCCGGTTGGAATGCCTCTGTGTCGTGCCATGGGTGAAGGTCTCTGGGAGATTCGGACAGACCTGCCCAGCAATCGGATCTCGCGTGTGTTGCTTGGCGTGGATGCAGGTGCCCTGGTGGCTCTCCACGGCTTCATCAAGAAGACTCAGAAGACGCCACCGGCTGATCTCGCAATTGCGCGGAAGCGCCTGAAGGAGTTGAAGTCATGAGCAGGCGACATCACGGCAGCACCCTTGACGACTTCCTCAGAGAGGAAGGGACGTTCGAGGAAAATCAAGCCCTCGCCATCAAAGAAGTTGTCGTGTGGCAGTTGACTGACGCAATGCAAGAACGGTCACTTAGCAAGTCTCGCCTTGCCGTGCTACTTGGAACCAGCCGATCGCAAGTGGACAGGCTCCTGGATCCGACTCGCGATGTCATGCTTTCCACACTGCAGCGGGCGGCGGCACTGGTTGGGCGGAAACTTCAGATCGAGCTGGTCTGACAGCGACGAGGTCCGCGCGTTGTGGCTCGCGACTACGGCGTCGGTGGGGTGACCAGGAACTCGCCTTTGACCACGATGGCCCCGGTCAGGAAGTCGAGGTCTTCGAGCATCTCGGCGACTCGCGGGCTGCAGACGGGAAGGCCCGACGAGAGGTCGGGAGCGAAGACATAGCGGAACTCGTTGCGCCGCCCGTTTTGCCCCCACCAGGTGATCTCGCGATGGCCGACCCGGCTGGCCGAAACCGCTACGCAGTCCCGCTGCATGCCGATTTGACCGTGGGTCAGGATGTCGCGGATCGCGGTCCGCTCCTCGGCCGAGGCGATCCCTCGGCCCACCGCGCCGTCGGGTGAGCCGCCCGCGGCCGTGATGCTGCCCTGGTAGGAGACGTATCCGCTGCGCGAGACGAAGGTGAATTGCTCGTAGGCGAGCGCGGGTGGCGGGGGCGCGTTGAGCGTGAAGTCGTCGACGATCCGGACCAGCGGACGGACATCGGTGCCGGACGTCTCGGAAACTCCGGTCTCGGAAACTCCGAAAGCGGGGGCGGCGAAAATCGCACACAGGAGGGCCACGGAGGGGATCGATCTCGGCAAGTTCATTCTGGGCTCCTTCGCTCGGAAGTCCGACCGGCGCAGTTCGCGCATTTTAATTGCATCTTCCATGCCGACGGTCGGTCCTCCCACAGAAGTCTACTAAGGAGCCGGCCTCATGTTGTAGGCGTAGAGCGCAAACTTCTGCGGCCCTCCGGGTACGTTCTGCCCCTTCACCTTGATCCGCAGCTTGCGCCCCGCGGTCAAAGTGCTCTTGGGGATGAACACCGCCTCGACATTGTTGATTGCGTCGCGTGGAGCGTTTTCGGGAAGCGGCGCGACAAAGCGCGACGAGTAGCCGGTGTCCTGCCCGTTCACGTTCTCGCGGAACAGGTTGCCGTACCAGCTCCCGGCCACCCGGCCGGAGGCGTCAAGCGCCTCGACGGTCAGGTTGAGGTCGTTGATCAGCGCCGCCTGGGCGTTCGGGTCGGGACCGGTGACCACGTCGGCCGGAGGGTCCGACCAGGCGAGGACGATGTAGAGATCGCGCGCCGGGTCGCCGATCGCGCGGGTCCATTGGCGGACGTCCAGGGTGGTCAACGCGATCGCCCCGTTGTCGATCCAGAAGCGTTGCACGGCGGGATCGGTCAGCCGGTCGAGGTTCACCCGGCCCCAGCCGTAGAGCGGGCTCGGCCGGTGGTCCTGCCCGGGGACGTTCCCCAGGTCGTCCGCGGTCGCGATCATCGCGGCCTTGAGGAGTGCCGGCGACGGGTTTTGATGGTTGTCGAGGAACCACTTGCGCAGGAGCGCCGCGACCCCCGAGACGACCGGCGCCGCGAAGCTCGTGCCGGTACCATAGGTATAGAAGAAGCCGGTCTCGTTCGAGGGCTCGTATTGCTTGCAGCCGACGGGCGCGGTGTATTTCGGCGCACCGCCGAACGGGACGGTCGAGAACACCCGCATTCCGGGCGCCACCAGGTCCGGCTTGATCCGCGTGCGGTGGAGGACCGTGGTGCCCGTGTTGCCGCCGAAGAACCGGCCGCGGCCGCTGAACGCCCCGACCACGTCCGCGCGCGGCGTATCCTCCTCGGGCGGCCGTCCCGGGTTGGTATAGGCGCAGGCGAGCGGCGGCCCCTCGGACACCGGCCGCCAGCTGCTGGTTGCGCCGACCGCGATCACGTTCTTGGCCGTCGCCGGGCTGCTCACCGTGTTCCAGCGCGACGGCCCGCCGGGGAAGACGTAGGCGAAGTTCCCGGCCGAGAAGACCAGGGAGATCGGCTCCTTGGCGGGCGTCGCGACGTCGGCGTCGAGCACCCGGGCGTCGAAGAAGCGGGCCATCGCGTCGTAGCTGTTGAGGCCGGCCGGAGCGGGGTTCCCGCCCGCTATGGACTGGTTCCAGCTCTGGCTGCAGATCCGGGCGCCGTTGGGAGCGGCCTTGAAGACCAGCTGGAGCGCGCGGTTCTGACTGTCGACGCGGGTGAGGTGTTGAGGCTGGAACACGATCATCGCGAGCTTCGCGGTCGGCGCGATTCCCGTGCCGTAGTCGTAGCTTCGAGCATCCTCTCCGCCGCCGTGGAGAGGTCCGGGGAGCGTGATCGGGTTGGCCGAGCCGGCGATGATTCCGGCGACCATCGTGCCGTGTCCGAGGCGGTCGGTCACCGCGTTCTCGTCCGGAATCCCCTTGAGCAGCACCAGCCGCTCCGGGTCCTCGAGGTCCGGATGGTGGTCCTTCACGTCCGGGCTGGTCCAGTCCTCCGGACGCACTCCCCGGTCGTAGCCGGAATCGAAGATCGCGACCACCTGCTGGTTTTGTGGCGTCGTCAGGTGCCGGTCCGTGAGCCACTGCCGGTAGCCCGGCCCGGCGAGCACTCCGCCGGGACCTCCGCGCCCCGCGACGATCAAGCCCTGCCGCTCGTCGCTCCAGTCGGCGACGCCGACGTAGCTCGCGCTCAGGAGGTCCGGATCGGTGCGGGCGAACAGGCCGAAGGCGGCGGCGTTCGCCGTCGCCGCGACGAATCCGGGCGCGCCGGTCCCCTCCTCCTCGGCGACGAGGGACATCGTCGGCCCGAGGAGGCTCGACTTCCGCGCCAGGTCGGCACCCTCCGCGAACTGGAACGTGAAACCCGCGGTGCCGGCGGCGAGGAGAGAGGGCGCCACACGGTCGGTGGTCAAATAGGCGTCGATCCAGGCGAGATAGCGGTTCGCGGCGCAGCCGGTGATCACCTCGCGGCTCGGCGCGGCGACCAGGAACGCGCGCTGGGCGAACGCCGCGAGCCGCGTGACGCCGCAGCCGGCGAGCTGCTCCAGCCATTCGTCCTTGACCGGGTACGCGAACTGGATGATGAACCGCTCGGGCACCGGCTTGACCGGGAACGACGCGGGGAAGCCGGGAGCGACGCGGGTAGAGCGGTCGGTCGGGTCGATCTCGAACTGCGGCAGCTGGATCTCGCGCGCGAGGCCGCGCGAATAGGCGAGCCCCGCGTCGTCGAGCGCCTTCGTGAGACGCGAAAGCCGGCTCGACGCGACGTAGGCGGCGACCGCGCCGGAGTAGTCCACCCGTTCCGGGCCGAGGAGGGCGAGGATGCCGTCGGGGAGCGGCTGGACCTGCGCCGGGGCGGGAGACTCCGGCCCGCCGTCGCCGGTCTCCGGCGCGTAATCTTCGGCGACGATCTTCTTTTCGACCTCAACGTAGACGCGATGGCCAAGGGGGGAGCGCCAGGGGCGCGCCGCGCAGCCCGCGAAGGCGAGCAGGACTCCAGCGACCAGGGCGATGCGCGGAAAGCTCATCCAGTCCTCCTTCGGCGACTCGGGAAAGGCCGCCGGCCGCTTGCGAATTGTTTTGTGCATTCTAACGCACAGAATGCCAGCCCGCTTGATCGGCCCAACCGCGATGCCACGGGGCTCAAGCCGCCCGGCGAAACGATGAAGTGACCGCGGCGAGCGCTGAAGCCACCGAGCCGAACGGTGAAGCCGTCGAGGCGAATCCTGAAGCCACAGAGCGGAACGGTGAAACCACACAGGAATTCGGTGAAGCCACACAGAAAGCCCCTGAAGCCACCGAGAAAACCCCTGAAGTCACGCAAGCGGCCCCCATCGTCGCCCGCTCGACCGGTATTTCCGGCCATTTTGGCGTATTCGCCGGTGACTTCACCCAATGGCTCGGTAACTTTTGCAGTCCCGTATGTAGCTTGGGCGGCTGCTTGCGTTGCTTCATTGGCTTCCTGCGTTGCTTCGCCGCCTTTCTGTGTGACTTCACCCCTCCGCTGTGTGGCTTCAGGGGTTTTCTCGGTGGCTTCAGCGAATTTCTGTGTGGCTTCACCGACCGAGCGGGCCGATTCTGGCCCTTTTGCGTTGCTTCGCGGTCGTTTTGCGTTACTTCGCCGCCAAGCACCGCGTTACTTCGCGGGAACGCTCGCGTTACTTCACCGATTCCCACCTATTCCCGCTTGGAGCCCGCACTCGCTCCAGATCGTGTAGTCTTTTTTCCTAGAGGACAACCCATGGTGGCCATCGAGACTATTGCGACGGTGGAAGAGGACGGTCCTCCCGAAGATCACGCCCTTGAATGACGACTCACGCGTTTGTTGTTGTTTCCGGCATCCCGGCTAGCGGCAAGTCCGTTCTAGGGCGGCAGCTGTCGTCGGCGCTCAAGCTTCCATTGCTCGACAAAGACGACTTCCTCGACCGCCTACTTTCCGGCGAACCGGAGGTGGATGTTGCGCGTCGCCGCGCTCTAAGCCGCGAGAGCGACAAGCATTTTCAGGAAGCGGCCCTGCTTACCGATGCTGCCGTCTTGGTCTCGTTCTGGCATCTTCCGGGCATGCCGGCGGACTCTGGCACACCGATGGCGTGGCTGGCCGAGTCAACTCGCCGATTGGTTCATATTCACTGCGTCTGTCGGGCGTCCGTCGCGGCGGAGCGTTTCCTCACGCGAGAGCGGCATCCCGGGCATGGCGACCGCCAGCGCTCCCACCGGGACGTGGTTGCCGACTTTCAGAGGCTCGCTGATCTTGGGGGTCCCCCGGTACCAGGCATTCTCCAGGTTGATACGGCACAGCAAGTCGATGTCGATTCCCTCGTCGCCGCAATCCAGGCTCGTCTGTCCGCTGCCTAAGCGGGCGTTGCTGCTGTCGAACGCCGCCCCGGAATCGATGGCGTCGCCCAGTCCGCGCTACAATAAGGAGACCAGTTCGCCACGTTCGCAATAGTGATGCAGATTCACCAAATACCCTTAGGCGTCGCCAACACGGGCTCCGTCATCGCCAGACTCAGACTCTCACCGTGGAGCCAGCAGGCTTGGGTCCCAAGACAGAGGAGCAAACTTTGAGGTCAACAGTTGCCGCAATCGCCATGCTGCTTTTTGCAGTTGTCGTCGGAGCTCAAGTCACAGCAAGCCAGCCATCTGCCAATGAGGTTCGTGCGATTCAGGGCAAGCCTCCCGCGCCCACCGTGATGTGCCCGCTTCAGATTGACATCGACCTATCCAAGACGCCGACTCACCGCGCCCTCACTGAATTGCCGATCGGCAGCCCTTGGGTTGCAAAGGGCGTGCAGGCGTTCGTTTGCGACAAGGCTCACTTCGTCTCGCTGTCCGTGGTAAAGGAGAAAGAGAAGCGAGACAAGGTCAGACTGGTCGTCTCGCCGCGCCTCGCAACGGGCTGGTTTCGGCAGGATGTTAACCTCACGGTACAAGTTCTCGTCAATGGCCAGATCAAGCTCACGGAGCAGTGGGAAGACCTAACCATCGGGTCGGACGACAACGCCGCCGCGAAGATGGGAGCGCTCTGGGCATCGTCCTCGAAATCGCCACGGGCGGAGTGGTGGGTTCCAACCGCCGACCTGCAATTGTGGTTCGCTGAGGGCTCCAAGCCGAGCGTTCGGCTGCTTCTTCAAATTTCGGACAGCGAGGACGAAGAAGACGAATAGCGCCCCAGATAGGTGCCGTCCTCGGGTTAGGCTGGCACCTATTCCCGCGCCTGATCTACGTCCTCTCTCACGGTAGCAAAGAGAACCTGGTCGCTCGGCCTCAAGATTGGCCAGGTCACTGTGTCAACGCGCTCCTCACAGGCCAGCCGATCGAGGGGACCTGGTTCAATCGCACGCTGGAATGGGAGACACGCTTGCGCGGCGAGGAGTTCGGTGTTCGGCAGTTCGCCGAAACCGAAGTCGTGAACGGAAGCCTGAATGAATTGCGCTGCTGCAGGGAGGTGACATCAGGCGATGTCTCGTTTGTTGGGCAGCCGGCGCAAGTCGCTCGATTCCTGTAGGTTGACTCGATATAGGCCACCTGGCACAGCTTTTTGGTGTGCCAGGCACCGAATGCGGGAGGTTGTGTAACCGGTCCCGCTCGGGTCGAACCCATTCGCTTGGAGCCGAGAACCGTTCAACGTACGCTGCGAAAGCCCGCCTGCCCGAAATGGACATCGAAATCGAGGGCATTTTCGACCTTGGCTTGGCGCATGACGACGAAGGAGTGGCAATCGATCAGTCCCCAGCTTTTGTCGCGATGTGATCGATAGAGGTCGAAGGCGGACTCGAACGTCTCTGCGTCGAGCCGGACGACTTCGACATCCGCCGAAGTGAGGAAGTGCTCGATCACCTCCACGGCCTGGGGTTTGAAACTTCGAGCTAACGCGTTGCCGATCTCCAGCAGGATGGCGTCTGTTGTCAGGAGTCTGCGGCTCCCGTACTCGGCGGCAAGCCGTGTGGCCTGTTCATGATTGCGATCTCTTTTGTTGATCAGGGCGATGACAAACGAGGTGTCAACGAACAGCCTTGTCGGCTTCAAAATGCCGCTCTCCGCTCAAGTATTGGTCAAGATTGGCGGAGAAATCTTCCGGCCCATCAATGCTGATCTTCTGGAGCTTGGCCAAGAGGCTAAGTTTCTCCTCAGGCGCAGTGGTTTTCGTCCGTGCCGGAACGGTCTCGATTCGGTGGGCTGTGACCTTCCGGTTGTTTCCCCCGGTAACTCGCTTCATGGCGGTCTTCAAAGCGCACCCCCTTTGGTCGGCGCCCGGCGCTCTGCATAACTGGCACCGACTCCGTAAAGCAAAGTATGGCATAGGAGCGCTCCCCGCCCATCACACCGAGCAGGACCAACCCCACCCCCGCCCGCCCGTTGACACCCCCCGGAGCGCGGGACACAATCCGCCCAGCTCAAGGCACGATGTCCGGAGAGTTAGACTCCAGAGACGTTTAGGGCTCTAGGAGACGCATGGCGAACTACCTCCCGATCCTCGTTTTCGTGGTGATTGCCGCGTTGTTTTTGGCGGCTACGCTGCTCGTGGCGAGGCTGCTGCGGCATCGGGGGTTCGGGGGCACCAATCTCGACCCTTACGAGTGCGGCAACGAGGTGGTCAGTTTCGCCCATGATCACCGGTCTTCGGTGCGCTACTACCTGATCGCGGTCCTGTTCGTGGTTTTCGACGTCGAGACCGTGTTCCTGCTCCCTTGGGCCGTGATGTTCGACAAGCTCGCGCTGTTCGGGTTCATCGAAATGATGGTCTTTCTCGCGATTTTGATCGGCGGCTACGTCTACGTTTGGAATCGGGGGGCGCTCGAATGGGCTTGAAGGTTCTGGACGAGGGGGGCGACCCGGGGGCGATCGGAGCCATCGAATCGAACGTCCTCACCACGACGTACGACAAGATCTTCAACTGGGCGCGCCGGTCGGCGATCTGGCCGATGCAGTTCGGGCTCGCCTGCTGCGCGATCGAGATGATGGCGGTCCTCGACCCGCGCCACGACATGTCGCGGTTCGGCGCCGAGGTGTTCCGGGCAACCCCGCGGCAGAGCGATCTGATGATCGTCGCGGGCACCGTGACCGAGAAGATGGCGCCGATCGTCCGGCGGCTGTGGGACCAGATGCCCGAGCCGAAATGGGCGATCGCGATGGGCGCCTGCGCCACCTGCGGCGGGCCGTACCGCACCTACGCGGTGACCCAGGGGGTCGATCGGGTAATTCCGGTCGACGTCTACGTGCCCGGCTGCCCGCCGCGGCCGGAGGCGCTGCTCTGGGGCCTTCTGCACTTGCAGCGGAAGATCGACCGGATGTCGATTGCCGGGGGGGCCGGCGCCAAGCCGGTTCCGCGGATCGGCGAGGCGAAACGGTGAGCGACGGCCCGAGCGGCGTGGGTGAAGGGGGCACCCCCGCGCCTCCGGCGGAAAAGCCGGCTTGGGAGCGGGACCCGGTCGTCCCGGAGTGGCGCGATGCGGACGACGATCCGCTCGCGGCGGCCCTGCGCGAGGCCTTGCCGGAAGCGATCCGTTCGGCCAAGACCTTTGCGGGCGACCTGACGCTCGACGTCGAGCGCGAGCGGCTGGCCGACGTGGCGCGGGAGCTGAAAACCGCGCATGGCTTCTCCCTGATCGTCGATCTGTGCGGCGCCGACTATCCCAACCGCGAGCCGCGGTTCGACGTCGTGGTCCACCTCGCGAGCCTGCCGCCCGAGCGGGCCTATCGGGTCGTGCGCCTCAAGGTGCAGACCGACGAGGCGACGCCGGTTCCGACGCTCACCGGCGTCTTCCGCGGCGCGAACTGGCCGGAGCGTGAGGTGTTCGACATGTTCGGCGTGCGCTTCGAGGGCCACCCGGACATGACGCGCATCCTCACCTGGGAGGGGTTCAACGGCCATCCGCTGCGCAAGGAGTTTCCGGTCGAGGGGATCGACACGGGCGCCGCGATCTACCCGGAGCACTACGGCGAAACGATGGGGCCGGTCGCCGGGACCGGCACCGGCTGGAAGCCGCCGAAGGTTGTTCCCATTTCTCCTGCCGGGCCTGCTGGCGACGGTACGGTTGAGGGGACGAAAGAGGGAGGGGCCGAATGAGCGCGCCGAACGGTTCCCCCGAGCCGGGTTCGGATCGCCGGGTTGATCCCCTTTTCGAAGGCGAAGAGATGGAGCTGTCGTTCGGGCCGCAGCACCCGGCGACCCATGGCGTGCTGCGCCTGAACCTGAAGATCGAGGGCGAGCGGATCGTCGGCTGTTATCCGATCATCGGCTATCTCCATCGCGGCACCGAGAAGCTGTTCGAGCTGCACCCGTTCTTCCAGAACGTGCCGCACACCGACCGGATGGATTACGTTGCGGCGGCGACCAACAATCTGGCCTACGTGGGGGCGGTCGAGAAGCTGGTGGGGCTTACCGTGCCGCCGCGGGCGCGCTACCTCCGGACGATCCTCGCCGAGCTGCAGCGGATCTCGTCGCACCTGGTTTGGCTCGCGACCCATGCGATCGACATCGGGGCGATGACCCCGTTCTTCTACTGCTTCCGCGAGCGGGAGCGGGTGCTCGACCTGTTCGAGCACTATTGCGGCGCGCGGCTCACCCTCAACTGCATGCGCCCCGGCGGCCTGCCGTTCGACCTGCCGGCCGGCTGGACCGACGCCTGCCGCCGGTTCTACGAGGACTTTCCCGCCAAGATCGACGAGTACGAAGGGCTGCTGACCGACAACCGGATTTGGAAGCGGCGGACGGTCGGCGTGGGCGTCCTGTCCCCCGAAGCGGCGCTCGACCTGGGCGTTACCGGGCCGATGTTGCGGGCGAGCGGCGTCGGTTTCGACCTGCGCAAGGTGCGCCCCTACGAGGCGTACGGCGAGGTCGAATTCGCGGTGCCGGTGACGAAGAACGGCGACACTTACGATCGGTACCTGGTGCGGATCGCGGAGATGCGCGAGTCGACCAAGATCGTGCGCCAATGCCTTGAGCTGCTGCCGGCGACCGACGGCGGTCCGATCATGGCGAAGCGCCCTCGGGTGCTCAAAGGTCCGAAGGCCGAGGTCTACCACGGCATCGAAGGCCCGAAAGGGGAGATCGGTTTCTACATCGTGGGCGATGGCACGCCGAACCCCTATCGCTGCCACGTCCGGCCGCCTTCGTTCATGAACCTGCAGGCGCTGCCCGATCTGGCGAAGGGCCATCTGGTGGCCGACCTGGTGGCGCTGATCGGATCGACCGACATTGTGCTCGGCGAGGTCGATCGGTGATCCCCGGGGTCTCAGGGGTCGCCGCCGTTCTCCCTTTCGGGCTGGAAGCGCTACGCGCGGCGGCGGGGGACACGTTGTTCTATTACGCCCTGTCGCCCGCTTTGAAAATTCTCGCCCTGCTGTTCCTCGCGATTCTGCCGGTCATCACCTATCTGGTGCTCGCCGAGCGGAAGATTCTCGGATTCCTCCAGGTGCGCGTCGGTCCGAACCGGGTGGGGCCGTGGGGTCTGCTCCAGCCGATCGCGGACGTGATGAAGCTGCTGGTGAAGGAGGACACGATCCCCAGCCGCGCCGTGCGCTGGGCGTTCGTGCTCGCCCCTTGCCTGGTGGTGGCTCCCGCCCTGGTGATCTTCTCGGTCGTGCCGATCGGTCCGCCTTCCGCGACGCCCGGCGGGTTGTCCGGGTTCGTCACCGACATCGATACGGGGGTCCTGTTCGTGATCGCGGTAGCGACGATCGGGGTCTACGGTCTGATCCTCGGCGGCTGGTCGTCGAACAACAAGTTTTCTTTGATGGGCGGCCTGCGCGCCGCGGCGCAGATGATCTCCTACGAGGTGCCGCAGGGGCTTGCGCTGGTGGGACCTTTGATGCTCGCGGGAACCATGTCCATGGTGGGGATCGTCGAGGCGCAACGCGACGCGCGGATCTGGTACGTCGTGCCGCAGCTCGTTTCGTTCTTCATCTACATGGTAGCCGGCGTGGCGGAGACCAACCGTAATCCGTTCGATCTGCCCGAGGCGGAGTCCGAGCTGGTCGCGGGGTTTCATACCGAATACAGCGGCATGCGCTTCGCGCTGTTCTTCCTCGGCGAGTACGCGAACATGATCGCGGTTTCCGCGGTGGCGACCACTTTGTTTCTGGGCGGCTGGCTGCGGCCGTTTCCGAGCGTCGCTTGGCTATCGCCGCTCGACGTAGTACCCGGGGCGATCTGGTTCGCACTCAAGGTGTTCGTCTTCCTGTTCGTCTACATCTGGTTCCGCGGCACGTTTCCGCGCTACCGCTTCGACCAGCTGATGGCGCTCGGTTGGAAATGGCTGCTGCCGCTCGCGCTCGCGAACATTTTCGTGACCGCTCTCGTCAAGCTCTGGCTCGCGAGGTGAGACCGGTGAGCGCCTGGAAACGTTTTCTCGACCGGTTCCTGCTGCTCGATCTGTTTGCCGGGCTCGCGATCACCGGCCGCGCTCTCTTCCGCAAGAAAGAGACGGTGCAGTATCCGGAGGAGCGCCTGGCGCCCGCGCACCGGTTCCGCGGCATGTTCCGGCTCGACGAAGAACGGTGCATCAAGTGCAACCTGTGCGCGATCGATTGCCCGATCGACATCATTTACATCGATTGGCATCAGGAATTGAATCCGGCGACGGGCAAGAAGGAAAAGAAACTCGATCGGTTCGACATCGATCTGCAACGCTGCATGTTCTGCGGCCTGTGCGAAGAGGGGTGCCCGACCGAGCCGAAGTCGATCTGGCTGACCACGAAGACGTATGAGCTCGCGACCTACGATCGCTGGCAGCATCTGTACGCGAACAAGGAGCAGCTCGAAGGATGGCAGGGCCGCCCGGCCTATACCGACGAGGAGATCGCGAAATGAGTTTTCTCGCGGGGTTTCTCCAGGAAAACGGCGCGGCGCTCCTGTTCTACCTTTTCGCGGGGCTGGCCCTCGCGGGCGCCGTCGGCGTGGTCACGTTCCGCAGCCCGATGAATGGCGCGCTATCGCTATTGGTGACCTTCCTCGCGGTGGCCGCTCTGTTCCTGCTGCGTCATGCGGGGTTCGTCGGCATCGTCCAGATTTTCGTTTACGGCGGCGGGATCATGGTGCTGTTCCTGTTCGTCATCATGCTGGTCAACCTGAACCGGCTCGAAGCATCGGAGAGGGTCTGGCGCCAGACGCCTTGGGCTCTGTTGCTCTCCTTGCTGTTCGCCGGAGTGGTTGGAGTCGTGGCCCGCGCGAACTGGGGGCAGGCTTCCGCGGGCTCGGCCGAGCGGCTGCGCACGTTGGGCGGCGAGGTCGTCGGCAACCCCCAGGCGCTCGCCGGGGATTTGTTCCGCAACTACCTTTTACCGTTCGAGATCGCATCGCTTTTCCTGCTCGTCGCGATGGTCGGCGCGGTCGTGCTCGGGAGGCGCGAATGAATCTCCCGAGCGGTTGGAGCCATTGGAGTGTTTGGAGCATTGGAACCGAGCACTATCTGGGCTTGAGCCTGCTGCTGTTCGGGATCGGCCTGTTCGGCGTGATCAACCGGCGCAACCTGATCACGATTTTGATGTCGATCGAGCTGATGTTGAACGCGGTGAACTTGAATCTTGTGGCGTTTTCCTACCAGCGCGGCGATCTGACCGGCCAGGTGTTCACGGTGTTCACGATCACCGTCGCGGCGGGAGAGGCGGCCGTCGGTCTTGGCATCCTGCTCGCGATGTTCCGCCTCCGCCAGACGACGCGGGTCGATACGGCGAGCGAGCTGGAAGGCTAGAGAGATGCGCGATCTCCTCTGGCTCGTGCCGCTGCTGCCGCTGCTCGGCGCGTTGGCGAACGGACTGCTCGTCGGGCGCCGTGCCTCGGAGAAGACGGTCTCTTGGATCGCCTGCGGCAGCTCGGGGGCCGCGGCGCTTCTTGGCGTAGGGGTGATCGCCAACTACCTGCGCTCCGGCTCGCCCCGTCCATTCGCTCTTTCCCTTTGGGAATGGATGGCCCCGGGGGTTCTTCCCACCGCGAGAGGCCCGGTGAACCTTTCGATCGGTTTCGGCCTGTTGCTCGATCCGCTGTCGGTGGTCATGCTGTTCGTGGTCACGTTTGTCGGCTTTTGGATTCACCTCTACTCGGTGGGCTACATGGCCGGCGAGCCGGGGTTCCGCCGCTACTTCACCTACTTGAACCTGTTCCTGGTCGCAATGCTCGTGCTCGTCCTGGGCGACGGCTACGCCTCGATGTTTTTGGGTTGGGAGGGTGTCGGGCTCTGCTCCTACCTGGTGATCGGTTTCTATTTCGATCGGGAAAGCGCGGCCGACGCGGGGCGGAAGGCGTTCATCGTCAACCGGATCGGCGACTTCGCCCTGCTCGCGGGGCTGTTCGCTCTCGCCGGCCGGTTCGGCACGCTTCAATTCGCAGAACTCTCTTCCCACATCGCCGCTTCGGCGGATGCGTTGCGCGCCCCTTACGTGCTTGGCCTGTCGCTCGCCGGGTTCGTGGCGCTCTGCCTGTTTCTGGGCGCCACGGGCAAGAGCGCGCAGATCCCCCTCTACGTCTGGCTGCCCGACGCGATGGCCGGGCCGACTCCCGTCTCGGCGTTGATCCATGCCGCGACGATGGTGACCGCCGGGGTCTATCTGGTGGTGCGATCCAACGCGATCTTCCAGCTCGCGCCGGAGATCTCCGCGCTGGTCGCTTGGGTAGGGGCGGCGACCGCCCTGCTCGCCGCGGGGTTCGCGCTGGTCCAGACGGATCTAAAAAAAGTGCTCGCCTATTCGACCATCTCGCAGCTCGGTTACATGTTCCTTGCTGCGGGGCTCGGAGCGTATTCGGCGGCGATATTCCATCTCGCGACCCACGCGTTCTTCAAGGCGCTGTTGTTCCTTGCCGCGGGCGCGGTGATTCATGTGCTCGGGGGAGAGCAGGATCTGCGCCGGATGGGCGGGCTGTGGCGCCGATTGCCGACCACCGCGCGGACTTTCGGAGTCGGCGCTCTGGCGATCGCCGGGATCTTCCCGTTCGCCGGATTCTGGAGCAAGGATGCGATCCTTTCCGCCGCCGCGGCGAGCGGTACCTCGGGGCATTGGGTTCTGTACGCGATCGGCCTGCTGACCGCGGGGCTCACATCGTTCTACATGTTCCGCGCCTTCGCGCTCGCGTTTCTCGGGCGCTTCCGCGGCGAGGCGAATATCGAGCATCACCTGCACGAAGCGCCTTGGACGATGGCTCTGCCGCTGGCCGTCCTCGCAGCCGGCGCGGTCGCGGCCGGTTGGCTGGGGATTCCGGAGGCGCTCGGCGGGGAGGATCGCTTCGGCCGGTTCCTGGAGCCGGTGATCGCGCGCGTCGCCTCACCCAAGGTTCCCGCGGAGCACATGCTCTCCCACGCTGCCGAGATAGGTTTCATGACGCTGGCCACGATCGTCGCGGCGATCGCAATCCTTCTCGCGCTGCGCATCTATCGCGCCGGGCCGGAGCGGGGAGAAGCGATCGCCAAGCGCTTCCCACGGCTCCATGCGCTTCTGGTCCACAAAGCCTGGGTGGACGAGATCTACGACGCGACAATCGTGCGCGGCACCTGGAGTCTCGCGCGTCTCGTCTCGCGGTTCGATGCCGGCGCGATCGACCGGGGCATGGTCGAAGGGGCGGGGCGTCTGACGGTCTTCAGCTCTTGGCTTTCCGGCCTCTTCGACCGGCACGTGATCGACGGGCTGGTCAACTTTTCCGGCTGGCTGCTCGACCGCTTCTCGCGCTCTTTGCGCCGGGTGCAGACGGGAGCGGTCTCCAACTACGCCTTTGCGCTCGCCTTGAGCGCGTTCGTTCTGGTGTGCCTCTACGCGGTGTGGCGGTAAGGGTCGGTCAAGTTTTCGAGGGAGAGCCATGTTCGACTGGGTACACGGAGTGCCAATCCTTTCGCTGATCTGCTTCCTCCCGCTGGTAGGGGCGCTGGTGGTGATCTTTGCCCTGCGCGATCCCGCGACGATCCGCCGTTTCGCGTTCGGGGTGGCGCTGGTCGATTTCCTGCTCTCGGTGCCGCTCTGGTTCGCATTCGATCGCGGAGGCGAGTTGTTTCAATTCAAGGAGGGCGCCGACTGGATTCCCTCGATCGGCGTCCGCTACGAGCTGGGAATCGACGGCATCGCGCTGCTCCTCGTGTTGCTCACTACCCTTTTGGGTGCGCTCGCGTTTCTCTCGTCCTGGAGCGCGATCCGCGAACGGGAAAAGGAGTACTACACCTTCTTGCTGCTGCTCCAGACCGGTATGTTGGGCGTCTTCTGCGCGCTCGATTTCTTCCTGTTCTACGTATTCTGGGAGGTCATGCTGGTGCCGATGTATTTCCTGATCGGCATCTGGGGCGGGCCGCGACGGCTGTATGCCTCGATCAAGTTTTTCCTCTACACGCTGGTCGGCTCGGTGCTGATGCTGCTGGGCCTGCTCGCGCTCTACTTCTGGAACGGCCGGGGGCTGTTCGGTTGGACCGGCGCGGGAAATCCGCTGTCGTTTTCGATCGAACAGTTCCATCGCATCGGACCGTCGATTCCGGCCGACCTGCAGCTCTGGATCTTCCTTGCGCTGTTCGTCGGCTTTGCGATCAAGGTGCCGATGTTTCCGTTCCACACCTGGCTGCCGGACGCCCACGTCGAAGCGCCGACGGCCGGGTCCGTGATCCTCGCGGGCATTCTGCTCAAGATGGGGACCTACGGTTTCGTCCGCTTCTCTTTGCCGATCCTGCCCGATGCGACGCGGCGGTTGGTCCCGTGGATGATCGGTCTGTCGATCATCGCGATCCTCTACGGCGCGCTGTGCGCGATGGCGCAGCGCGACATGAAGAAGCTGGTCGCCTATTCGTCGGTCTCGCACCTGGGGTTCGTGACCTTGGGCATCTTCGCGCTGAACGGCCCGGGGCTTTCGGGCGGCGTGCTCCAGATGATCAATCACGGCTTGTCGACCGGCGCGCTGTTCCTGCTCATAGGCGTCCTCTACGAGCGGCGGCATACCCGGTTGATCGCGGATTACGGCGGCCTCTCCGCGGTCATGCCGCGCTACGCCACGATCTTCCTGATCATCACCCTCGCTTCGATCGGGGTGCCGGCGTTGAACGGCTTCGTCGGCGAGTTCACGATTCTGATCGGCGCCTTCGCCCAGAGCTGGGCCTGGGCGATCGCGGCGATGCTCGGCATCGTGCTCGGCGCGGCCTACATGCTCTGGATGTTCCAGCGGGTCTTCTTCGGTCCGGTCGGCCATGAAGAGAACCGGAAGCTCCCGGATCTGAATCGCCGCGAGTTGGTCTACCTGCTGCCGATCGTCCTGCTCTGCTTCTGGATCGGTCTCTATCCCAAGCCGTTCTTCCGGATTCTGGAGAAGCCGGTCGCCTACCTGGTCGAGCGGGTGGCCGTTCCGGCTACCGAAGGACGCTGAAGGATGCCGATCGCCCCAACGATCTCACTGCACGATATCGTGCAGATCGGCCCGGAGCTGCTTCTGGCGGTCGCCGGTCTCCTGTTGTTGGTCGCCGGGGCGATCGGCAAGGGGCTCGAAGTCCGCGACGCGACGAAGGTGGCGGGCATCGCCTTGGGCCTTTCGACCGCGGTGCTGCTGGCGAGCCGTTGGAGCGGAGGCGAGGCGGAGCCGGCCCCGTTGTTCGGCGGCAGCCTCGTGCTCGACGGCTACGCGTTCTTCTGGCAGCTGTTGGCGCTTGCCTCGGTCGCGCTCGTCGTGCTGATGTCGTCGCGTGACCTGGATCGAATCGCCTCGCGCGCCTCGGAGTACTACGCCCTCCTGCTGATTGCGACCGCTGGTGCGATGTTGATGGTCGCGGCGCTCGATCTTCTGACGCTCTGGATCGCGCTCGAAACAATGGCGCTTTCAAGCTACATCCTGGCCGGGATCTTCACCCACGAACGGCGCTCGAACGAGGCGGCGATCAAGTACTTCGTGCTCGGCGCGCTCTCCTCGGCGATCCTGCTCTACGGTATCTCGCTTCTGTACGGGGCGACCGGCACCCTTATGCTTCCCGGTCTCGCCCAAGCGATGCCCGCCGCGCTCGCCAAGGGCAGCCGGATCGCGCCGCTCGGCGGTCTGTTGGTGGCGGCCGGGCTGTTCTTCAAGATCGCCGCGGCCCCTTTCCATTATTGGGTTCCGGACGTCTACGTCGGGGCGCCGACGCCGATCACGGCTTTTCTCGCGGGCGCCTCGAAGCTCGCCTCGTTCGCGGTGCTCGGCCGGGTGTTTCTCTACGCCTTCGGCGGCGTCCGGGTCGAGTGGCAGCCGGTGGTCGCGGGGATCGCCGCGGCGAGCATGATCTGGGGCAATTTGGGCGCGCTCACCCAAACCAACGTCAAGCGGCTGCTCGCCTACAGCTCGATCGCCCATGCCGGCTATCTGCTGATCGGGATTCTCGCCGCCTCCGAGACAGGACTCTGGGCCGCGATGTTCTATGCCGCGGCGTACGCGTTCATGACCATCGGGGCCTTCTCGGTCGTCGCCCTGCTGGAGCGAGGCGAATACGCGGGGCAGAGCTGCTCCGACTATGCAGGGCTCGGCCGCCGGAGGCCGTTTCTCGCGGCTTCGATGCTGGTGTTCCTGATCGGCCTCACCGGAATCCCGCCGACCGGCGGTTTCTTCGGCAAGGTGTTCCTGTTCGCCGCCGCCGTCCAGGCCGGTTGGACATGGGTCGCCATGGTCGGCGTCTTGACCAGCGCCGTCTCGCTCTATTTCTACTTCCGGATCGTGGTCTACATGTACTTTACGCCCGCCGCCGAGCCGGACGGCCGGGTTGCCGGGGAGGGGGGGGCGCCTTCCTTCGGGATCATGGCCGGCATCGGCCTGTGCGCGGTCGTAACGCTCGCGCTGGGCATCTTTCCCGGCCCGCTGATCGCGTGGGTCGAACAGAGCCTGCTCGCCTTGCGATAAGCTCCCTCCCGAGGGCGCCCGAGTCGGTGGCGCCGGAATCGCGAGATCAGGTGCCGTAATGGCGAGGGGAGCTCCCGTGGCAAAAGAGAGCGGCGACCACCAAAAGGGGTGGGACTTCGAGGCGGCGGCGATGCCGTTCGTCGATGCGCTCTACAACACCGCCTATCGGATGGCGCGCAATTCGGAGGACGCGGAAGACCTGGTGCAAGAGACCTATCTCAAGGCCTACCGCTACTACGACAAGTTCGAGGAAGGCACCAACTTCAAGGCGTGGCTCTTCAAGATCATGAAGAACACGTTCATCAACAACTATCGGAAAAAGCAGCTCGCGCCCGCGTTCTCGGATTTCGCCGACATCGAGGAGAGCTTCGAGAGCCAGGTGAGCGAAGAGGTCGCGCGCCAGAATCCGAACCCGGAAGAGGAGCTGCTCGAAGACGTGCTCGACGAGGACGTTCAGCGGGCGCTCGACAAGTTGCCGCCCGACTATCGGATGGTGGTGATCCTGGCCGATCTCGAAAACTTCTCCTATAAGGAGATCGCTGAGATCCTGGAGGTTCCGGTGGGCACCGTGATGAGCCGTCTCTACCGCGGCCGGCGCCTGCTCGAAGCCGCGATGCTCGAATTTGCCCATGAACATGGTTATCTGCGCGGCGGCGAGCCGACCAAGATGCGCAGCCGACCGAGCCCGGTGCCTTCCAAATGAAGCTGCGTCGAGTTACGCCCCAGTTGCGTTGCGGAATTTCCCGAACACCGCGGGAGTTCTGGCCGGTAGAATCGAGAAACCGCCGAGCTGACCGTATGCCTTACCCATATCGATCGAACGTTTGCGGAGATAGAGTCGATGGACTGTAAGCGGGTCTGCGAGGCGATCTATCTATTCGTCGACAACGAGCTGGAGGAAGATCTCCAGGCTCCGTTCCGGGCGCACGTCGAGGATTGTCCCGAGTGCGCGCATCGAGTGGGCAAGGCCCGCAAGGTGGTGATCCTGGTGCGCGAGCGCTGCATCCGGTGCTGCGCGCCGGACCACCTGCGGTTGAAGATTCTCACCAGTATGCCTCATCGCCGCCCTGCGGCACGCCCCCTCTAGGAGGGCTCAAACCATGCGTCCCCTGCAAACACTCTCGCGCTTTCGCGCGGTCTTCACTCTAGGTGTCTTTTTGCTCGTCGTGTGCAGCGCCTCGCTCCAGGCGCAAGGCTGGCGCCTGTCCGGAATCGGCGGAGAGTCCCTCTCCGAGGCGCAAGTCGGCCAGGGGACCACGGTCGTGGTGGTCTGGGCCTCGTGGTCGCCGAAGTCGCGCGACATCGTCCAGAGGGTCAACCAGATCGCCGAGCGGTGGTCGGCCAAGGCCCGCGTGGTGACCGTGTCGTTTCAGGAGGATCGGGCCGCGGTCTCCGGTTTCGTCGCCGGTAAAGGGCTCTCGACGCCGGTTTTCCTCGATCCCGACGGCGCTTTTTCGCGGAAGTATTCGATCGCCACGCTGCCCGGTCTCCTGGTGCTGAAAGACGGCCAAGTGACCTATCGCGGCAAGCTGCCGGAAGATCCCGACGCGGTGATCGCCCAAGGGATGTAATTAGTTGGGTAGGGGCGGGGGATGGTCCGGCTATCGGGTCACCTCGTCCCTCCTGGCTTGCGCCAGCACACGCAGAAATTTTTGCCGGTTGCGGGTCGCGCAAGCCGCCTGGTACACTCTCGCCCGGTCGCGGACGAGATGCCCGGCCGCAGGATCAACGCCGTCGTTCAAAACGACGGAGGAGGACCCCCGGCCGGATGGCTTTCCACAGACATCACGCCCTTTCCGTATTGCGCATGGCGGTGCCTGTGGGTCTGGCTCTCGTCGGCTGGACGCTCGCCGTTTCGACAGAGCGGTTGGAGGCCTATAACCGCTCGCCCTTCCCGGTTTCCAGCGTTCCCGCCTTCCGCGAGAAATTTGCTCCGCGGCTGGCTGCTCCTACCGCCACCTCGCGGTGGCTCGATCGCGCCCGCGTTCCGGTCGAATACTCGCTGAATCGCGGCGAGACCGTTCCCTCGTTGTTTGCCCGTTTAGGGCTCGAAGGGGCCGAAGCCGAACAGGCGGTAGCCGCCTTCTCGCGCGATCTCGATCCTCGGCGTCTCCGCGCCGGCAACCGGTTTTCTGCATATTTTGGGCCACGGGCGACCTTGGCCGGGCTCGACCTCACGCTGTCCGGAGTCGGGCGCCTGGAGATGGCGAAGCAATCGAACGTCTGGCAGGCGCGGTGGCGGGATTTTGCCCGCACCTCCCGGCTCCGGGTGGTTCGCGGCGCGATCGACGGCGCCTTCGATTCCTCGGTCCAAGCGGCCGGGGGGCCTTCCTCTCTCGCCTACCGGATTGCCGAGATTCTGCAATGGGACGTCGACTTCGCGCGCGATCTTAAAAAAGGTGACCGATTCGAAGCGCTCTACGAAGAGGTGCTGGTCGACGGCAAGCCGTACGGGGTGCAGAAGGTGATCGCGGTCGCCTACGAGGGACGCGGTGGCCGGAAAGAGGCGATCCGCTTCGGGCAAGACGGCACTTTTTTCGACGGTGACGGCCAGCCTCTGCGCAAAATGTTCCTGCGCTCGCCGCTGCGCTACTCGCACATCACCTCGCGCTTCAGCATGCGCCGGTTCCATCCCGTGCTCGGAGTCTTCCGGCCCCATTATGGGATCGACTACGGCGCGCCGGTCGGCACCCCGGTCCAGGCGACGGCGGGCGGAGTGATCGTCTCGTCGGGCTGGGAGCGGGGGGGCGGCAACGTGGTGAAGGTTCGCCACGCGGGCGATTACGTGACCGCCTACCTGCACCTCTCGCGCTTCGGCCGCGGCATCCGGCCCGGCACGCGAGTTCGCCAGGGTGACGTCATCGCCTATACCGGAATGACCGGCCTGGCGACCGGACCGCACCTCGACTATCGCGTCCAGCATCAAGGCCGTTGGATCGACCCTCTCTCGCTCACCAGCGTCCGCGATCAGGATCTCGCATCCCGTCAGCTCGCGTCGTTCCGCGGTTGGCGGACCGAAGTGCGCCGTGCGTGGGCCTCCGGCCAGGTCGATTCCGTGGCGCGGTTCGAAGGTTTGGCGGGAGGGCGCCTCGGAGCACCGCAGATCGCGGGCCGACGCGTTCCGGCCGGCGGCTCGACCTCTTCTCTGGCGCGCTGACTCGAAACGTGCACTGCCGCGCCTGGTGCCGCATCGATCTGGCGGGCGGAACGCTCGACATCTGGCCGCTCGGGCTGGCCTTTCCCGGCGCCCGGACCGTGAACGTCGCGATCGACGTCGCGGTGCGCCTGACACTGATTCCCAGCCCTGACGGGCGGTATCGAATCCGGCAGGGGGGAGGCGAAATTATCGCCTCCTGTGCGGACGCTCTCATCGCAGGCGAAGAGTCCGCCTTGTTCGGCGTCTTTGCCGGAGCGCTCGACCTGCCCCCGTTCGAGCTGGATCTCGCGAGCGACTCGCCACGCGGCGGAGGTTTGGGCGGCAGCTCGGCGATCGGCGTCGCGTTTCTCGCGCTCGCCGAAGAGGTTTTCGATCTTCCTCTCTCCTCGGCTGAAAGCCGGGTTCATCTCGCCCGGGATCTCGAAGCCAGGTTAATGGGTTTGCCGACCGGCATTCAGGATCATTACCCGGCACTCTTAGGCGGTGCGCTCGAGATTCTCCATCGCCCCGGCGGAGAACGGGTCCGACGGCTCGCGGTAGATCTCGATGCGCTCTCCGATCACCTGCTCCTGGTCGACACGGGGGCGAGCCATTTCTCGGCCGGCCAGAACTGGCAGGTCGTCCGCCGCTTTCTCGAATGGGACGTGAAGGTCTGCTCGGCGTTGGGTGAGATTGCGGCGGTGGCGGAAGCGATGGCTTCGGCCCTCGAAGCGAACGATTTCGCCACCGCCGGGGGCCTTCTGCGCCGCGAGTGGCAGGCGCGAAGCCGCCTGGCGGAAGGAATCTCGACGCCGAAGATCGAAGAGCTGCTCGATCGCTCGATGGCCCTCGGCGGTTGGGGAGGCAAGGCATGCGGTGCGGGAGCTGGGGGTTGCGTTGCCCTGCTGGTACCGTCCGAGCGCAAGCAGGAGATCGCCGCCGAGATGGAGCGGGCGGGAGGACGCGTCGTTCCCGCTCGGGCGGTCGCGGGTCCAATCGAGCTCGAGCAGTAGGCCAGAAACACGAAAGCCGGCGAGACCTCTCGGTCGAGCCGGCTCTCGGTCATTTCCAGGAAAGATCGACTACCGGTTGCGAGCCCGTTGCGCCAGGATCTGCTCCGCCTGCTCGCGCGACATGTTGGCGCCGAGCGCGATGCTCAAGACATCCGTCCAGCCGTCCTCGGTCGATTCGCGATAGAGGATCTTGTCGTCCTGCTCCCAGCTGACGAGCAAGGAGTCTCCGTGGACCGAAGCGTAGACGCTCGGCACGGCGTCGCCGGTATCCGGCACGGGAAGGTCGACCGTCGTCGTGACGGAGAGGGCGTGGCCCGGCTTGTCCACCGTCGGCTCGGCCGCCGGGGTTGCCATGACCTCTGTGATCTGGTGGGCGAGGTTCTGTTGGCGCCCCCCACGTCCGCCGCCGATTGCTCCAGCACCAATATCGATGATCTGAGCGCGGATGTTATCGCCCAGGCGACGAACTTGACCCGGAAGGAGGCGGCTGCCGATGTCGATGATCTGAGCGCGAATCGCATCGGCGAGAAAGCCCCGAACGCTCGGATGGAGGCGACTGCCGATGTCGATGATCTGAGCGCGGATCGCGTCGGCCAGAAGCGAGACCGGCGCGGGGATCCGGGGATAGGTGAGGATCTTCGCTCGTACCCGCGCCGCGATGTCCGAAAGATCGACCGGCAAGACGTCGATCTCCAACGCATTCAGCCGGCCGGACTCCGAGTTGACGAAGGTCGCGACAGTCGTCGAACCGTCGTCGCCGATCTGAATCGAGGGTGCGTGGAGGAGGGGACCGGTCGGTACATCCCGGTCTCCGCCGCCGGTCGCGAGGTCGTCCAACACGAACTGCGGATTCCAACCGAGATAGACGCCGTCGATCAGGATGACCGGCGCGTAGACCGCGCGGTCTTCCGAGCCGGTGGTCTCCCACCAGACGGTCTCGACGACGGTGCGGTGATGAACCTCGGGCGTGCCGCTCGCACCGGTAAGCTCGAAGGAGTCGTGGCTCACCGCGATCCGCGGCGAGCTCTTGAAGCTGTACCGGTCGCCGGAGATCTGCACCACTTCGCTGAATTCGCCGTCCGTCATGCTGGTCAGGTAGAGGACGGAATGGAGCGGGTTGATCCGGCTCTCCCAGACCAGGAAGATGCTCTTCGAGGACTCCTCGAAGAAGAGGGACGGGGAGCTCTCCACGTCGTTGCCGCCGGTTCCGGGAACCAGCAGCCGTTGGGTGACCGGGCCGGCAGCGTCCGGGTGCGTGACGTCCAAAGCGAGCACCACCAAATCGCCCTGCGCTGCCGAGACGCCGGGGAACAGGTCACGATAGGCCCCGGTCCGCACCCGGTAGAGGTCGCCGTTGGCCCCCAGCGCCACATCGTGCGCTTCGGCGGCGAGCGGTGAAGCGATCGCCAGAGCCGCGAGGCCGGCAAGTAGAGAATGAGCAAGCTGTCGGATCTTCATCGCCTTACGCTTTCAGGTTGATCAGCTTGCGAACGTCGATCGCGAGCAGGAAATCCGGCAGATACCGGTCGTTCGGGAAGAAACGCTCTTGCAGGGCTCGGAAATGCTCTCTGGCGCCGCGGGTGTCGCGAGCCAGGTTGGCGGCTTCTCCCAGTAGGTAAAGCGCGTTCTTCGAGATGTCGTTGTCGCCGACGGAATCGGCGATCTTCAAGGCGATGAGGCCGTGACGATAAGCGTGGCGGTAGCGTCCGACTTCGAGCATGGCGAAACAGAGACCGATCCTGGGATAGCGCTCGAAGCCGCGCGCACCCATGGCGCGCAGAGTGCGGAGCGACTCGTACAGGTCGCGGAAGCCTTCGGTGAATCGACCTTCGAGAGTCCGGCAATAGCCTAAGTTGTCCAGGATCAACGCGCGATCCAGGCTGTGCTCGGTCGGCATCATCGCGAGCGCCTGTTCGTATTCGAACCGAGCCTGGTCGAAATAGCTCTCGGCGATCAGGATGTTGCCCAACGTGTTATGAGACGAGGCGATCCAATCCTGGCGCTCGAGGACGGTCGATCGGTCGAGCGAGATCCGAGCGTAGAACAGTGCCTTCTTGTAGGCCTTTTTCAATTCGTGGGCGCGAGCCAGCCAATACGCGGCCAGCCGGCAGTTCTCCGGATCGATATTGCGCATCAGAATTTCACGCAACCGGATCAAATCCGCCTCGGCGTTTTTTCCCATCTCGATCTCGACCGCGGCGAGGTTGCAGAAGGCGCGGTCGATCAACCGCTCCTCGCCGTCCTCGCGGGCTCGAACGAGCGCTTCTTCGAACAGGGTGTGGGCGACTTCGAGGTCGCCTTGATTGAGGGACTTCAGGCCCCGCTCGCGCAGGAGCTCGTAACTGGCGGGCGTCGTTCCAATCAGATCCATCTTAAGAGACCCCACTCACTCACCCGACTCGTCGGCGCGACGTTCGAGCTGCTCGCGTTTGAAGGCGACGAAATCCTCGACCTCGCGCTGGGCGGCCTCGTCGAGGCTGCTCAAGTCCCGGGCCACGCGCAGAGCGCGGGTCGAAACCTCGTGGGCCTGGTTGACCTCGTCGAAGAACTCGCCGATCGAGAGCTTGAACTCGGCGACGATGCGGAACAGGGTGTCCAGGCTGACCCGGTACTCGCCCTTCTCCATGCGCGAGAGGTCGGACTGCTGGATGCCAAGCCGGGAGGAGAGCTCCACCTGCGTGAGCTTGTGGTCGCGGCGGAGCTGCCGGATCTTCCGGCCGACGAGCTGGACCTGGCGAATCTTTGGCGAAGCGATCATGGCGGCTGAATCTCTATTCGAAGCGGCTATGTCAAAATGGCATAGGGGCGTCGGTTTGGAAGGAAGAATACCGCCGGAATCGCCAGCCGTCAATCGAGCGATTGTCCGGACGGGCCTATAGACTCCGCCGCTGTGATTCGACGGCCCCTCCCCCTGGATCTGCCTTTAGCGCATGTGGCCCCGCCATGAGCAGCCGCCTCTTCCTGCTCAAGGAGCTGGTCCGGCGCGACGTCAAAGGGCGCTATGCCGGTTCGTTGTTCGGTCTGGTCTGGTCGTTCGCGCAGCCACTGTGGATGCTGGCGCTGTTCGGATTCGTGTTCTCGTCGATCATGAAGGTGCCGGCGGTCGGAGTGCGCAACGGCAACTTCGCGATCTTCCTGTTCAGCGGTCTGTTGCCTTGGATGGCGGTCCAGGAGGGGATCCTTCGGACCACCACCTCGGTCACCGACAACTCGAGCCTGGTCAAGAAGCTCCGCTTTCCGGCCGAGATCCTGGGGCTTGCGGTCGTCCTCGCGGCATTGGTCCACGAGGGGATCGCGACCCTCGTGTTCTTCGCCGTGGTCGCCTGGACCGGCGAAATCTCCTGGCGCGGCCTGCCGCTGCTGCTGCTCGCGATTCCGTTGCAGATCGCGCTCACCCTGGGAGTGGGGTGGCTGTTGGCCGCCATCCACGTCTTCTTCCGCGACGTCGCGCAGATCCTGGGCATGGGGCTCACGGCCTGGTTCTATCTGACCCCGATCGTCTATCCGGCGTCTTTCGTGCCAGAACGGCTTCGTCCTTGGGTCGAGCTCAATCCGTTGACCGGCCTGGTCGGGCTCTATCGCGCCGCGCTCCTGGCCGACTCCCCCCTCCCTTCGCGGATCGCCCTCGCGTCGCTCGGCCTTTCTGCATGCGGGTTTTTCGCTCTCGGCTGGTGGCTCTTCCGGCGTCTCAAGCCGAGCTTCGTCGACGAGATCTAGAATGCCGGTTCGGTTTCCGGCCCGGATCTTGCTGGTCGAGAGCCGCGACCCATGGAAACGCTGTGGTCCCAATTTGACCTCGAGACAAGATTGACCTGGAGACAAGAAATGCCCACGTCCATCCTTCGCCCCATCCTCGCCGCGGCCTCGGCGTTCCTCCTTTGTAGTTTGGGCGTAGTGGCCCAGACCGCCGCGAATCCTTCGGCGACCCAGGGGAAACCGGAGGTCGCGACGGAAGAGGGGGCGAACATCGCGGATACCCCGAACCCCGCGCATCCCGCGGATACCGCCGCCGATTTAGAGCCCGTTAGCACCGACGCCGCCGACACAGGGCCGCAGCCGCCGGACGGCGTCTGGTTGAAAGATGCGGAGGGGCGCGAGTATTTCCTCGACAAGCTGGCCAAGTCGGCCGGGCCTTATCAGAAGAACGACAATCAAACCGTCCGGACCGTCTGGGGCATCGTGCTCAAGATCGAAAAGGAAGACGACGAGAACTTTTATTACCGGGCTTATCGGCAGACCGCGGCCGAGACCCCGATGTCCGTGCGTCCGGATCCGCCGAGCCCGGAACAGGTCGACGCCGCGGCGAAAAGCTACGTCCAGGTGGCGGAGACGGAGCGGATGAAGGCGATCTCCTTTGCCAAGGGCCTGCCGGCGAGCGGGCAATGGCGGCACGGATTTGACATCGCGGACATGAACGAGGACGGGTTTCTGGACGTCGTCCATTCCTCCGCGAGAAAGACCTTGTCGGCGCCCCAGATCTTCCTCGGCGACGGCAAGGGCAACTGGCATTTGTGGTCGGCGGCGACGTACCCTCAACGGCCCTACGACTACGGGGATATCGCGGTCGGCGATCTGAACGGCGACAAGCACCTCGACCTGGTGCTCGGGGTCCACTTGCACGGCCTGGTCGCCCTTTTGGGCGACGGCAAGGGTAACTTCACCGACTGGAGCAAGGGGCTCGATTTCGTCACCCCGAGAGAGGGCGTGCCGCCCGGATTTTCCAGCCGGGCGGTCGCGATCTCCGACTGGAACGGCGACAAGCGGCCCGACATCATCGCTCTCGGCGAGGGGCCGCGTCTCTCCGTCGATCGGACCAACACGAACAACGAAGACGCCAACGGCATCGTGATCTATTTGAACCAGGGCAACGGTTCCTGGGTGCGCAAGGATCAGGGGACCGGATCCGACAAGCTGTTCGGCGACACCATCGTCCTTGGCGACCTGGATCGCGACGGCAAGAAGGACATCCTCACCCCGTCGAACACCTATAGCCGCAAAGACATCGTGAACTACGCCAAGAAGGACGGTTCGTGGCAGAGCATCAACATCCCTTCGATCCGCCCTTCGGGCTACATCCGGGGCGTGGCGATCGCGGACTGGAACGGGGATGGCAGGAACGACTTCGCCACCGGATTCGTGAACCGCGAGCTCGGAGTCTGGCGCAGCGGAGTCGACGTCCAGCTCGCCCAGGCGGACGGCAGCTGGCGGCGGGTCTCCGTCTGGTGGGTCGAGGGACGGGCCTCGGTTACCGCTCTGGCCGCGGGCGACCTGAACGGCGACAAGAAGGCCGATCTGGTCGCTCTCACCGGCGAAGGCGAAACCTGGATTTTCCTCGGCGACGGCAAGGGCGGCTTCGTCAAAGATGACGCCGGGATTCCCCAGATGAAAGACTGCAAGGGCTACCACGCCGAGATGGTCGATCTGGACAAAGACGGGAAAGCCGAGTTGGTCAGCAGCTTCGCCGGCGAGGGGTCGCCGCTCCTGGCTCCTGGGCGCTGCCCCACCGGAGGCGCGATCCAAGCCTGGCAATTCTCAGAAAACATTGACTCCAAGGCGCCGAAAGCTCCGTGAAACCCCTTGACACCCGCGGGAACCGGATTCTATAGTGCGGCAGCATAAACGCCCGAGGCGACCCGACTCGTCCGCAAACCTCGCGAACGAATGTGTCCGGCGAACCTCTTGGAAGCTCGGAACCGACGTGGAACCAGGAAGTGGAAACCAGTAAGACTCCGTCCAAAGCCGCTACGGCCTTGGGCGCAAGAAAACGCTTTTACGGATTGCCAAACTTTGAACGGGAGGTGATGTTCCGGAGCTGGTTTCAGCCAGCAAGCTTCACCCAAATCGGATGGAACATCGCAGGTTTTCTCAACCACGTGCTAGGAGATTGTCAACAATGAAGAAAACGGTTAGCTGTCTCGCTCTTTTGGGCCTTTTGGCCCTGAGCGGCCAGGCCGTTGCGACGATCTGCACCATTGATGACGTGCCGGCGGCGACCCTGCTGCTGCCGTACTTCGAGGTCGATCTGAGCAACCCGAACGGGATCAACACCCTGTTCTCCATCAACAACGCCTCCGCGACCGCGGTGCTCGCCCACGTCGTTCTGTGGTCGGACCTGTCGGTCCCGACGTTCGACTTCAACGTCTACCTGACCGGGTATGACGTGCAGAGCATCAGCATCCGCGACATCTTCAACGGCACGGTGCCGCGCACCGCG
>DASYKS010000045.1:0-14518 GCA_035995205.1 Thermoanaerobaculia bacterium
CCTCGACCAGCCGCACGACGTTCTTGTGGGTCACCGCGACCCCCTTCGGCAGACCGGTCGAGCCCGAGGTGTACATCACGTACGCCAGGTTCTCGGAGCCAACCTCGGCGCCCGGCCCCCGCTCGGACCGCGCTTGCCGGAGAGACTCCAGCGGCACCAATCGGCAGTCATTTGCGATCAGCGAGCCCATCCGAGCTTCTGGAACAAGCAGCAGCGGCGCTCCGGCGTCCGCCAGCTGGAAATCCAACCGCTCCGCCGGGTGGCTCGGATCGAGCGGCACGTAGGCGCCGCCCGCCTTGAGGATGGCCAGGATCGCCGTCATCTGCTCCGCCGAGCGCTCCGCGCACAGGCCGACCGTCACCTCCGGCCCCACCCCCAACGACCGCAGCCGGTGCGCCATCCCGTTGGCGCGTGCATCGAGCTCGCGGTAGCTCCACGCGCCCTCCTCGGAGACCAGAGCCACGGCGTCGGGGGTCCGCGCCGCCTGCTCTTCGAACAGCCCTTGCAGGCTGCGCCGAGGATAGGGCCGCCGTTCGCCGCTCCATTCCACCAGCTGCTGCCGCTCCGCCGCGCCCAACAGGGGAAGAGCCGAGAGCGGCAGATCCGGCTCCGCCACCGCCGCGGTCAGCAGGCGCTCGCAGCAGGCGACCAGACGAGCGATCGTCGAAGCCTCGAACAGCGCCGTGCTGTATTCGACCGAGCCCGCGAGCCCCCCTCCATCATCGCTCTCGGCCAGCTCGAGAGTTAGATCGAACTTCGAGGTCGTCGCCGGCGAGCCTACGGTGGTCAGTCGCAGACCCTCCATCTCCAACGCCGCGCCGCCCGCGTTTTGAAACGCGAACACCGCCTGGAACATCGGCGCATGCGTGAGGCTCCGCTCCGGCGCCAGCTCTTCCACCAGCCGCTCGAACGGCACGTCCTGGTGGGCGTGAGCTTCCAGGGAGGCTTCCCGCGCCCGATCGACGATCTCGCCGAATCGAGGGTCCCCGGAGAGATCCACGCGCAACACCAGCGTGTTGACGAAGAACCCGATCAGCCCCTCGATCTCCAGCCGGTTGCGCCCCGCGATCGGCATGCCGACGCTCACGTCCCGCTGGCCGCTGTAATGTGCCAGCAGCGCCTGATAGCCGGCCAGGTACACCATGAACCTCGTCGCCGACCTGCGGCGGCCCAACTCCCTTACCTGGTCCGACAGGCTGCTTGGCCAGCGGAATCCCTGCAACGCGCCCCGGAAGCTCTGCACCGCCGGCCGCTGCCGGTCGGTCGGCAGCTCCAGTAGGCCCGGCGCGCCGGCCAGGCGGCCGCGCCAGTAGGCCAGCTCGCGCGCCAAGACTTGCCCCTGGAGCCACCCTCGCTGCCACGACGCGTAGTCCGCGTACTGGAGCGGCAACTCTGGCAACGGCGACGGGCGACCGGCGGCAAACGCTTCGTAGAGCGCCGTCACCTCCCGCACCAGCACCTCGATCGACCAACCGTCGCTCACGATGTGGTGCATCGTCGCGAGCACCACGTGCTCTTCCGGTCCCAGGCGCAGCACCGCGGCGCGGAACAGCGGGCCTCGCGCCAGATCGAACGGACGGCCCGCCTCTTCGGCCACCCGGAGCATCGTCGCCGCTTCTCGCCCAGCCTCGCCGAAGTCCGCAAGATCGACCACCGGCAGGCTCAAAGGAAGCGCCGGCAGGATTACCTGCCGGGGCTCGCCCTCGACCGCCACGAACACCGTGCGCAGGGCCTCGTGGCGGCGCACGATCTCGCCCAGCACGGCGGAGAGCACGCCGAGATTCAAGCCGCCGGTCACCCGTAACGCGATCGGAATGTTATAGAGCGCACTGTCGGGATCGAGCTGGTCGATGAACCAGAGCCGTTGCTGCGCGAACGACAACGGCGAGGCAAGCTCCCGCGCCACCGGCACGAGAGGCGGCGGGACATCCCCATCCAAACCGCTCCGCAGAGCTCGATCCACCCGCGCCGAAAGGCCGCCCACCGTCGGTGATTCGAAAAGCTCGCGCAACGGCAGGTCGACGCCGAAGGCGGAGCGCAGACGAGAGACCACCCGCGTCGCCAGCAGCGAGTGGCCGCCGAGCTCGAAGAAGTTCGACTCCAACTGCAACCCTTCGATCCCCAGCACGTCGCCCCAGATCGCGGCCACCAACTCCTCGACCGGCGTTCTCGGTGCCGAGCCGACCGCCGGCTCCGATTCCACTGACTCCGGAGCCGGCAGCGCCCGGCGGTCCACTTTGCCGTTCGGCGTCATCGGCAGGGCTTCGAGCCGGACGAAGAGGGAGGGAACCATGTGCTCCGGCAGGCTCGCGCCGAGGAAGGAGCGCAACTCCTGCCAGGTGATTTCCTGTCCGGCCTGCGGTACTACGTAGGCGACCAGCCGCCGATCTCCCTGCGCATCCTCCCGCGCGACGACGGCCGCATCGCGAATCGCCGGATGGGCGTCGAGGAACGATTCGATTTCGCTCGGTTCGATTCGATACCCGCGGACTTTGACCTGAAAATCGACCCGGCCGAGGAATTCCACCTCGCCGTCGCGCCGCCACGAGCCCAGGTCACCGGTCCGGTACAGGCGATCGCCTGGCCTGCCGAACGGGTCGGGGATGAACCTCTCCGCCGTGGTTTTCGGCCGGTCCAGGTATCCGCGTGCGAGACCCGCGCCCCCGATGCACAGCTCGCCGGCAATCCCCAAGGGAAGGCCCTCGAAACGATGGTCCAAGACGTAGAGGCGCGCACCTGGGATGGGATGTCCGAGGGATGGAGAAACCTCGCCTTCGGGCAGAGTGTCCATCCGCGACAGAGTCGCGATGACCGTCGTCTCCGTTGGGCCGTAGGTGTTGAACAACGCGACCCGAGAGCCCACGGTGCGGCGCCAAGTCGCCAGGCGCTCCGCCAGTACTTTCTCGCCGCCCACGATGAGCATGCGCAGAGATCGCGGGAAATTTTCCGGGCGCTCCTCGACCTCCAAGACGAGCTCGTGCCAGTGAGCCGTCGCGAGAGACAGCAGGCTCACTTCGGCCTCGTTGCAGAGGGCCAGCAGGTGGCCCACCGAAAGCAGGGTGAGCTGGGGAACCAGGATCAGCGTTCCGCCGCAGCTGAGGCAAGGAAAGATCTCTTCGACGCTGATGTCGGAGGCGTTGGAGGCGACCTGCGCCACACGGTCGGCGGTGCCCATCGCGTAATTCAGGCGTGCGGCGAGGGTGTACCAAATCACCGACCGGTGCGTCACGAGAACGCCCTTGGGCTTCCCGGTGGAGCCGGAGGTGTACATCACATAGCCGAGGTTGTCCAAGTCCGCCGTAAGCCGTGGCGCGGTCGCGCTTCGGCGGGCGATCCGGTCACAATCCCGATCGAGGCAGACGGAGGTCGCGGCTCGCGCGGGCAACTTCGAGAGCAGGCTCTCGCGAGTGAGCAGCACCGAAACGTTCGCGTCCTCCACCATCAGGCTCAGACGCTCCGGCGGGAAGGCGGGGTCAAGAGGTAGATAGGCGCCGCCCGCCTTGAGCACGGCCAGCAGCGCCACGATCATCTCGGGTCCGCGTCCGAGGCACACCCCGACGATCACCTCCGGTCCGACCTCCAAGCTGCGTAGATGATGGGCCAGGCGATTGGCGCTCTCGTGAAGCGCCCGGTAGGTCAGACACTCACTTTCGAAGACCAACGCCACGGCGTCCGGCGCCTCGTCGGCTCGCGCTTCGAGAAGTCGGTGCACCGGGCGGTCCGTCGGGAAGGCGAACCCTGTGTCGTTCCACTCCACCAGCACCTGATGCCGCTCGGAATCGCGCAGGAGGGAGAAAGCTTCGGAGGGGCTCTCCGGCGAGGAGACCATCGCATTGAGGACACGGTGATAGAAACTGCCGATCTCCGCCACCTGGGCGCGCGCCAGCAGGTGCGAGTCGTACTCCAGATCGATCGCCACCTGAGAGCCGTCGAGATATTGCGAGAAATTGACTCCGAGCTTCGAGTTTGCGCTCTCGGCCCGCCGGAAGCCGAGCACTTCGAGGCGCCCCGGTTGCACCAGGTCGCGGACGACATGGAAATGGACGTAATTGAAGTCCACCTCGAAGAGGGGCCGGTCTCCCGCATCGCGCTGTAACGCCGCGAACGGAAAATGGCGAAACGGCAACAGCTCCCGCTCGGCGGCGAAGGTCCGCCGGATCAACGCCAGCCAATCCCGTTCGTCGACTCGGAACCGGAAAGGCAGCGTGTTGAGGAAGAGTCCCCGGACCTGATCCCCTTCGCTCTCCTCGATACGCCCGTTCGAAACCACTCCGGTGATGACGTCCGAACGGCCGAAAACGAGGGTCAGAACCTTGAGATGAGCGGCCAGGAGGACGCTCTTCAAGGGCACCGACACCCGCCGCGCGAGAGCCTTCAGACCCTCGAAGCACTCCTCGGTAATCCGGACCGGTACCTCCTGCATTCGACGTCCCGAGTGGCCGGGCCGGGAGTCGGGCGCCAGCCACCGCGGCAAATCGGCGGGCTCGAAGGCGTCCAGAGAGCGAGCCCAAAAGGCTTTCGCCTCCGGCGATTCGAGCATCCGTCGCTCGAGAGCGACGAAATCCCGAAAGGTGAGCGCGAGCGGCGCCTCGACCGGAGGCGACTCCGACAGCAGGTCGAAATAGAGAGCGAAGATCTCCGAAAGGGTGGCGTGCAAGCTCCAGCCATCGAGGATCGCGTGGTTTTCGGTCAGCGTGAACTGGAAGGTGTCCGCCGACCGCAACTGAACGAAAAAGCGGAGCTGCGGCGGTCGCGAAAGATCGAAGAGCCGGCCGTTCTCACTCCGGATCAGTTCGTCGATCGCTCGCTCCTGCTCGTCGGCCGACAGATGCCGCAGATCCTCCACCTCGACCGGCAGCTCCGCTTCTCGATGCACCCTTTGCAGCGGCTCGCTGTAGGTGCCGAGATCGAAGGAGGTGCGCAGCACGGGATGGCGGACCACGACCCGACGCACCGCCTCGCGAAACGGCTCGGGCTCGAAGCGGCCCCGCACGTGCCAGCTGTCCACGTTGTGATAGAGCGGGTCGGAGGGCGACAGCGCCATGTGGAAGAGCATTCCGGCCTGGAGCATCGCCAGCGGGTAGGCGTCTTCGACGTCCTCCGGCAGCCGTTCCCGGTCCGCCGCGCCCACCAGGCTCATGGGCGGCGTCCGCGCGGGACCGTTCGCCCGTTCCCGCCGGGAGACCCCCACGGCCAGCTCCGCGACCGTCTGATGCTCGAACAGCTCCGGCAGCGTGAGCGACAACCCGCGCTCGCCGGCCATGCCCACCACGCGCAGACTGAGGATCGAATCGCCGCCCAGGGCGAAGAAGTTGTCGTGGACTCCGACCTCCTCGACGCCGAGAACCTGCGCCCAGATCCCGGCCAGCACCACCTCCTCCTCGGTGCGGGGCGCGACGTAGCCCCCGGCGAGGTCCGGTCGCTCGACGCCCGGAATCGGCAGCGCCTTCCTGTCCACCTTCCCATTGGGAGTTAGGGGCAAGGCGTCGAGGACCACGAAGGCCGCCGGCACCATGTACTCGGGCAGCCTCGACTTGAGGTGACCGCGCAGCTCCTCGACCTGAGGCGAAGCGCCGTCCAAGCCCACCAGGTAAGCGACCAGGCGCCGGTCGCCCGGTACGTCCTCCCGCGCCAACACGACCGCCTCGCCCACCTCCGCGTGCAGCGCCAGGACCGACTCGATCTCGCCGAGCTCGATCCGGAACCCTCGCACTTTGACCTGCTGGTCGATCCGCCCCAAATACTCGAGCTCACCGCTGGGGAGCCAGCGCCCCAAGTCGCCCGTCCGGTACAACCGGTCTCCTGCGTCGCCACCGAAACGGTTCGGAACGAATCGCTCCGCGGTGAGCGACGCGCGACCCAGATAGCCCCGGGCGACCCCCCCGCCGCCGACGTAAAGCTCTCCGGCCAAACCCATCGGCAACGGCTCGCCGGCCGCGTCGAGCACGTAGACCCGAAGGTCGGGAATCGCCACTCCGATCACGCTGCCCGCGCCGTTTTCGATTTCCTTGCCACCGAGGGGGCGATAGGTCACGTGAACGGTCGTCTCGGTGATCCCGTACATGTTCACCAGCGCCGGGCCCCGCTCGCCGTGACGCGACCACCAAGGGGCAAGGCTCCGGGGTTCGAGCGCCTCGCCGCCGAAGATCACCCAATCGAGCGGCAGCCGGTCCGCCGGACCGGCAAGCTCCTCCGCTTGCATCAAGGGCCGAAATGCCGATGGCGTCTGGTTCAGCACGGTGACGCCTTCGTCAATCACGAGAGCGAGAAATTCCGCCGGGGAGCGGCTGACCCAGTACGGCACGATCACCAACCGGCCGCCGAATCGCAGAGCCCCCCACAGCTCCCAGACCGAGAAATCGAAGGCGTAGGAGTGAAACAGGGTCCAGACGTCGCCGGGACCAAAATCGAACCAGGCCTCGGTGGCGGCAAGCAGGCGCTCCACGTTGCGGTGGGTCACCACGACGCCCTTCGGGTTGCCGGTGGAGCCCGAGGTATAGATCACATACGCGGGAAGATCGGGCGAAACCGCCACCGGCGGCCGAGTCGAGGCGAAACCGTCGAGGGTCTCTTCATCGATCCACACCAGGCTCCCGCCGAAGTCCGGCAGTTGCTCCCTTAGGGCCGATTCGGCCACCAATACCGAAGCCCCGGTGTCCTCCAGCAGAAACGCCAGCCGCTCGCGCGGCTGCGCGGGCTCCATCGGCACGTATGCGCCGCCGGCCTTGAGAATGCCCAGGATCGCCGTCACCATACCGATCCCGCGCTCGACGCACAGCGCCACCAGCGAGCCGGGCACCACCCCCAGACCGACCAGCCGGTGGGCCAACCGATTGGCCCGCCGGTCGAGCTCCTCGTAGGTCGCCGACCGGTCCTTCCACCTCACCGCGCAAGCGTCGGGCGTTGCCGCAGCCTGGGCTTCGAACCACTCCTCCAGGCACCTCTCGGGTCTCAGGATCTCGGCCGTGCCGTTCCATTCCACGACCAGTTGGTGTCGTTCCGAAATGGCGAGCAATTGCAGACCCGAGAGCCGCCGACTCGGCTCCTCCACCGCCGTCGCCAGCAGTCGCTCGTAGTGACCGAGCAAGCGATCCATGGTCGTAGCGTCGAAAAGATCGGTGCTGTATTCGAGCGTGCCCCTCAATCTCCCGCCGGTCAGAGTCAGGGAGAGATTGAGGTCGAATTTCGCCGTCGCGGTATCCGCGCCGAGGCTGGTCAGCCGCAGAGCGCCGACTCGCCCGGCGTCTTCGACCGGCGCGTTCTGGAAGACCAGAACGGTTTGAAATAGCGGGCTGTGGCTGAGCCGGCGTTCCAGCTTCAGCTCGTCGACCAGGCGCTCGAAAGGTATGTCTTGGTGATCGTAAGCCCCGAGGGTGGTCTCCCTCACCCGCTCGAGAAGGTCCGAGAGGGTCGGATCGCCGGAAAGGTCGCCGCGCAGCACCAGGGTGTTGGCGAAGAATCCGATCAACCCTTCGAGCTCGGGTAGCGTGCGGTTCGCGATCGGCGAGCCGACGAGGACGTCGCGCTTGCCGCTGTAGCGGCCCAGGAGCCACAGGTAGGCCGCGAGGAGAATCATAAACAGGGTTGCGTCGGACTCGATGCCGAGGCGTTCGATCGCCGCCGTCAGCCGCTCGTCGAGCGCGAGCCTGCGAGTGGCGCCGCGAAAGGTCTGAAGCGCAGGGCGCGGCCGATCGGTGGGCAGGTCGAGAAAGGTCGGAGCGCCGGCCAGCCGGTCGCGCCAGTACTCGACCTGGGCGTCCAGGGCTTCGCCGCGCAACTGCTCGCGCTGCCAAACGGCGAAGTCGGCGAACTGAATCGGCAACTCGGGAAGCGGCGAGGGACGGCCGTTTGAGAACGCCTCGTACAGCGCCGCGATCTCACGAGTCAATACGCCGGCCGACCAGCCGTCCGCGATGACGTGGTGCAGGGTGAAGAACACGGCGTGTTCCTCGGCGCCCAGCCGCATCAGCATGACCCGCAGCAGCGGCCCGTGGTCCAAATCGAACGGTCGCCGGCCCTCCTCCCAGGCGAGCCGGCGAACCGTCCCTTCGGCTTTCGCCCGGGCAAGCCGTTCAAGGTCGACGATCGGCAACCGGATCGCGTCCACCGGGCCGACCCACTGCAACGGCTGGCTGTCGGCGACGACGAAAAGCGCTCTCAACACCTCGTGTCGGCGGACGACCTCTTTCAAGCTCCGCGCGAATGCGGGTACCACGAGCGCTCCGCTCAGGCGAATCGCGAACGGTACGTTGTAGGCCGCGCTGTCGGGCGTCAACCGGTACAGGAACCACAAGCGCTGCTGAGCGAACGAGAGCGGCGAGGGGGCTTGGCTCTTGCGCCGCGGGATGGTGCGCGTCTGCTCGCGCCCCGCGGCCTGCTCTTGCAGCATTTTCAAGAAGAGCTGCCGCTTGGCGGGCGGCAGGTTCTTCAGTCGCTCCATTCTTTCGATCGGATCCACTCGACAACTCCTTGATATCGCCGTCCGGAGCTTCAGCTCGGATCGACACCCTCGCCGGACGCGAGCACTCTCGAAACCTCGCCCTCGTCCATCCCTTCGAGCAGATTCAGTAATTCGTCGACGTCTTCGGCCGTCGCCTTCTCGAGCATCAACTCCTCGAGATGGGCCGCGAGACCGGAAATCGTGGTGTGAGCGAAGAGATCGCGCAGCGGCACCTTGACGCCGAGCGTCCGCCAGATTCGCGAGGCAACCTGGGTGGCGAGCAACGAGTGCCCTCCCAACTCGAAGAAATTGTCCCTGGCGCCTACTCGATCGATCCGCAGAACCTCGGTCCAGATGGCCGCCAACGCCTCCTCCATCGTGCCGCTCGGCGCGACGTAGGCATCCCCGAGATCCGGCCTCGCCTGGTCCGGCGCCGGCAGAGCGCGACGATCGAGCTTGCCGTTCGCGGTCAACGGCAAGGCGTCGAGCACTACGAACACGGCCGGAATCATCGGCTCGGGAAGGCGCTCGGCGAGGAATGCGCGCAGCTGAGGCACCAGCCCTTCGGCGACGACGCTGCGCAGCGGCTGATTCGCGAAACGATCCCAACCTCCCTCGCCGCCCGCCTTCGGCACCCGCGAACGAAGTCGTACGCCGGGCCGAACGAAGAGAGCCTCAAGCCGGGCGCCATCGCCGGGCCAGCGGACCTCGACCTCGTAGCCCAGCTCCCGCCCGAGATCCCAGAGATCCGCCGGTTCGACCCGCTCCGAATCCGCGATCCGCCCGATCGCGTCGCGCAGCTCGCCGACCGTCGAAAGCTCGGCCCGGCGCACCAGGTCGTGCGCCGCGAGATCCTCAAGCAGCCGCGCGTTGGGCATGCCTTCCGCCCGGAGCGCCTGCGGCTGGTCCAGGACCAATCGCCGCCTCAGCCCGGCCAGACTCCGGCCCTCGGCTTCCCAATCGAACCGGGCCGCCTCGAAGTCGGAACCGGCCGGAGGTTTGAACCGGAGTGTCACGTCGTAACGAAACTTGGTCAGCTCGTTCTTGGATCGTCCGCCCTTGAGCTGAATCGACAGATCGGTGGCCGCGAGCGACGGAGCGATCGCCGCGAACAGCTCGGGATCGACCGCCAGCTCTTTCTCGTCGTCCATCCGCCGCCGGACTTCCTCCGCGAGAACCACGAGCGGCAGATCGGAGGCGGCTTGCTGGAGGTGAATCGAGGTATGAAAGGTTTCCAGCAGCGGCAGGCTGCGTACGCCGCCGACGAACAGGTTGCCTTCCGGAGCGACCGCCGCGGCCGCCCCTCGAAGCACGCGGACGAGATACTCGACACTGGGGAAATATTGCACCACCTCGTTGATGATCACGAGGTCGAAGCCGCCGAGATTCGCCACCCCGGAGAGGTCGTCGGCCGTTGCCTGGATCAGCTCGACGTGCGCCAGGTCGGCGCGCTTCTCGATCCGTTCTCGTAGAGCGCGCAGCACCTCGGCCGAGACGTCCGTGCCGCAATAGGAGGCGCAATGCGGCGCGATCCGCGTGAGCAGCAAGCCGGTGCCACATCCGATCTCCAACACCCGAACCGGAGCGAGCGCGAGGAGGCGTGCCACCGAGTCCTCGACACACTCAAGGATTTCCGGCTCCGGCAGCGGCCCGCCGGTATAGCTGCTGATCCAGACGCGCAAGTTGATGCCGGGATCGAGATCGGACTGCGACGCGCCGCTGTAGACCTCGTCGAACACCGCCTGCCATCGATCGACCTTGCCGGCATCCCACTCCTCCGTGGATCCCCCGGACCGCGGCACCACGTAGGCGACGAGGCGCCGCTCGTTGGGGGAATCCTCGCGCGCCAAAACCGCGACCGATTGCACCGCCGGATGCCGGGCGAGCCCCGCCTCGATCTCCCCGAGCTCGATACGGTGCCCGCGAATCTTTACCTGGTGATCGATGCGGCCGAGGAATTCGATCGCGCCGTCCGGTCGGAAACGGGCGAGATCCCCGGTCCGGTAGAGCCGCGCGCTTGCCGATCGATTGGTGAACGGGTCCGGCACCCAGACGTCCGCCGTCCGGTCGCCTTCATGGAGGTATCCCCGGCCGACGCCGAGGCCGCCGACGTACAGCTCGCCGGGCACGCCGATCGGCTGCGGCGAAAACCCGGGGCCGAGCACGTAAAGCTGGGTATTCACAACCGGCCGGCCGATCGGCACCTGCGTCGCCTCCAGCGAGGGGCCGGTCCGGACGATCTGGTGGGTGACGTCGTCCGAACATTCGGTGGGGCCGTAGGCGTTGACCAGCGGCACCGTCGGATACAAGCGGAGCCAGTGGCGGCAGAGCTCGGGCGGCAGCGCCTCTCCGGTCGGGATCATCCAACGCAGGTGCCTTAGCAGAGGGCGGCCGGCCCGGCGAAGCTCCAGCTCCTCCAGTGTCAGGCGCAGCAAAGACGGTACGGATTCAAGGACCGTGATGCCACAGCGCTCGACCTCCTCCAGCAGGCCGAGCGGGTCGTGCGCGACCTCGTCGGGAAGGATATGGACCCGCCCGCCGACCATCAAAGCAGCCAGGAACTGCCAGACCGAGATGTCGAAACACTGCGAGGCGGTCTGCGCCACGATGTCGGCCGCAACGAGGCCGAGGGTGGCGATCTTGGCCTCCAGGTGGTTGCGCATACCGCGATGGGCGACCATTGCCCCCTTGGGGATGCCGGTCGAGCCCGAGGTATAGATGACATAGGCGAGGTTGATGCCGATCGCTTGCCCCAGCGGCGCCTCCCTCGGAGCCTCCTCGGCGAGCAGATCCTCCAGCACGAGCAGGCGCGGGCGCGAACGAGCCCCGGTCCGGGAAGCGAGCGACGCGGCCAGGCGGCGCTCCGCGACGACCAGCGGGGAGTCGCTCCGCTCCATCATCTGGGCCAGCCGCGGCACCGGATGGAGCGGATCGAGCGGCAGATACGCGGCGCCGGCATAGAACACACCCAACATCGCAGCCAGGTATTCGACGCTCCGGTCGGCCAGCAAGGCGACCACGTCGTCCGGCCGAATGCCTTCCCCGGCAAGCCACCCTGCGAACCGGCGAGCCCGGCGGTCGAGCTCTCCGTAGGTCACCGCCTGGTCCTTGAAGGAGGCGGCCACCGCTTCGGGCGCCTCGGCCGCGCGCGCCGCGAAGAGCTCCGGCAGACAGGCTTCGACGGTCGGGTTGCCGCTCGCGCTGTCGTTCCATTCGACCAGGGCTTGGTGGCGCTCCACCGCCCCGAGCAGCGGCAGAGCCGAAAGGCGGCTGTCGGGAGCCTGGGCAGCACCAGCGAGCAGCGACTCGAAATGGCCCAGCAGACGATCGATCGTCGTCGGATCGAAGAGGTCGGTGCTGTACTCGGCGGTCAAGCGCAACCCGTCCGACGCTTCGATCGCCACCAGGGTCAGGTCGAGCTTGGCGGTGACGCCGCCGAGCGGCAGGTGCCGGAGGGTCAGGCCGGGCAGGTCGAGCGTCGCGGTCGGGAGGTTCTGGACCACGAACGAGACCTGGAACACCGGCTGCCGGGAGAGGTCGCGCTCCGGCTGGAGCTCCTCGACCAGCCGTTCGAACGGCAGATCCTGGTGCGCATAGGCGCCGAGGGCGACCTCGCGCACCCGGGGCAGCAAGCTCCGAAAGGTCGGGGCTTCCGAGAGATCCACCCGCAGCACCAGTTGATTGACGAAGAAACCGATCAGGTTTTCCGTCTCGGTGCGGTTGCGGTTCGCGACGTCGGTTCCGAGGACCAGGTCGGTTCGTCCGGTGTAATGCCCGAGCAACGTGTCGAACGCCGCGAGCAGCGTCATGAACAGGGTGACCCCTTCGCTTCGGCCAAGCGCCACGAGGGCCGCTGCTACCGCCAGAGACAGAACCGTGCTCCGCAGCGCCCCCCTGCCGCTCGGCACAGGAGGCCGCGGACGATCGGCCGGCAAATCGAGCGCCGAGGGCGCATCCGCCAACCGCTCCCGCCAATAGGCCAGGTAGTCGGCGAGCACGTCGCCGCTCATCCAGTCGCGCTGCCAGCGGGCGAAATCGGCGTACTGGATGGGCAGCTCCGGCAAGTCGGGCGCCTGGCCGACGCAGAAGGCGCGATAGAGCGTCGCGACCTCGCGCACCAGGACCCCCATCGACCAACCGTCCGAGATCACGTGGTGCAGCGTCAGGAGCACCGCATGCTCGTCCTCGGCGAGACGCAAGAGCGTCGCCCGCGCGAGCGGCCCGCGTTCGAGATCGAACGGCCGACGCGCTTCGGCGAGAGCGAGACGGATCGCCGCGGCATCGCGCTCGGCCGAAGGAAGGGCGACCAGGTCGATCCGCAGCAGGCGCGCGGCAGGCGCAGCGAGCACCACTTGGACCGGTCCGCCGTCGAGCGCCCGAACGACCGTACGCAGCGATTCGTGACGCGAGAGGAGCGCGTTCCAGCAGCGCTCCAGAACGGCGATCTCCAGGCGGCCTTCGAGGCGAAGGGCGGTGGGAATGTTGTACGCCGGGCTTCCCGGTTCCAGGTGGTCGAGGAACCAGAGCCGCTCCTGGGCGAAACTGAGCCGCAGGCTGCCGCCGCGCGGCAGCCGCTCGATCGGCGGAGCTTGCGCCCCCGGCAGGTCGCGCAACCCGTCGACCGTCTCGGCCAGCCCGGAGAGCGTCGGCGCCTCGAACAAGCTGCGCAGCGGCACCTCGACTCCGAAGGCGGTGCGCAACCGCGAGATCACCCTCGTGGCCAGGAGCGAATGGCCGCCGAGATCGAAAAAGTTTTCGTCGCCTCCGACCTGTTCGACGCCCAAGACCTCCCGCCAGATTTCGGCCACCAACTCTTCGGTGGGCGTGCGGAGGGGCGCCGTCGACCGGCCGGCGGCAGGCATCGTCTCCAGCTCGGCCAGAGCGCGACGGTCCAGTTTGCCGTTCGGCAGCAACGGCAGACGGTCGAGCCTCACGAATGCCGAAGGGACCATGGCCTCCGGGAGCTCCGACCGGAGCGAGGAGCGCAACTCCTCTGCCGTCGGTCCGTTCGCCTCGATCACGAGGAAGGCCAGGAGCCGGTTTCCGGCGTTCCGGTCTTCGCGGGTCAGAACCACGGCCTCGCGGACCCGAGGATGCCTTCGAAGCGCCGTTTCGACTTCCGCCGGTTCGATCCGCACACCCCGCACCTTCACCTGCTGATCCAAACGCCCCTGGTACTCGATCCGACCGTCCCCGAGAAACCGCACCCGGTCGCCCGTGCGGTACAGGCGCTCCCCTGAAAGACCTGAAAGGCCGTCCGGCACGAATCGCTCCGCCGTTGCGTCCGGGCTCCCCGCGTAACCCCGAGCCAAGCCCGCGCCGCCGATCCACAGCTCGCCCGACGCTCCCCGTGGCACCGACGCCCCGTAAGCCGACACCGCGTAGAGCCGGACGTTGCTCAACGGTCGGCCGATCGGGACCACCCCGGAAGGTCCCCGATCCCCCTCCCCGCACCGCGCGAAGCTCGCGTCGATCGACGACTCCGTAGGACCGTAGAGATTGCATACCGAGGCGCTCAGCAGCTCCGTGCAACGTGCCACCAGGCTCTTCGCCAACGCCTCGCCGCCGCAGAACAGGCGGCGCAAGCTGCGGCATTCGGCCACCTTCGGCTCGTCCAAAAACACTCGCAGCTGCGACGGCACCAACTGCAACACCGTGACGTCGCGCTCTTGCACGCGCCCCACCAGGTAGCCGCTGTCTCGATGGCCCCCGGGACGGACCAACTCCAACCGTGCCCCCGTGAACAGGGGCAAGAACACCTCCCAGATCGAGGCGTCGAACGTCAGCGGCGTCTTCTGCAGTACCGCGTCTCGCGCGCCGAGTGGAAATTCCTCCTGCATCCACAGCAGCCGGTTGACGATGGCGCCATGCCTCACCATCACTCCCTTCGGACGGCCGGTCGAACCCGAGGTGTAGATCACATAGGCCAGGTGATCCCCCGAGGTGTCGGACGGCAGAGCCTCCGCGCCGACCGGAACCTCCTGGTCGGGGCTCACCCGGGCGACCGAAGCGGGCCACCGATTCGCCAAGGGGTCCGGGCTCACGACCATCGTGGCGCCGCTGTCCTCCAGCACCCGC
>DASYKS010000046.1:0-17134 GCA_035995205.1 Thermoanaerobaculia bacterium
CTGGAGCCCCCTCTGGCCGGAGGCAAGACGATGAACGTGAAGCTTTCAGCGCCCAAAGCGGAGGAGTTGATCCAGGTCTTGTTGCGTCTGCCGGAGAGCCGGATGCGGCGCGGGATTCGCCACGACCAGACCGCGGTGCTGGCCTTGGCGATCTGTGCGGTGCTGGGCGGGGCACGCAGCTACGTGGCCATCGCGGAGTGGGTCCAGCGGTGCGACCAGAATCAGTTGCGACGCCTGGGCTGCCGCCGCGACCCGCACACCCGGCGCTACCGAGCGCCCAGCGAGCCGACGATCCGGCGGATCTTGCAGCGCATCGATGCCGAGCAAGTGGATCGCGCCTTGACCGATTGGCTCCGGAGTCTTGCTCCATCGCAACCGGGAGTGATCGCCTTGGATGGCAAGACTCTACGAGGCGCTCGTAATCGAGAGGGCCAGCAAGTCCACCTACTAAGCGCTGTGCTGCAGGGCGAGGGGATCGTCGTGGCCCAACGCAAGGTCGGTGACAAGAGCAACGAGATTCCTGAGGCTCCCGTGCTGCTGGCGCCCCCACCCTTGGCGGGCACCGTGGTGACCGCTGATGCAATGCACACCCAGAAGAATTTGGCTCGTTGGCTGGTCGAGGAGAAGAAGGCGGACTATTGCCTGACGGTCAAAGACAATCAACCGACCCTCCGGCAGGAGATCGCTGAGCTGCTGGAGTCGGAGGCTCTTCCCCCCGGCGCATGAAACCGTGGAAAAGCACCACGGTCGATTGGAGATCCGCCGGATCTGGACCAGTCCGCTACTAAGTGACTACGTCGATTTCCCCCGCAGTGCCCAAGTCGCCCGCGTCGAGCGCATCACCCAAATGATCTCCTCGGACAAGAAGCGAGCCGAGGTGGTCTACCTGATCACCAGCCTGTCGCCGGAGAAGGCCAGCGCCCAGCGACTGCTGGCCCTCAACCGGGGCCACTGGGAGATCGAAAACCGCCTGCACTGGGTCCGCGACGTCACGTTTGCCGAGGATGCCAGCCAAATCCGTACGGGCTCTGGGCCGCAAATGATGGCCACCCTACGCAATGTGGCGATCAGCCTGATCCGATTACGTCGTAAGACCTGCGGGATCGCCCAGGCATTGCGTGACATGGCGGCCCGACCGCACCTCGCCCTGGCGATGGTCGGTTTGTAACTCGCGCCCTTAACCCGGACTATGCATGAAGGTTCCAGTGAAGGGCCTGTGAGCACCCTGGGATCGCCGATTTTTCAGTTTTCTCGGAGTTGGCAGACGGGCTGAGTCTCAGGAGAGCCCAAGAGCGATCCGGCGGAAAGGGCCGAGGGGTCGCGACCTGCTTTGCGAGAAGGCTCCGCCCTCCCCGGCCTATCCAAGCGCCGTTTGAGATCGAGCGTGGACCTCGAAGGGTTGCTCTTTATCCCGGGGCAGCGCCGCAACTTCGTGCCAGGAGCCGCCACTGCTCGGCCCATGGGTGAGACTGGGCGAAGTGCAGCACCACGCGACGCGCCGAGCTTTCCACGCGGGCAGCGATTTTGATCAGACGCAGACGCATCGTGCCCACCGTCGGTCGATCGTTGGTGGCATGGGCGAGCCGGAGCCGCATCTGTTGGAAGAGGACAAAGGCGGCGGCCGTCAACAGGACACGAAACTGGTTGGCGAGAAAGCGCGTGCAGCTCGTACGGTCCATTTCGAGATCGTTCTTCAGCTCCTTGATCCGGTTCTCGGAGTCACCGCGGCCGCGGTAGATCTGATAGACGCTCTCGGGCGAATCTTGCAGGTTGGTCACGACGAAGCGTGCATTGTCGCGCGGCGCACAGGTCCCGAGCCGCACGACCTCCGCCTTCATGATGACCCGTCGATGCAACTTGCGCCACGACTTCGCCGCATAGTTCGTCTCGTCAAAGGCGGCCTCGCTCTGTCCGCTCTTCTCGGTCATCCGTCGCACCCACTTCATGAGCGGCTCGGCCCGGCGAGAGAGCACCGGATTCCTCCCGATCGCCACAATGTACTCGAGTTGCTCTTGCTCGAGAAAGGAGAGAATCTCCGGGCTGGCAAATCCGCCATCAAGGCGGACCCGAAGCCGAGCGCGCGGAAAGGCTTGCCGCAATCGCGGGAGCAGACGGCGCAGCAGAGCGATGGCACCCTGACTCGCCGGAGCCCGACCCCCGCGGAGAATTGCGGCCACCAGCTGCTGCTCGGGCTCCTTGTCGAATGTGACGAAGGCCAGCAGCGGCAAATAACACCAGGTGTCGTAGTGCCCGTTGAACAACGCGAGCTGCTGCTCACCATGCGTACTGTCTTCCGTCGGGTCCAGGTCGATCGTGATCTGCTTGACGCGGCGCCCGGGCCGCCGCTTGTGGGGCTGCTCGATCACCACATCCATCAGCTCCGAGGCCATCCGGTACAGATCGCGCGAGTCGACCCCATTCTCGAACCGGCTCAACGTCGCTTGATCCGCAAGCCCCCGTCCGTCCAGCGGGTCCCGGGCCAAAAGGAGCTTCTGGATCGGATCCTGGCGCAACGTCTTGGCGTCATTGCAGTCGGGGTAGCCGCACCCCAAGCCGAACGAACGCTGCCGCAGAAGATCTACGACACTATGGGCTACCTTGCCCGGTTGCCGTCGGTCGTGGATCGCTGACGCCAGCCTTTCGGTCAGACCGATCTGGCGATCCAGCGCCGCGAGCAATACCGCTCCGCCATCCACACTCATCGTCGGCGCATCGAACCGCACCTGAACGGGCCGCTTGAGAAGCTCTGGAAAGAAAACACACTGTGTGGCAGGATGTGGCATCGGCAAGGCTCCGTTAGAACGTCAGAATTCCCTTCTCGCAAAAGAGATTCTCCGTTCCCGGAGCCTTCCGTGTCTATAGGCTCAACGCCCCTTCATGCATTATCCGGGTTAACCGCATCGTCACGCCGGCAACCCTGCCGGAGGCACTGATCTGTCCGTGCGGACTTGCGGTCCTCCGACACAAGATCCCTCAAGCTGGTTTTCGCTTCCCACAAGATCCCGTCAAAGTCGGGGGTAGAGTGCTGATCGGCGGATTTGGTCGGGGTTGGGCCGATTTCGCGGTCCGGCCGGGGGAGGCGGCAGTAGGCCGCACCTACGCCGCAGTGGACCACGGGGGCCGATTGCATGCCCCTAAAACCGCTGTAAGTAATTGATTCGATTGGTGGGCGGTCAGGGGATCGAACCCTGGACCCACGGATTAAAAGTCCGTTGCTCTACCAGCTGAGCTAACCGCCCGAAAGGCAGGAACTGCGAAGCGCGGAGTATAGAGGATGGCAGGGGCTCGGCGAAGGACCTATCGTTGGGCGAGGATTTGCGGCAGGCGCTGGCTGGTCAGGCGGTGGAGCGCCGGGTGGTTGCGGACGATGGTCTCTTCGCGGCGGGGTCCGGTCGAGGTGAGGACGATGGGTGAACCCAGCTCTTGCTCGATCAGGTCGATGTAATCGCGCGCCGCTTGGGGCAGGTCCGTGTGCTCCAGGGTGCCGACGGTGGAGGTCTTCCAGCCGGGCACCGTGCGGTAGACCGGTTCCGCGCTCTCCAGCAGGTGGCGCTCGGCAGGCAGGGTGCGGACGACTTCGCCGCGGACGCGATAGCCGGTGCAGATCGGGATTTCGGCCAGGGTGTCGAGCACGTCGAGCTTGGTGAGGGCGATGCCGTCGATACCGTTCAGGATCTTGGCGTAGCGGGCGACCACCAGGTCGAGCCAGCCGCAGCGGCGCGGGCGGCCGGTGGTGGTGCCGAACTCGTTGCCCCGCTGGCGCAGGTACTCGCCATCGTCGCCGGTAAGCTCGGTCGGGAACGGTCCTTCGCCCACTCGGGTGGTGTATGCCTTGAGCACCCCCATCGCGCCGTGGATGCGGGTGGGCGGCACTCCCGTGCCGGTGGCGGCGCCACCGGCGGTCGAGTTCGAGCTGGTGACGAACGGGTAGGTGCCGTGGTCGACGTCGAGCATCGTCCCTTGCGCCCCTTCGAACAACAGGCTCTTGCCGGCGTCGATCCATTCGTTCAACAGGACGGCGGTATCCGTGATGCACGGCCGCAGCCGTTCGGCCCAGGCGCGGCACTGGTCGGCGAGCGAGGCCGGCGACGGGAGCGGATCGCCGCCCAGGCTGGTGATCTCGGCTTGAAGATGCGCGAGCAGGGCGCGCAGGCGAACTTCCAGGTCGGGCGCGGAGAGATCGGCGACGCGCAGGCCGATGCGCGCCACTTTCCCTTCGTAGGCCGGGCCGATGCCGCGCGAGGTGGTGCCGATCTTTTCCCGTCCTTTGGCGCCTTCGCGCGCCTTGTCGAGCGCGGCGTGCGGCGGCAGCAGCAGGTGGGCGCGGTTGGAGACGAACAGCCGGCCGTCGAACCGGACCCCGGCTTCGTAGAGCTTTGCCAGCTCGGCAAGGAACGCGTCGGGGGCGAGCACCATGCCGTTGCCCAGGGCGCACAGCATGCCCGGATGGAGCACGCCGGACGGCACCAGATGGAGCGAAAAGTGCTGATCGCGGAACTTGACGGTATGGCCGGCGTTGTGCCCGCCCTGGTAGCGGACGACGGCGTCGAACGCCGGGCAGAGCAGATCGACGATCTTGCCCTTCCCCTCGTCACCCCATTGCATGCCGACGATCACCATATTCGCCATTGAGCGAGACCTCGAAGAAATCGCGGCGAGGCCTGACTGGACTCCCGGCCCGCCTACGGAAGCGGGTGAGGCTAGCAGATGCTACGATTCATTCCAATGGAGACCTTCCTTTCCGTGAGTGTCGTCTTGCTGCCGCTGGCCTATCTGGTGGTCGCCGCGGCGTACGGCTTCCTGTTCTTTTCCGGCGCCGTCAACGCCCGGCGCTGGGCCACTCCGGCGCTGCTCTGCACGCTCGCCTTTCACCTGATTTATCTCGTCGTCCTCGCGTATCGCTGGCATCAGTTCCCGGCGGCCACGGTGTCCCAGGCGCTGTCGATCATCGCGTTTGCGATCGCCGGGGTCTACGCCGTGGTCGAATGGCACGGGCGGGAGCGCTCGACCGGATTCTGGCTGGTGGGCTTGGTGTTCTTCTTCCAGCTCTTTTCGTCGCTCCTGGGACGGCCGATTCCGCCCGACCTCGCGCGATTCAAGGACGGCGTGATCGCGATCCACATCTCGCTCGCCCTGCTCGGCTATACCGCGTTCGCGATCGCCGCCGGGTACGCATTTCTGTTCCTCCAGCTCTACCGCGATCTCAAGGGGGGCCGCTTCTCCACCTTCTTCGGCAAGCTGCCGCCGCTCGAAGCGCTCGAACGGATGATGCTCGGCGCGCTGGTGACCGGGTTCGTCGGTTTGAGCGGCGCCGTGCTCAGCGGCATCTTCTTCGCCCAACGGGAATTCCCCGCGGTCTGGCACCACGATCCGAAGATCATCGCCACAGCCGCGATCTGGCTGCTCTACGCGGTGGCGCTCGCGCTGCGCCGGCTGCGCCGGTGGCAGGGCAAACAGACCGCGATCGTGGCGCTCACCGGCCTCGGCGCCATTCTGTTTTCGCTCTTTGCGGTCAACTTCTTCTTCACCGATTTCCACGGGTTTCTCTGAAAGTGACGCGATCCGACGGCCCTCCGCTGCTGCTGGTCGGCACCGACTTTCGGCTCGCGCCCTTGGAGCTGCGAGAGCGGGTGGCGCTATCGCCGCGAGAAACCGAAGAACTTCTGGTTGCTCTGCTCGCGCGCCCGGCGATCGGCGAAGCGTTCGCGCTCTCGACCTGCAATCGCACCGAGGTCTATCTCGCCCCGCGCGACGAGGGAGACGAGGAGACCGCCTACCGGGAGCTGCTCGACCTGCTGTTTCTCGCCCGCGCGCCGGAGCTCGGCCAGCCGGGGCGGTTGTACGTCCAGCGCAACCGGGAGGCGGCCCATCATCTGCTCGCGGTCGCCTCCGGGCTCGAATCGATGGTGCTCGGCGAGCCGGAGATCCTCGGCCAAGTCAAGGTTGCCGCGGGGATCGCCGAGCAGGTGGGCTCGGGCGGCCCGGTGATCCAACATCTGCTGCGCGCCGCGATCGAGGCCGGCGGCCGGGCGCGGCGTGAGACCGGCATCGCGAGCGGCGCGGTTTCGCTCGGCTACGCGACGGTCGAGTTGGCCAAGAATATTTTTCGCGATCTGGAGCAGTGCCGCATCCTGATGCTCGGCGCCGGCGAGACTGCGAAGCTCGTCGCACGCAATCTCCTGGAACGGGGCGCGAGGAAGCTGACGGTCGCGAACCGAACCGCGGAGCGGCTCGAAGAGCTGCGCCAAGAGCTGCCGACGATCGAGGTACTGCCGTTCGATCAGCGCGTGGCCGCGCTCGCCGCGGCCGATCTGATCGTGGTCGCGACGGGAGCCGAAGAGCCGGTGCTCACCCGCCACGATCTGATGGCGACCATGGAGGTGCGGGGCAGCCGGCCGCTGCTGGTGGTCGACCTCGGCGTGCCGAGGAACGTCGACCCCGACGCGGCGAAGATCGGCAACTTGTTTCTCCACACGATCGATTCGCTCCAGCACCTGATCGAGCGCAATCTCAAGCGGCGGCGGGAAGAGGTGCCGAAGGTCGAGGAGCTGCTCGGCCGCGAGCTGGACCGCTTCTTCTCCTGGTACAAGAGCCTGGACGCCGAACCGATCGTGGCCGAGCTGCAACGCCAGGCCGAAGAGATCCGCCGCCGGGAGCTGGCCGCGGCCTACGCGCGTTTTCCGCCCGAGACCCATGGCGACCTCGATCGCCTGACCCGCTCGCTGGTGAAGAAGATCCTCCACCACCCGAGCGCCCGACTGCGCGATGCGGAAGGCGAGAACACCGCCGCCCGCCTGGCGATCGCCCGCGATCTGTTTCGCCTCGATTCCCGCCCCGAACCGCCCGACGGAACCGAAGAGTGAGCCTCGGGCAGGAAATACATCTCCGTCTCGGCACGCGCCGAAGCCCGCTCGCCCTCGCTCAATCGAGCCAGGTGGCGCGCGCGCTCGAAGCGGCGCGGCCGGGGCTTGTCGTCGAGCTGGTACCGATCGAAACCACGGGCGACCGCACGGCGGGCGATCTTGCGAAATTCGGCGGCAAGGGGTTGTTTACCGCCGAGCTGGAACAGGGGCTGCTGGACAACACACTCGATTTCGCCGTCCACAGCTTGAAGGATCTTCCCGTGGCGCTTCCCGAAGGGCTCGCAATCGCGGCCTACCCTGAGCGGGCGGACGGGCGAGACGCGCTGATCTCCGAGCTGTCCCATGACCTCGCCGGGCTGCCGGAAGGCGCCGAGCTGCTCACCGGCTCGCTCCGGCGACGCGCGCAGATCCTCGCGCTGCGACCGGATCTGCGGGTCGAGCCGATCCGCGGCAACGTCGATACCCGCATCCGCAAATGGCGCGAGCGTGGTGCGGCGGGAGTAATCTTGGCGGCTTCTGGACTCCAAAGGTTGACGATCGACCGGCCGGAGCTGGCCGAGCTGCCGATTCACCTGCTCTCCACCACCGAGATGGTGCCCGCGCCCGGCCAGGGCATCCTGGCGCTCGAAGTCCGAGCGGGAAGTCCCGCGCACGAGATCTGCACCCTGCTCGACCACGCCCAAAGTCGCCGGGAAGCGCAGGCCGAGCGCGCGGTGGTGGCGGCGTTCGGAGGGGACTGTACCCTGCCGCTCGCCGTGTTCGCACAAGGCTCCGGATCCGCGGCGGGACTGCACTTCTCGCTCTTTCTCGGTACGCCGGACGGTGGGAAAACCCTCCGCCACGACGCGACCGGAGACGATCCGCACGCACTGGCTGCGGCCTGCGTCGCGGCGCTCCGCGCGGCAGGAGCGGACGAGATTCTCACGGCGATCCGCAAGGACGAGGATGCGTAGGACCGCTTCGAGTCCGCGTTCTCGACCTGGCGAATGAACCCTTCCTCCGATCGGCTCGCCTCTCCCCTTGCAGGTCTGCGCGTCGTCGTCACTCGCGCCGCAGCCCAGGCAACTGAGCTGACCCGACGGCTCACCGAAGCAGGTGCCACGGTCATTTCCCTGCCGCTGATCGAGGTCCTCCCCCCCGCCGACCCGCGTCCCCTCGCCCGCGCCGCCTCGGAGCTGCCGCTCTACGACTGGGTGGTGTTCACCTCGGCGAACGGCGCGCGCGCGCTGCTCGATGCCGCCGAAGGTTCGCTGCCCACACGCCTCGCGGTCGCCGTGGTCGGAAGCGCTACAGCCGCGGTCCTCCGCGAAGCGGGCATCGAGCCTCGGATCATCGCCACGAAGGGAAACGCCGAAGCCCTGCTCGCCGATCTCGCACCGCACGTCGCCCACCGCCGCGTCCTCCTACCCCAGGCCGCCGACGCCCGCCCGTTGCTCGCCCGGGGGCTTGAGGCCGCAGGGGCGGATCTCACCTTTGTCATTGCCTACGACAAGCGCCTGCCGCCAGAGACTCCCGCGCGCGCGGTCGATTTATTCTCGTCCTCCCCCTTCGGCTGGGTGACCTTCACCAGCGGCGGCATCGCTCGCCGTTTCGCCGATCTCTTCGGCGACGCCTGGCCGCAACGCCGAGCCGAACTGCTGGCCGCCTCGATCGGCCCGGTCACGAGCGCCGAATTCCGCGCGCTGGGGGTAGAGCCCGCGGTAGAAGCGGTGCAACCGACGGACGAGGCGCTGGTCGCGGGGATCGTCGGCAGGGTCGCCGTTCTCAGCCGCTGAAACCTCAGGCACTCTCCCGGCAAAGTACCCCACGGCAGCGAAGCGGCCCTTTGATCCGTTCGCCGCCCCGTGCCGTACACTTCAAAGCGGAGGCGAGGTTCGTCAGATCGATCGCCCCGAGTCCCAAGGAGAACCGAATGAAAACCATCCTGCTCGCGAGCGCGCTCGCCCTCGTTCTGGTCGTCGCGATCGTCGCTTGGCCGACGACGCCTTCCGCCGCCGCCAAACCCGCCGTTCCGCCCGGTGGCTTGGCGGTCGCCACGTTTGCCGGCGGCTGTTTCTGGTGCATGGAGCCGGCCTTCGACAAGGTCGAGGGCGTGGTCGACACGACCTCCGGCTATACCGGGGGCACGAAGAAGAACCCCACCTACGAAGAAGTCTCCTCCGGCGGGACCGGGCATGCCGAATCGCTCCAGGTCCGCTACGACCCGAAGAAGGTCACCTACCAAAAGCTCCTGGAAGTCTTTTGGCACAACGTCGATCCGGTGACCGCGAACGCCCAGTTCTGCGATCATGGAACGCAGTACCGCTCGGCGATCTTCTACCAGGACGAGGCGCAGCATCAGGCCGCCGAGGCGTCGAAGCAGGCGCTCGAGGCGAGCAAGAAGCTGCCGGGGCCGATCGTCACGCAGATCGTCGCCGCATCGACCTTCTGGCCCGCCGAGGAGTACCACCAGGACTATTACAAGAAGAACCCGCTCCGCTACAACTACTACCGCTCGGGCTGCGGCCGGGATCGCCGTCTCCAGCAGCTCTGGGGCGAGGCGGCCGGCGGGCATTGAGGCTCCCCTACGGGTTGATCCGCACCTTCCAGGCCCCGCGGCCGTGGGTGAAGGCGAACAGCGTCTCCTCCCCTCCCGGTGCCACATGGATCTCCAGATGCTCGGTCGAGACGCCTGGGAGACCGGCTACCGCCCAGGTCGCACCGGAGTTGTTCGAAACGAACACGCCGAGGTCGGTCCCGGCGTAGAGCACGGTCGGCGCGCCCGGATCGACCACGATCGACAGCACCGGAATGTCGGGGATACCGGTGGCTCCCGAGCCGCCGGCCGGCGCCCAATGGGCACCGCCGTCGGTGGTGCGCCAGACGTGATCGCCGCCGAACGTCGAATAGGTGGCGTAGGCGACCCGGTCGTCGGCGGGATCGAACGCGATCGACGAGACAAATCCGTCGCGCGGCAAGACGACCGGCCAAACGACGCCCTCGGCGTTGAGCGCCGAATCGTTGCGATGGATGAAGCCGTCGGACAGCCCTACCAGGACGCGATGAGCATTGCTCGGCGCGATGCCAACCGCGCTCACCAGCGAATCGTCGTCTCCGGCCACCCCGGTGCTCGCGCGGGTCCACGTCGCCGCCCCGTCGTCGGTGCGCCAGATGAACGCGCCGCCGGTCCACAGGCGCCGGGGCTCGCTCGGGTCCAGGCCGAACGGCGCGATGTAGAGGAACCCGTTGTCGTCGATGTCGCCCGTGACGTCGTTGAACGTGGTGCCGCCGTCGGTCGATTTCTGAATCGAAAGGCCGAAATTCTCGGCATAGAGCGTCTGGGGGTTGGTCGGATCGACCGCGACGTAACCGCCGTCGCCCGCGAGGAGCTTTTCCCAGCCATTGCGCCCGGAGGCGGTGTCTCCCACCAGGGTGCCGTTGCCCTGGCTGCCGCCGAAATAGGCCTCGCCGTCCGGGAACACCGCACCGTGGTAAAACCGGGTCACTTCGTAGCCGTCGTTCAACCGGCGCCAGACCACGTTGGCACGGTGCGGGTCGCAGACTTCCAACCCCTTGCCGCTCTTGGCCCGCGCGTTTTCGGTCCTTACGATCCCGCCATCGCCGCCGACGAAGAGAACCTGGTTGGTCGTCCCGTTGTATTGCGGATGGAAGACAATCGCGTGATGGCCGGAAGGGGCGAAGCTCGGTGCATCCGGCGGCCCTTCGGCCCACCCGTAAGAGACTATGCCCCAGTTCTTGCCGGCATCGTCGGAGCGGAACAGGTCGATGCCGCCCACGAACACGCGGTTGGGATCCCTCGGATCGACCGCGATCACGTTGGCGTACCCGCCCTGATTGACGAACGCGTTGGTGCCCCCCAGGCCGCACTCGGAGAGGCTCGCGAGCACCGGATTCGATAGCAGGAGGGTGTTGAGCTTCGTCGCGTCGGTGTTGCGCACCTGGGCGGTCCAGCTGTCCGGATCGCCGCCCGCCGTCGAACGAAAGACCGCGTGCAATCCGAGCTGATAATCGCCGGGGGCGAGGCTTTCCGCGAGCGCATAGATGATGTTCTGGTTCGACGGCGCGAGCGCGAGCGAGGTGCGCCCCATGCCGGCTTCCGCGAGCACCGGCACCCAGACCTCCGTGCTCTCGGCTTTTACGTTGCGGCTCACGCTCCCGCGGGTCGTGCTGCCGCACGCGGCGAAGACGACGTCGTTGATCTTGTCGGTGCGGATCGCCAGATCGAAACAGCCCTCGGCAACGCCCGGATTGAAGATCCGCGTCCAGGTCGAGCCACCGTTGGTCGTCCGCCAGATGCCGGTGCGGGTGGCGGCATACAGCCGATCCCGGTTCTTCGAGCTGATCACCAGGTCGTTGACGTAGGAGAAGCTCGCATTCCGGGTCGCGGCCAAGCTGGTCCAGGTGGTGCCGCCGTTGGTGGTCTTGAAGATTCCCAAGCCCCGGATCGCGTCGGCATTGAAGAACCCTTCGCCGGTGCCGGCGTAGAGCGTCGACGAGCTGGTCGGATCCATTACCAGGCTGGTCACCGCCAGGTTGGTCATCAGATCGCCGACCGCGGCCCAGCGGGTTCCCGCGTTCGTGCTCTTCCAGACGCCGCCGTCGACGCCGCCCGCATAAAAGATGCGCGGCGTCCGCGGGTCGATCACCAAGGCGCGGGTTCGGCCGCCGATGTCGGCGGGGCCGAGCGGGCTCCACGAGGCCACGCTGCGGTCGCCTTCAAGATCGATCGGGGTCTCCTCCGGCGCCGCCGCCTCACTTTCCGCCGCGTCCCTCTGTTGCTCCGGCGGCAAGCGCTTGACCCTGCCTAGATCGACCTGGGGCATCCGCTCCATCTGCACCCTCGCGGTCACATAGCGCTCGATCGGCAGGCTGGATTCGTCCTTGGGCAGACGCTTCGCAAGATAAAACTTCATCGCCTCGCCCGGGTTGTCCTGCGAGCGCAGGTCGCGATCTTGAAGCGCTTTGCGGATAGGAGGCGGCATCGGGCGCGGATGTGCCTTGCCCGCCGGCTTGGACGTAGCGGCGGCAGCGAGCGAGAAAAGCAAAAGAGCGCCGACCACCCCGGAGAGCGGAAGGGAAAGCGGAAAGGAACGTCGGTCCGGCATCGAAAAGATCTCCTGAATCGAGGGGCGCCGATCGTATATACGTTGGTGGTCGGCAATGTGACGATCCGCACCGCGGTTCGACGATACCTCTCGCGGGACCCCGCGGCCAAACCGAACCAAGATGTCTGGGCAAGAGCCCAACCTTTTCTCTCGCCGCGCGTAGCTACTCTCCGAGAGGAGCCGAATTTCGCGGCACGAGCCGCAGAAGGAAGCAGCCATGAAAACTCGTTCGGCCCGCCCCAAGCTCAGCCTCTCCCGTGAGACCCTGAAGCGCCTCGAAGAATCCCTGGACCTCGCGCTGGGAGGGGGCACCACGGTGGCGAGCAACACGAGCGCCTGTACGGTCGGAGAGAGCTGCATCACCTGCACCCGCCCGCGCACCCTCTGCGAAGGCTAGGCGTCGGAAACCCGCGGCGGAGCTGGGCCCGGCTCCGTCTCGGGAATTCGCCTTCTGGCCCCCCGTCCGGCCCCCGCGGTAGACTCCCCGGCGTCTCGAAACGATCTCCTCTTTCGACCAGGACCCTCGGGGGCACGCGATGAAGATTCCGGGCTTGATCTTGAAGCAGATGTATACCTTGGGCAGTCTGCAGAACGTCGACGACGGCGTTCGGTTCAGCTTGAAGAACCGCTTGGCGGACGCCACGCTTACCCGTTTGCGCCAGATCAAGATCAACGGCCGGGCCGTGCCGATCGAGGGGTTGACGCTCCATCTCACCGACGGCCCGGTCGCCGCGACCGCGATCGGTCCGGAGCGGACGATCGCGTTCCCCCTCGCCCGAATCGTTCATATCGAGGCCAAGGTCGATGCGCTGGCCAAGGGGCAGCACGAGATCGAGATCGAGTTCGACGCCACGCCGTTCGGCAACCTGGCGTTCAAGGTGAAGGACGCGATCGCCGACGAGAAACCGAAGCGCGCGACGGTGCCGCTCGACAAGGAGAACAACTTCACCCCGGCGATCGTCAAGGCCCGCCAGCAGTTCGTCGAGGAGTACGCCGGAATCAAGCTCCAGCACATCGACAAGTTCTCGTTCGACCCCGCGGTCACCCAGGGCAACATCGAGAACTTCACCGGCGTCGCCCAGGTACCGATCGGCTTCGCCGGCCCGCTCAAGGTGAACGGCGAGCATGCGATCGGCGAGTTCATCATCCCGCTCGCGACGGCGGAGGGAACGCTCGTCGCCTCCTACAACCGCGGCATCAAGGTGCTCAACCTCTCCGGCGGCGTGATGGCCACGGTGGTCGGCGACTGCATGCAGCGGGCGCCGGTGTTCGTGTTCGATTCGGCGCGCGAGGCGCGCGATTTCGTCTTTTGGGTGGAGGAGAACCTGGCGACGATTCGCGAGCAAGCGGAGGGGACCTCCTCGGTCGCAAAGCTCCTCTACATCGACCCCTATCTCGCGAACAAGATGGCGTTCCTGCGCTTCAACTACTCGACCGGCGACGCCGCGGGCCAGAACATGGTCGGCCGAGCGACCTTCGCCGCCTGCTCGTGGGTGCTCGAAAACGCCACGGGTATCCGCCACTTCTACCTCGAATCGAACTTCGCGACCGACAAGAAGGCCTCGCAGATCAACATCATGCGCACCCGCGGCAAGCGGGTCACGGCCGAGGCGACCATCCCGCGCGACGTGCTGATCCAACACATGCGGGTCGAGCCCGAGACGGTTCACTACCACGCGGGCATCGCCAACGTCGGCGCGTTCCTCTCCGGAGCCAACAACAACGGCTGCCACAGCCCGAACGGCATCACCGCCATGTTCATCGCGACCGGCCAGGACGTCGCAAACGTCTCCGAATCATCAGCCGGCGTGGTCTACACCGAGGTGACCAAAGAGGGCGATCTCTACATCTCGATCACCATCCCCTCCCTCATCGTCGCCACCCACGGCGGCGGCACCGCGTTGCCGACCCAGAAAGAGTGTCTCCAGATCCTCGGCTGCTCCGGCAAAGGCAAAGTCCAGAAGCTCGCCGAGATCATCGCGGGCGTCGTGCTCGCGGGCGAGATCTCGCTCGCCTCGGCGATCTCTTCGCTCGACTGGGTGTCCTCCCACGAGCAGTACGGGCGGAATCGGTAGCAGGTCTCTTGCTCCCCGTAGCGACGGGGCCATCGCTTGTCACGATTTGTACCTATCGTTCACTCTCTTGAATAGGGGCGCCGGATGGTCCGGCGGTCGATCCGACCTTGTTCGGGGGTCAGGAGAGCGGAATGAAGACTCGACTCTTGCTGCTCGCTGTCTCACTGCTGGCGCTGGTGGGTGCTTCGAATCTGGCGGCTGCGGAGGGTGCTTCTGGAGCCCCGGTGGCGGCCCTCACGGTCGCGAGCTCGAGCCTTCCCGGATGCGCCAACGCCAAGGCCGCCGGTGGCCTGTTCAATCCGGCGCCGATCGACCTCGCGTACGGAACTTGCGGCGCGTGCAGCCTCGACGGCTGTTCCGGCCGCAACGTGGGCTCTGCGTGCTGGACCCGCTTCATCGGTTGGGCTTGGTGCATTCCGGCGGAAACGAACTTCTGCCCAACCGGTCCGCAGAACACAACCAATTGGGCCTGCAGTTGCGCCACCGAATACTTGTGAGGCTCGAAGCCGAAGGGTTTCGCGGGAAAGCCGCTTTGCGCCACCGCAAGAGCTTTCCCGCGTCCGCAAGCTGGTTTACGCCCCGGAGAGCGGCTACACATCTCGGATAGCCGCTATGCACCGCGGATAGCCGCTATACGCCGTGGATAGCGGCTATCGGCGCTGGATAGCCGCTATCCGTCCCAGAATCGGAATATCCGTCCCAGGATCGGATCAGCGGTCCCAGTATCGGAATAACCGTCCCAGAATCGGATCTGCGGTCCCATAACCGGAATAACCGTCCCAGGACCGGAATATACGTCCCGGAACCGGAACAGCGGTCCCAGGACCGGAGCAGCGGGCGCCGATAGCGCGCTGCGGGCTCGAAATAGGGCTTGCCGCGCCGGCTGGGGGATTCCGCGCTCGAAATTAGACTCGGCACCGAGGACTTGTGCGATACGCCGCGGAAAGCGTAGCCGCCACGAAAAACGGCCCGGGCGTTGCCGCCCGAGCCGAGAAGGAGATCGCGGCCGGACAGCGCCGCGAGTGAGGCCTTAGGAGTCGACCTTTACGAACCGCAGGTCTTGAACGTCGCCATATCGTCCACCGGCAGCGCGAGACGGCCCGCCGGGTTGGTGAATTGCTTGGTGAGGCCCGTCCGGGTGTCGAGCACCGTCAGCGTGTAGTCCAGCTTGGTGGTCGCCCCGGCGAGAACCTGGAAGGCGTTCGCTGAAGAGCAGGCGTCGTGAATGGTCACCAGCAGGTCGTATTGCCGGTCGCCGAAGAACGAGAACAGCCCCGCCTCGCTGGTCAGCGGCTCGACCACGCCCTGGTCGCTCGCGCCCTGCGGCGTGCGCCAGGTGACGGACACCTGGAACCGATTTCCCGCGAGGCAAAGCGTGTTGGTGCCCGGCACGCAGGCGGCCTTCGAACCGTCGTTGTCGAGAACGTCGAGCGTCGTGTTGCTGCGAGCCGGATCGAGCGTCGCGCCGCCGGTCGGGGCGGAGAGAGCCAGCCGGACCGTCTCGTTGCCTTCGCGGAGGGCGTCGGGCCGGATTTGCACCTGGAAGAACTTCTTGGTGCCGTCCCCCGCGTTCCAGGCGAGCGTGCCGCTCGCCGCCGTAAAGTCGGCGGGCGACGTGGCGCTGCCGTTCGCAGCGGTCCACCGGACGGTCACCCGCCCTTTGACTCCGCTCGAACGCTCGACCGCGACGCGGGCGAACACGTTGCCTTCGATCACCTGGTAGCCGGCGTCGTCGAACTTGAGCACGCCGAGCCGGGTTCTGTCGTCGTCCCCGAGGTTGTCGCCGTCGCCGCTCTCCAGGATGCGCCCCACGGCGACGCCGCGCTGGCCGTCGATCGTGGCGCCCCCGGTCGGATTCGACAGGATGACGCGGAAGGTCTCGCCGCTGTCGGCGATCCCGTCCGCAAGCAGGGGGATCTCGATCACCTTGTTCGATTCGTCTCCGGCAGCCCACGTAAGGGTCCCGATGACCGCCGCGAAGTCGACTCCGCTGGTGCCGGTACCGCTCTCGGTCCTGAAAGTCACCGAAACGGCCCCCTGCTCGCCCATCGAGCGCTCGACCGTGACCAGGGCATTGGCACCCTCGAAACCCGCGAAGTCGCTCTGATCGAACTTGATGGCTCCGGCACTACCACCACCGCCACCGCCACCGCCGCCACCACCACCGCCACCTCCTCCACCGCCACCGCCACCCCCTCCACCGCCGCCGTTGAGGATCACCACGGTCGAGGTGCCGCGCAGAGGATCGATGGCGGCGCCGCCGGTCGGATTCGAAAGGGTCAAGCCGATCGTCTCGGAGGTTTCGTTGATCGAATCGTTGAGGATCGGAATCGTGAAGGTCTTGGTCAGCTCGTCACCGGAGGCCCAAGCGAGGGTCCCGGCGACCGCCGAGTAGTCGAGACCGGCCTTCGCCGTGCCGTCGCTGGTCGCGTAGTCGATCGTGACCGCGCCGCTCTCGCCCTGCGAGCGCTCGACTCGAACGACCGCGACCCCCGCCGACTCGGCGACTTCCAGCGTCACTTCGTCGAACTTGATCGTGCCCGCGGAGCCACCCCCACCGCCACCGCCGCCACCACCTCCTCCACCGCCGCCGCCTCCGCCGCCACCCCCGCCTCCCCCTCCACCGTTGAGGATGACCAAGGTCGACGTACCGCGGTTCGGATCGATCGACGCGCCGCTCGCGTTGGACAGGGTGAGAGCGATCGTCTCGGAGCCTTCAGGCAACGAGTCGTTCAAGATCGGTACGGTAAAGGTCTTGGTCAGGCCGTCGCCCGAACTCCAGGAGAGGGTCCCGGAGACCGACGTGTAGTCGGAGCCAGCGGTCGCCGTGCCGTCGCTCGTCGCGTAAGAGACCGAGGCGGCCCCCGATTCGCCTTGCGAGCGCTCCACCCGGATCACGGCGACGCCCGCGGTCTCGGCGACCTCGAAACTGACTTCGTCGAACTTCAGGACTCCCGGCCCGCTCGCCAGAGCCGGACCGGCCGCAACGAACAGAGCGGCTAGGAGTGAAAACTTAAGTCGTCTCATCGGACACCTCCAGAGTCGGGAAAGGGAAAAACCCTTGGAATCGGTCCCGAACCAACACCGCAGT
>DASYKS010000047.1:0-2399 GCA_035995205.1 Thermoanaerobaculia bacterium
AGCCCGGCGCTGGAAGCGGCCGAGACCAAGCGCGGCGGCGAGGTCGTCCTCGCCAAGGTCGACGTCGACTCAAACCAGCAGCTGGCGGCTCAGTTCGGCGTCCAGGGGATCCCGGCGGTGAAGGCCTTCCGCGACGGCAAAATCGTCGACGAATTCACCGGCGCCGTCCCGCCCGCCCAGGTCGAAGCCTTCTTCGACGGCCTCTCGCCATCGCGGGCCGACCAGCTGCTGGCGGCGGGCGATGAGCTCTCCCTGCGCGAGGCGCTCGAACTCGAGCCGCGCCGCGCCGACGTCGCCGTGGCCCTCGCCAAGGCTCGCCTGGGACGCGGGGCGGAGGCCGAGGCGCTGGAAGCGGTCGAGAACTTCCCCGAGGACTTCGCCGCCGCGGGGATCGTGGCCCGGGTGAAGCTGTCCGAGGCCGGCATCGCCCCCGAGGCATGGACGGCCCTCGACGACGGCGACCGCCCAAAGGCCCTCGACACCTTGCTCGAAGCGATCTCCGCCAACGGCGACGGACCGACGAATGGTGACGCCACTGAGTCCCTGGACCCCGACGAGCGCCGAGACCTCCTCCGGCGAGCCATCATCGGCGTCCTCTCGGACCTGGACCCCGCCGACCCCACGGCCCGCGACTACCGCCGCAAACTCTCCGCCGCCCTCTAACCCCCGACCTGCGAGCGTTCGCACTTCTCCGCGCTATCCGCGGATTTCTGCGAACGCTAAGCGGCCGCATGACTCTGGCGGCGGCGATTGAGGTGTGCGGAGATCCGTTTTGCGACGTTTCGCGGCTCGCGCTGGAGGCGAGTGCCGGTGATGCGAACGATCTCGATCCCCGCCATGGCCAGCTCCTCCTGCCGTTTGCGATCTTCCTCGAAGGATCGCCGACCGCCGTGGTGCTCCCAGCTGTCAAGTTCGACCGCGAAGCGCTCGCGCTCCCAGTAGAAATCGAGCTCGTAGCCCTCGATGAAGTTGTTGACAAGGGGTCGCCGGACGCCGGCGTCGGCGAGCGCCGCGAGCATCCGCTTCTCGCCACCGGATCTGGTGAATCCCCGCTCGCGATAGATGTCGATCGCTTGAAGCAAGCGGGCGCGACCGGGGTGACGACGCACCTCGTGCGCGATGCGGTCGATTGCCGCGATGTCGAGTAGGTCGAGACGGTCGGCCTTGTCGATGGCGCGTTCAAGCCTGTACCTCCTCGCTTCAAAGGCGTAGTCCATCAACGTTCGCGGCACCGCGGTCACCGGGAGCCGCTCCGTCGCAGCCATGTCCTCGTCGCGGAGCGCCGGGCAGTGGTGGAGGCCGATCGCGCCCTGCGCGTGGCCGCGCCAACGCACGCTGACGTTGACGGGTACCTCTAGATTCGGCTCCAGTCCCCAGAGCCACACCGCCGACTGGTAGCTGAGGAGCGCGCCCTCTCCGCGGAACATCACGGCCGCCATGCAGAGGCCATGCGGGCTGAGTCCCCTGTGGCCGACGGCGAAGATCTTCCGGTGCCAACGGTGGAGTCGACCGGCAGAGACCGCGCGGTCGATCGCATCGTCGGAGTACCCCAGGCCGACCAACTGTTCGCGACTGACGATCCCGTACTGTCGGGCCGCCAGGGTCGCCATCCGGTGATGAATCCGCTCTTCGTCTCGCATGCCCCGTCAAGGGGCGGTGGGCCACGAATTCACCCCCCCGCACCGCCGAGCGTTCGCAGAAAACCGCGCATAGCGCGGGAAAGTGCGAACGCTCGGGCGGGAGACGCAGCCGAACGGGTGGGGGGAACATCTGTTCGCTTGGGTAGACTCGTTATTCGTGCCTGTTTCAGACAAGATCGTCATCTCCGGAGCCCGGGAGCACAACCTCAAGGACGTGTCCCTGGAGCTGCCTCGCGACGCGCTGATCGTGATCACCGGGCTGTCCGGCTCGGGCAAGTCGAGCCTTGCCTTCGACACGATCTATGCCGAGGGGCAGCGACGTTATGTCGAGTCTTTGTCGTCTTACGCGCGGCAGTTCCTCGGGCTGATGGAGAAGCCCGACGTCGACTCGATCGAGGGGCTCTCGCCGGCGATCTCGATCGACCAGAAGACCACTTCGCGGAATCCGCGCTCGACCGTCGGCACGGTGACCGAGATCTACGACTACCTGCGGCTGCTCTGGGCGCGGATCGGCCACCCGTTCTGCCCCGAGTGCGGCGCCGAGATCACCGGCCAGACCCAGGAGCAGATCGTCGACCGCCTGATGACGATCGAGGACGGCAAGAAATTCATGGTGATGGCGCCGGTCGTCCGCGGGCGCAAAGGCGAATACGGGAAATTGCTCGAGCAGATGCGGCTCGAGGGCTACTCGCGGGCCGAGATCAACGGCGAGCTGCGCCGCCTCGACGAAGACATCGTCCTCGACAAGAAATTCAAACA
>DASYKS010000048.1:0-8127 GCA_035995205.1 Thermoanaerobaculia bacterium
CTCAAGTTCAATGCACGAGGATTCCGCAACCGTGAGCGGTTCCGTAGCGCCATCTACTTTCACCTGGGCGGCCTCGAGCTCTATCCCGAAGGCCTGAGCCGCTGATTTCTACCCACACAAGGATTGGAAGCGCCAGAATACGATTCTGGTCTCGTCTTCGGGAGGAAGGGCTCGATCGATGCCTATTCGGCCTCGAGTCTGGCGTAGACTCCATCCTGAAACGGTTCAACAAGCGAATCACGGCGCATCAGAATGCGATTGCATTGAGACTTCTCTCAGCCTGTGGTATCCCGATTCGATGCACCTACATTACTTTTGATCACCTCATGACTCAAGCTGAGCTCCTGGAGTCCTACGGATTTCAGGGGCGACAGGATCTCCTGCTCAAAGTTCAACCTTCGATGTCGGCCGAGGCTTTGTTTGAAGCCGTTCAAGATGAAGAGTTCGTTTCCGCGAACGCCCAAGGGATTCCTCTTTACAGGTCGATCAGCTACCTATTGGTTTCAATGGAATGCCTTCTTGGGTCACCCTACCTCAAAAGAGTTGAAGCCGCGGGGTTGGCGGGAGAAGAACTCCCGTCGATGGGAAGGCGGAATGCACGATTCAAGGATCCAGCGATCGGACTGATGAGCGACGCCGCACAGCGGTGGGTCGACCGAAATTTTAGCCTCGACTACGCTCTCAAAAGTTTGGAGAAGGTTCTCTCGGGGGACGAGCGGTCCCTGGTTCGTTCCGCGCGTGGAGTCCTCAAGGAGTCTTCCTACCGCCTCCTCGGAACGTTCTTGGAGCAAGACTTGCGCGGCCTGGAAGGTCCACTCGGATTGTCCGAAGATCAATTTCGCCTCGCGCTTCGGAGCACCATGGATCTCCACTTCCAGGAGCTCATCGGCGCATTGGATGCCTTCTGGCAGGATTCGGGCAGGTCGTTGCCTGGGGCAAATCAGGATTTCTTGGCGGATGAGCTCGCGAGATGGAGCGAGCGCAGCTCGTGGTCTCTCATCAATGGGTGAAGGAGAATGCGTGAGCGAACAGTCATCACCTACTATGCTGAAGGCCGAGTTGCTGGCTCACGGCGTTCGCCCTACCGAAGAATTCCTCGCGGTCTATGGGCCGCCGTTCCTCGCCAAGAGGCGGGCGTATGGAAATCCCGACGATCTGACCTTTCGAGACCTCTCCTTGCCTCAGGAGCTGATCCTCTTGGGAGAAGATCTCGTCTGTTCCGTGAACGTACGGAGTGAGTCACCCTGGCAGCTCTGCCACTCGCCTGAGAATGGATACATGGTCCAGCGAGGCGCCACCCTTGCCCCAATCTCGTTCCCCTTGACCCCTTCCTTTTACTCGGAACCGTTGCCTGATGGTCGCTTGGCTCGCAGCGTAGTGACCCTTTACGGCGGCGGCTCCCTTGGCGTGTTCATTCACGGTAACTGCGCCCTGGTCGATATGGGAAAGGCTTGTCAATACTGCTCGATTGCGCCGAACCGAAGCCGTGAAGGTGAGTTCCCAACGGTTGTTTCAGAAGACTTGCTCCGACAAGCATTGAAAGTGGCTCTCGCGGACGCCGCATGCCCAGCCTCTCAGGTGATGCTCAATGGCGGCAACTTCCGGGATCCTGACCGAAGCTTCCTCTACTACGCGAACCTATGCCGGGTCGCGAACGAAGTCATCATAGAGTCGGGCCGAGAGGTGGAGCTTCACCTGATCGTCTACCCTCCTGCGGATCTCGCCCTCCTTCGAGAACTGGAGGGCCTAAATGTTTCGGTTGCGATGAACCTGGAGGTCTTCGACCCGGAGCTCTTCGCGCGCTTCTGTCCAGGAAAAGAGGTGGTCCTCGGACAGAACCACCTATTTGATGCGCTCAATGGAGCGGTTCGAGTGCTCGGCGAAGGGAACGTCTTTTCGATCATCGTCGGGGGGCTCGAAGCGCAGGATTCGATGGACGCGGGCATGGAACGCTTGGCGAAATCGGGTGTGATCCCGGTGATCAACGTCTTTCATCCGGACCCGGAGACCCCGCTCTTCGATCGAAAGGCGCCTTCCCCGTCGCGCATTCTGGAGATGGGGAGGAGTCTTCAGCGCATTTTCGCCGATTACCCGTTCTCCCGTCCCTTCTACCAAGGTTGTGGGAGGAATTCGTTGGATACCGAGGCCTTCCTGCGGTTGTTCTGAGTTGCGCTCCACGAGGGAATCGGACTATGGTCTCTAGCGAACGTCACGAGAAATTTTTCGGGAGCTGCCAGGTCGGCCGAGGACGATGAGTCGAACGCATTGTGGGACGGGCACGCTGGTATGTTTCGAAGGCGGTGATGCGGCCGGTAAGAGCGCAGTCGCTGGGGCGATCGCCAAACTGCTGCAGGATCGCGGGCTGGACCTCGTCTTGATCGACAAGAAGAGCGCGGAAGGCTTCGAGCACCCGGCACTCTCGGATCGGATGAAAGATCTCAAGCGGGTGCTTTGGGACTATCCCGCGGATGCTCCGCTTTGGGAGTGGGGAGACCAACACTGGTTCCACCTGATCGTTTCCTGGTTCAGTTTGTTGGATCACTGCAAGATCCAGCCCCTGCTGAAGCAGGGGAAGTTTGTCGTACTCGACAATTGGTTCTACAAGTTCGCGGCTCGATTCCTCCTGAAACCAGAGTTTGAGCACCACTTCGTCCTCTCCAGTTTTCGCCATCTCACGGTGCCCAAACTGGTGGTGTTCTTGGATGTCGATCCACGAAGGACGGTGGTGCGGCGCGAAGCTTTCTCCGCAACCGAAGCAGGCAGGATGGACGGTTACAAGATGGGCGATTCGGCAGACTTCATCTCCTACCAGGAGCGTGTTCTGGAACGGTTACGATGTTTCCGAGATACGGGCTGGGTCCGAATCGATGCCAGCGACAAAACGCTGGAAGAGTTGGTTGAGGAAGCAGCTCGAATTGTCTTCTCCGCCGCAAACCGCCACGGGGAGACAGCACATTCAGGTTCCGATCTCGGGATTCAGACTTGGTCTGAGGTTCCCGGGTACCGAAGGGCAACGCGGCGGCGCCGATCCCGTGAGAACTTCGCGCAGTGCCGGTTGTTCGAAGGCCAGTAACCGCTCAGGCCTTCACCCCCACCCCTTGACGCCACGCCCCCCACCGCGAAACCATAGCGGGCCGCCCGCAGCAGTATGTATGCAGGGGTTCGAGGGTCCTTTCCGGGGCACGACCGCCATGTTCACGATTTTCAAAGACTTCCCGTTCTCGGCGGCGCATGCGATTCGGGGTCATACCCGGGGGTGCCAGAATTTGCACGGGCACAACTACCGGGTGCGGGTGCATCTGGCGGCGGCGCGGCTGGACGCTCTGGGCATGGTGCTCGATTTCGCGGACTTGAAGGCGATCATGGCCGAGGTGGTCGGGCCGTTCGACCATCGGGTGCTCAACGAAATCCCGCCGTTCGATGTCCGTAACACGACGGCCGAGCTGATCGCGCAGTATGTTTGCGAGGAGGTCTCGCGGCGGTTGCCCGGCTCCGGTCCGGCGGGCGGCGAGGAGCGCGGCGTGCGGGTAGTGCGGGTGGAGGTCTGGGAGACCGATACTTCGTGCGCGATCTTTGTCCCCGACCGAGAACCCGGACGGGACTAAACGCGTAGACAGGTTTGTTTCCGCGTCGGGATTCCCGGCGAGAGCGCTTCTGCGAGCGAGAGACGAGAAGAAAATTGCATGGCCACTGAAAAACCATCCCTCCAGGGCCTCCGCATCGACCGCGCCGAGGAGCGCGAGCCCGGCCGCCGAGGCCGGTGGATCGCGCTCGCCGTCCTGGCCCTGGCGGCGGCGCTCGGCATCTACTACTGGCTCGCCCGGCCCCAGACAATCGAGGTTCAGACGGCCGCCGCGGCCGAGGTGCCCTCGGGCAGTGTCGCCGCCGTGCTCAATGCCTCCGGCTACGTCACCGCCCGGCGCCAGGCGACGGTCTCGTCGAAGATCACCGGCAAGGTGATCGAGGTGCTGGTCGAAGAGGGAATGGCGGTGACCGAGGGGCAGGTGCTGGCCCGGCTGGACCCCGCGACGGTCGACCGCGAGGTCGCTCTTTCCGAGGCGCAGCTCGCCGCCACGCGGCGCGCGCTCGACGAGACCGAGGTGCGGCGGAAGGAAGCCGAGGTCAACCGGCGGCGGGCGCATCAGCTGTTCGACCAGTCGGTCGGCAGCCGGGCCGACGCGGATGCCGCGGACGCGGCGGCCGATTCGCTCGCCGCGCGTCTCGCCTCCCAGCGCGAGGACGTGAAGGTGGCCGAGCGCCAACTTGCGTTGCGCCGCCAGGATCGCGAGGACACGGTGATCCGGGCGCCGTTTACCGGCGTTGCGATCTCCAAGGACGCCCAGCCGGGCGAGATGATCTCGCCGGTCTCGGCGGGCGGCGGTTTTACCCGAACCGGCGTCTGCACGGTGGTCGACATGAAGTCGCTCGAAATCGAGATCGACGTCAACGAAAGCTACATCAACCGGGTCAAACCAGGGCAGAAGGCCGAGGCGGCGTTGGACGCCTATCCGGACTGGAAGATCCCGGCGACGGTGATCACCACGATCCCGGCCGCCGACCGCGAGAAGGCCACCGTGCGGGTGCGTTTGGGCTTCGATCAGCTCGATCCGCGCATCCTCCCCGACATGGGGGTCAAGGTGGCGTTCCTGGGCGATCGAGGCGACGGCGCGACCCAGGAGACCGCGGCGGCCGAAGCGGCCGCCAAGCCCCGGGTGCGGATCCCGAAGTCCGCCCTGCGCGGCACGGCCGGGTCCCGCGCGATCTGGGTGGTCACCGGCGACCACGTCGAGCGGCGCGCGATCACGGTGGCGAGCGACCAGGCGGACCCGGTCGACGTCCTCTCTGGGCTCGTTGCCGGCGAGCGGGTGGTGGTGGCCGGGCCGGCCGATCTGGTCGACGGCGCGAAGGTGGTTGAGGCGAAGGATAAGAAATAGTAAGTCGACGGATTGGGCCACGCGCGCGGCGCGGGCCGGAGGGATCGAGATGGCGGACCATGGCGCATTGGTGAGGGTGGAAAACGTCCGAAAGGTCTATCGCCGCGGCGACGAGCGGATCGACGTGCTCGACGATCTGAGTCTGGTCGTTCCGGACGGCGACTTCCTGGCCTTGATGGGACCTTCCGGCTCGGGTAAGTCGACGCTCTTGAATCTGATCGGCGGCCTCGACCGGCCGACCTCCGGCCGGGTCGAGGTCGCGGGCTCGGACATCGGCGGCCTGTCCGATGCGAGCCTCGCGCGCTGGCGGGCGCGTCACATCGGCTTCGTCTTCCAGCTCTACAACCTGCTGCCGGTATTGACCGCCGAGAGGAACGTCGAGCTGCCGCTGCTGCTGACCAAGCTGTCCAAGGCCGAGCGCAGGAAACACGTCGCGACCGCGCTCTCGGTCGTCGGCCTCGCCGATCGCGCGAAGCACTACCCGCGCCAGCTCTCGGGCGGCCAGGAGCAGCGGGTGGGCATCGCGCGGGCGATCGTGACCGACCCGACGCTCCTGCTCTGCGACGAGCCGACCGGCGACCTCGACCGCAAGGCAGGCGACGAAATCCTGGACCTGCTCGAAGCGCTCAACAAGGAGCACGGCAAGACCATCGTGATGGTCACCCACGACCCGCACGCGGCGGCCCGGGCCAAGCGGACGGTGCATCTCGATAAGGGCGCGCTCAGCGCGGAGACGCCGCGATGAAATATCTGCACCTGCTGTGGAGCAATCTGCGCCGGAGGAAGGTGCGGACGATTTTCACCATCCTGTCGATCCTGGTGGCGTTCGTCCTCTTCTCGTACCTCGCCGCGATCCGCACCGCGTTTGCGTTCGGTATCGAAGTCGCCGGGGCGGACCGCCTGCTGGCCATCAACAAGGTTTCGCTCATCCAGCCCCTGCCCATCTCTTATATGAACCAGATCGCGCAAACCGAAGGGGTGGAAGAGGTGACCCACGCCAGCTGGTTCGGCGCGATCTATCAAGACGCCAGCAAGGGATTCCAGGGGGTCAGCCAGTTTCCGGTCGAGCCCGAGGCCTATCTGAAGATGTATCCGGAGATCAAGCTGCCGAAAGAGCAGCTCCAGGCCTGGCTCGCCGACCGGCAGGGGGCGATCGTCGGCCGCACCACCGCCGAGCGCTTCGGCTGGAAGATCGGCGACCGCATTCCGCTCCAGGCCGCCTGGACCCAGAAGAACGGTTCGCGGACCTGGGAATTCAACCTGCGCGGCATCTACGACGCGGACAAGAAAGGCGTGGACACCACCCAGTTCCTGTTCCGTTACGACTTCTTCGACGAGGCGAGGCGCGGCGGCGGAGGCATCGTCGGCTGGTACATCATCCGGGTCTCCGACCCGGCGACGGCCGACAAGGTCGCCAACCGGATCGACCTGATGTTCGAGAACTCTTCGGCCGAGACCGAGACCTCGACCGAGAAGGCGTTCATGCAGTCGTTCGCCAAGCAGACCGGCGACATCGGAGCGATCATCACGGCGATTTTGACCGCGGTGTTCTTCACCATCCTCCTGGTCGCCGGCAACACCATGGCCCAAGCGGTGCGCGAGCGGACGTCGGAGCTGGCGGTGCTCAAAACCCTCGGCTTTTCGAGCCCGCTGGTAATGGCGCTGGTGCTCGGCGAAAGCTGCCTGGTCGCGATCTTGGGCGGCGGCTTGGGCCTTGGCGTAGGCGCCTGGCTCGTCTCGCTCGGCGATCCGACCCACGGCGCGCTGCCGATCTTCTTCATTCCGGGCAAGCTTGCGTTGCTCGGAGCGGCGCTGGTTCTCCTTCTCGGGCTCGCGACCGGGGCGCTGCCCGCCACCCAGGCCCTGCGCCTGAAAATCGTCGACGCGCTCCGGCGGGTTTGAGGCAAGAGCCATGAACTTTCTACTCCAGGTGTGGTCGATCATCGGCGTCAGCCTGCGCACCCTGCCGGCGCGAAAAGGGGCGGCGCTCGCCACGGTATTCGGCGTCGCGGGGGTGGTCGCCGTTTTCGTCGGCGTGCTCTCGATCGGCGAAGGCTTCCGCGCGGCGATGCGGCCGGCGGGCGCGGACGACATGGCGATCGTGATGCGCTCGGGCAACGACTCGGAAATGATGAGCGGCGTCGGCCGGGAATCGACCGAGATCATCAAACAGGCGCCGGGGATCGCGCGCGACAAGGACGGGCCGATCGCCTCGGCCGAGCTGTTCGTGGTCATCGACCTGCCCAAGCGCTCGACCGGCACCGAGGCGAACGTGCCGTTGCGCGGCGTTCAGGCCAAGGCGCTCGCCGTGCGCGGCACCGGCCTGCGGATCGTCGAAGGGCGAATGCTGGCCCCGGGCACCAGCGAAGTGATCGTCGGCCGGGCCGCGGCGCGCGAATTCACCGGCCTCGACCTCGGAGCGGCGAACCGCTGGGGCAAAAACGTCTGGAAGGTGGTCGGGGTCTTCGACGCCAAGGGCACCGTCGCGGAGACCGAGATCTGGGCCGACGTGGCGGTGCTCCAGCCGGCCTACAACCGCGGCTCGTTCTACCAGTCGGTGCGCGCGCGGCTCGATTCGCCCGCCAGTTTCCAGAAGTTCAAGGACGCCCTGACCGCCGACCCGCGGCTCGACGTGCAGGTGCAGCGCGAGAGCGAGTACCTCGCGAGCCAGTCGCAGCTGCTGTCGCAGATCGTCAACGGCCTGGGCACGATCATCGCCCTGTTGATGGGGGTCGGCGCGGTGTTCGGCGCGCTCAACACCATGTATTCGGCGGTCGCCGCGCGGACGCGCGAAATCGCGACGCTGCGCGCCCTGGGTTTTTCCCGAGTGCCGGTCGTCGTCTCGGTGCTCGCCGAGTCGCTGTTCCTCGCCGCGCTCGGCGGGGCGGTCGGCGCCGGCCTCGCCTATCTCGCGTTCAACGGCTACCAGGCGGCGACGATCAACTGGCAGAGCTTCAGCCAGGTGGCGTTCGCCTTCGCGGTGACCCCGCGGCTGCTGGGCTGGGCGATCGCCTACGCGCTGGTGATGGGGCTGATCGGCGGATTCTTCCCGGCAATCCGCGCCGCCCGGCTGCCGATCGCGACGGCGCTGCGCGAGCTGTAGGCCCTCCCTTCCCGGGAGACCGAGGGGGTAGTGGCTCAGGCAAGCCCCGCAGCGACTGGCTGCTGCCGAAGGCGCCCGAAGGAGCGAGGA
>DASYKS010000049.1:0-48507 GCA_035995205.1 Thermoanaerobaculia bacterium
CTCTCCAACTTGTCCATCGTGGACCTTCCTTTCGCGTGCTTGGCGGCTCACGATCGGAAGTCTCTGCGATGGACACCTACGGAATCGTCAAACTTCTACTGCCTCCCCGGCAGAGCCGGGGGAACTCTCAACGGATTAGAGTCAAGATCGCTTGACATGGCGGAGAGTACAGCGCCCTTTTCTTCGTGTCAAGCGCGCTTGTCTACAGGGAATCACGGATGCCCACCGACGAGACCCGCAAGATCGGCTTCTGGCAAGCCAAGCGGTACCAGGGCCGGCTGGCGAGCCAACTCCAATCGGGCCGAACCCGGATCTCCTGGCGGCTCGCCCCCGACGTCAAGATCGATGATCGCGCGTACCGCCAGTTGCTCCTGATCGAAACTCCGGCGCTCGCGCCGTTGCTAGAGAACCCGGGATTCCCCGTCCTGCGCGAGAAGGTCACCGAAGGGCCCGACTACGAGGTCAAATGGAGCCTCGCCGTGAAGAAGATCGAAACGCGCGAACCACCTGCCGGCACCTATGACCCCCCGGCCGGCTACCGTCTCGTCGACCTGACCGAGCTTCTGACCGGGTCCTCCGGGAACCCGGAGTAAAGCCCGCCTTGGATTGAAATCGAGGCGGCGGTGGTAGCGTGCATGGACCGTGAACTCTAGGACTTCGTCGCAATCTCCAACCGCGGTGGGCCTTCTCGGCCTGGCCGCCATGGTCTTTGTGGCTTATGCGCTCTGCGACCTCGGGCACGAGATTCTCGGGCACGGCTTGGCGACCCTCTTACCCTTGGGCGTCCAGGCCGTCTCCGTTTCGACCGTCGCGTTGAGCACCACGGCCAGCAACCCGATCGTGGCCGCCGCCGGTCCGCTGATCAACCTGATCCTCGCCGCCTCGCTGCTCCTCGCGGGAAGGTCCGCGCTATCGCCCGCGAGTCGCTATTTCGCCTGGATTTTCGGCAGCATCAACGCCTTCAACGCCACGGGTTACCTGCTCTACTCCGCCGTCTTCGGCAGCGGAGACGTTGCCGTGGCGTTCGACGCCATCGCGTCCGGCCGGATCTGGCGACCCGCGGTCGGAATCGCCGGTTCCTTCCTCTACGCGGGGGCGGTCAGCGCATCGCTCGCGGTTTTGCGCAGCCTGGTTCGTTCGGGCGTGATCGCGGGACGGAACGCCGATCGCTACTGCACCCTGTCGTATTGGCTCGGCGGCGCGCTTCTCACCCTCGGGGCCGTCTTCAATCCGGTGAGCCCCTGGTTGATTCTCTCCTCCGGCGCCGCGACGGGCTTCGGTGCGATGGTCGGCTTGGTTCTCCTACCTCCGTTGCTGCGGCGCAAGCCTTCGGGAGGGGATCCCGAAGCGCAAGAGTCGCTCCGGATCGGCCGCGCCTGGCGGATCGCAGGGATCGTGACCGCGATCGTATTCGTCGGCTTGTTTGGACCGGGGATCGCCTTGCGATAGAAGACGATCCCCAAACGAGCCGTTTTGCCTAAGGGCAGATGCTGCTACAGATGTCGTTGCCGCTGCAGGGCCCGCCGAGGCAGCTGGCGGCCCGGCAAGTGCCTTCGATGAGGGACGGCTTGCCGCCGGCGATCGCGTCCAGCAGCGGGGCTTCCAGCATCTTGAGGGTCTCGCGGGAAAGGGACAGCCTCTGGTTCTTCCGCTTCATGGTCGTTCTCCTCGTGGCTGATGTCGCCGGGTATCGGCGGGGAGAATCTAGAGCCCACATCAGTGCCTGTCAAAGCACTGTAAAGCTTTGGATACGCTCGGCAATCTCCATCGCCGGCCCATACCCGACGGCCGGTCCCCTGCGGTAACCTCCCCTCCGAATGACGACGGAACCGTTCGCGTCCGCCTGGGTCTTGCTCGGACTCGGGATTCTCCTCGGCCTTTCGGCTCTGTCGAGCCGGTTGGCCGGGCGGAGCGGTTTGCCGATCACGCTCCTGCTGCTCGGCGTCGGCATGCTGGCCGGCGAAGAGGGGCTCGGCGGGCTCGCGTTCGAGGACTATTCGCTCTCGTTTCGCCTGGGCGCCCTCGCCCTGGTGCTGATCCTGTTCGACGGCGGCCTCAACACCCCCATCTCCTCGGTCAAGAAAGGACTCGCTCCGGCAGCGACGCTCGCGACGCTCGGCGTGCTCGGCACGGCGGCGATCATCGCTCTCGGCGCCTGGCTTCTCGGCTTCGAGCCGGCGCGGGCCGCGCTCCTGGGCGCGGTGGTCTCCTCGACCGATGCAGCCGCCGTGTTCTCGACCCTTCGCGCGGGCGGAATCCGCCTGCCGCACCGGCTCGGCGCGGTGTTGGAGATCGAGTCAGGCCTCAACGATCCGATGGCGGTCATCCTGACCACGGCGCTCACCGCCGTCGCTCTCGGCAGCAAGGTCTCCGGCTGGCATCTTGCACTGGAGATTCCCGTCCAGCTCGCGGTCGGCGCGGGGCTCGGGCTCGTGATCGGCCGCGCCGGGCGCTGGCTGTTGCGCCGCGCCCGGCTCAAGGTGAGCGGCCTTTATCCGGCGCTCACCGTGGCGCTCGCGCTGCTGGCGTTCTCTCTCCCCACCCTGTTCTTCGGCAGCGGTTTCCTGGCCGTCTACGTCGCGGCGATCATCCTCGGCGACGGCAAGCTCCCCCATCGCGGCAGCCTCCTGCGCGTCCACGACGCGATCGCCTGGTTCGCCCAGATCGGCATGTTCCTGCTTCTCGGATTGCTGGTCTTCCCGAGCCGCCTTCTGGCGGTGGCGCCGCAGGGGCTCGCGCTCGCTCTCCTCCTCGCGTTCGTCGCCCGGCCCCTGGTGGTGTTCCTGCTCCTGCTGCCGTTCCGGTTTCCGCGGCGCGAGGCGCTCTTCCTCTCCTGGACCGGCCTGCGCGGCGCCGTGCCGATCGTGCTCGCGACCTTTCCGGTGATGGCGCGTCTCCCCGGCGGGCGGGAGATCTTCGACGTCGTCTTTTTCGTCACCGTGGTCAACGCCGTGATTCCGGGGGCGACGATCGCCGCCGTGGCCCGCCGGCTCGGGCTGGCCGCCTCCGAGCCTCCCGCTCCGGAGGCGGTGGTCGAGATCCACTCCGCGCGCCCGCTGGAAGGCGAAACCCTCTCGTTCTACATCGAGGAAGCCGTCGCGGTCTGCGGCGCCTCGATCGCCGACCTGCCGATCCCGGAGTCGACCGTGATCCTCCTAGTCGTTCGCGGCAATCGTATGATCGCGCCGCGCGGGTCGACCGTATTGGTGGCCGGCGACCACGTCCACCTGTTTTGCAAAGCCGAGGACGCTCCGCTCCTCGGCTTGCTATTCGGCCGGCCGGAGGAATAGGTGCCCCGGAGTAGGGCTGAGCAGGGCCAGCGGCCGGTTGTCCTAAAGCGCCGTACGGATTACTATAACCACCCCGAAGACAACCAGGAGACGTAGGCATGCTCGAAGTCGGACAAAAGATTCCGGATGTGAAGCTGATCACGATGGAGCGCGGCGAGGTCCGGCAGATTTCGACCGCCGAGCTCTGCCGAGATCATCGCAAAGTGGTGTTGTTCGCGGTGCCGGGAGCGTTCACCCCCACCTGCTCCGACTATCACTTGCCGAGCTTCATCGACCATGCCGACGAGCTGCACGCCAAAGGGGTCGAGGTGATCGCCTGTGTGGCGGTCAACGACCACTACGTGATGGATGCCTGGGGCGCGAGCCGCGGCGTCGGCAACAAGATCGTCATGCTCGCCGACGGCAACGGCGAATTCACGCGCGCGATGGGATTGGAGAACGACAGCACCCGCTTCGGCATGGGACTCCGCTCCCGCCGCTACGCCGCCATCTTCAACGACGGCGTGTTACAGGCCCTGTTCCTCGACGAGCCGGGCAAGTTCGAGAAGAGCGGCGCGGAGCAGGTGCTGGCGGCTCTGTGATTTTCTCTCGACGCACCCTCTTACGGGATCGCGTAGCTCACCCAAGTACCGTTCTTATAGAGCATCGCTTCAGAGACCCCGTTGCCGGTCCAGTCGGACGGGGTGAAAGCCCTCTGACCGCCATTCAGGGTGACCGCGCCGGTGCTTGCCGGATCGAGCCAGTCTTTGGCGCGGGTGGCGGCCGTTCCTCCCCCGTTCCACGACACCGAGAACCGGCCGTAATAGTCCGAGAGGTCGCTGCCGCCGCAGATCGACGGCCCGCCATGGAGTTGGCCGATGTAGCGCCGGTTCTGGTCGTAGAGCGGCGAGCCGGAGGAGCCGGGCTCTGTAACCCCTAGACTCCAGTTGACATGGAGGTGGGTGCCATTGCCGGGCGAGGCCGGGTTGTCGTTGCTGGTGGTCACGGTCGGCGTCGAATAGAGGGTGATCCGCTTCTCGTCGTTGTTCGGATGGTGGATCGCGGCGCCCGAGGTCGCCTCGCCGCTCGAATTGCTCCAGCCCGCCCAGAACGCCTTCGCCCGCGGCAGCACCGGGTCGTCGAGCTCCAGGAGGGTGAAATCGGAGGGCGAGTTCGAAGCACGAAAGAACGCTCCCGAATTGAACTGGGTGAGCTGGCCGTTGCCTGTGCCCGAGCCGCCGGGAATGCCACGGCAGGTCGAATTCTGGAAATTCCAGTAGACGACTACGGTCGCGGCGGACGCGGTGGAATTGGCGCCGCAATGGCGCGCGGTCGCGAAATAGGGCTTGAAGTCGCGGGCCGCGTCGTTGACCAGCGAGCCGGTACAGTCGAACGTGCCGTTCAGCGTGTAGTTGCCGACCGACCGGATCTCGCGGCGCCAAGCGTTACCGGTCGAACAGATCACGTCGACATTACACGACCCCGACGCGAGCTGCGCCTGGAATTCCGGACGCCCGAACCCTTTGTAGTCATGGTTGACCGCCGTGAGCGCAAGCTCCAGCTCGTCTTTCTTGGCGGCCGGAACTGTCACTTCGATCACCAGATCGTCTCCCCAAACCACCGGGGTCCAAAGCTGGCCGTGCACTTCGTTGTCCGCCTCGGTGAACGGCCCGAGCGCGCGGGCAAAATCGGGCGAATAAATCCATAGGCGCCCGCCCGGCGGCATGCGATAGCGACCAAAACCGAAGTTCAACGACAAGGCACCCGGCGACGTAACCCGCAGGCGCCAGACCGCCTCGCGGCCGACCGTCTCCCAAAGGCCTGAATCGGCCGGGGTGAAATCGACCGGAAACGCCTGGGCGAACCGGTCGGGCAGATCCTGCGCTTCGCGCTCCAGATCCTCCGCGCGTAACGCTTCGACGTCGACGAACGGCATGACTTCGACCGGCACGCGGAACAGCGGTTCGACCGGCGCCCGCCGGGCGGTCGGTTGGCCGAACGTCGGCCAGGACAGGAGAAGGGCTACCAGCCAGAGATAGCTGATTCGGCGCATGAGAAAGCTCCTGGCCGCCGCCTACTGCAGCGCTCGCCGGGAAATCGGCTTGTCGTTCGGACCGCCGCCCGTAGAGATGCCACCGCGATAGGTACCGTTGTCATTGAAGAAGTGCCACGGACCGTTGTCGTACACGGTGAAGTCGAGCGTTCCGTCGCCGTCGTAGTCGAGCGGAGCGGGCTTTCCGGTCGGCGGGCCGGTGTACACGGACGAAGCGATCGCCCCGGTCGCGAAGTCGTAGCGCACCCAGGCTCCCGCGTAGAAGACCACCGGGGCTTCGACGCCGTTGCCGACGTAATCGCCCGGTACCGGCACGAGCCCGGCGATGTTGCCGACCCAGATACCCTTGTTGTACGAGCCGTCGTTGTTGAAGAAGTGCCAGGCGCCCGCCAGATACGTCGACCGGTCGGCCTTACCGTCGCCGTTGTAGTCGAGCGCCACACCGAGCGACCCCGGAGGGCCGGTCCACAACGACGAAACGAGCGCACCGGTCTGGTAGTTGAACGTGAGCCAGGCGCCGTCTTTGAACACCGCCGGATCGTCCGCACCGTCGCCGTCGTAGTCGGCCGGAACCGGATAGATCCCGGGGATGTTGCCGACCCAGATGCCCTTCAGATAGCTGCCGTCGGGGTTGTAGAAATGCCAGGCTCCGTCACACAGCTGGGCGTAATCGGTGTCGCCGTCCCCGTCGTAGTCGGCGGGAGCCGGGATGCAATGGCCTCCCGGGTTGCCGGTGAACACCTGCGCGGCAACGGGCAGCGCGGCCACGAGCGCCAGGACGCATCCGACCGCAAAAAATCGAAAGGTGTTGCCGTATTCACGAGCCATTCTCGGGTCTCCCGTGGCCGTCGTTCGCATGCCCGATCATGGTAGCCGGAAAGGGAACCTCTCACCAGCCCGATTCTCGAGAACTTTTACGTGGACCTTCGGGTCGATCCCTGCCCAAAGGTTCTTGCCCAGTTCTTGATATTAAGTGTGGCCACGGCGGCTGTCCTCCTGAACACCTCTACTATGGAGGACGCCACGGCTTCAAGCCCTAGTCCCTAGTCGAGCGCACCAAGAACCAGATCCAGCTCCCAAGGACGCACGAAGCGGACCGTGACACCGTCCTCCACCGTATCGAGCCGCAGCGACGCGTTGACCACCCCCAAGCAGGCGGGACGGTACGCTTCGAGGAAGCTGTGGGTTCCTCGGGAAACCATTGGCCGGGTAAGCTCCGCGGCCTTGACCTCGATCGCGACCATCCGCTCCCCTCGGCGTACCACGAAGTCGACTTCGGTACCGTTCTTCGAGCGCCAGAATTGGATCTCGTCGAGCAAGTAAAGGCGCTTTTCCAGCTCGTTGAAGACGGCGTTCTCCCAGAGGGCGCCGCGATCGGCCCTTTCGGGGCTCGGCTTGAACCCGCCGAAAACCGCGCAGAATAGCGGCGAGCAGAGTCTGCTGATCCCCTGGCCGATCCAGCCACGGGTTATGCGCTCGGAGGGTCGCCAGGAGTGTCGAATCCATGCCGGCCCCAGGGCAGCCTGAGCAATGAGCCAGGTCAACGGTCAGGGTGCCTGACGATTATCCTGGTTCATCGGCAGGCACCCTGACGTTTAGCCTGGTTGAGTGACAAGCACCCTTTACAGCGAGCGCGCAGCGGCTACTTCTTGGCGGCCCGCTTCTTCTTGGGCGCGGCCACCGGAGCCGTCCGGGCGAGCAGCGGGCGGAGGTACCTGCCCGTGAAGCTTTCTTCGACCTGGGCGACCTCTTCGGGGGTGCCGGCGGCGAGGATGCGGCCGCCTTTCTCTCCGCCCTCGGGGCCGAGGTCGATCACCCAGTCCGCCACCTTGATGACGTCGAGGTTGTGCTCGATTACGATCACCGTGTTGCCCAGGTCGACCAGGCGCTGGAGCAGGGCGACCAGCTTGCCGACGTCGTCGAAGTGGAGGCCGGTGGTCGGCTCGTCTAGGAGGTAGAGGGTCTTGCCGGTCGAACGCTTGCACAGCTCGCGGGCGAGCTTGACGCGTTGCGCCTCGCCGCCGGAGAGGGTGGTCGCCGGCTGGCCGAGGCGGATGTAGCCGAGACCCACTTCGCACAGGGTGTCGAGGATGCGATCGACGCCCGGAATGTTGCGGAAGAACTCGCGCGCCTGCTCGACCGGCAGATCGAGCAGCTCGGCGATGTTCAATCCCTTGTAGCGCACCGCGAGCGTCTCGCGGTCGTAGCGCTTGCCGCCGCAGACCTCGCAGGTGACGTAGATGTCGGGCAGGAAGTGCATCTCGATCTTGTTCTGCCCGTCCCCTTTGCACGCCTCGCAGCGCCCGCCCGGCACGTTGAAGCTGAACCGCCCGGGCTTGAAGCCGCGGACCTTCGCCTCCGGCATCATCGCCATCAGGTTACGAATGGGATTGAAGACGTTCGTATAGGTCGCGGGGTTCGAGCGCGGCGTGCGGCCGATCGGGCTCTGATCGATCGCGATCACCTTGTCGAGCTGGGAAAGGCCAAGAATCCGCGCATGCTCGCCCGGTTTGTCGGTCGCTTTGTAGAAGTGACGGGCGAGCGCCTTGTAGAGGATGTCGTTGACCAGCGTGCTCTTGCCCGACCCCGAAACCCCGGTGACCACGGTCAGCTTGCCGAGCGGGAACTCGACCGACAGATCCTTCAGGTTGTTCTGGCTCGCCCCTTCGATCACCAGGGGCTGCCCTTTACCCGGCCGCCGCGCAAGGGGGATCGGCACCGCAACCTCGCCCGAGAGGTACTTGCCGGTGAGAGATTTCGGGTTCTTCGCGATCTGCTCCGCTGTCCCTTCCGCGACCACTTCCCCGCCGTGGATGCCGGCGCCCGGCCCCAAGTCGATCACCCAGTCGGCCGCGCGGATCGTGTCCTCGTCGTGCTCGACCACCAGGACCGAATTGCCCAGGTCGCGCATCCCCTGGAGTGTCGCGAGCAGCCGCGCATTGTCGCGCTGATGGAGGCCGATCGACGGCTCGTCCAGGACGTAGAGCACGCCCATCAGCTTGCTGCCGATCTGGGTCGCGAGACGGATGCGTTGGCTCTCGCCGCCCGAGAGCGTCGCCGACGAGCGGTCAAGCGTGAGGTAGCCGACACCCACGTCGTCGAGGAACGCGAGCCGGTCCGAGATCTCCTGGAGCACCTTGCCGACGATCGTTCGCTCCCGTTCCGACAGGGCGAGCGCCCAGAGGAATCGGCGGAGATCGGCGACCGACCGGCTCGATAGCGTATCGATCGCTTGGCCCGCGACGGTGACCGCGAGCGCCTCGGGGCGCAGGCGCCGGCCGTGGCAATCCGGGCAGGGGTTGATCGACATGAACCGCTCGATCTCCGCCCGCACCGAGGCCGATTCGGTCTCCTTGTAGCGCCGGGCGAGCAGCGGCACCACCCCTTCCCACGACCCCTTCCACTTGTAGCTCGACTTGCTGCTCTCCAGCTTGAAGGTCAGCTCTTCGCTGTTGCCGTAGAGGATCGCGTCCTTGGCGATCTTCGGCAGCCGGCTCCAGGGGGTCGACATCGAGAAGTCGAGCGCCTTGGCGAGCGTCTGGATCATCCGCATGCGCCACGACTTCGACCCCTCCGGCCAGGGGGCGACCGCCCCGGCGTCGATCGAGCGCTCCGGATCGGGGATCACCTTGTCCGGATCGACCCCCATCAGCGTGCCGAGGCCCGAGCAGGTGGGGCACGCGCCGTACGGGCTGTTGAACGAGAACAGCCGCGGCGTGATCTCAGAAAGACCGGTGCCGCACTCGGAGCAGGAGTAGTTTTGCGACAGCGTCTCTTCCGGCTGGCCCTCGGGCGCGAGCACGATCAGGCCGCCGGACACCTTGAGCGCCGTCTCGATCGAGTCCGCCAAGCGCTTCTCGATGCCGGGCTTGATCACGATCCGGTCGACCACGACGTCGATCGAGTGCTTCTTCTGCTTGTCGAGCGCCGGCGGCTCCCCCGCCAGCTCGACCATCTCGCCGTCGATCCGCACGCGATGGAAGCCTTCGCGCGCCATCTGGCCGAGCTGCTTCTTGTACTCCCCCTTCTTGCCGCGGACGAACGGCGAGTAGAGAACCAGGCGCGTCCCCGCCGGCAGCTCAAGCGCCCGATCGACCATCTGCTGCACCGTCTGGGGCCGGATGACGGCGCCGCAGCTCGGGCAGTGCGGAGTGCCGATCGAGGCGAACATCAGCCGCAGGTAGTCGTGGATCTCGGTGACCGTGCCGACCGTCGAGCGCGGGTTTTTCGACACCGATTTCTGCTCGATCGAGATCGCGGGCGACAAGCCCTCGATCGAATCGACATCCGGCTTCTCCATCTGCTGGAGAAACTGCCGGGCATACGAAGACAGCGACTCGACATAGCGCCGCTGCCCCTCGGCAAACAGGGTGTCGAACGCCAGAGACGACTTGCCGGACCCTGAAACCCCGGTGATCACCACCAGGCGGTTTCTCGGGATCTCGACGTCGATGTTCTTGAGGTTGTGCTCGCGGGCGCCGCGGACGGAGATCGAATCCATAGGGCGGAGCATCCTAACCCGGGGGAGAGGCGGAACATTCCAGGGGCCCCTTTTCTCCCGTGAGATAGAAAGCTTCCAAGCGACAGCTTCATCACGCAGTGAGCAGTTTTCTGTCTGCGAACCCCTTTCCGGAGCACGAATCCGTGAAACCCGAATTTGCCTTGCCGGACCATGCCGCACCCTGGCTTCTGCCGGCCCTCGCGGAAAAGAAGAACGGCGGAGGAGCCTCGGCCGGGAGGAGCCCGGCGACGCCTCTGGTCGGACAGAGCGCCGCCCACCGGCGGCTCCTCACCCAGATCCACCAGGTGGCGCCGACCGATGCGGAGGTGCTCCTCTCCGGCCCGACCGGCGTCGGCAAGGAGCTTTACGCGCGCCTGCTCCATCGCCTGAGCCATCGCGCCGCCGGCGCGTTCGTTCCGGTCAACTGCGGGGCTCTGCCCAACGACCTGTTCGAGAACGAGCTGTTCGGCCACGTCGGCGGGGCGTTCACCGGCGCGCGCCCGCAGAGCGAAGGGCTGGTCGCCGAGGCGGACCGCGGCACGCTGTTCCTGGACGAGGTCGACTCCCTGGCGCTCCCCGGCCAGGTCAAGCTGCTCCGGCTGGTCCAGGAGAAGGAGTACCGGCGCCTTGGCGAGTCGCGCACGCGGCGGGCGGACATCCGGATCGTGGCGGCCACCAACGCCGACCTGCTCGAGGAGGTGCGCGCGCGCCGGTTCCGCGAAGACCTGTTCTTCCGTCTGCGGGTGGTCCCGATTACGGTGCCGCCGCTCCGCGATCGGCGCGACGACATCGCACCGATCCTTGCCGCCCACGTCGCGCGCTACGCCGAGGTCTACCGCCTGCCGCGGATCAGCTTCACAACCGACGCGCTGGCGCGGCTGCGCGCCTATGCCTGGCCGGGCAACGTCCGCGAGCTGGAGAACTGCGTCCGCGCCCTTACCTGCCTCCAGCATCAGCGTCCGGTCGAGGCGAGCGACCTGCCGCTCCTCGACGAGGGCGTCCAAGAAACGCGCCGCGAGGAACCCGACCTCACCGGCCTGCCGCTACGCGCCGCCAAGCGCGAGCTGGTGAACCGTTTCGAGCGCGACTACCTGGAGCGCGCTCTGCGCGAGAACGAAGGCAACATCGCCCGCGCCGCGCGGCAGAGCGGCAAGGCCCGGCGGGCGTTCTTCGAGCTGATGCGGAAACACGGGGTCAAGGCGGCGGCCTTTGGGCCGGAGGGCGCGGCGTAGGATCAGCCGGTTGCATCGACCGGCCGAGTACCCTTGCATTCCGGATAGCCGGTGCATCCCCAGAACTGCGACCCGGCCTGAGTACCTTTGCGAGCGGTGCGCAGCACCATGCCCTTGCCGCAAGTCGGGCAGGAGGGGGCGGTCGGACCGGGCTTATCGGTCCGATCAGTCCGATCCTTCTTCCCCGACCGCTCCGCGAGGCGAGCTGCCAACAGGTTTTCGCCGTAACCGCCTTCGCGGACAAAGGCGCGCTCCAGCGCGGAGATCTGCTGATCGAGCAGGTAATTGGCCTGGTGGATCAGGCAGATCACCGTATTGGCCACCACCGCAGGATCGGCGTGGTTCAGCCATGCAGTGTAGGCGCCGGCCTGGGTTGGATCCGCATGCTCTCTCCCCACCGCTCGCACCGCCAGCGCTTCGCGGTCGTTTTTGTTCCACTGGCGCTTGCCGCGTTGGCGCAGGAAGTCCTCGTAATCCAGCAGCAGCTCGTCGAGGCTGGCGCGGGCGACATTGACCAAGCGCAGCTCGGTTTTTGTGGAGGTTGCCGAGGCCCGGCTGCCTTCGGCGATATTCTGCCGCCCGCTACGCGCCGCTTGGACCATCTGATCCACCGTCCGCGAGCGCTTGTCGACGAAGCGGGCGCAGAATGAGACGGTCGCGTCGTAGATGATCGTGGTCACCTGAAACGACCGCAACGTGCGATAGCCGCCGCTCGACCGCAGCCGCTCGCCTCTCCCGGGTTGGGCCGATCCTTCGGCCATTTCAGGCCGCCCTTCGCTCATGCCGCACCTCCACCAGACGCATGCTTCAGCAGCTATCCATCATACGCGGTGAATGGCGGAGTGGACAGCGGGCTATCGGCTCGCCCGATCGACCTCAGCAGCGCCTACTGGGCATCAACGCCGCCGGTCTTCGTGGATTTCGGCAGGACATACCGGTCGACCTCGGAAGCGATTCGATTCACGTCACGATTAGGATGAGCGAAATCCTTTTGCCTACTCTCCTTGACGCCGGCATGCGCAGCCAGCTCATGAATCAAGGTCTCAAGAATCTCCAATAACGGGAGGTTTTCCATCTTGCCGCCTTGGGACTCCCGAGTAGCGACCACGATCAAACCCTTGTGGCCTCGGGGAGAGTTTTCAGAGCCCCTGACGAACAGCGGCCCCTTCCCGGTCTCCCTGGCTTCTTCCGGCGTCGGAGCCATAGGGAAGGATTCGCCGTACTCCCAGGTCCCCTTTCTGCTTGATCCGTCGCCCAGAAGGCTAGCGACGCCTTGCATGGCATTGTCTACCGGAAGTACTTCACGTTCATCGATGTCCCACCAGCCGGTTCTGTGCTCGCCTTTCTTCGCGTCGTAACCACCCCCATACCAACCCGGCCGGTCGTCAAAATGCTGATAGTCACCCTCGATGACGACTCTTCCCGGAGCCGATCGGTGAGGGACCATTGCGCCGGACGTCACGTACCAATTGCCGGATTGGATCGCTTTCGCCATGGACCTGACGAACTCCGGCGCGTCCTTCCCGACGTTCTGCACGTACAAGACATTCCGCCTGGCAGGGTCGACCCGGAGCCATCTTTTGAGGCTATGTAGATGTTTGTTCTTTTCGATCGTGGCCATGATGGCCTGAGGGCTCAACAATGGCAACCCGGGAGCGAAGGTCAAACCGGCTTCTCCTGCCGCGGCGGAAGCCTTTGCGCCGGGAAGTGTCGTCCCGAGAACCGCGCCATTCCCATAGTTTGAATGCAATGCAGCCACAGCCGAATCTTGCCAGGATGACTTCGCTCCCGGCACGGAGGACCGCGGGGCAACGTCCACATTGGACTTCTGCTTGGCAGGTTGCGTTTGTAAGTCTAAACCGGGTGCACCCACGACCCCTCCTCCTTCTGGAGCCTTGCCTATCGACTCGGCGGGAGAACTTCGTCATTACTTGGTATTCTCAAGCCGTCTTTTCAAGGCACTGACGAGGCGGACTTTCTCAGGTGCCAGCAGGTGCATATCGACGAACTCTTCCTTTGTCGTGGTCGTCGTGTATTCTAGATTTTCAATCATGATGGGTTGTGGTTTCGCTTTGGCGGCATGCCCGAGTCCCAACTCATGCCCAATTTCGTGCAATACGCGCCTCGAGAGCGCGGTCCCCATGGTGTGCTGGGCAGCCTCGACCTCTTGTTCAGTTCCTCCGATGTCTGCTCTTGAACCGATGTCTCGGGTCATTGCGCCTACCGGCACCAGAATGGCTCCTGATCTACCGGGCACGCCGACACGTGCACCATGTTGTGAGGCGAGATGATCTCTCACCCCTTTCATCAAATCGTCCGGTTTCTCAACATATTCAGCAAGTATCGGCGCCAAGGAGCTTGGCGAGATCTTGGGGTCTACGAGGTGGATGTCTATGTCTCCCGGATTCCTGTCGCGTTTTTCCGTCTTGACGAAATCCACCTCAATGGAAATGCCTTGTTCTTTGAGAAAGGCCAGCTCATCGAGAATGCCCGCTCGCAGCGCCGCTTTCTCGATATCTGTCAGCGCTCTGTACCCCATGGTTCCGACATGCTCGACGACATGAAGCTTGATCGCTTGGACGGATGTATTTCCCGGCCTGGTCTTGTCGACGGCGGTCAACGAGTTGGACTGGAAAGCTGACCTCTGCGGCGCGGCCTTTGGCGCCAGGGAAGAACCGGAACCCGGACGCAAAAGTCCTTGGCGCTGACGCTCGGCCGGCGAGATTCCGCTCACGACCCCTCCCCCAACAGCCCCGCCCACTCCCCCAGCTCGGCAGGGGCCAGAATCCGTGTCTCCCGCCGGTACTGGCGGGCGGTGGCGCGGACCAGATGCGCCATGGTGATCGCCTCGCTTTTCTCGTCCGCCGCAAGCAGCGCCGCGGTGCGGGCGATGCTCGCGATGCCGGCGCCGGTGAGGTCGAGGCGCGACAGGGCATCGAGATCCGCTTGCGGGTCCAGTGGGGCCTCGGGCGGAAAAGCGATCGTCCAGATGCGGCGGCGCTCGGCTTGGGCAGGGCGCGGGAAGTGGAGCGCGATCTGGAAGCGGCGGGTGAACGCGTTGTCGATCTGGTCCTTGAGATTGCTCGCGAGGATCAGCAGGCCGGCGTGGTCTTCGAGCTTCTGAAGGAGATAGCTGACCTCCAGGTTGGCGTAGCGGTCGGTGCCGTTTTGTACCTCGCCGCGCTTGCCGAACAGCGCGTCCCCTTCGTCGAAGAAGAGCACCGAGTGGCTCTCCTCGGCCTCGCGGAAGACGCTCTCCAAGTTCTTCTCGGTCTCGCCGATCCATTTCGAGACCACCCGCGCCAGATCCACCTTGAGCAGCGGCAAGGCGAGCAGGCCGGCGACCACCTCGGCGGCCAGGGTCTTGCCGGTGCCCGACTCGCCGGTGAAGAGCGCCTTCAAGCCGCTTCCCCGGGAGCGCCGCCCAAACCCCCACCCCTCGTCGACGCGCGCGCCGGCGCGAAAGAACGAGGCGATTTCGAGCACCTGCCGGTGGAGCGCAGGCGGGAGCACCAGGTCGCCCGGGCCATTCTTCGGCCGGACCGTGCTCGCCAGCTCCTCCGAGCGGCGCCGGGTCACCGTGCGGCAGGCGGCATCCAGGTGGTCGGTGAGAGGCGCGGGCTGCCCGTTGCCCGCGAGGTGAGCCCGCGTGCGAGCCACCCTTTCTACGGCGAGGATCTCGCCGCGGCTCAGGCGGTAGCGGGTGGCGAGGTCGCCGACCTGGCCGCCGTCCAGATCCGGGAACACCTCGGCCCAGAGATCCTGTCGCGCCGGGAAGCCGGGGGGAGAAAGCTCCACCTCGGCGTAGGGCAGCGCTTCGAGCAGCTCGGCCGGACGCCAGGGATGGCGGCCCGAGAGGAGCAGCGGCACCGCCGACCGGGCGAGGGCGTGCGCGAGCGGCGCCTCCCAGCGCTCGCGGCCGGCCTCGGCGAGGCCGTCGAGCGGAACGTGGAGGACCGCGCCGAGGGCCGCGGCGGCGACCATCGCCGCGCGGAGCGCACTCTCGGGATCGGCACCCGCGGCGGCCAGGCGATCGAGCGGCAGCCGCCGGAGCGGAAGCCCGATCTCCCGAGCCAGGACGAGAACCCCCTCGTCGCGGCCGGCGTGGCGCGGCCCCCAGACGCCCGCCGCGGCCACGCGGCCGTCGGCGAGCGCGCGCCCCAGCCGCTCCAGCTCGTCGCGGGAAAGGCCGGGAGGGATCTCAACCTTCGCCGGCAGCTCGACCTCGTCCGGATCGCCGAACGCCTTTTCGTCGCCGCGACCGGTGAGCAGAAACTCCAACGCCGCGGGCGCGAGCCGCAGCTCCTGGCGCAGATCGGTCGGCGCCTCCCCTCTCGCTTCGAGGACGCCCGTCCGCCGCAGCCGGCCGAACGGGCCGAGCGCGCGGCGCCGGGCGAGCCGTTCGGGAAGCGATGCCGCGGTCAAGGAGGCGAGCAACTCGACCGAGGGAAAGCGCCGGTTCAGGTCGTCGAGAACGTAAGCGTAAATCCGCTCGTAGGCGCGGTCGATCTCGGGCGCGGCGCAGAGCAGCACGGCTTCCTCGTCGAACGCATCGAGACCGAGCCGGCGGGAGAGCCGGTCGAGGGGCAGCTCCTTCCCGACCCCGGCTCCCGTCTCAGCCAAGGCGCGCGAGCGCAGACGCTCCTCTTCGATTACCTCGCCGGGCAGGAGCGGCGCCGAGGTTCCGGCCCAGCCGGGGAGCGCCTCGACATCGCCCAACAGCGTCTCGACCTGGTCGGGGGTGACACAGAGCGGCGTGACATCCGGACGCAGCAGGCGTTCGGCCTCCGCGGTTTGCCGGTGGACCGCGTTGCGCAGGGCGCGGTGCAACGGGCGCAGCCGCAGCGCGAGATGCTCGACGGCGAGGCCGGACGCGAAGGTCATCTCAGCCGCCTCCGAATTCGAGCGTCCGGCCGCCGAGCCAGACCGCGTCGCGCACCGGTTTGAGCAGGCCGTGCGCGGAGAGGTCCCGATGGCGGCGGCCGAGAGGGAGGAGGACGCGGACGGCGTCGGCGCCGAACTTCACCCGCGCCGTAAGGTCGCCGAAGCGTTCGAGCGCGAGCACCGGATCGACCGTCTCGCGGTCGCGCCAGAGAGTCCAGGCGAGCGCGCCGAGCGCCACGCCCGCGGCGAGCGTCAGGTGTCGATCGAGGGCGGGATCGGCCGCGGCGGGCGCGCTCGGCCGCTCGACGGCGAGGGCCTGCCACAGGCGGCGGGCACCCTCCTCCGCCGCCGTGAGCCCGGCCGCTTGGCGGGCGAGCCCCGGAGCGGCCGGGTCGTTGGTCCACAACCGGTCCCGCCCGCCGGAGCGGAGCGGCTGCCAGGGCTCGCCGCGGGTCGGCTGCGCCCCGGCGGAAAAACGGGTGACGAAGCGGCAGCCGCCCGCATCGATCTCGCGCAGCAGCGCCGGGGTGGCGCTCGTCGCGCCCACCAGTAGCGTCTCGTCGCGCAACCGGGCGAGCACCGGCCGCAGCCCATCGAACGAAGGCGCCCAGGCTACGGGGAAGACGCCGTCCGCCTCGGCGAGCAGCAGGCCCTCGCCCGCGGCGGCGAGGAGAAGCGGTCGGCCGGCCTCATGACCGGCGACGATCGACGCGGCGAGGTCGGCCGCGAGCGGCTCGAGAAACACCGCGGCCCGCCGCGCGAGCCCGGAGATCTGCTCGCCGGCTACCGGATCGAGCAGCCCGGCGCAAGCCGCCGCCGTGCCGGTCGCAAGGGGGGTACGCCGCCAGCCGCGCTCGGGCACCGGCAGAGCCTTGAAGGCCAAAGCGGCGGCGAACAGCGGCAGGTCGGCAGCCAATCCAGCGGCGGCGAGACTGGCGACGAGGGTCTCCAGGTAGCCGGTGCGCGACAGCGGGCCGAGCAGCAGGAAAGGCAAAGCCAAAGCCTGGACTTCCGCATCGCGCCAAGGCATCGGCCGCGGGGAGGGCGGCTCCGCGGCGAGCCGAGATCCGAGAGCCGCAGGCGCCCTGACCGGCAACGAGACGCCCCCTGGCTGCGCAACCCGAGCCGCGGCACCTTGCGAAGCGGCTTCCAGGGCGGCGCGCGCCATGGCACCCGGCGAAGCGAGGGCGATGTCCTGCGCTCCAGCCTGCGGTACGGGCACAGCCCCGCCATGCGCCGCGGTCTCCACGAAATGGACCAGCCACGACCGCAGAGCGGCCGCACGGTCGCCAGCTCCCCGCCAAAGGTGCAGGGCCATCACCCGGTTCGGCGTCGACGCCCCCAAACCCTCCGCACCCGCAACGCCTCCCAGGTCCTCGCCGTCTTCGATGTCCTTTTCGTCCGTGCCGTCCTTTAGGTCCCTTCGGTCCTTGCCGTCGTGAACCTCCCCCTCCTCTCCGGCCAGCACCCCCGCCCAAGCCACCAGTGTCGCCTCCGACAGCAGCGCCAGCCGGTCCAGGAGAGTCCCGCGCTCCCGCCACGACCGCAGCAGCGCGGCCAACGCAGCGGCGCCTTGCGGCGAGGGAGGGGCCTCGCCGGTGCCGACCGGATCGTCGGACGCGGCGCCCGAGACGCCGATGCGGAGTCGCGGACGATCCGTCCCCTCAGGGGCCGACCCCTCCCCCCCTACCCCGGTCGGGCGCAGCTCACTTGCCAAGGCGACGGCCAACGCCGCCGCGAGCCGCCGGGATAGCTCCGCGGCCGGGCTTCCGGCCGGCGGCGGAGCCCCTCCGGAGAATCCCGCGTGAACCGCGGTCAGCTCGGCCGCCCGCAGCCCCAACCGCAGGCGGACCGGCGCCGCGATCTCGCGTTGCTCCCCCTCCGGCCAGAGGCCTTCGAGCGCCGCCGCGAGCAGAGCTGGCAGCGCGCGGAGAGCGGCTTCGAGCAGGGCGCGCGGATCGGCCCCCCAGGACCAGCCGTCGCGGCGGACCAGTCGCAGGCGGCAACGATGAATCAGAATCGCGCTCATGGGCTCGGCCGTTCGCGCCTAATGCATCTCGGCCTTGAAGGCGCCGAGAACGGTGGGCTTCTCTTCGACGAGCGCCAGAACCTGATAGATCACGTCCTTGTCCAGCGACGGGCTGGGAAAAAGCTTCTTATCCTGGTCTTTCTCGATGAACCCTTCGATGAAAATCGGCGACGCGAGGGTACCGCCGGAGACCAGGATCCAGACCTTCTCGTCCTTGTCGACCTTGGCCGTAAATCCGACTTCGACCCCGTCGACGAACACCTTCACGGTCACCACCAGGTCCGGCAGCCTTTTGACTTCCTTCGGCCGCGGCTCGGTGCCGGGTGGAGCGTCGGTCGCCTTGGGAGCGTGGAAGTAGAGAGGCGCGAGCAGGAGATCGGGAAGCGGAGCGACCACCAGGGTCGAAAGCTCCTTGCCCGGAATCAGCGCCTGCGAGCCGTCGAGGAACCGGATCAGGACGTCCTCCGGAATCGGGCCTTTCCGGGAGGCCTGGTCGTCGCCGGAGTTGCGGGTCACGGCTCCGAGCACATGGCCGGTCCGTTCGACGAAGAAGACCGTCATCGTCGCGCTCATGGCTGGTCCTCCGATCGCGCCGGCGCCGTGGCCAGGACCGTGTAATTGCAGGCTCCCGGCAGATCGCTGGGGGTCACCCCGGACGCCGTCAATCGGACCCAGCGGTTCAGGCAACGGACGCGGCGGCTCTCGGAGTCGAGGTCGCAATAGAGCGGAACGGCGAACTTCGCATCGGGCACTTTGCCGAGCGGCGTCGGTCCCGGCGGGAGCGCCGTCAAGTGGACGTGCAGGACGACCTTGCCCGCCGTCACGTCCTCCGGCTTGACCCCCGGAGGCAGCGGCAGGACGAGCCCATCGGTGATCACGCCGGACTCGACCTGAACGGTTCCCGGCGCGGCCGAGCTGACGATTTTCCCTCGCGCGGTGACATTGCCCTTGGCGTCCACTTTGAAGGCGGGGACCACGCGGCCCAGGGAGTCCTGGGGACCGAAGAGGAGGGTGCCGTCGTCGCTCTCGTCGATCGCCAGGGCCGGCTTGTCCACCCCCCGCCGGCTGCGCAGGGAGAGCGCGCCGTTGCGCGCGACCACCTCGTCCGCGAGAGCGCCGGCAAAGCCCGGACCGATTCCGCCGGACACCAGGACGGCCCGCTTGAACTTCTGCAAACGGCCGTCCCACTGGACGAACCCGACGAGCACCGGCGCGCTCGGATCCGACACGCCGTCGGCGGGCTCCGAGGCCTCGCCGTTGTTGATCTCCAGCTCCGAGCCCGGCCGGCCGAATTCGATCTCCGCGCTCTCGGTGACGCGGGTCGGCCCGGTGGTGCCGCAGGCCGCCGTCGGCTCGATCGGCGCCTGGACGTCCCGGCCGAGCAGGAACACCGGATAGAGCGCTTCGGTGTCCTTTTTCACCTGGACGCCCTGATCGATGAACAGCTGCTCTTCGAGCCGTGTGTCGATCGCGAGCACGATCTGGCGGCCGGTGCGGTCCACCGCGATGCCGGCGCTCAAGGTGATCTCCTGGAACTTTTCGCCCGAGGCGGTGGTGCGGTCCTTGCCCGTGAGCGCGAGGCCGGTCGCGATCCCCGGCGTGTGGAGCGACCGGCGGTCGCGCGCGGCCTCGCCCCGGGCGTGCTCGACCGCCGCTTCGAGATCTCCGGCGGCGAGGATTTGGCCTTCGAAGAAGACCGGGCGGACGATCGGCTCGCTCATGGCTTCTTCCTCCCTTCGAGCGCCTTGAGCCGCTTTTCAAGCTGGGCGTTCTTCGCCTCCTGCTTCTTGAGCTCGGCCTCCAGGCGTTCCAGGGCGATCGCCGCCGCCGGAGACCCGAGGGGCTCACCGGGCTCGGCGCGCTCGGGGGGTACCGACGGCGTATCCGCGAGGCGCGGATGCGGGACGAAGACCTCCCGGCCGAGATCCCAGAGGAGCGTCGCGGCCAGGTCGGCCTGGTCCCTGGCCGCCGGGCAAAGCTGGGCCAGGACGCTCGCGAAAGTCGGCCCGGGCAGGGCCGAGGCCAACGCCCCGGGATCGGTGCGGCAGAGCGCCGCCGCAAGCCGGTGGAAGCCATCGAGCGGCAGCCAGTGACGTAGCGCCACCGGGCTCGCCACAATCGTGCGCGCAAGGTTGCAGACTCTTTGCACCGCGCAGCTCTCGACGTCGAGCGTCGCCAGCAGCACGCCCGGGTCGTCGCACGGCGGGCAAGGGGGCAGGAGGGCGCGGGCGGCGCAGTCCTGCCAGACTCTCCGCCATGCCGCCACCAGGCTCTGCGCCGAACCGAGCCAATCGGCGAGCGTCTTCGGCGGGTCGAGCGGCGGGCAGTGGACCGGCAGCGTCCGCGCCTCCTCGCGCAGGGCGCAGTCCGCGAGGCCGGGCGTTCCGTCGAGCCGGTCGAGCAGGCGACCGTGCAAGAGGCAGAGGGTGTCGTCCCGCCGCTCGTCGAGGGCCGGGATCGTCAGGTCGGGGTATTTCCACAACGTTCCCCGGGCCGGATCGGGAAGCGCCTCATCGAGCCGCGTCTGCACGTCCTCGACGATCCGGCGCGAGAACGAGACCTCCAGCCGGGACAGCAGGCCGGTCGGGGTTTGCGCGAAGACGTCCTGCGCCAGGAGGGCGACCACCTTGGCGATGACCTCGACGCTGTCCTTGTCGGCATCCGTGCGGGCGGATGGCGGCAGCTTCAAGTAGCGGTCGAGCAGGACCCTCACGACCGCGACGAGGCCGATCGTGTTGAGGAAGCTCTGCGCGGAAGGGCGGGCCTTCCAGGCCGCGATCGCCGCGAGAACCTTCTGCTGGACCTGATCCAGCGCCTCGTGGCTGAATTGCACCTGCTCGCGCTCCAGGAGGAGGAACGGCTTCGACCGCTCGACGACGTGGTCGAGCGAGACCAGGGTGTCGAGCAGCTCCGGCCCGCCCAGACAGGAGGCGATCCGGCAAAGGGCGTCGCCGGGCGGCTTCGGCGCCTCGTGGCAGCGCAGCTCGAAGCGCAGCCCCTCGCGCAGGCGCGTCGGCTGGCAGCCGGTCGAGACGCAGGGCTCGTCGGTCAGGAACGCGCTCACCGGATCGGTCTGCGTCTCGGCGTAACGGACGAACAGGGCGTAGCTTCGGCGCGGCGCCCCGAGCTGCGGCGGGTCGCACGGGTCGCCGCAATCGACGCCGCCTTGGAGGCGTGCCTTGAGGTCGCGCGCCATCGCGTTGACGTCGAGCGTCTGGGGGCAGGAGAGGACGATCTCATTGCCGCAGCAGTCGAGCGCGTGTCCGGGTTGGACCACCACCTTGCCGCCGCCGCAGGGATGGCAGGCGACCTCGAAGCCGCAGACCACCCCGGCGCCGAACAGATGCCGGTTGTGCAGGCGGCTCTTGACCGCGACGTACTCGGTGAGAGCCTGAAGATCCTCCTCGGTGAGCAGTTGGCCGGCGAAGAACAGCGGCCGGACGACGACGCCGTCGCCGCAGTCCGTTCCGCCGCAACCGCAGCCGCAGCCGCCATGGCCGCCGCTGCCGGCGGATGCCGAAGAGGAGGCGTGCCCGCCGCAGCCGCAGGGGGCCGACGGGCCGGATCGGGTCGGGGCGATCATCGCGAGTTCCCTCCATTCACCTGATTGCTGACGAAGAACCAGCTCTCGAACGCGCTCCAAGCGGCGAGGCCGGGCAAGCGCGGGCTCGAGGCGCCCGGAATCGACGTCGCGTCCGTGTTATCTGAAATCATCGGCACCCGGCCGCCGACGTTTTCGCCGTCCACCGGCCGGCCGCAGACGTCGAGCACGAAGCCGGTGCGGACGGTGATCAGCACGCGGTCGCCGTCCTGAAGCGTCTCGCCGGTGTCCGCCTCGAACACCAGGGTGTCCGTCTCGGCCGTGTCCGGCGGGACGACCCGGCCTTCGCGGTTGTAGATGTTGCCGCGGCGCCCGCCGCCCCCTTCGATCACCCAGACGTCGACCACGCCGTCCTGGAGGGTCGCCGAGCGCACCTTGCGGCTGAAGCGGAGCTGGAGCGAGGCGAGCCGCCGGGAGGCTTCGGCCGAGCTGTATCTGGCGCCGTGGGACCAGTTGACGCTCTCGACGCGGGTGGTGAGATAAGGGGTGATCGGGCGGCGGACCTCGTCGTGGATCTCCGGCGGCCGGCCGGGCACGAAGTCGATGCGGGCGAGCGGCACGCAGGGGTCGGCGCACGGCGAGCAGCAGCCGTCGCAGCTCTCGTGCCCACCCGGCGCCTTGCGGCTCACCCGCACACGCACCGCGTCGCGCAGCTTGCCGAACGAGCATTCGGGCGAGGCGCCGCAGGCGTCGGGCAGGACCGGCCGCGCCGGATCGACCGGCTGCTCGCAGAAGCAGAGGGAGAGCCAGAGCGAGCCGGCGACGTCGTCTTGCGACGGCGGCAGATGGGCGAGCAGATCGACGATCAGGTCGCGGCGCACCACCAACTCGTTGCCCGCGCAATCGTAGGCGAGGCCGCGGCGGACGAGCACGCGGGGCCGGGGCTCCGGCACGGGATCGCAACCCGGTTTGGCGGGCGCGGCCACCACCTCCAGGCCGCAGACCACGCCGAAGCCGTGAAGGCAGCGGTTGTGGAGCTTCTGTTTTTCGCGGAAGTAACTCTGCTCGTCGCGGAAATCCTGCGGCCCGAGCATCTGGCCGAAGAAATATTGCAGCCGCTTGAGCTCCGGCACGTTCAGACAGGCGGCGCGGCGCGAGGCGGCGAGGTCGTCCTCCGGTGGGTCCAAACGGGCGGGCGGATGACTGGGAGAATTCTCGGGCTCGAAGGTTTCAGTGCGCATTGCCGTTGTTCACTCCATGAAAGTCTGGATTCCCACCGCCGCGGCGCCGACCGCGAAGCCGCCGCGCGGTCCGCGGAGGCCGGCCGAGAGCACGCTCGCGCGGCCGAGGCGGACGTTGCCGGAGCGCCCGAGCACCGGCGCGGGAAGCGGGGAAAACGCGGTGTCGACGCCCACCGCGAGGTCGCCGCCGAGGACGAAGCCGTGGCCGCCGAAGCGCACCGACGCCAGCGTGTGCGCCGGCTTCTGGCTCTCGATCAGGCGCGCGAGGCGCGCGCGCGCCTCCGCGGTCGCCGCGGCGCCGGGGGGCATCAGGACGCGGAAGCGGTAGGCGCCTTGCCGCAGCGGGTCGTCGGCCGGAGCGCCGAAACCGACCAGCGGCGCGATTCCGAGCGCCGAGCGGCCAAGGCGAAAGCGCGACCGGGCGAGGCCGAACAGCCGCACGGCGCCGAGCCGGCTCCCCCCGCCCACCGCGCCGAAGCGGCGCGCGAAGAAAAGCTCCTGGATCGCCGGCCGGACGCCGAAGACCAGCTCGACGGCGAGCGCGATCCCCTCCGGCGTGCCGCGCAACCGATAGAGCCGGGGCACCGCCGCGAGCAGGGCGCGCCGCCGCGCCGCCGGCCAGGAGGGCTCGAAGGCCACGTCCAGGATGCCGCCCAGCCAGGGCAGGACGCGCTCGTCCACGCCCGCGGCGTCGAGCAGGGCCGGAAAGCGCGCGATCAGGGCGTCCAAATCCTCGATCGCGGCGTCGAACAGTGACAGGAAGCGTTCGGTGAAGTCCTCCGCCCGCGGGTCCTCGCGGTAGACCGCGGGCAACAGCTCCAAGCTGGTGACCCGCGGGAAATCGAGCCGGATGCGGCGCACCACGGGCGTCGCCCGGCCGTCACCCCGGAGGCGCAGGCGAAGGAACAGGAAACGGCCCGGCGGCTGGCGGAACAGGAAGTCGACGGCGCCGACTTCCGTCTGGGCGTCGTCCGAATGGGCTGTCGACGGATCGGCATCCGCCTCTTCGCTCGACGTCGCGAGGATCTCGATCGAGGTCCCGGGCGGCAGGTCGGCGTCGATCCTCGCCCGGTGCCAGCGGCAGCGGGGAATGCCGCTGTCGATCGCCAGGGTCGCCAGCTCGCCCTCCCGCTGCCGCTCGGGCGGTTGGGGCGGCTCGACCTCGCCCTCGGCGATCGGGCATCCCGCGAAATCGAAGCAGCGGACGACCGGCACCGCCCCCGGCCCCCGGTCGGCGAGGCAGAAGCCTGTCGCCGAGACGGCCACCAGGGGGGTCCGCGGCAGCGACTTGGCGAGCTTCGCGATCGTCGCGGGCTTCCAGGTGGCGGTTTTGCGCTTCGCCCGCCAGAGGTCGAAAACGCCGTCCTTCCGTCGGGTGACCAGCCAGATCGAGCCGCCGCCGGCCGCGAGGCGCTCGGCCGTGCCGGCACCCATGGGCGGCGGGATGGCGCCGCGGGGATCGCCCGAGGGACCGAAGCGCAGCACCCCGGCCTCCCCTTCGACGGCGACCAGGATCTCGCCCCACGGAGCGAGCGCCACGGCCACCGGCCGTGCGACCCGGATCTCGGCCAACAGCCGGCCGCCGGATTCGCCGAGCAGCCACACCCGGCCGTCCCCATCGACCCCGCGGTCCGCCACCGCCAGGCGCCGGCCGCGCACCGCCACGGCCACCGGCGCCGCCAGCAGACCGGGATCGCAAGCCGGGCGCCACACCGGCGGCCAACAGTCCGCGGGCGCGCAGGGGTCGCGGCGCAACAGGCGCGGCGACCGTTCGTCGGTCACCAGCCAGGCGGTGGCGGGCCGACCGCCGAACGCCAGGCGAGGCGGCGGCAGGTACGGCAGGAATCCCGCGGGATCGACGCCTCCCGAAATCCGGGCGAGACGCAGGCCGGCCGGATCGTCGAAACCGACCAGATTCGTGTCACGGGCGCGGTCCCAGCCGACGTAGGCGTCGAGCAGCCGGAAGGTCGGCGCGGCGTCGACGCAGCTCACGCTCCGTCCTCCTCGACCGGCACCACCTCGTGGCGCTCGGGCCAGAACAGCTCGCCCGGGCCGAGCGGCACGTCGGTGCAGCCGCGCCGCCGCACGCCGTCGACGGTCAGGATCAGCCGGGGCACCGCGCGCACCCCCGGCAGCGCCACCAGGCGCCGCAGCAGGTCGTTGTGCTCCAGGGTGCGGCCGAACGGCCAGCCCTCGCCATCGTCGCCGCCGGTCAACGGATGAAGGAAGCCGTCGATCTCGTCGAGCACGCGGGTGACCGCGCGCCCCGTGTCGACGGCGGGATCGAGCACCAGGTCCGCCTCGGCGCGCAGCCGGCGGAAACGGGGCGCGGCGGCGACCACTTCGGCGCCCGCGGGAGCCGCTTGGGCTGCGAGCGCGGCGGCCACCGCGCGCAGATCCTCTTCGGTCGGGATCGGCGGCTCGCCGGGCGCGCCGTCCCGGGCGACCACGAAGACCGCCACCACCCCCGGGATCAGCCGGCCGGGAAAGGCGGGATGAACGCCCGAGAGGGCATGGGCGCGGGCTACTCTGGCGCCGCGCGCACGCAACGCCAGAACCGGAAAATCGGCGGCGCCGACCGCGCGCTCCCGGGCGCGGATCTCCTCGGGGCCGCGGCGGAGGGTCCGCGGGCGCGCTTCGAGGTCGGTGCCGCCGGAGGCGGGGAGCGGGTTCTCGACCTTGGTGAGGAACGCCGCCGAGCTGACCGGGTTGTTGGCGGCGCCCGCCGGGACCGCGCCCGAGGCCCCGCCGCCCACCCGGTAGCTCAAGGCGCGGACGTGCCGGACGCCCGGCGGCAGGGCCGCGCCGCGCACGCCGTCGCCGAAGCCGACCCGACCGGTCAGCGCGTCGAGCGTGTAGACCCGGTCGTCCGGCCCGGCGAGGGCGAGATCGGGGACCTCCCGCCAGCGGGCCACCCCGGGAGCGGTCTCCCCGAGCTGAAGCTCGGCTTCCGTCTCGGGTTCGAGGTCCGGTCGCTCGCGCGGGTCGGCCACCCGGTCGTCGAATCCCCCTTCGGCGACCTCCAGGATCAGCGAGCCCGGCAAGACCGGCGTCCGGCGCAGGCTGAGCGCCCGCCCGCCGGAGCCCGCGACCGGCTCCAGGATCTCGTTGCGGAAGGTGCGGGTGGCGGTCGCCGCCGCCAGATTGAGCGCCACCAGCGAGAGCGCAGGAACGGTCGCGAAGCGCCCGCGCAGAAGCCGCAAACGCAGCCAGCGCAGCGGTACCACGCCGTCCAGGCCGTCGGGCCGGCCGGGACGCCAGCGCGGCGGCAGGCGCAGCTCGACGACGCCGCTCCGGATCAGGCCGCCGGTCTGGTCGAGCGTCACCTCGACCGGCCGGAAGGCGCCACCGTCCAGGATCTCCCAGCGCAGCAGCGACGCCCCGGGCTCCGGCTGGGGGAGAACCCCGCCCGCGGGCGCGGGCGGCGGCGATCCGGCCGGCCGGGCGACGCCGATGCCGACGGTGAGGGAAGGACCCGGCGTCGCCTCGCCCGAGAGCCCGAACAGCAGCGCGTTGCCCGGACGGGGCTTGGCCCCGAACGGTTGGACCGGCGATCCGGCGCCGACACCCGCGACCGACGACGGATCGACCGGGACGAAGACGCTCCCCTGTTGCCGGTGCATCTCGACGATCCGGGCCGGCGCCGCGAACAGCGAGCGCTCGGTCTCGAAGATCACCAGGTCGCCCTCCCCCACCGGCCGCGCCGCGACCTGGAACCCGCGCGGAATCAGCGTCGAGGCGGGCGCCTCCAAGGCGATCTCGAAGCGCAGCAGCAGCGAGGCCGGCGTCGCCGGCAGCGGCGCCACCCCGGCGGCGCTCAGAACCTCGACGAGCGCCTTTTCCGGCAGCCGGTTCACCCGTTCGAGCACCGGCTCCAGCTGCTCGCCGAACAGGCGCGCCAGGGCCTGGCCGGCGTCGTCCGCCCTCCTGCCCGTCCACTCCGGGGTATAGCGCGGAGCCCTGCCGCGCAGCTCGGCGAGCACCTCCGCGCGGGAGGCGGAAGCGAGCTCGGGCTCGATCCCCGCCGGCCCGCCCGAGGCCGGCGCGGGCACCATGCGCCCCGCCCGGCCGGGCACCGTCTCCCGTCCCCACCAGGGCGCGCTCATCGGAGCCCTCCCCGACCGGCGACGGCGCGGCGCAGCTCCAACCGGAGGTCCGCCAGGAACACCAGCTCGTGCTTGCCGATAGGCACGTCGCGGCAGTCCTCCGAGGGAGGTTCGCCGTCGAGACCGATCGCCACGCGGGCCACCTCGCCGTCGCGCCCGAGCGCCTCCTGGGCCTCGCGCAGCAGCGCCGAGGGACGCAGCGGCTCGCCGAACGGCCAGCCGTCCAGGTCGGCGCCGCCGGTCAACGGATCGAGGAAGCGCCGCAGACGGTCGGCCAGACGGCGCTCCAGTTCCGCGGGATCGAGCGGATCGGCCTCCGCGGCCACGATCAATGAGACCGCCCGGTAGCGCGCGGGCGCCACGAACAGCTCGGTGGTCACCAGCCGCGCCGCGGCCAGGCGGGCGCGCACCGCCTCCAGGGCGCCCGGATCGATGACCGGCGCGGCGACGAACGCGCTCTCCCGCAACGCCTCGTCCGGCTCCTCCCGCGGCACCTCGGGGACGACGAACACGGTCACCGCTCCGGGAACCCGGCGGCACGGGTGAGCGGGATGGAGCCCGACCGCCGCGCGGGCGCGGGCGATCGCCACCCCGGGCGTCGTGCGCGCCAGCTCCTCGAAATCGCCGCGGAGCACCGCCCGGGTCGGCCGGCGGAGCGACGCCGCTGTCTCGTCACGTGCGGATCGAAGAGTCTGCGCCGCGGCGCCGCCGCGCGCCGGCACCACGTTCTTCGCCGCCAGCTCCCCCGCGCCCGACCAGCAGAGCCCCGTCCCGAGGTTGCCCTCGGCGCCGCCGCCTACCGCGTACATGACCTCGGCGTTGTGTCCCCCGCCGCCTGCGGCCGGAGCGAGCACCGGCTGGCGGCCGGTCAACCCATCGCCGAAACGCAGCACGCCGAGACGGCGATCGACCACGAACACCCGGTCGCCCGGGCCATGGAGCGCGAGGTCCGGAGACGGCCGCCAGCGTGCGAAGTCCTTCCCTCCGCGCTCGCGCAGGAGCAGCCGGAGCGTTGCCTCGATCGGCGGGTGGTCTTTTTCGGCCTCGCCCGCCGGCAGGTCCGCGAGCGCGATCTCGAACCCCGGGAGCGGCAGGCGCTCAAGGGCCAGTTCGTGGAGCCGGGTGCGACGACGGTGGCGCGCCTCGACGGCGTTGCCGATCAGGTTCGCGAGGCGCGGCGGCGCGCTCCAGGTCGCGCGCTCGACCCGCAGGTGGATCGGGTAGCCGACCCGCCCCTTCTTTTCGGGATCGGTCTCGAACCGCCAGTCGGCGGGGATCGGCAGCCGCACCAGGCCGGAGCGGCGCAGGCCGCCGGTGCCGTCCTCAATCCGTGCGGCCGAAAACGGCTTCGTCCGGACCCCCCCGGTCGCGCGATCGACCGCCGGGTACTCCCAGAGGAGCCGGGCCGGCGGCGGCGCGGCGGCCGCCCCCGGCTCCCAGGAGGGGAGCAGCCGTGCCGGCGCGTCCAGCTCGAACAGCAGGCCGAGCTTGGCCGCCTTCCTGGGGAGCGCCGGGATCTCGTCCGTGAGCCACAGGACGATCCGCGCCTCGGCCGCGCCGCCGTCCGCCGGGAACAAACGCACCAGGCGCCCTTGGCGGAGATCCTCGGTCCGGTCGCGGCCGCCGATCGACAGGGTCAGCCGCTCGATCGGCAGCCGGGTGAGCGCGTGGCCGGTGGTAAAAACCAGCCGCGGCGTGCGCGCGGCGAGGCGCATCTCGGTCCCCCCGGGGACGAGGTCGAACCGCGCCGCGTCGAACGCCAGCGCGGTCGCGGCGACCGCGGTCGGCCGCGGCTCCTCGCCGAGCAGGCGGAGCTCCGCGCGGAGGAGGCTCTCGGGGGTCTGGTCGAGCTGATAGACCCGCTGCTCCAAGAGAGCGGCGTACAGCTCCAGCAGCGTCACTCCCGGATCGACCGGCGCGTGAAGCGTCCAGCCGCCGCTCGAGGCCGCGGGGATGCGCCGGCGGATCGCGTCGACCATTCCCTGCCAGTCGAGGTCGTCGAGGCGCGGCGGTTCGAGCGCCATCAGCTCCGCTCCACGGTGTCGAGATAGAACGGAAAGACCAGGTTGAAGCGGCTATTGCTCGCGCGCACCCGGTAGGCGATCGATACGGTGACCCGGTTCTCCTCGCCCGGCTCGGCATCGGCATCGACCGCGTCGAGGTCGATCCGCGGCTCGAAGTCGCGCACCGCCGCGCGCACCGAGGTTTCGAGCCGCGAGAGAAACTGGCGGCTGCCCGGAGCGAACACCAGCCGCGGCGCGGCGCTGCCGAAATCGGGGCGCATCACCCGCTCGCCGAGCTGGGTGAGCAGCAGGATCTTCAAGCTCTGCTCGACGTTCGCCTCCCCGGCGACCAGGGCGAGCGCCCCGGTCGCGTCGGGCAGGATCGGAAAGGGCCAGCCGGCTCCGAGCAGATCGGCCATCGTCAGCCTCCGATCGACACCGTGCCGACGGCGACCACTTGGCCGATCGGCAGGCCCGGCGGGATTTCGCTGCACGTCTGGGCCGGATCGCCGTTGCGCGCCGCGCCCTTGCCGTTGATCCGCACGGTCCGGCTGCCCGTCTGGACCGTGGCGTGGTTGCTCGGCGGCGCCTGGAAGGGGAACGGCGGAATGTGCGGCGGCAGGTTGTCCGCGCCGCTGCCGACGGTCGCCGCCGCGAGGCCGCCGATCTTGACGTTGGCCGAGAGGCCGGCCGAAAGCGGTCCGGAAAACGGCAGCGGAAAAGGCGTCGGCACCGGCGGCGCGGGCGGCGCGGGCACCAGCAGCACGTGGACGTCGGTCGCCACGATCTTGTCCCCCTGTTTGGCCGCGGGCATTCCCATCGTCGTCTCGCCTCTAGTTCAGGTCGATCGTCAAACCCTTGAGCTTCAAGGGTCCCTGGGCTTCGATCTCGATCTCGCGACCCCGTAGCGCCAGCTTGCCGCCGGTTTCGATCGTGATCGAGCTGCCCGCCGTGTCGATCACGATCCGGTTCGCGCCGTCGGCATCGACGATCTCGATCTTCTTTGCGCCGTCGCTGTCGTCGAGCAGGATCCGGTGCCCCCCTTGGGTCTTGATCAGCTTCGGATCCTTGCCGCCGCCGCGCTCGGCCGGCGGTTTGTCCTTGCCGTTCCACAGGCAGCCGAGGACCACCGGCAGGCGATCGTCGCCGTGGTAGAACGCGACCAGCACCTCGACGCCTTTTTCCGGGATCAGGAAGGTGCCGAAATCGGGGCCGGCGTACGGCTGGAGCACCCGGCAATCGAGCTGGTGATCGGAATCGGCGAGCGTCACCCGCACCTGCCCGTCGGGCAGGTCGTTGTCGAGCACGGTCGCCGCGGCGACGCCTCGGATCGCGCTCATGCCTCGGTCCCTTCGTCGTGGGTCCGGCGCACGTCGAAGCGGGTCAGATAGCCGGACCCATTGATCGTGTGCTCCACCCGGGTCACCTGGTAGATGCCGCCGAAGCGGCGGCCGACGCCGTCGAAGCGGGCGTTGTCGCCCGGGCGCAGGTCCGGCAGGCCGATCACCTGGGCGGAGCCGGTCGCATAGCCGTAGGCGTGCTCGCGCAGCCGGCTGATCGCGAGATCCCGGGCCTCCTCCGCGTTCAGCACCGGCGAGCTTTGCAGGAGATCCTCTTTGCCGGGCCGGATCGCCTCGACCGCCGCCGGACCGTTCCGGCCGCGGCCGGAGGGCAGGTCGGCGGCACCCGCGACGTGGGTCAGAGTCTTCTTGGCGCTCGGGTCCCAGCTCTTGAGCGTCACCCGGCCGACCTGGCGCGAGACGTCGAGCACCGGGCTGAAGCGGAGCAGGTTCCGCCCCCATTCGAAGACGTAGAGCGGCGCCTTCGACGACTCTCCCGCCTCGGAGCGGACGAACACCAGCGTCTCGTCGCCGCTGTCGGGCTCGGTGCGGGTGAAGCAGTCGAAACCGATCCGCCGCGCGCGCTCCTTCAGGAAGCCCGCGTCGTCCTGCTCGCGCTGCACCACTCGCTCGTTCTTCGGTCCCTGCTTGGTCACCCGCGCCTGGAGCCCGTTGCGCTCCGCCACTTCGAGCGCGATCTCCCAATCGGCCTTGTTGCGGTACGGGGCGGGCGACCGCTTGTGGTCGCGCAGCCGGAACATCCCGCCGAGGCCGCTCACCCCGAGGGTCCGCGGTCCCGACTCGGGAAACTGCGGGGCGAGCGCCGTCACCTGCCCGCGCACCATCCAGAGCAGCCGGTCGGCGTAGCCCATCTTGACGCTGATCCGGCTGCCGAGATCGAGCCGCCGGGAGTCGCCGTGCTTGAATCCGACCCGGCGGTCGTCCCAGTTGTCGAAGCTCAGGTCGAAGCTGTCGACCCCTTCGAGGTCGAGCACCACCTTGACCTCGAACAGATCGGCGCGGCTCTCGGGATCGAGCTCCCGCTCCTCGACCTCGATCTGGTAGCTCGGGGCGTAGACGTCGGCCGGGATGCCGGGCTGCGGCGTCGAGGTGCGGACCAGGGTCGAGGGCACGGGCGGTCTCCTCTCGGCTCAAGAACGCAGCCGCGGCACGGTGAGCACGGTACCCGGGGCCAGGCGCCGCGGGTCGAGAATGGCGTTGGCCTGGGCGATCTCGCGCCACCGGCGGGGGTCGCCGTAGGCCCCGGCGGAAACGCTCGCGAGGGTGTCGCCGCGCCGTACTACCCAGGTTTTTTCGACGTCCGGCGAATTCTTCGGGCACGCCCGGGCCTGCTCGGCGACCGTCCGGTGTTCGAGCAGCGTGATCGACAGCTTGGCGCGCAGCGGCACGCCCTCGGGGCTGAACAGCACGTAGCTGACATCCAGCCGCTCCAGGACGCCGATGAACACGTCGCAGTCCCAGGTCAGGCAGACGATCGGCGGCGCGTGCAGCTCGCGGTTGATCCGCATCAGCCCGCGCAGGCGGTCGACGAACTTCGCCTTCACGTCTTCGAGCGTGTCCGAGGTGTCGACCAGCAGCTCGGCGGAAAGCTTTTCGCTCTCGCCGCGGACGAATTGGATCGCGGGCGATTCGAGGCCCGGCACGGCGATCTCGGCGAATTGGTTCTTCTTCTCGATCTTGTAGTCGGTCGGGTTGAAGCGCAGCGGGATGATCGGATTGTCGACCCGCGGGAACAGGATCTCCAGGTAGGCTTTTTTCAGCCCTTGGCCTGCCGCTTCGGTCGGATGTACCGGGCCGCTCACGCGCCACCTCCCAGCTCGGTTCCCAGCCGCCGCCGCGCCTCGGCCGCGCGCCGCTGCCGCGCCTTTTCCTCTTCGCGCCGGCTCCAGGCCTCGACGTGCCGGGCGAACAGGCGCGCGAACACCGCCGCGTCGCCTTCGCCCTCGACGTCGAACACGACTTCCAGATGACGGATCTCGACCACGGCTCAGCCCCCCTCTCCGGGTTCGAAGAGCACCCGGGAGAGCCCTTCGTGCGCGATCTCCAAGCCTTCGATGGCGACCGCGTTCTCCATCGCCCCGAGGTCGGGTCCGATCCATTTGGCCGCGAGGCCGGCGCGGAAGGCCCAGGCCATCGCGGTCTCTCCCGCGGGGGTGAGCAGCAGGATCGAGCCGTCGCGGCGGGCGCCGAGCGAGAGGGTGAGCCCGGCCTCGTACCAGTCCCAGAGGCCGCGTTCGAGCGTGATCCCGCGGCGCAGCGTGATCCGCCCCCAGGAGTGGCGCACCGGCAGCTGGTGGACGAAGTCGTTGGCGCCTCCTTCGGAGTAGGCGGTCACTTCGAGCTCGCCGCCGAGCCCTTTGACCTCCTGGAACGCTCCGAGCGCCACCTTGGCGACCAGCTCCGCCTGCTCCGGCGGGAGATAGGCGTCGGCCGCGTCGAGCGTGACCAGGAAGCGGTAGGCGGCAAGCGGGTCTTGCTCGCTCACGGCGTGAGCACCTCCAGCCGGCCGTCGGCGGAGAGCGCGACGCGCAGCTCGATGAATTCCATCGGCACGGCGGGGGCGAACGCGATCCGGCACAGCACGCGGCCGAGGTCGCGCTCGGCCGGCGGATTCAACGCCGCGTCGCACTGGACGCGGAACGCCTCCTGCGGCCGCGATCCCTGGAGGCCGCCCGCGCGCCAGGCTTCGAGCAGCACGGTGGTCGCGGCGCGGAGGAAGGCGAGCCACAGCTCCGGGCCGTTGGTCTCGAACACCAGCGGCTCGGCGACCCGGCGCAGCGCGCGCACCAGGCGGTGGACCAGCCGGCGGTGGGCGACGAAGCGGCCGGCGGGCTCGGAGTCGAGCGTCCGGCCGCCCCAGACCTGGAGCCCGCGCCCGGGGGCGCAACGGAGCAGGTTGACCCGGCCGGCAAACAGAGCCTCCTCGGCCGGCGGAAACGAACGCGACAGGTCGACCGCGTCTTCGAGCTCGGCGTTGGCCGGCGTGTGCTGGGCGCCGCGCTCGCGGTCCAGGCGGCTGATCAGGCCGGCGACCGAGCCGGACGGCGGGATCGTCCTCCGCGGAGCCGCGATCCCGCCGAGCGGATCGGTCACCGCGACCCAGGGGTGGTAGACGGCGGCGGCGCGGCCGGGCAGCGCCCCGGCCAGGCCGGCCACCTCGCGAATCACGTCGCCGGCCGCGAGCCGGCCGCACGGCAGGTCGACCAGCACCAGCCGGTCGTGCAGCTCGTCGGCCCGCAGAGCGAGCGCAACGAGCAGGTCCAGGCGTTCCTCGTCCCGAAGATCGGTCGCGAGGTCGGGAGCGGCGACCAGCGCGACCTCCGGCTCGTCGCCCAGCCGCCCGGCCGCCGCCTGGTAGGTGAATCGGTCGGGCGGCACGAGGCTGCCGCCGAAAAGCTCCAGCCGCGTTTCGCTCCGCCGCGGGCCGGGCGGCGCGCCGCACCCCTGGCGCTCGCCCACCGGCACCAGGCGGATCAGCGCCGAGGGCAGGCCGTCCGGCCCTTCGAGGTCCCGCGGATCGAGCCCGGCGAGCACCTCGGGCGGCTCCCCGGGAGCCTGGACGCCCAACTCCACCGTCGGCCGGTCGTCGCGCCCGACCCGCTGGACGCGGATCGTCACCGTGGTGCCGTTCGCCCAGGCGCCCGGGCTCGACGCCTCGACCCGGTAGGCGGTATTGAGGAATCCCCGCCGCTCGCCGACTCTCCACAGATCCTCGGCCGGCTTTCCGGCGTCGCCCAGGCGAACCACCCAGGCGACCTCGCCCCCGTTCTCGAAATAGCTGCGGATCGCGTAGGACGTGACCGCGTCGCCATCGAGCCCGCCGAATTCCCGCAGGTAGGCGCGGTGGCCCTCGACCCGCACCGGCACGCCCACCGGCCCGCGCCGGGTGCGGCCGAGGAAACCGGCCACGTCCGAGCGCAGCGCCGAGGGAGGCGTCGGCCGCGGCACGGCCGTGAAACGCACCCCGGGAAGGGCGAAGGTCGAGGCAATCGAGGTCACGGCGGCGCCCTAGCCCGTCTGCCCGTCGATCGACAGGCCTTCGTGGCAGATTTCGAGCGTCTCCATCGCGATCTCGCTGTTCTTGGCGTTCAACCCCGGGCCGCTCCACTTACAGGCCCAGGCGCGGACCAGGTTCCAGCGCATCACCTCGTTGCGGTTTTCATCGAGCAGTACGACCGAGACGTCGGTGCGCTGCACCAAGCCGTTCATCGCCTCGACGATCCAGTTCCAGAAGGCGAGGTCGCCGGTCTGGCCGCGCACCAGCTTGACGACCGGGAAGCTCTTCAAGCCCGGCAGCTTGCGCACGCGGATGTCCTCGCTGCCGTTCCTGTAATCGATCGGCTTGACCTCGGCGTCGAGTCCGCTCGCCTCGGCGAACGAGCCGCGCACGGCGGTGCCGTCGTCGCTCACCCCCTTGACGATCACTTCGAAGTTGAAGCCCCCGTAGGGGTCCTCGCGAAACACGGCAGGCATCGGTTTCCTCTCTTTCCGCCGTTCGGGCTAGGCGCCTTAGGTGGTGCTGGTGCGGACCAGCTGCTGGATCTTGAAGATCACGAACTCGGCGGGCTTGACCGGCGCGATGCCGATCACGCAGATCAGGCGGCCGTTGTCGATGTCGTCCTGGCTCATCGTGGTGCGGTCGCACTTGACGAAGAAGGCCTGGTCGGCGGTGGTGCCTTCGAGCGCGCCGCCGCGCCAGACGGTGGTCAGGAAGTTGGTGATCGTCTGGCGCACCCGCGCCCAGGTCGGCTCGAAGTTGGGCTCGAAGACCACGAACTGCGTCCCCTCGTCGATCGACTCCTCGACGAAAATGAAGAGCCGGCGCACGTTGACGTACTTCCACGACGCGTCGGACGAGATCGTGCGCGCGCCCCAGACCCGGTTGCCGCGGCCGGGGAAGAAACGCAGCGCGTTGATCCCCTTCGGATTGAGCAGGTCCTGCTCGCGCTTGGTCACCTCATCGGCGATCTTGGTGATGCCGCGGATGATCTCGTTGGCCGGCGCCTTGTGGACCCCGCGCTCTACGTCCACCCGGGCGTAGATTCCCGCGATATGGCCGGAGGGCGCCACCTGGACGTTCTTGCCGGCGAACGAATCGCGCACTTCGAGCCACGGGTAGTAAAGAGCGGCGTACTTCGAATCGAGCCCTTCCCGCACGTCGCGGATCTGCTCGATACTCAGGCCGTCCCGGGGATCGAGGATCGCGAAGCGGTCCTTGAGCGTTTCGCAGTGGAGGATCAGCGCGGAGTGGACGGTCGGCGCCCAGACGTCCGGCGCCAGGCAGATGCTCACCTCGTCGATGTCCTCCAGAGCCTGGATGCCGGTGCGCTTGCCGCTCCCGCCGTCCTCCCCCACGAAGTCGTCGACGGTGAGCAGGTCCAGGCCGTCGTCGCCCTTGGTGAGCAGCGAAAATCCGCCCTCGGCCGAGGTGGGAAAGTTCGCCAGATCCGCGAGCTCTGCCGGCGTATCCGGGAAAGCTGGCCCGAGCGGCTCGGCGATCTCGATCAACGAAGAGCTCTTGACCGCGGTGACGAGAAAAGAGGAGCTCTTGTCGTCGACCAGCCGCAGATTCGTGAAGCTCTCCTCCTGGACCACTTGGTTGTTCACCACCTGACGAGCCTGGATCTCGGCTTCGACCACGCGCAGCTTGTGCCCTTCCAAGTAGCGCCCGTCGGGCAGGCCCGCCGACAACTTCACCTTGTCGCCGTCGATGCTCTCGATCGTCCGGACGTCTTTCTCCTTGCCGTTGTCCAGCTCGACGATTGCGCCCTTGTAGAGCTGCGCCGCGCCGGAGACCTGCACGATCGAAAGATCTGCCGCGTTCGTCGCGGAGCGCAGGAGGCTCACCGGCGTCCCGACCGGCCAGGGGTCCTTCGAGTCGTGTTGCACCGAAAAGAAGATCTCGTTGCGCGCGCCGAGACCGCCGACGACGATTTCCTCGCCCTTGATCAGCAGGCGGTCTCCCGGCTTCAAGCCCGCGACGCTTTCGACCGTGAGAGCCCAGTCGGCCGTGTTGTCGGCCACCGCGTCGCGGACGACTTTCTTCACCGGCAGCCCCGCGGTGACCGCGGGGAAATTCGGCGCGACTTTGATCGTGCCTTCCGGATCGGTCGTTCCCGTGGGTGCTTCCACGATGCGGTGCCGGGTGGTGGTGTCTCCCAGGGTGGGATCCGCGATGGTGACGGAGACGATGTCGTCCTTCTTGAGCTGCGAGATGTCGCTGATCGCCAGGGTCGCACTTGACGCCGTAGCCACCGAAGCGGTGGCGACTTGATGGCTGAATTCGACCTGCCGGCTGATCCAGTCGAAACCCGCGGGGATGGCGGGATTGAACCGGATCGCGCCGCCGGCCGCCGCGACGACCGTGAATTCCTTTCCCGTGGGCAGGAAGACGAACCGGTTGTTCGTCACCGGATCGAGTGGGCTGGGCTCCGCCAGCGCCATCGTCCGCCTCGTGCCGGCGCTCACCAGAGCCTTGTACAGCTTGACGATGTCGCCGACGTTCGCGGTGAATTCAGGCTTCACCGTGAACTCGCCCGCCGTCGTGGCCTTCGCGATCACCCGATGGATCTCGTTTCCCACCTTGATCCGATCGCCCACGACCAGGTTTCCCGTCTTGGCCGTCTCGAGGTGGATGACGTCGGTTGGCGTAGTTGCCGCTTGCGTGACCCCGGCCGTACCGACCCCGATCAGCGATCTCTCGCCCAGAGCCGGATTGGGCGTCAAAACCTTGACCTGGAGGCCTCGCTCCACGCTCTCCGGGAATCCGGGCTCGACCCTGAGATCATGCGCTCCGGTCTTCCCGACCACCTTGAAAGGCTTTCCCTTCACCTGGAGCCGGTCCCCGACCTCCACCTGAGCCAGATCCTCGACGAAGTTGATGAGGTCGGCATTCTGTCTGACCGGCGCGCTCACCGTGGCGATCAGCAGCTGCTTTTCGCCCAGCCCCTCGTCGGCTTCGAAGACCTCGGCCGGCGGGATTCCCGTGACCTCGAACGTGCGCGCCGCCTCGTCGCGGTTACTGATGTCAATGGACTTGCCTTTGATTTCAACCTGCGTGAGCGCATTCAAGCCGGTCGCATCGGCGAGCTCGATCACCCAGATCAGCTTGGAGGAAACGGCCGCGGTCTTGAAGGCTCTGCCGACGGTCGCCGGATCGGCCAGCAGGCTCGCCGTGGTCCCGACCATCGGCCGCACTTGCGCCCGCAGGTCGTTGCCCCAACGCCCCAGCGCCTTGGCCCGGACCGTCGTGGTGATCTCGGTGGCCTGGCGTCGACGGATCTCCACGAAGCTATTTCCTGCCTGCAACGCCTTGCCCAATCCCCGGTCCAGCCGAATCGTGCGCGACACCGGGTCGTACGAGAGAACCTTGAAGGTGTCCACGCGAGCCGGATCGAAAACGGTCACGTCGGCGAAGCGGAAAATCCCGATCAGATGGCGCAGCTTCAGCGAGGTGGCACCGGCGGCGGCATCCGTCTCGATCTCGCTCACCAAGCCCTTGCCGAAAGCCACGTCGGCCGCCTTCGCTCCCTTCTTGCTGAACGCCCGCTTGATGAAGATCCGCTGCCCGCCGTTGTCGAAGAAACCCTTGATCGACAACGCGAACTGCCACCAGCGGCCGCCCTCTCCCGGCTCGAACGCCCATTTGTTGAAAAGAATCCCCGTCGGCTCGGGCACGGGGGGGCCGAAGATGCGGACGAACTCGGCGAAGCTGGTCACCAGCACGGGTTTTCCCGAGGTCGGCCCGAAGGCGGTCACGCCGACCGCGCCGGCGGTGCTGGTGCTCACCCCCTCGATCGGCTTGGGACCCGCATCGACCTCTTCGATGAAGACTCCAGGGCTTAGGAACTCAGGCATGGCTTGGCCTTTCAGGGGATGACGATGGTTAGGCTGTGGCCCAAATCGGCGGGCAGAGTGATCTGGATGCTGCCGCTCCGGCCGGACCGTTGGTTCTTGGCTTCGACGGTCACCCGTACCCCGAACGCCACTTGGGCGAGCGGTAGGGCAAACTCGCCCCGCTCGTCCGAGAGCACCTGCCGGAGGGGGACGGTCACGTCGAATACCTCGGCGTCGGCCACCGGCTTGCCGGTCGGACCGACCACCCGGCCGCGCACGACCGGCACCTGCGACGGGAACGGGTAGGAGGGCGCCGGTGCGAGCGTCACGTCCTCCGGTGCGAGGGGTGTGCTCCGGGGCGGGTTGGTGTCGTTCCAGGGGAAGGCGTCGAACTCGATTCCCTCGTCCTTCGCCTGGTAGAGCGGCCGGTACAGCTCGGCCGCGATGCGCACGCGGTAGCGGCGGGGCGGGCCGGAAACGTCGGCCCGCCGTTCGAGACCCGGGTAGGCGACCACGCCGGAGAGGCTGCGGACCGCCTGGATCCCGGTCGGCCGCCAGGCCGCGCCATCCCGGACGTCGAGGAACGCTTCGCTCTTGCCGAGCGGCGCGTCACCGGTCATGAAGTCCAGAAGGCGCAGGCCGATCGGGCTGTAGAGCTCCGAGCGCTCGCCGGGCAGCACTCTCCAGGCCCTCACGCCACGGCCTCCGGCAACGCGTGGTCGAGCGTGCGGCGAAGAACCGGCTTCGCCGTATCGACCTCGGTCGAGACCAGGTTGACCACCCGCACCTTCAAGGCGACCGACAACCGGTACGACTTCTGGACCGCATGCCAGACGCGCGTGCGGTCCTCCAGCGTGTAGGGCACGAGAGTGACCTTGAGCGCCTGGTCGGTGCCGGCGAGCCCCCCTTGGAGGATCGGGCCAGACAGGATCGCGTGGTCGTAGAAGAATTGGAGCGTCAGGCCGAGCAGAAAGTGATCGGTCTTGCGTTCGTCGCTCCACGGCGTCAGCAGGTAGTGGAGCTCGAGCGCCATCGGCGGCTTGTGGATGAGAAGGTTCGGAGTTTTCACCTCGCGCCGCGCCGGGCGGTTGCGTGCGCTCGCGTCCTCGAACGTCTCGAACAGGAACAACGTCACCCGCGCGGGCGAGAGCGAGATGTTGCCTTGCAGGTCGTGGATCTCGGCCTTGGCCCCGACGCTCGCAAAGAGCGCATCGCCCAAGGCGCGCTCCAACGTCGCCGAAACGTCCGCGATGACTCTGTAATCGAGCACCAGGCCTCCCTCAAGTCCGATCAGGTTCTTACGCTGCGATCGGACGAAGGGAGCAACCGCAATGCCATCCCGGGCGGATGGCGGTTTCTCCAACAACTACAAGGATTTAGGCGGGAAGGTAGGGAGCGGGTGGGTGGACCTTTAAGTCCACCTCACGGCCGCGCTCAGGGTACAGGGTGGATGAATTGATCCAGGTGCGGCTCAGCGCTCTTAGGATGACTTGTCGTTACGATTGGCGAAAGCGACGAGGAAGCCGGTATCCGCAATTCCCTTCACGAGGACGAAAAGCCCTTCCGCAGGGACAAGTCCTTCGGCCCGTTAACCGCTCCGGCCAAGCGCAAGAAGCCCTGCACCTCGTCGCTCGCACGGGCCTTTTCTAGCGGGTCGCGAAGAAGACTGCCTTTCGACTACGCCGCTCCGCACCGCGACCGCTTCGAGCCACGCCGCTCGACACTTCTTCATGCGGTCTTCTGCAAAAGGCGGGAGAAAGAGGTTGTCAGCGCCTTCTCGGTGGCGCGCGGCAACTCGATCGGCAGAAACATGCTCGCGGGGTAGATGTAGTCCTCCCCGCTCTCGTCGATGACTCGCAAGTCGCCGTCCGTCGCCGCGTCCTCATCGACCAGGACGCGATAGATTTTGTGCAGATCCAGGGAGGTGGGGTACTCCTCATTGTCCACGCAAACCACGAAAGTGGTGTTTCTCGCCGTCGGATGTCGCATAAGTCAGTCCAGATAACGCTTTCTCTTCATTTCCTTTCGTCCGATGCCGTGTGCTTCATACCAGTGAAGCTCAGCTCGTCGCACTCGACCCGTTTTCAGGCGAACCATCGCAACGCCCTTCATTTTGCGCCAACTCCCCCGACCATAGCGCTCTTCGAGCTTCTCGAGGTCGCGAATCGAAGTCCCCCTGGCGAAAGCCTCGATATGAGAGATCTCGCCTAGAACCTCGAAGCTCACAGAGAAGAAGATAGCACGCGGCTCTGTACCTCACCCCTCAAATCCCCCCGAACCAGGGATACCCGCGATCCTCCCAGTAGCCACCGGGGCGTTCCGCCGTCCAGTCGATACGGGTGAGGTACTTGGTCATTTTATAGCCGAGCTTGACCGGGCTGTAGAGGCGGAGCGGCGCACCGCGTTGGGGGGTGAGCGGCCGGTCGTTGAAGGCGTAGGCGAGGATGGTCTGCGGGTGCATCGCGCTTTTCAGGTCGAAGCCGTTGTAATAGTTCTTGTCGAAGGAGTCGAAGCGCAGAAAGCGCGCCGCCGGGAGCGGCTCGGCGAGGGCGGCGATCGTGGCAAAGGGGACTCCGGTCCAGGTGCCGATCGCGGACCAGCCTTCAACGCAGTGGTGCTTGACCGTATAGGTGATTCGCGGCAGAGCCTGAAGCATCGCGAGCGTCAAACGCTGGGGCTTGGCGATCAGGCCGCCCAGCTCCAGCGACCAGGCGGCGGGATCTTCGAGCACAGGCACCGGGCGCGAGATGAAGTAGGCCGGGAAGGCATGCTCGGGCGTCCGCTCGGCGAGAGCGTAGGTCGGCGCAAGGTGCGAGGGGGAAAGGAGCAGCCGCTCTCCTACCCAGTCGTTCAGGCGCGAGGCCGCGGCGAGCGCCGGGCGGGCGATCTGGCCGCCCTTCCTGCCGCAGCCGGAGAGGAGTGCGACGCCGCCGAGGCCGAAGCGGAGCAGATCGCGGCGAGAGATCGGAGCGATCCGTGAATCCTCAGTCATGGCTCGGGAACCTCCCTCTGTACCGGCCAGTGATCATCGCCCGCAGCGACGCCGGGTCGACCACGAAGACCAGCACTACGTGGAGCAGCGTAAATCCGACGAACAGCCAGACCGCGAGAAAATGCCAATAGCGCGCCCGCTCGTAGCCGCCGAACAGAGCGGTCAACCACGAGAGCTGTACCGGCTTGTAGATCGCGAAACCGGTCGCGGTCGAGAGCACGCCGAGTAGGAAGATGAACGAATAGGCCGCTTTTTGCAGTGCGTTGTGCTTGCCCTGCGGCGGATGCTCCTTTTTGAGGCGCAGATAGTAGAGCTGCATCGCCCACGCTTTCGGCACGTCGCTCGGGCGAAACAGCAGGCTCTTCCACTCGCCCGAAACGATCAGGAAACCGAGATAGAACAACCCCGTGAGAACGAACGGCCAGGCGAGCGCGAAGTGCCAATCGAGACCTCCCGCGAGCCAACCACCGAGGCGGACCGTCGCCGGAAAGCGATAGCCGTCGAACGGGTTGGGACCGAGCGGCGGCGCGCCGCGCAGACCGAAGCGGGGGAAGGCGCCGTAGATCTGGAGACCACTTCCCACCATACCGAGCAGAAGGAGAGCGTTGGCCCAATGGGTCACGCGCGCGGGCCAACGGTGGCGCAGCACCGTAGCGGACGGGACGGCGGGAGGGACGACCTCTGCCTCTGCCTCTGCCTCTGGCTCTGGCTCTGGCGCGGGATTAGGCTCGGCTTCCAGGGGACCGGAAGGGGTCAAAGGTTCCGCAGGCTCGCTCATATCCACTCCTTGTCGGGAATACGTCCGCCGACACCGAACCGGTTCAGGCGAACAGCAACGCCACGCCGGCCACCGCGAGCAACGCCCCGCCGAGGCTTGCGAGGCTGAAGCGTTCCCGCCCGAGCAGCACTACGACCGGCAGGATCAGGACAGGCGTGGTCGCCATCAGGCTGGCGGCGACCCCCGCGGAGGTCCGCTGCACGGCGACCAGCGACAACCCTACCCCCAGGAACGGGCCGAAGACCGCGCCGAGCGTCGCCCACAAGACCGCCGGCCGATCGGCGAGCGCGGTTCGCATCCGTCCGCCCCAGCGCAGGACGAGGGCGACGATCAGGAACCCGCCGAAACCGGCGAGCACCCGGATCTGCGTCGCGGCAAAAGGGTCGAAGCTCCCCATGCCGATCTTCGACAGGACCAGCCCTCCCGCCTGGCCGAGCGCCCCGCCCGCGCCAAGGAGCAGTCCGGTCGTTCGGTGGCCGGAAGGCGCTCCGGAACCGGGATCGGCGAGGCCCGAACTCGGCAGGCCGGCCTGGGGAGCCCGTGCGGCGATCGCCGCGGCGACGCCGCTGCCGATCAACAGCATCGCGAGAAGATCGAGCCAACCGAGTTTCTCGCCGAGGAACAGCCAGCCGAGCAAAGCGGCAAACGGCGGCGCCAGGCACATCATGACGGAGGCCAGCCGCGGGCCGATATGGACGAACGCCTTGAACAGGCAGAGATCCCCGAAAGTGAAGCCGACCAGGCCGGAGACCGCGAGCCAGCTCCACGCGTGCGCTCCGGCGTCGAGCGGCAGCAGCCCCCCCTGGCGAACTGCATGCAGGGCGGTCAGGAACACCGCGGCGAGGGCCATCCGGATCAGATTGGTCGACAGCGAGCCGATCCGCTTGCCCGCCGTCTCGAACGAGAGCGCGGAGATCGTCCAACACGACGCCGTGCCGAGCGCCGCGAGCTCACCGATCCGGGTCGAAAGCATGGGCGAGAGTGTATGCGACTCCGGTTGTTCATCCGGTACCGCGCCCGGGCCGCGCCGCTGCTACACTCCCCCATCTGGCCCCATCGCCCGACGCCGGAGCCCGATCCCCGATGAACCTGACCCCCGAGCTGATCGCCGACATCCTGGTCCGCCAGGGCCACCTGCTGGCGGACGACGGCGAACAGATCAAGAAAGACGCCCGCCAGCAGCTGCCGAGCCGGATGCGGTCGCACCGCACGTTCGAGCAGAAGGCGGTCGCCTACGACCTGATCACGGGGCTCAAGCTCACCGACCGGAAGAACGGCGGCGGGCCGATCGGGGAGCTGGAGATCGCCAAGGCGATCGCCGACGACGCGAAGCTCCCCCACTTCCGCATCGACACCCTGACGCTCGACGCCGACCTGATCGAGTCGAAGGTCTCGCGCCCGTTCGCGCGCCGCCACCGGATGATCCCGTTGTCGATGGTCGGCGGACGGCTCAAGGTCGCCTGCGCCAATCCCTACGACATCGAGGGAATCGATACGCTGCGCCGGATCGCCGGCCGCGAGGTCGACCTGGTGGTCGCCTCCGAGCCGGACATCCTGAAGGCGATCACCGAGTTCTACGGCTTGCGCCACTCGGTCAAGCGCGCCGAGCGCGACCTGAATTCGGGCATCGACCTCGGCAACCTCGAACAGCTGGTCCGGATGAAATCCGAGACCGAGATCGAGTCGAGCGATCAGCACGTCGTCAACGCCGTCGAGTTCATGCTCCAGCACGCGTTCGAAAACCGGGCGAGCGACATCCACATCGAACCCCGGCGCGACCAGAGCCTGATCCGCATCCGCATCGACGGCGTACTGCACGACATCCAGGTGATGCCGAAGATCGTCCACAACGCCGTGGTCTCGCGGATCAAGACGATGTCGCGCCTGGACATCGCCGAGAAGCGCCGGCCGCAGGACGGTCGCGTCAAGACCACCCGCGCCGGGCGCGAAGTGGAGCTGCGCGTCTCGACCCTGCCGGTCGCGTTCGGCGAAAAGCTGGTGATGCGCATCTTCGACCCCGACGTGCTGATGCAGGATCTCCCCGGGCTCGGCTTCTACCCGGAGGAGCTGCAGCAGTTCCAGGACTTCATCACCCGGCCGCACGGGATCATCCTGGTCACCGGCCCGACCGGCTCGGGCAAGACGACCACGCTCTATTCGGCGCTGCGCACGATCGCCTCGCGCGAGATCAACATCACGACGATCGAAGATCCGATCGAAATGGTCTACGAGGACTTCAACCAGACCGCCGTCCAGGCGAAGGTCGGAATCACGTTCGCCGCCGCGCTACGCCACATCCTGCGCCAGGACCCGGACGTGATCATGGTCGGCGAGATCCGCGATCCCGAAACCGCGCAGTACGCGATCCAAGCGGCGCTCACCGGGCACCTGGTCTTCTCGACCCTGCACACCAACGACGCCGCCGCCTCGATCAGCCGCCTGATCGATCTCGGAATCGAGCGCTTCCTGATCAGCTCGACCCTGATCGGCACCATGGCCCAGCGGCTCCTGCGCCGGATCTGCCCCCACTGCGGGGTCGAGCGCCATCTCTCGCCCGACGAGGTCACCACCCTCCGCCTGACCGTCCCCGCCGGCAAACGGGTCAAGGTCAAAGAGGGAGCCGGCTGCCACGAATGCCGCAGCACCGGCTACCTCGGCCGCACCGGCATCTTCGAGATCCTCGGCATCGACGAGGCGGTCAAGTCCCTGATCGTTCAAGGCTCCGACGCACCCGAGATCAAGCGCGAAGCGCAGAAGAACGGCATGCGCACCCTCCGGCAATCCGCCCTGCGGAAGCTTGCCGAGGGGACGACGTCGTTTGAAGAGGTGGTTCGGGTTACGGGGATCTGAACGGGGGCCGAAAAACCGAGCCCCGAATGGCACTAAGTAAAACGCAGATTGACCGGCTTGGAGACCGCCTGAAGAAGGGGTCACCTTCGGAGAGCGATCTTCGACTTCTCGATGACTATCGGAGGTCGTTTGGCGAAGCTTACGAGGCCGTAGTCCAAACGATCTATCAGCGCGGTCAGTTCCCTACAGGAAGGCTGGCGAAGTCGACTCGCTCAATTGCGGAGAAACTCCGTCGCGAAAGCCTCCGCCTGACCCAGATGCAGGACATCGCGGGGTGCAGGATCGTTGTGTCGAGTCGTTTGGATCAAGAGAACCTCGTTGCGTCTCTCAAGATCGACTTCCCCGAAGCGTCCGTCGTGGACCGTCGCGAAAAGCCGAGCTTTGGATACCGGGCGGTCCATGTCGTCGTCGAGATCCTGGACAAACCCGTTGAGGTCCAAGTCCGTACTTCATTGCAACATATGTGGGCGGAGGTCTCCGAGAAGTGCTCCGACGTCATCGACCCTGCCATCAAGTACGGAGGCGGCAGCGGGGAGTGGCGAGACTTCCTCGCAGAGTCGTCAAGATCCGTGGCGGCGCATGAAGAATTAGAGAAGCGATGTTCGGAGCTCCGAGCAGAAGGAACGACCTTAGAGAAAAAGTTGGAAGAGTCTCCCAGCACCATCCCGATCGACATGAAATTGCGGATCACCCAATCCTGGGGAAACCTAATATCCCAGGCGGGAGCTTTCCAGGAACACATACGCGATGAGATAATCGCTGCCTTGAAGGAGGCCATCACCTTCCTGGACGAACAGAAGGAGAAAGCCGAATGATTTTTTTGATTGAATACAACCGGAGCGAGGGCCTCATCGTCACGTTCCGCGACTTCGACGACTCGCACCGTCGGGAGGCCGAAAGGGCACGGCTCGAGATCGAACTGGATCTCAACCGCCAGGGGGTCGACCACGAAGTCGTCCTGTTCGATGCCGCGAGCAAGGACGCGCTACAACGTACACACCAGCGCTACTTCAAGAATCTCCACCAGCTGCTGGTTGCCGGCAGCCTCGAGATGGCTGCCGCTTGAAAAGACCGGCGACGCTGTCTTCGCGATAGCAGAATCCGCGCCCTCCTCGCCACCAGCTGCCCTCCAGGCGCGAGTTCCAGCTCGCGAGCACAAGGGAGTCCCGGCTGGATGCTCGACCGATAGCGGCAAACCAAACGCAGCATCGATTTGCGAGCCTCCGGGCGATGTGAGATCGTCTTCGTTCCTTCCGGCGGATCGCCCGCCGGGCAAGTTCTTACGCCGGCTCACGACACCCCGAGGGGCCGGGCATCGCCGGGTACCGATCGGGGTCGCCAAGAGGATCGATCGCATGTCGAAAACCATCGTAGCGGGCGCCATTGCCCTTCTGTTCGCCGCACAGGTCGGCGTCGCCCAGGAGCTCAAGAACGACGACGAGAAGACGCTGTACGCCATGGGGATCGCGATCAGCCGGAACCTGGCGTCGTTCAGTCTCACGCCGGACGAGCTGAAGATCATCGAGCAAGGGCTGGCCGACGGGGTCGCCGGCACCACCTCCAAAGTCAGCTTGGAAGAGTTCGGTCCCAAGATCCAGGCCCTCGCCGCGGACCGCACGGCCAAAGCCGCGGTCAAGGAGAAAGAGGCGAGCAAAGGCTTCCTGGAAAAGGCCGCCGGCGAGCCGGGCGCCACCAAGCTGCCCTCGGGCGTGATCTACATCGAGACCACACCGGGCACCGGCGCGAGCCCGAAACCGACCGACAAGGTCAAGGTGAACTACCACGGCACGCTCACCACCGGCGAGGTGTTCGACAGCTCGCGCGACCGCGGCGAGCCGGTGACCTTCCCGTTGAACGGCGTCATCTCCTGCTGGACCGAAGGCGTCCAGAAGATGAAGGTGGGCGGCAAGGCGAAGCTCATCTGCCCGTCGGAAACCGCCTACGGCGACCGCGGCGCCCCGCCGAAGATCAAGCCCGGCGCCACCCTGGTCTTCGAAGTCGACCTGCTCGAGATCGAAGCCGCCGCACCCGCGCCTGCCCCCGAACCGGAGACGCCCGAAGTCACTCCGCCTCATTGAGCGAACCACGGCGCTCCCGCGGGGATGTACTCCTGCGGGAGCACCGCTGGCGGCATTTGCACCGCAGAGCTTCTCGGTGCACAATCGGATCACGGATTGGGGATTCCCGGTCGGCGCTTGGCCTCGGCGGATACGTCGGGGCCTTTCGCTTTTCAGGGGAGGCCCCAGCCCCGGATTGCCCCGCTTGGACTTCGGCGGCGCTCTGGCTCGGTGGGGGATCGTTCGCGATCCCCCCACCGTCCTTCAGCTTTCAGTTCGGCAGGCGGTTCAGGTCGGAGCTCAATCGATTCGGAGGCTGGAGGCCCCGCGCCGCGTCCGCGTGCCGGAAGAGGCCGAGCTGGCCGTGACCGACGGTAAGGTCGCACCCGAGGCTGAATCGCCACTTCGCGCTAATGGGTTTGCACTCGCCCGGCGATTCGTCGGGACTGGTGTTCGATCCCGACCACTCGGCCGCCGGCAATCCCCAATCCACCGGGATCGGCTCGGTCGTCGTATTCGCGGTCACCTTCGCGTGATACCCCATCACGACGACCGGGCCTGTCTTGCAGCAGTTGAGCGTCTCGGTGTCGCACACCTCCGCCACCTCGGACGAGAAGACGGTGTGGACCTCGATCCAAGTGCCGACCGGCAGGTCGTTGGAGTCCTTCGGGCAGCCACCGGGGGGACCTCCTTCGGCCGTCGCATGCTGGCCCGGGCACGTCGGCTGGAGGTTCTCGATCTGGCAGTGGTAGTGCTGGCCGCAGCGGTGCAAAGTCGTCGGAGTCCCGCCCGCCGGCGTGTAGACCAGGGTATCGTCGGTCGTTCCTCTGGCGATGGTCGCCGGAGCACCCACCGTGTTCCATCCCTGCAATACACGCGGCGATTGATCCGTGCAGGGCTGTACCGTGCGGCACCCTGTGAGCACGAGCGCAAGTAAGCTGAGAAAAGCGACGACGTGGGGCGGCTGACGGAACGGATTCATTGACCGCTTCTCCTCAAAAAGGCTGCGGCGGCATGGATTGCCTCCGCCCTAACCCGCCAAGCTGTAGGTTTTGAAGCGCTCAAAGAGTACAGCTCCCCCGGGTACTTGACAAGCGAGGATGCGCGCGCGCCGCGCGCGCGCTTCGACTCTAGCCTTCTCCTGAAGATGTAACCAAGCCTATGGTCCTGGCCAGGCCCATAGAAGGCCCATCTGCGGCCCTTTTCGAACCACCAAGACTCGATTTCTCGGAATCCCGCTCGTTAGGTCTCGCCTGGAACCTATCGTCGAACCAGGCGCCGTTCCTCGTAGAAGGGCCGGATTCACAGGCGGAACCCGGCGAAAGGTGGGCGAAATCGGAGTCGGCTAGTGACAAACCAGGGCCTCTTGTCGTATAGAGCGGGTATGTAATCAATCTTCGGTATGGAACTTACGACGCCACAAGGCGGCGATCCATACTGGAAGACATCCACGACACAGAAGATCGTCGAGATTCGACACATCAGGGGAGGTGTATCTTGACCCAGACGTTCAAGGTAGCTCTCGGAGGACGCCTGCTCGATCAGGTGCTCGCGGCGGCGGCCGACGACGAAGTGTCCACCTCCGAAGTGATTCGGCGCATCCTGTGGTCTCACTTCGAGGGGGAGCCCCACAACGAAGCGGTGATCGCCTCCGCGCCTCTCGCCGGGCCGGGCCCCGATCCGGCCCCGATTGGGCCCCAAATGGGCCCGGATTCGGCCCCGACGGCCGAGCGCCCGTCTCGCCGCTCCGCTTCCCTCCCCATACCCCTCCCAT
>DASYKS010000050.1:0-3695 GCA_035995205.1 Thermoanaerobaculia bacterium
AGGTCATCGGGCGGCTGGTCGACGAGTACACGCCGGGCGACTTCGCCGACGACTGGGACCTCCCTGAGCTGTGGGTCCAGCTCGACCAGATCTATCACGTCGACTTCGGCATCGAGGACATCGACACCTCGGCGACCGATCGCGAAGAGCTCAAGCGCTTGCTCGCCGAGGACGCGCTGGGCCTCTACGACGAGCGCGAGGCCGAGCTCGGCGAAGAGCTCATGCGGATGCTCGAGCGCTACCTGATCCTGCAGATCATCGATCAGCGCTGGCGCGAGCACCTCTACGACATGGACTACCTGCGCGAAGGCATCCACCTGCGCGGGTTCGCGCAGATCGAACCGCTGGTGGCTTACAAGAACGAGGCCTTCGCGCTGTTCGCGGACCTGATGAACTCGATCTGGGCCGACTTCGCGCGGATGATCTACAACGTCGAGGTCGAGGTGCAGGGCCCCGAGGCGGCCGAGGGCGGCGAAGCCGTGCAGGCCCCGCCGCAAGAGTGGGCTCCGCCGCAGCCGCAGAGCAACTTCGGCGCCCTCGAGTACTACGGCGGGACGCCCGACGACCAGCCGACAGCCTACACCAACGGCGACGACGGCCCTGTGGTCGAGGAGCCGCCCGTGGTGGCGCAGCGGCGGGTGACCGAGAACGAGACGATCGGCCGCAACGACCCCTGCTGGTGCGGCTCGGGCAAGAAGTTCAAGAAGTGCCACGGGGCGGCCGCCTGAGGTAGGGGCGCACCTACGTGTGCGCCCGGTTGCCCCCGCGATCGATGGGAGGGGGCTCGCCAGAACCCGCGGGGCGCCCATCGAACCCACCGACGGGCGCCCCGTTTCGCTCCTGACCCGAGATGTCGAGCGTCTGCTCGCGCAGGTCGAGCGGCATGACGACGATCTTCCGCTCGCCCTTCCAGAACGCATGGAGGCCCGGTGCCAGCCGGCCGATCAGCCGTCCGTCCTCGAACAGGAGACCGGCCCAACCCGCCGGCACGACCGACGTCTCGAGCAGCTCGGAGGCACCCCGCGCGGTGAGCACGACGGGCAAATCGGCGTGAACGAACGGCTGCTGCCGGGCGTCCACCACCTCGACCTTGACCGTCCGATCGACCTGCCAGAGAGCGCGCACGCCCGGACCGCAGATTGCGTTGAGGCGGCCGTCGATCGAGACCAACGCGCGCTCGTGGTCTTTGAGATCGATCGCGACCAGCTCGGACCCGAGCTTGCCCGAACGGACGATCGGCTCCAGCTCCTTGTGCTGGAGCCACGGCTCGCGCACGGAAATCCGATCGACCGTAAGGTCGGCGAAAGGCGCCGCGAGCAGATGCCAGCCCGGCGCGAGCGGGCGCTCGAACCCGCAGCGGAACGCGCGTGAGCTATAGGTTCGGCGCGCCGAGCGGAGACGATCGGCTGTGTACCCAAAACGCAAAAAACCTTCCGGAAGGGAGCTCCCGGAAGGCTTTAGAATCGAACGCGCATTTGCGTTCCGATCTAATTTTACCCTACCGTGGAGTTTCCTCCGCGCGATCCCACTCGCGGCCGACCAGCGTCCTCAGCTGCAAGCAGTCGGGTTCGCTCGACGCGGGTTGAATAGTTCTAAGTTCGGGATAACGCTTCATTTCGGTGGATCTCCAAAAGGGGAGGCGGAATATAAAGGGGGGGGTTCGTCGGGGATGTCAAGCCCCAAGCTCAAAGAAATTTTCAGACCTCTTGCCCGGGCAGGAACGGCGGCACCGGACAGTCGAGCGAATCGGCGATCGCGCGCAGCAGCTCGGCTTCGGCAACCGTGACCTTTCGATCCGCGACGACGCAGGCGGTCGCGGCTTCGAGCAGGCGCTTCTTGCCCTGCGGGACCAGGGCGGCGAGCGAGCGCAGAGCGCGATCGATCACCTCGGGCGGGCAGTCGTCGCGACCGGAAAAAGAAATCGACCCGGCGTCGCCGCCGAGCATGCGTAGCGCCGCGTCGAAGCTCGCCGCTTCCGCCGCGGGTTCGTCGGAACCGCAGGCGTGACCGAGGGCGGAGAGGACGAGACCCGCCTCGGTCGTGCGGTCGGAGAGCTGGGCGGTCGGAGCTCCTTTCGCCCGCGTGCCACCGAACACCGGGCCAAGATGGCGGACCAGCGCACGCTGGAGCACCAGCTCGAACAGCGAGATCCGCGGGTCGGCGACGATCAGGGCGTGGGTCGTCGTGCGAAACGCGTCCCACTGCGGGCGGGACATCTGGCGCAGGGCGGGAAGCGCCAAATCGAGCAACGGCAGCCGCGCCGCGTCGGGGCAGCTCGCAAGGATCGAAGCGGCCTTTTGCGTCTCGTCGAACAGGAACTGGCCCGCGGCTTCGAGCGCCCGGACCTGGACGATCCGGACCTCCGGGTCGCGGTCGAGCAGCAGGGCGAACAGAAGGGCCGGCGCGGTCGCGGGCTCGCGGGCGCGCTCGCGCAGGCCGGTGGGGAGGCTCGCGAGAAACTGCGTCGCATAGTCGACGTGGGTCGCCTGCACGGTGCCCACCCGCGCCGCGATCGTGTGTCCGCCGAGCCCCACCACGCCGGCGGCCAGACGCTCATCGTCTCCAGGAATCGATCCTGCCCCGGCAATGGCGGCGACGAGCCCGGGGCCGGGATCGCTCGCGGCGAGCTTGCCGTCGAAGCTCGGGTCGAGCCGGCGGATGCGGTCTTCGAGCGGCGGATGGGTCGAAAGGGCGGAGAGCCAGCTCGCTTTCAAGCCGTTCGAGAAATAGAGATGGCTTGCCTGCTCGGCGTTCGGATCCGCGATCTTCGAGCCGTCTTTGGCGCCGCCGATCTTTTTCAAGGCATCGGCGAGGCCCAACGGGTTCCGCGTGAACTGGACGGAGGAAGCGTCGGCGAGAAACTCCCGCTGGCGCGAGATACCGCTCTTGATTAGCCGGCCGAAGAAGACACCGATGCCGCCGATCACGATCAGCGCCAGGCCGAACAGCGGGACCGCCGCGCTTCCCCCTTTCTTGCTGCCGCCGCCGCCGCGGCCCATGCTGCGCAGAATCCAATAGCCGATGAAAGCGATCACCATCAGGCCGTGGAGCCAGCCGATCAGGTGTAGGTTCAAACGCGCGTCGGCATTCAGGATGTGCGACAGCTCGTGGCCGATCACCCCTTGCAGCTCGTCGCGCTCCAGGCGGTCGAGGCAACCGCGGGTGACGCCGATGATCGAATCGCCCGGAGCCCAGCCGGCGGCGAAGGCGTTGATCCCTTGCTCTTTGTCGAGCACCACCACCGAGGGAACCGGCAGGCCCGCCGCGAGCGCCATCTCTTCGACCACGTTCAACAGGCGGCGCTCGGCGGGCTCGGTGGTGTTCGGGGCAATGCGGCGCGCGCCGAGCAGGTTGGCGATCGCCTCGGAGCCGGAGCGCAGGCTCCAGATCTTGTACAGGGTGGACAGAGCGATCACCGCGATCGTGATCGTCGCCGCCGGCATGAACACCGAGGGGTTCCAGAACGGACCGGTCGGCCCGTCTTCCGTCTTGTAGATCAACAGCCGAACGGCGACGTAGACGCAGGCCACCACGCCGCCGACCGCCAGCGCGAACAGCGCCATCAGCCGCGCCGTGTGACGCTGCGCCCGCTCTTGCGTGGCGAAGAAATCCATCGCCCGGCTCCCCGTAGTAGTGGCTTGAGGCAAGTCCCGCAGCGACTGGCTGCTGCCGAAGGCGCCCGAAGGAGCGAGGAG
>DASYKS010000051.1:0-6687 GCA_035995205.1 Thermoanaerobaculia bacterium
GGCGGCGTGCCCGTTCGATCTGGTGCGCGGCCCGCTGTTCCGAGCGCGGCTGTTGCGTCTGGGGGCGGAGGAGCACCTGGTGCTGTTCACGCTGCACCACATCATTTCGGACGCCTGGTCGCGCGAGGTGATGATCCGGGAAGTGGCGACGCGGTACGCGTCGTTCCGCTCCGGCGCGTCGTCGCCGCTGCCGGAGCTGGCTGTGCAGTACGCGGACTACGCGGTATGGCAGCGGCAGTGGCTTCAGGGAGAGGTTTTGGCGGCGCACCTGGACTATTGGCGGCGGCAGCTTTCGGGCGCGCCGTCGGTGCTGGAGCTGCCGACGGACCGGCCGCGTCCGGCAATCCAGAGCTTCGCGGGGGCGAGCCGCCCTCTTGCGGTTTCGCTGGGCCTGTCGGAGTCGTTGTCGCGCCTGAGTCGGCAACGCGGTGCGACGCTGTTCATGACGGTGCTGGCGGGTTTGCAGAGTCTATTGGGCCGCTACTCGGGTCAGGAAGACGTGAGCGTCGGCACGCCGGTGGCGGGTCGGACGCGGATCGAGACGGAGGGTCTGATCGGCTTCTTCGTCAACACGCTGGTGCTGCGCGCGGACCTGTCTGCGGATCCGAGCTTCGAGGATCTTCTGGCGCAGGTGCGGGAGTCGTCGCTCGATGCGCACACGCACCAGGAGCTGCCGTTCGAGAAGCTGGTCGAGGAGCTGCAACCCGAGCGCAGCCTGAGCCATTCGCCGCTGTTCCAGGTGATGTTGGTCTTCGAGAGCGCCGCGACGCAGATCCTCGATCTGCCCGGCCTCGTCGTGAGCAACGTGCCTCTGGGGCAGCGAGCGGCAAAGTTCGACTTGACCCTGCTCGTCCTCGAAACGGAACAGGGGCTCGCCACGGAGTGGGACTACAACCCAAGAATGTTCGACGAGACGACGATCGCTCGGATGCAGGGAAGCTTCGAGAGGCTGCTCGCCGAAGTCGCCCAGGATGCCGGTCGGCCCCTTTCGACGCTCTCCACGTGGTCCGACCAGGAACGCCATCAGGTGCTCGTCGACTGGAACGACACCGTTTCCGGTTACCCTCGCGACCTTTGTATCCACGAGTGTTTCGCCCTTCAGGTCGCCCTGCGGCCGGAAGCGACGGCGGTCGATTCCGCGACCGAGCGACTTTCGTATGCCGAGCTCGACCAACGGTCGAGCCGACTCGCCCGGCGGTTGCGGATGATGGGCGTAGATTCCGAGACGCCCGTAGGGATGTACGTGGAGCGCTCGCCCGCGGCGGTGGTGGCGATGCTCGGAATTCTCAAGGCGGGCGGCGCCTATGTTCCGCTCGACCCGAGCTATCCCGTCGAGCGGCTGTTGTTCCTGTTGGACGATGCGATCGTTCCCGTTCTGGTGACCCAGCAGCATCTGGCGGAGGATCTTCCATTCCTCGGCCCACGCCTCGTGGTCGTCTTGGAACAGGACGCCGACGGTGAAGCCGAGGTCGATCCTCTTCCCGACCGCGCCGCGATTCCCGAGAGCTTGGCCTACGTGATGTACACCTCCGGTTCCACCGGCTCGCCGAAGGGTTCGCGGATCACCCATCGCGGAGTGGTGCGCCTGGTCCAGGGCAGCTCGTTCGTCGCGCTCGGACCCGAGCAGCGGTTCTTGCTGCATTCGCCGTTGGCGTTCGACGCCTCGACGTTCGAGATCTGGGGAGCACTGCTCAACGGCGGAACGGTTGCGGTTCTGCCTCCTGGCCCTCCGGCGGTCGAAGATCTTGCCCGCGAGGTCGCTCGCTCGGGCGTCACCACCTTGTGGCTCACGGCGGGTCTTTTCCATCAGGTGGCGGAGAGGTCGCTGGATGGTTTCGGAACCGTGCGCCAACTCCTGGCCGGTGGAGACGTGCTCTCACCTGCCCACGTGGGCAAATCGCTCGCCGGGCTTCCGGGCTGCCGGGTGGTCAACGGCTATGGGCCGACGGAAGGAACCACTTTTACCTGTTGCCATGCCATCTCGGATTTCGATGTGCGCGAGGCGTCCGTCCCGATCGGCCGCCCGATCGCCAACACTCGCGTCTATCTCCTGGACCGCCGTTTCCAGCCGGTGCCTCTGGGAGCGGTCGGCGAGCTGGTCGTCGGCGGCGACGGATTGGCCCGCGACTATCTGCAGCGTCCGGACCTCACCGCCGAGAGGTTTATTCCCGATCCGGTGAGCGGATGGCCGGGGGAGCGCCTCTACCGGACCGGCGATTCGGCCCGGTACTTGTCCGACGGCAGGATCCAGTTTCTCGGCCGGCGCGACCACCAGGTGAAGATCCGAGGATTCCGGATCGAGCTGGGCGAGATCGAAACAGTGCTCGGCCGGCATTCGGAAATCAAAGAGGTCGTCGTCGTGGCGCGCGAAGACGTGCCGGGTGATCGGCGGCTCGTAGCCTATGCGGTCGCCCAGGCCGGCACCGCTCCAAAACCGGAGGAAGTGCGGCGGCATCTCCTCGAACGATTGCCGGACTACATGGTTCCCTCGGCCTTTGTCTTCCTTGAGCGCATGCCGCTCACCGCCAACGGCAAGATCGATCGTAAGGCGTTGCCGCGGCCTTCCGGCGAACGCCCGGATTTGGAGAAGCGGTATACGGCGCCGCGCACTCCGGTCGAGCAGCTGCTGTGCGAGATCTGGACCCAGGTGCTGCGGGTCGATCGGGTGGGAGTGGAGGACAACTTCTTCTCGCTCGGAGGAGATTCGATCCTGTCGATTCAGATCGTTTCTCGGGCCAACGAAGCCGGATTGCGATTGACGCCGCCGGATCTCTTTCAGTACCAGACGGTGGGCGCGCTCGCTGCGGTGACCGGGCTGGTCTCCGCGATGCAGGAGGAAGCTCCCGAGCTCGAAGGCCATGTGCCTCTCTCCCCCATCCAACAGTGGTTCTTCGAGCAGGAGTTGGTGGAACCCCATCACTTCAACCAATCCGTTCTGCTCGAAGCTCGCGAGCCGGTCTGCCCGCGGCGCCTGCGCGCCGTGGTTCGAGCGCTGGTCGAGCATCACGACGCCTTAGGGCTCCGCTTCGAACGCAGAGACGGAAGCTGGCATCAGTTTCAGCGCGCCTTCGACGGCGAGACTCCTCTCTCGGTCGTCGACCTGTCGGCCGTGCCGGAGCGCGCGCAGCCGCGGGCCGTCGAGTCGGTGACCACCGGGACCCAAACCAGTCTCAACCTGGTGGTTGGGCCCTTGCTCCGAGTGGTCTGGATCGACCTCGGTTCCGATCGCCCGAGCCGCCTGTTCCTGCTGGTGCATCACCTGGTCGTCGACGGGGTTTCTTGGCGCATTCTTCTCGACCACTTGCAGCGAGGGCTGGAGCAGCTTCGCGACGGCAGGGAGCTTCGCCTTCCGACCCGAACCACGTCGTTCCGGCTCTGGTCCCGGCGGCTTCTGGACTATTCGCGCTCGGAAACGATGCTCGGACAGGCCGAATACTGGTTCTCGGCGTTGCGTCCGCAACCCGCCCGCCTGCCGACCGAAGGCTCGGTGAGCCTGAACCGCCTGTCGTCGGCTCGATCGGTGACGGGATGCCTGGACGAGGAGACGACGCGGGCGCTGTTGCAAGAGGTGCCCAAGGCTTATCGGACCCGCATCCAAGAGGTTTTGCTCACGGCCCTGGTGGAAGCATTCGCGAGCTGGACCGGTTCGAGAGTCCTGGCGGTGGACTTGGAGGGGCACGGGCGCGAGGAGATCGGCGAGGATCTTGACACCTCGCGCACGGTGGGTTGGTTCACCACGGTGTTTCCGGTGGTTTTCGATCTGAGCCGCACCCGTGAGCCCGGTGAAGCTCTGAAGACGATCAAGGAGCAACTTCGAAGCGTGCCGCAGCATGGGCTTGGCTACGGATTGCTCCGTTATCTGTCCGGCGAGGAGGAGACGATGGCCCGTCTCGCTTCGTTGCCGCCACCCCAGGTGAGCTTCAACTACCTGGGCCAGTTCGATCAGGTATTGGCGCCCACCTCGTCTTTCCGTCCGGCTTCGGAGTCGGCAGGTCCGGAACGAAGCGAGCGACAAAAGCGGCGCCACCTGTTGGAGATCGGCGGCAGGGTCTCGGGCGGACGGCTGTGGATGAGCGTCCGGTACTGCGAGCAGATTCACCGAGCCGGGACGATCGAAGCTCTCCTCGCAAGCTTCATGGAGGCGCTGCGTGCTCTGATTGGACACTGCCTTTCGCCCGAAGCCGGGGGAGTGACGCCATCGGACTTCCCCCTGGCGAACCTGGACCGGAAACAACTCGACAAAGTGTTGGGCAAGCTCGGTAAGGCCCGGAGCTGAAAGATGGCGAAAGCTCACGATATCGAGGATGTCTATCCTCTCTCGCCGTTGCAACAGGGTCTCCTGTTCCACACTTTGGAGGCTCCGGGCTCAGGGGTTTACTTCGGCCAATTTACCTGCCTGCTCGAAGGGAAGTTGGACGTCGATGCGCTGGAAGGCGCTTGGCGCCAAGCCGTGGACCGGCATCCGGTCTTGCGCACCGCGTTTTTCTGGGAAGGCCTGGACGATCCGGTTCAAGTTGTCTTCGCGCGGACGACGGTCCCCTTCGAGCGAGAGGATTGGCGCGACCTTCCGAGCGAGGAGCAAGATCGGCGGCTCGACAACTACCTGCGCGCCAACGCGGAGAGCGGATTCGTTCTGTCGGAAGCTCCGCTCATGCGTTTGGCGCTCTTCCGCCTGGCCGACGAGACGTATCGGCTTGTCTGGAGTCATCATCATCTGCTGCTCGACGGTTGGTCGGTGTCGCTGCTGATCGCCGAGATCTTCGCCTGCTACGGCTCGCTCGCCCAAGGGGAAGACTTCCACCTGGCCCAACCCAGGCCTTACCGCGACTACATCGAGTGGTTGCAGCGGCAAGACCTGATGGCCGCCGAACGCTTCTGGCGCGAGGCCCTTGCCGGCTTCGGCTCGCCGACTCCCTTGGGCGACCCGGCGGTGTGGCCAGAGCCCGTGGTCCGCACCGATCGGCGATTCCGGCTTTCGGCGGACGCCACGGCGGCGCTCCGTTCGTTCGTGGCCCAGCACCAGCTCACCTTGAACACCCTGGTCCAGGGCGCTTGGGCGCTTCTGCTCGCCCACTTCAGCGGCGAAACGGACGTGGTGTTCGGCGGCGTGACCTCGGGCCGACCCGCTTCGCTGCCCGGTGCCGAGAGGATGCTGGGACTGTTCATCAACACGCTGCCGGTGCGGGCGGAGGTTCGCGGCGACGCCCGAATCTCCGATTGGCTTCACGATCTTCAGGTGCGGCAGGCGCTCGTCCGCCGGTACGAGTTCAGCCCTCTTTCTTCGGTTCAACGTTGGAGCGAAGTTCCGTCGCAAAAGCCACTGTTCGAGAGCCTCCTGGTGTTCGAGAACTACCCCGTGGGCGAAGCCCTGCGAGAGCAGGTGGTGAGCGTAGAGGTACGCGACCTCCGGTTCATCGGCAAGACCAACTATCCGCTTTCGGTGGTCGTGGATCCCGGACGGGAGCTGCAACTGCGGATCAGCTACGACCAGCCGCGCTTCGCGGGCGCCGAAATTCTCAGGCTTTGGGACCATTTCGCTCGATTGTTGGCGGGCATCGTGGCCGCTCCCGAGGGCCGGCTGACGGATCTGGCGCGATTGAGCGAGGCGGAACGCCACCAGGTGCTCTGGGCCTGGAACGATTCGTCCTCCGGGGCGACAGCCGTTCCTCGTTGTCTGTCCGAGCTGTTTTCGGCGCAGGCGGCACTAAAGCCGGAAGCGACGGCGGTGAGGTACGAAGGGGAGATCTTGACGTTCGCCACGCTCGACCGGGCGTCGAACCGGCTCGCGCATCATTTGCGCCGCTTGGGAGTGGGGCCGGAGGTCCGGGTAGGAATCTACCTGGAGCGTTCGTTGGACTGGGTGGTATCCCTGCTGGGAGTGCTCAAGGCCGGCGGCTGCTACGTGCCGCTGGAGCCAGACTCGCCGCCCGAGCGTCTGGCCTACCAACTGGCGGACTGCGGAGCTTCCGTGGTGCTGACGGCGGAACGCTCGGCGCAGGATCCGGTCGATTTCTCGGGGTCGGTGGTGCGCCTCGACGCGGACCGGGAGGCGATCGGGCGCGAGCGGGAAACGCCTCCGGTCTCTCTCTCGGTGCCGGAGAACCAGGCGTACGTGATCTACACCTCGGGCTCGACCGGCCGGCCTAAAGGGGTCGGCGTGGAGCATCGTCAGCTGGCCCACTACCTCGCGGGTATCGCGGAGCGGCTGGAGGCGCCGCCGGGCGCGTCGTTCGCGCTGGTGTCCACCTTCGCGGCGGACCTGGGGTACACGATGATCCTGCCCGCGCTGTGCGGCGGCGGGTGCCTGCACGTGCTCTCGGGCGAACGGATGACGGACCCGGATCTGCTGGGGGAGTATTTCGAGCGCCATGAGATCGACTATTTGAAGATCGTGCCGTCGCACCTCGGCGCGTTGCTGAGCGACCGAAGCCCGGCTCGGGTCCTACCCCGCCGGATGCTGGTGCTGGGGGGCGAGGCTTCGACGCCGAGCCTGATCGAACGGATCGAAAGCACGGCTCCTGGTTGCCGCATCCTGAACCACTATGGACCGACGGAAACCACGGTGGGGGTGTCCACCTATCCGTTGCCGGCCGGCTGGCGGGGTCCGTCGTCCTCGGTGCCTTTGGGTCGTCCGTTGGCCGGTTCGCGGCTGTACGTGGTGGACCGAGGAGGGGTTCCGGTGCCTCC
>DASYKS010000052.1:0-36361 GCA_035995205.1 Thermoanaerobaculia bacterium
AGGGCCGTGTCGCGCCGTCGGCTCTTCGCCACACTTACAACCCGGTTTGCTGCACTTGACATAACGCTCTCCTACCGAGCCTCGGCGCATCGGTTGAGGACGGCTCAGTTGGGCTGCCAGCTCGCGGACCCGCTCGACCAAATTCGTCTGGAAGTGGCATCGCACCCTCCTTACGGCAATCATAACCGTAAGTTCGGACGATCTCCCCTGGCTAAAGCACGCTCCCTCACTCAGGTGTCGTACACCCGGCCGAGTATGACCCCTTGACAAGTCGCGGCCAAAATGAGTTACTGACCGCTCGGTCAGTTGAATGACCGGACCGTTCAAATGACCCTCCAGACCCCGCAACGCCGCACGAAGAGGGACGTCCTCACCGAGTTTCGCCACGCGGAAATTCTCGCCGCGGCTCGCGGCGTTTTCGCCGAGAAGGGGTTTGCCGGTGCCTCGGTTGACGACATCGCGCAGGCGGCGGGAGTCGCGAAAGGCACGATCTACCTCTACTACCCGTCCAAGCGGGAGATCTACTTCGCCGCGTTGCGCGAGGGGCTGACGGCGCTCGCCGTAAAGACCGAGGCGAGGGTCGCGGGCGCCGAGACGCTGTACGACCAGATTCGGGCCTACGTCGAAACCAAGCTCCGTTACTTCGATGAGAACCGGGATTTTTTCAAGATCTACTTCGCCGAGCTGGGCAACATGGTGACGCAGCACGAGACGCGGGACAGCGGGTTCGAGCAGATCTATCTCGACCAGGTCGCCCTGCTCGAAAACGCGGTGCGCCAAGGCGGAGGTCGCGGCGAGACGCGCGACCTGCCCGCCCGTTCGGTGGCGTTCGCGATCGCGAACCTGACCCGCGGAGCGGTCACCCAGCGCCTGGTCGGTTGGACGGAAGGATCGATCGAGCGGGAGGTGGAGCTGCTCGTCGATCTAGCCTGGAAGGGGATTTCCTCACAATGACATCGAGATCACGACCTTTCCGCCGAGCGTCTGGCGCGGTTCTGTGTGGAGCCCTCTTGGCGCTCTTCGGCGAGCTTTCCTGCGGGCTTTCCGGCACCGCGTTCGCGCAGGCCTCGCGCCCGGCCGTGCCGCCGGTCTTTCTCGGCGGCGTTCCCGCGGGGACGGTCGATCCTCAGCCCTTGCGCCTGACCTTGGCCGACGCGGTTGCACGCGGGCTGGACCACAACCTGGGCGCGCTTCTCGCCGAGCAGAACGTGCAAGCCGCCGAAGGCATACGCGCCAAGGCTCTGGCGGATCTTCTGCCGCAGGTTTCCGCCGACAGCTACTTCACTCGCCAGACCGTCTCACTCGCGGCGTTCGGTTTCAGCTTTCCCGGAACTCCGACGATCATCGGCCCATTCCAGGTGCTGGACGCGCGCGCCAAGCTCAAGCAGACGCTGTTCGATTGGAGCTTGATCGAGAAAAAGCGCGCCGCCTCCTCCACGCTCGAAGCGACGCGCCAGACCTACCAGGACGCGCGCGGTCTGGTGGTCCTGGTCTGCGGCAACCTCTACCTTCAGGCGGTCGCGACCGAGAGCCGGGTCGCCGCGGTGGAGGCCCAGGTCGAGGCGGCGCGCTCGATTTACCAATTGGCCGACGACCGCCACAACGCGGGTTTCGTACCGGGGATCGACGCGCTCCGCTCGCAGGTGCAGCTGCAATCCCAGCAGCAGCGCTTGATCGTGGCGAAGAACGACCAGGCGAAGCAGAAGCTCGCGCTCGCCCGCGCGATCGGTCTGCCGGCCGGTCAACAGATCGAGCTGGTCGACCGGGTGCCCTACGCCGAGCTGCACGCGCTGCCGCTGGAAGAGGCGCTCCAGACCGCGCTCTCCACCCGGGCGGATATCAAAGCCGCCGCGGCGCGGGTGGAAGCGGCGAAGGAGACCCTGCGCTCCGTTCGCGGCGAGGGACTGCCATCGCTCGTCGGCTCGGCCGACTACGGCGAGATCGGCAACAACTCCGGCAATCTGGACCACACGTTCAACTACACCGTTCTCCTGAAGGTTCCGCTGTTCGAAGGCGGCAAGGTCAAGGCCAAGGCGGCCGAAGCGGAGGCCGCTCTCCACCAGCGCGAGGCCGAGTTGGCGGATCTCTCCTCGCGCACCGATTTCGAGGTCCGTTCGGCGCTATTGGACCTGGAGGCGGCGACCGAGAGGGTTGGCGTGGCGGACGCCTCGCGGGGTCTTGCGGAGCAGGCGCTCACCCAAGCCAAGGATCGTTTCTCAGCGGGCGCCGCCGGCAGCATCGAGGTCGTTCAGGCCCAAGAGGCCGTGGCGACCGCGGAAGACAGTTACATCTCGAGCCTTTACGACCACAACGCCGCGAAAGCGGCGCTCGCCCTCGCTTTGGGCGTCGCCGAGCCGGCGTATCTCAAGTTCTTGCGCGGGGAACCCGGACGATGAGCGACACGACAGAAGACCAACCCGCCGGCAATGGCCGGCGTTTGAATCGTTCCCGGATGGTACTTCTGGGAGTGCTGGCCCTGGTGGTCGCCCTCGTTGTGGGCGGCTTCGCTTGGTGGCACCTCTCGGGGCGAATCTCGACCGACGACGCGCAGGTCGAGGGGGACTTGAACCCGATCGCTTCGCGGGTCGGCGGAACCGTGGCCAAAGTTTTGGTGCGCGAGAACGAGAACGTGAAGGCGGGCACCCTGCTGGTGCAGATCGATCCGCGTGATTACGAGATCGCCGTCGCCAAAGCGCAGGCCGATCTGGACGAGGCCGAGGCGAACGGGCGCGGCGCGCATTCCAATCTGCCGGTCGCTTCGGCCTCCTCGTCGAGCCGGCTGTCGATGAGCGCGAGCCAGCTGGCCGGAGCGCAGGCACGGCTCGCCTCCGCCAAGGCGCGGCTCGAAGAGGCGACGGCGAACGCCGTGCGCGCACGCCAGGATCTCGAACGGGCCGAGACGCTGATCAAGAAGGACGAGATCGCCCGGCGCGACTATGACGCAGCGGTTGCTGCTTCCGCCGCGGCGAAGGCCGGCAAGGACGCCGCGGAGGCCGCGGTGAACGAGGCCGAACGGGGGATCGACGCGGCCCGCGCGGCGCTCGCCGACGCCCGCACCGCGCCGCAGCAGGTCGAGATCGCCAACGCTCGCGCGGATTCCTCCGACGCGCGCATCGCCCAAGCTCGAAGCGCCCTACGCCAAGCCGAGCTCGACCTCGAATACTGCTCGGTCAAGGCACCGGTCGACGGCGTCGTGACCCGGAAGGCGATCGAGCCGGGCCAAGTGGTGGCGGAGGGGCAGCCCCTGCTTTCGCTGGTGTCGCTCGACGACGTCTGGGTGGTCGCGAACTTCAAGGAGAGTCAGCTCGCCAAACTCCGCGTCGGCCAGCGGGTCAAGATCGAGGTCGACGCGTACGGCGGCAAATCCTGGCCCGGCCACGTCGAATCGATCTCCGCCGCCACAGGATCGCGCTTCAGCCTGCTGCCGCCCGAGAACGCGACCGGCAACTTCGTCAAGGTCGTGCAGCGCATCCCGGTCAAGATCGCGATCGACAAAAGCCCGAACGGCAAACAGCAGGACGAGCCGCGCCTGCGCCCCGGCATGTCGGCCGTTCCCACAGTGTTCGTCCGCTAGACGCCCGCCGATGGAGCCCAGATCTCCCGCCCTGTCGGCCGCGCCGAACGCGGCGATCCAGCCCGGCGCGCCGGCCGCGCCGGCTCATCCGCTGGTCAATCCATGGATCGTCGCGATCTCCGTGATGCTCGCGACCTTCATGGAGGTTCTCGACACGACGGTCGTCAACGTCTCGCTGCCGCACATCGCGGGCAGCCTTTCGTCCTCCGTCGACGAGGCCACCTGGGCGCTCACCTCGTATCTGGTCGCCAACGCGATCGTCCTGCCGATGACCGGCTGGCTGGCCGGGCGCTTTGGGCGGAAGCGCCTGCTCCTCCTTTCGGTGGGGGGATTCACGATCGCTTCGTTCCTTTGCGGTCTCGCGCCGACGCTGCCGCTCCTGATCTTCTTTCGCGTCGTCCAGGGGTTGACCGGCGGCTGCCTGCAGCCGCTCTCGCAGGCGGTGCTCTTGGAGACCTTTCCCCCCGAGTCGCGCGGCAAGGCGATGGCTTTCTGGGGTTTGGGGATCGTCGTGGCACCCATCATCGGCCCGGTTCTCGGCGGCTGGCTGACCGACAACACCTCGTGGCGCTGGGTCTTCTACATCAACGTGCCGGTCGGTTTGCTGGCTCTCTTGATGATCCAGTTGTACATCCACGATCCTTCATATCTCCGGCGCGCGAAAGAGAAGATCGACTTTTGGGGCCTGGGGTTCCTGGCCCTCGGCGTCGGCGCGCTCCAGATTCTGCTCGACAAGGGGCAGGAGGACGACTGGTTCTCCTCCAACCTGATTACCGCGCTCGGCGTGATGGCGGTGCTCGGCCTGATCGCCTTCATCGTCCGCGAGCTGATGACCTCGGCGCCGATCGTCGACCTTCGCGCCTTGAAGAACCGCACCTACGCGACCGGCGTCCTCCTGATGACCGTGATGGGCTTCGGACTCTACGGCTCGCTCGTGATGGTGCCGATCTTCCTTCAGTCGCTGCTCCGCTACCCGGCGTACCAGGCCGGATTCGCCATGGCGCCCCGAGGCATCGGGTCGTTCATCGCCATGCCGATCGTCGGCCTGATCTTGAACCGGGTCGGCGCCAAGCGACTCCTCTTGGCCGGGTTCTATCTCGCCGCGCTCACGCTCTTCTGGCACGGCACGCTCAGCCTGGACGCCGGCTACTGGGACATCTTCTGGCCGCAGTTCATCCAGGGCGTCTCGCTCGGCCTCCTGTTCGTGCCGCTCACGGCAGCCGCGATGAGCCCGATCTCGAAAGAGAAGATGGGCAATGCGACCAGCATCTTCAACCTAATGAGGAACATCGGCGGCTCGATCGGGATCGCGACCGCGACCACGCTCCTCGCGCGCCGGCAGCAGGTCCATTTCTCAATCCTGGGCGCCCACTTCGATCCCTTCGATCCGCGGGCGAAGGCCTTCCTCGACGGCCTCAAACGTTCCTACATGGCCGCGGGAGCCGACCCCATGACGGCAGCCCAACGCGCCTCGGCCGGGGCGATCGGCCTGGTGCAACGCCAGGCGGCGATGCTCTCCTTCGTCGACGTCTTCCGCATTCTCGCCTGGTCGTTCGTGATTGTGGCGCCGCTGGTTTTCCTGATGAAAGCGCCGAAAAAGGGCGGCGAGGCGCCGATGGTGCACTGAGGGCGGAAGTGAGGACTGCCGAGTCAATCGCTACTTGACGGCTCAGCTCCAGGTGGAGCCGATTCGTTCCAGAGACCACCGACGGGACGATCCGGAAAGGCAGGACGTTATGGCACTCTCCCGCGATATCTATAACGATTTGTCGTCTGAGGAGAGAGAACTGCTTGAGTACTATTGGGAAACGCGGTTTAACGGGGGTGATATTAGCGATGAGGACAGGGAGTCAAGGCGAAGGTAGACTACCAATTGAGAATGTTGCTCCTGTGACACGTTACTTTCCTCGAGATGGCGATCATCTGTAGAAGGCTTTTGTCCAAGGTTTCCTCGTCCCGGCGTTGCTCCTGACCGGAGCCCTCGACGACATCGCGCTCCATCCTCAAGGGGCGCCCTTTCGCCCTGCCGAACTGGGGGCACGACGATTCAGCACGGCCGGCCTAGTCTCCGGGATCTGGCGCCTGGCGCAGATGTTCCTGGCCGCGCTCACGGTGTCGCTCAACGCCAAGACCGAAGAGATGCGCTCGGCGAGATCACGGCTGCTTCGTGAACGTCCGCAAGAGCCGCAGCCGTGACGTCAACGACGCCTGCGGCTAGTTGGTGTCTGAGCGTTCTGAACCCGCACCCGAAGGCGCCCAGCGCCCGATTCCGGCGCAGATCACTGGTGTTCTGGGTCGGGACAGTGGTGATCTGGCGAGTTCAGGCCGCCTTACACGCCTGCTCGGCCATCTCTTGCGCCTGGTGTAGAGGGCGACTAGGAGATCAATGTCGCCTTCCATTATTCCCGGCCGAGAGGCCCCCGAAATTCGTGAGCGCCGCCGTTCCGGAGGGACGCGGCGGCGCCACAAGACGGGGAACTCAAGCGTCCGGCGTTTCAGCGCCGGCGCGTGCTCGCGCTCGTCAAGCGCACTGCGGGAAGCATTCGGTGTGGCAGCGAGATTCGCAGGTGATCTGAGGGCAGGTGAAGGTGATGGCGCCGTCCACCTTCTTCAACTCGTCGAGCCCGGTTTCCAGTAGGCGCAACGTCTCCTTGTTGATGACGAGCCTCTTGATCCGCTTCTTCATGGCATCTCCTTCGGGACTCCGGCCTGTGCCGCAGTCTGGGGCGAGGCTTGCCCGTTGCGTCCTCGCTGTCCGCGCGGCACCGCGGATCTCCCTCAAAAGGTAGGTGCGCGTGGGAACGGCGGCTGAGACGTGAAGCGAGGCTCGATCATGGCGCAGATCACTCGTGTTCTGGGCCAGAACAGTGGTGATCTGGCCCGGTCAGGCCGCTTTCCCCGCCTGATCGGCCATCTTCTGCGCCTGGAAGTGAGCGACCAGCGGCTCGATCAGGGGGTCAATGTCGCCTTCCATCACTCCCGGCAAGTTGTGGATCGAGAGGCCGATGCGGTGGTCGGTGACCCGGTTCTGGGGGAAGTTGTAGGTTCGGATCTTCTCCGAGCGATCGCCCGAGCCGACCATCTTGCGGCGCTCCTCGCTCACCTGCGACTCGGCCTTCTCACGCTCGACTTCGAGCAGCCGGGCCTTCAGGACGCGCATCGCCTTGGCCTTGTTCTTGATCTGGCTCCGCTCGTCCTGGCAACTAACCGCGACGCCCGTCGGCAGGTGGGTGATCCGCACCGCGGAGTAGGTCGTGTTGACCCCCTGACCGCCCGGGCCGGAAGCGCAGAACGTGTCGATCCGGAGATCCTTCTCTTCGATCGCGATCTCGACGTCCTCGGCTTCCGGCAGCACCGCGACCGTGACCGCGGAGGTGTGGATGCGCCCCGAAGCCTCGGTCTCGGGAACCCGCTGCACTCGATGCGCCCCGCCCTCGTACTTGAGCTTGCTGTAGGCACCGCGGCCCTCGACGATCGCCGAGACCTCTTTGATGCCCCGGACGCCGGATTCCGACAGGTCGATCACCTCGACCCGCCAGTTCTGGCGCTCGGCGTAGCGGCTATACATTCGGAACAGCTCCGCCGCGAAGAGAGAAGCCTCGTCGCCGCCGGTCCCGGCGCGGATCTCCAGCACGACGTTTCTCGCGTCGTTCGGGTCCTTGGGCGTGAGCTCGACGCGCAAAGCCTCTTCCGCCGCCAGGAGCCGCGGTTCGAGCGTCGCGATCTCTTCTTCCGCGAAGGTGTACATCTCATCGTCCTTCGGGGTGCTCGCGAGAACCTCTTTCGCCTCGCGAATCTGGCGGGAGATGCTCGCGTGGTTCCGATACAAATCGACCAGGGGGCGGATTTCGACGATGTGCCGGTTGGTGTCGGCATACAACTTGTGGTCACCGAGCACCGCCGGATCGGCGAGCTTGGCGTTCAGATCCTCGTACGTTCTCTCGATTTCGGCTAGGCGTTCGAACATGGGCTACCTCGGCTCGGCTCCGTCGGGTCTTCTGTGACCCGAAACGACCCCAGAAACGGCGACGCCGCGGCACGAAAGGCCGCGGCGCAAGGGTTCGTGCAGGAGCGGAGCTAAGCAGCTTTGTTGTAGCGCTTCTTGAAGCGCTCGACGCGGCCGGCGGTGTCGATCAGCTTCTGCTTACCGGAGAAGAACGGGTGGCACACGCTGCAGATCTCGAGCCGCAAGTCCTTCTTCGTCGAGTGGGTCTCGAAGGTATTGCCGCAGGCACAGACCGCGGTGACGAGATTTAGCTGGGGGTGGAGATTTTCTTTCACGGCAACGTCCCCTCTCTGCTTTGGCTTTGGGACGGCATCTGGCGGCAAAGGGCCGGGGACGCCGTAAGAGCCCAGAAGGATACCCGAAGGCGGGCACTGACCGCAATAACTTCGATTCGTTCCGGAATATTGCCGGCACCGGAAGCTGGGGGCGGCAAAACGACCTGCCGCGCCACGGTCCACCTGTGTAAGAATCGGTTCACTGACTGTTGTCTATACGTGAGTGCTTCGGTTTTGGATTCCCCGAAGCAGGGCCGCGCGCGGTGTGAATGGCTCAACTACTGTAACCCATAACCATAGGAGTACACCGTATGAGCACCGAGCAAGATGACACCCAGGCGCCGGAGAGCGCCAAGATTCCCAGCGTCAATCGCCGGCAGTTCCTGGGGGGTGCGGGTGCTGCGGTTCTGGGTGTGAGTGCCGGAGCGCTTGCTTTCACGCCGAAGGGTGAGGCTGCGGCAGCCACTTCCGAAGTCGAGGCAGACAGCATCATCACCGGTGAGGCGAACGTTGGCCGCACCCTGGCCTCGTACAACTACCGGGTGAATGCGGCCAAGATCCGGCGCGACGCACCTCATCCTCAGCATCGTTCCAACGGCGACGAAGCGCGCTACCCGAACCGCATAGGTTCCTATTCGAAGGGTCTCCCGCACAACGAGTTCGGCGAAGTCAGCGCGTCCGCGTACACCACGATGTTGAGGGCTCTCCAGACCGGCTCGCCGCTCGACTTCGAAGCGGTCCCCTTGGGCGGGGTGCGCTTTCAGACCAGCCCGCAGGCCGGGCTGGCCATGGATCTCGAAGGTCTCGACTCCCATGCCGTGACGGCGCCTCCGGCGCCGACGATTTCTTCCGCCGAGACGGCGGGTGAAGCGGTCGAGCTCTATTGGGCTGCGCTTTTGCGCGACGTTCACTTCGACGACTTCGAGACCAACGACCTCGCGATCGCCGCAGCCGCCGACCTGACCAGCTTGGGCGACAGCTTCAAGGGCGCGAAAGAGGGAGGCGTGGTCACCACCCAGTCGCTCTTCCGCGATCCGCTGCCCGGTACCCTCAACGGTCCTTACATGTCCCAGTTCATGCTCAAGGGGACGCCGTACGGCTCGGAGTTCGTCGACCGCCGCTCGCGCGTATTCGCCGAGGGCTCGGACCACGTGACGACGTTCGCCAACTGGCTGACGGTGCAGAACGGCGGCGTCAACGAGAGCACGTCGTTCGATCCGATCCGCCGCTACATGCGCAACGGGCGCGACCTTTCCGCTTGGGTGCAGATGGACGTGCTGTTTCAGGCCTACTTCAACGCCCTGGTCATCATGGGCACGCCGCCGAGCAATTTCGACCAGAACGCCGACGGCATGGGCTGTCCGCCTAACCTGACCAACCCCTATATCAACTCGGTGAACCAGATCGGTTTCGCCACTTTCGGTCCGCCGCATTTTGCGGCACTGCTCTGCGAGGTCGCAACGCGCGCGCTCAAGGCGACCTGGTTCCAGAAGTGGTTCCTGCATCGCCGGCTTCGGCCGGAGGCGTTCGGCGGTCTGGTCCATCTGCAGAAGACCCAGAATCGCTACTCGGGCGTCCTCCACAACAACATCCTCAATTCGCCCGTGCTCGACGCGACGTTCGAGAAGTACGGCACCTACCTGCACCCGATGGCGTTCCCCGAGGGGTCGCCGACCCACCCGTCCTACACCGCGGGCCACGCCACGGTGGCCGGCGCCTGTGTGACGATCCTGAAGGCGCTGTTCGATGAGACCTTCGAAATTCCGCACCCGATCAAGGTGAGCGATGACGGGCTGGCGCTCGTTCCGTACGAAGGTCCGCCGCTCACCGTCCTCGGCGAGCTCCACAAGCTCTGCTCGAACGTCGGAACCGGTCGTAACATCGCCGGCGTCCACTGGCGCAGCGACGCGATCCAGTCTTTCAAGTTGGGCGAGAAGATCGCGATCGCCATCCTGGAAGACCAGAAGGCGAGCTACAACGAGGTCCGGCGCGGCTTCTTCAAGGAGTACACCTTCACCAAGTTCGACGGTACGACGGCCCACGTTTGACCGGGGCTGGCGTCAAAGCTCCAAGCTGATCCGAAAAACGCGGCCGCTCTTAGGGAGCGGCCGCGTTTTTCTTTGTCCTACTGCGTGAATTCGGGCAGTTTGTAAAGGCAGTTCTCGAAACTGCCGCTGACGTTCCCTTTTCCCCCGCGGCCCTCGTAAGGTCCGGCGAACGTTCCGGAGATCGCATCCGCACCGCCCGGTTGCGCGGATTTGACGACCGTAATCGTGGTCTTCGCCACGCCGCTCGAAGTGAGGAAGACCTCTCCGGAGTAGTTCGCGCGAACCTTTGAGTCGGCATCGTACTCGCCCGCGCCGTGGAAGTTTTGGATCTGCAGGACGAAGAAAGGCGCGCGCGGAATGTTGATGCCGACCTGCAAGGTCTTGTTGGGCTGGAGCGCGCAGTTCGACGAAGTGGCATCCGCTTCGAATTTTTGATCGCCGGTCAGTGCCAAGTGAGCTTTCATGCCCTTTCCCGCGGCCTGAGCCTCGACGGGGGGTAGATTGCTGAAAGCGGGATCGGGAATCACGTCCGAATTCGTCGCGGCGTCCTCATTGGGCACACCCGGCTCCGGCGGTGTGGGTGTGGCCACGGCGGATGCGGAGTCCACCTTGCTCTCTTCGTGTCCGCCGCCGCAGGCCCAGAGCCCAAGGCACAACGCCAAGCCGGCGACCGCGATCCAAGGGCGATGCCCCGGAATTTGTACGCGCTGATTCATTTCCATCCTTCGTTCCTCCTGTCGCACTACGGACGGTGTTTCGCCCTGGTGGAAGTGCCGAATTCTACGCTATCGATGAGTCCCAGTCCTTTCGGGGCACCCGAAGACCTTTCTTTTTAGAAGTCGTACAGCAGCTAGACTCCCGCCTCGTCGAGCTTGCCTTTGGCTCCGGCGACGTTCGAGCCGATCGTGCCGTTCTGGGTCGAGGTGATTCCGCCCTTGGCTTCTTCGTGCTTATAAACGACCGCCGCGGCGAGCGACTTGTTCACCCGGTACTGTAAGCCGGCGTTGTAGTAGTTGTCTTCCAAGGCGGGCCGCAAATCCTTGCTCGGATCGGCCTGGTCGTAGCGTGCAAACAGCGTGATCGACCCGGAAGCTGCGAAGCTGCCCCAGACCGAAAACCCGTCGGCTTTGTCGGTCGCCGCCAGGGCGATCGTGTTCCAGTTTTTCGTTTCGAACCACTCGCTCGTGACCTGCGACGACGCGGCGGAGGCCGCGAACACGGCGAGGGCGAGCACGAAGGCTCCAACCCAAGACCTTTTCATCTTGACCATTTCAACGCTCCTCGGAAGCGGGCCTCTTATTGAGACTCAACTTGTTGAGACTCACTTCACCTTGTCGTATTGAGACTGGAAATTGAGCCCGAGATCCGGATCGACAGTTCGTTTTTTTGCGAACCTTGGGGCTCGCGCGGGGCGTGTATTGTATTCTAGGGTAGAAAAGGTTCTTTCGTCGGATTGTCCCGCCTGCCGCCCCTTTGCCGCACTGTGAAGATGCGGGCGACAAGGCGTGAATTTTGCTCGGTTTTCGCGGCAACTCTCCACCCTGAGAAGGAGACAGCGTCCATGGCTCAAAAGTCGCCAATTCTCACCCTGTCCTCGGCACTTAAAGTGACACTTCTGCTCGCGCTTTGCTCTTGCGCCGCCCAGACTCCCGCGGTCAAAGCGCCCGTGGCGGCTCCCGGCGACGCGTTGCCGGACCGGATCGCCCGCGGTCTCGCCGAGCTTTCTCCTCCGGCCGATCTCTCCGATCCTCGCGCTCGCGATGCGGCGGGGGAAAAACTGTCGCGATTCGAGCCTCTGCTCACTGCCGCCAGCAACCGAATCCTTTGGGGTGGGTTCGATGCGACCAAAGGCTACGATCCCGAGGCCTACACGCTGACCGAGTTCGTCCCGGTAGTCTGGGCCAAGCTCTACTTGTCCACCTACACCTTCCCCGGCACCTATTCGGTTCGCCAAGAAGGCAAGTTCCGGGTTGCCGAGGTCGCGGCGAAGTTCCGCAACGGTCTGGATTCCGGCGACTACCCCTACCCGTTCTGGCATTCGGCCAAGAAGTGGCAGGCCTACGTGGACACCGAGGCTTTGCTGCTGGTGTTCGATCAGGATCGGCTGATCGCGGCTTTCCGCAAGGCGGCTCCGATGACGACCGTCGTGGAAAAGCCCTGGGACGGGCGTTGGCGCTGGACCGATGCGAACGGCGCGGAGCAGCCGCGCGTGGCGCTCTACTCCTACCTGTTCTCCAAGGACAACCCGGAAGTGGCGAATCTGGAAACCCGGTACCGCAAGATGGAGCAGGCGTTTCGGGAGGAGAGCTGCACGTCTTGTCACGCTCCGGACAACCCGGCCAAGGCGAATCCGCTCTTGCTGCTCAATTTCCCCAACCAGGCGCTCGCCGGGCGGCATTTGCTGGTCAAGATCCTGCGAGACAACGAGATGCCCCCCGCCGACGAGAAGAAGGGCGTCAAAGCCGGAATCCACGACGAGGCCACCCGCCAGGCGCTGATCGAGCTCGCCAAGGAATTCGAGACCGCGGCCGATGCCGCCCTGGCCTACGAGAAGAAAGCCGCGCCGACGGGCGTCGGCGTGCCCTAGAGTCGCGGATCGGCCATCTGGCTTTCGGGAGGTCAGCCAGCTGCCGAGCTGGTCAGATCACCACTCGGCCGAGCCGATCCCCAGTCAAAGGTACACTCCACCCGATGCGTTTCCACGACGATTGCCTGGTCTTCGACGGCCACACCGACGTACCGACCCGGCTCTGGGAGGAGCCGGTCGACCTGCGCAAGCGACAACCCGATCGCCAGGTCGATCTTCCCAGGCTGAGAGAGGGAGGCGTCGACGCCCTGGCCTGGGCGCTGTTCCTTCCCGCGAGCCTCGATCCGGAAGCGGGACGCGAGCACGCGCGGCGCCTGTTCGAGGTTTCGCTAGAGCACCTGGTGCCGGGCGAGCTCGAAGGGGCGCGGAGCGTCGAGGACGTTCGGCGGAACGCCGCGCGCGGTATCGTTTCGGTCCTTTTCGGGCTCGAAAACGGCCGGCCGCTGCCGCTGCCCGGCATGATCGACGAGTGCGCCCGCTGGGGCGTCCGTTACGTCACGCTCACCCATTTCGGCAGCCACGAGTGGTGCGACGCCTCGACCGACGAGCCGCGCCATGGCGGACTCTCCACCGAGGGGCGCGATCTTGTGCGCCGGCTCAACCGGGCGGGCATTCTGCCGGACGTCTCGCACGTATCGGACGCCGCGGTCGAACAGGTGCTCGAGGTGTCCAAGGTGCCGCCGATCGCGAGCCACAGCTCGGCACGAGCGCTCTGCGATCATCCGCGCAACCTCCCCGACGGCCTGGTCCGCGAGATCGCCCGGCGCGGCGGGGTCGTGATGGCGAACAGCTTTCCCGCCTTCGTCGATCCTTCCGCTGCCGAGGCGCTCCCCGAGCGCGAAGCAAGCGTGGCCGCCGAACGGCGCGAGGTTTCCGCCCGCTACTTTGAAGATCCCGGCCCGGTCGCCCGCGAGCTGGCCCGGCTCTACGCGGATCATCCGCTCCCCGAGGCGTCGCTCGACCAGTTCGTCGATCACGTGATTCACCTGCTCGAGCTCGGCGGCGAAGAGCACGTGGGAATCGGCAGCGATTTCGACGGCATTCACGAGACGCTCCGGGGCTTCGAAGACCCCTCCCGGTTCCCCGATCTGACGGACGCGCTGCTCGCCCGTGGGGTGGATCGGGGCGGCGTGCGGCTGATCCTGGGAGAGAACTTCCTGCGGACTTTGGCGGCGGCGGAAGAGGCGGCGGACTGACGGGGCACAAACGCGTAGGGGCGGACCTACGTGTCCGCCCTCTATGGCCGATTGTGCCCCATCGGGGGCAGACACGTAGGTCTGCCCCTACGACAAGAATCGAATATCAGTGTTCGTTCGATCGCAACCAAACCGCAAGACCCGCTTCCAACCCGCTCCACGGACCGCCGAGCGCCGCGCGAAGACGCTCTGGGTCGTAGCGTTCTCCTCGCGCAATCGCTGCGAGGTATCCCCGGAATCGAGGCGCCAGGCCCGGGTCGAGCAGTAGGTAGCGCACCAATAGGGCGCTTTGCTCGTAATCGAACGAGCGCACCCCGCGATCGAAATCGCTCCTCGGCAGGCCGGCCAGCTCGGCGAGCGGCCGAGCCCAGCCCCGATCGAGCGCCCCGCGCAGCCGCTCGGTCAAGGCTTCGACCCCTGAAACGCCGCGGAGCGGCCCGATTCCCTCTTCCGTGGTGCCATAGCCGATCGCGTCGGCCAGACCTTCGGACAGCCACGGAGGGAGATTCGTGCCCAGGGCGCGGCGATGGACCAGGTGGGTCAGCTCGTGCGCCAGGGTGGTGATCGCGCTCTTCCTGCCGCTTCCGGCATGGAGGACCACCAGACCGTCGATGTCGCTCGCGAAGCCCGCGTAGCCCGCCGCGAGACGACCGTCCTCCTCGACGTAGTGGCGATAGTCCGCAAGTTCGCCGAACAGGATGATCCCTTCGGCGGGCGCTCCAATCGGAGTTACCCCGAAACGCTCGGCGTAAACGCCGTCCAGCGTGGCGCCGATTTTCTTGCAGGCGGCCAGGAGTCGCGGGTCCGAGCTGTTGGTCGTGAGCCGATACGGACCGCAGCGCCCGTGGTTCGGTCGCCCCATGGTCAAGTACGCGAGGGCCAGGGATTGCTCGTTCGGGGCGTTGGCCGGCCGCGCGGCGGTCGTCGGAGGCTTGGGGCGCGGCCGGTGCGGCCGAACGACGGCCGGAGGGGGCGAGGGCTCGCCGCACCCGAGGCTGAGGCCCAAGAGTGTGAATCCGCCCCAAAAGCAAAGCGCCCGAGATCTTCGAAGAAGGCCTCGGGCACTGAAGGGCTCGAATTTTTGGTAGCGCATACGGGATTCGAACCCGTGTTCCCGCCGTGAGAGGGCGACGTCCTAGACCCCTAGACGAATGCGCCGTAAAACCTGCGGCGCGTTTTATAGCACAACGCTTCGGGCGACTTCAATTCCGGATCGGCCGGGGCCGATCGCGGTCGCGGTCGACGATGCAAAGAAAACCGAGCGGCTCACCCAGATCGGCGCGGAACTGGTGGGGAGTCTCGGGCGCCACGTAAACGCAGTCGTGCGGGACGAGAGGATGAGTCTCTCCGCCGAGGACGACATGGCCGCTTCCGCGAAGGATGACCACCGCGTGCGGATGCCCGTGCCGTTCGAGCGTCGAGAAACCGCCCGGCTCGATCTCGAAGTAGCGGGTGAGGAACGCGAGCGGCGCCTCCCCTTCGCCTTCCCCGAGCAAGGTCTGGCGGAGGACCCCCTGAAACGTTCCGTCCTCCTCCTTGTAGCGGCGCTCCGGGATGCCCTCCCAACGAAAGTCGAGCCCGCGAACGACCTTCGAGCCGCCGGTCTCCTCGTCGCTCATTCCGTCCTCCCGCGTATCGCGCTCGCGACCTCCGCGGTCGCCCGCTCGAGATCGGGCGCCCCATAGAGGGCGCTGCCGATCAGGAAGATCGTATCGGGTCCCATCTCGCGCAGAAGCTCCGGCACCCGCCCGGCGGCGATGCCTCCCGCGGGAACCGGGAAAGTCGGACGAAGGCCCCCGAGCGGCCCGCGAAGGTGCGCGGCAAGCGCCCCCGACCACGCGGCGGGAAATGGAAACCGGCCCCCCTCGTGCGGGTAGATCACCGCGTCGCATCCGGCCATGCGAAACAGATCGCCGAGCAGGATTTCGGGCGCGATTCCATGAGCTGGGGAAAAGAACGCACCGGCGAGCGCCGGATGAGCCAGCAGCGCGAGTCCCGAACCCGCCGCGATCTCGCGTACGGTCTCAAGGCCCAGCACGAGCGGCGCCACCAGCGCGGCGCGGCAGCCGATCTCTCGCAGGCGCTCGATCCGCCCGGCCAGGCTCGCGGCCGGTCCCGCCAGGTTCGGCACGTAGAGGGTCGAGCCGCCCGTCTTCTGGTTCGCTCGCGTCACCGCCTCCTGGCAGCGAGCGATCCGCTCGGCGAACGGCGAAGAGGGGGGGTCGGCAATCCCATGATCGTCTTTGATCAGATCGGCCCCGCCGCGGGCAAGAGCGCCAGCCCGTTCCGCGAGCTCGGCCGAGGAGAGGCCGAGCGGCTTGACCGCCCCGCACAGGAGCGCGCGCCGCTCGCGGACGCCCGCCAGCTCGCGGAGCCCGTCGATGCCGAACGCCGGCCCGATAAACCGAGCGAGCAGATCCGCCGGCCATTCGACCGCCTCGACACGGACGCCGGGTTGGAGCGACGCATTGCCGAACAGCAGCACGAGGAGCTGCGCCAGATCTCCCCACGCCGCCGCGGCCGGCAGGGCGATCGTGGCGAGCGCGACCCCCGGCTCGATCGATTCCACACCCAAGACCCGGCCGAGGTACGGCTCCGCCGAAGCGGGCACGAGATCCGGCGTCAGCTCGGAGGTCTGCTCGCAGGCCAAGCCGAGAGCGCGCGCCTTGGCGGACTCCCCGTTTGGCAGGGCGAGACGATAGCGGACGAGCAGGGAGCTTGGGTCGGGAGCGGACATCTTCGGATTCTCAGTTTCTCCCGGCCGCGCTCGCGCCGTCAAAAGAGCTGGAACGCGGAAAGGGCGTGCGATAACCTCCGCCGCGCTGTTCGAACGCTCACCCCGGCACGATTTTCCCGCAAAGGGCTCCCATGAAGTCGAAGACCATCGCGCGCAGCCACCGGACGCTGCCCGAAGCACCCGCGGCCGGCTGGACTTTCTTCACCAACCACGCCCACGTGCTGTTCGCCATCGCAGCCGATCCGGAAGCCCGCCTGCGCGATCTCGGCGAGCACGTCGGGATCACCGAGCGCGCGGTCCAGCGCATCCTCGCCGACCTGCAAGCCGAAGGCTACGTCACCGTAACCAAAGCCGGCCGGCGCAATCGCTACAAGATCAACCCGCGCCTTTCCCTCCGCCACCCGATCGAAAGTCACCGAACGGTCAAGGCGCTCCTCGATCTGGTGCAGGGCAACGGGCGCTGAGGGAGAGCGCTTCGACCCTTCGAGTGGTTACGACCGTCCCATCCGCTGATCCAGCTCGCGAAACAACCCCGCCTCCCGCCAGAGGGTCCGGTTGCCCACGACGTACAGCCGCTCCTTGGCCCGGGTGACCGCCACGTTCAGCAGATTCGGCCGGCCGCCGGCCCAGTTTCGCGCCCCCGCCTGCTGAGCCGCGGGCGCGCCGAGGACGAAGAGGACCGCCTCGGCTTCGCGGCCTTGAACGGTATGGACCGTGCCTACGCGCTCATTGGTCCAGGCTCGGAGATCAGCGATCCAGCGCGACGGCAGCCGAGATTCCCGGATGATCGTCCGGAGATTCTGGGCAACGAGGACGAAGGGCGAAACGATATATAGGTTCGGTTCGACGTCCGCTTCCGCGAGGCGCCGCAACAGGCCAAGCACCACTTCGCCCTCTTCCGCACACCACTTGTCAACGCTGCTGCCTTTCACGTCGAACCAGGAGGAAGGCCCGAGAAGGTCGCCGATCGGCGAGCCACCGGGGCGTTTCGCTTGGACCATGAGCCGCTCATAGGCCACCGCGTTCGAGATCCCGAACATGGGCTCCGAGCAGCGTCGATGCACCAGCAGAGGCACTCCTACCTCTCGGCTGCCGAAGCGGCCTTCGAAACTCGCCATGTAGGGCGTTGCCGCGTCCGCGAGAGTCTGGGCCGACGCGGCGGGCGCGTTCCAGCGATTCGGATCCACATCGAAGTGCTGGCAGATGGCGTGCGTCAGCTTGTCGGGCAGGATCACGATCGGCTCGATCTGAACCGGATCGCCCACCACCACGGCGCGACGCGTCCGCAGGAGAGCGCCCACGGCGGCCTGCGGCAGGGCTTGTCCGGCCTCGTCGATGAACAGCCAACCGAGGGCCTCCGGGGGAAGGTCTCCAAGCATCCGCTCCACCGAGGCGAACGTGGTCGAGACCAGAGGCACTACGAGAAAGAGCGAAGCCCAGAGATCCGGAACGAGGGCCTGCTTCTCCGGGGTGGGAAGCCGGCGGCCTCCGAACACGTTCATCAGAGCGCCGAGGTTGTGGCGGAGAGGCTTGGTCGCCGCATCCAGGAAGGCTCGGTGGAGCTGGATCGCGGCTACGAACACCTCGTCGCGCAGGCGCTGCTGCTCCTCGTCGAGCCACGGGACGGTCATTTGCCGGGCTTCGTGACTTCGGGCGAAGAACTCCGCGTCCAGGAAGCGATCTCCGAGCCGCTCGCGGGCCGCTTCTACCGCCCGTCGCCCGGCCGTCCGCCACCAAGCGGTGGAGGCAGGACCGCCCTTCGCGGCCTTGGCTCGTACTTCCTCCAACTCCTTCAGGGCCTCGGAGCTTCGCTGATGCGCGGTGCGAAAAGCGGCCCGCGCTTTTCCCCAGCGCCCCAACGCCTCCTCGTGAGATTTGGGAGGATTCTCCTCGGTCACGATGCGCGGCGGCCGGGCGGTCGTTTCGCCGGTCTTGGCGTCCACGATGTCGATCCACTGTGGGGTGCCGGCCGCCTCGGCCAGATAGGTCGAGAGGCCCACGTCCTTGTCCCACCAGAACGTATTCCTGAATCGTGCGCGGTTCGTCATATTGCCCAGCACGGCGGCGCCGAGCCCCCAGGTTTCGCGTCCGAGAAGCGCGTCCGAGAGGGTCTTGAGGTAGCGCAATCCCTGGGCATCTTCGGCAATGGCATCCAGAGCGGGCAGAGCCGCGCTCACGTTTTCGACCGCTTTGTTGTTGGAGGACGCCACGACGATCTCGAAGCCTTTGAGCTTCTTGTCGAGGCGGTAAAGGTGGAGCGAGGCCGCCCCCGAGGTGAGCTTTTCCCCCGAGGCCGAGAAGGCGTCCGCCGGATCGTCGAACCGAGCCATCGCCTCGGCTCGCAAAGCGACGATGGCCGCGACGAGATCTCGCAGCAGGGTGGTCTTGCCCGTGCCGGGAGGACCGTTCACGGCGAGGATCCCGCCCTCGCGGAGGTCGCCAAGCGCGAGATTCACCGCGGCCTGTTGCAGTAGGACCAAGGAGTGACGGCCCGGCCCCGGCCAACGCGCTGGCGGTATTCGATATGGAGCGACCGCCGCTTCGATGGCGGCCCGGTTGTCGAGTAGATCCGCGCGGTGCTCCGGTGTCTCGACCCCCAGGAAGCGCCGCAAGTTGCGGGTCGGGCGCCCTTTCTTGAACAGATCTTTGGTCTTCCGGAGATCGTGCAGGAAGAAACTGTTGAGCAGCAGCGGCTCGGGCGATTCCGCGCTCGTGTAGCAGCGAATCGCAAACCGCGGTGGCTTGACCAGCTTTGACAGCAGCCCCAGGCGATTCACCAGCCAATCGAACCCGGTTTCGAGAGTGGCTCGATCGAGAGCCGGATCCGGCTCGCCGGGCCGAGCGCGGCGCAGGCGATCATCCAGCTCTTCGAGCAACTTGCTCTCAGCCGCCGACCAATTCGAAAGGGACGTCAGGTCCCGTCTCAGCGCGAGCGGGAGACCCCAAGCGAAGCTCGACACGGAAACGGCCGGAGCTTCCACCAGCCGTCCTTCTTGGTTCAGAGTGATCACACCGAGGATCGCCTCCCCCCAGGCCGCGGGATGTTCGAGACGCGTATCGGCGAAGGAGGCGAGAAGCTCCGTAAAGGCGGGGGCGAGCGAGACGCTGCCGAGCACCACTTGGTAGTAGAGCTTGGTTTTGGGTCGTGGCTTCTCTCCGCCACCTTCCCAGGGCAGGCGGATGTCTTCGAGCGAAGCGAGTCGGGTACGGTCTCCGGCCACCAAATCTTCCGGGCGGCGGAAAGTGGGAGGCGACAGCACCTCCAATGCGGTCCAGGCATCGAGGATGTGCTCAGGGGTAGATCCCATGATGCTCGAATCGCGGCGCGGAAAAACAGATAGTAACTGACGCCAGGTCAGTTAATAACTGACGTGAAGTCAGATGAAAACTGGATAACCACCCTCACCGCCCCGGCCCGGCCTTCCCGAGCAGGACGTACCCCTCCTTCTCGTCGGGATCGCGGGCGTATTCGACCAGCGGCAGCGGCTGGGCAAGCTTCGCCAGGGCGTCGCGTTGGGCGAGGAGCCAGACCTTGCCGGGGCGGCGGGCGTAGGCTTGCAGCTCTGCTTCGTTGGCGGGTAGCTCGGCGAAGCGCTCGGTGTAGAACAGGAAGGTCGAATCGATTCGCGGGTAGATGGCGTAGGGCTCGTTCGGTGCCGCGAGAGCGAGCAGCCGGTTCGACAGGCCGCGGGCGGATTTGACGGTGTCGAAGCTCGGAATTACCGTGTACGAGGCCGTTAGGATCAGCGCGGCCATTCCGGCCGCGACTCCCGTGATGGCGTGGACGACCTTTCCTGCTCGCGCCTGCCACCAGGCCCAGAGGGTGCCGATGGCGAGCGGCAGGAGGGTGAAGACGAGGGTGAGCACGAAACTTTCGCCACCGAGAGGGAGAGCCTCGGGCCGGTTTCTCCCGCCGAGCCAGAGGGCAAGGGGCAGAGCGAGCGAGAACAACGCGAGCAGGAGGAGCGGCGGCACGGTGAGCGCTTTTTCCGCGCGGGCCGGCTCCGCGGTTTTCGGACCTCCCGCCGCGAGCCGATCGAACGCGGCCCCCAGGACCAAGGCGAGGCCGGGGTACATGGTGAGCATGTAGACCGACCGCTTGGCCGGCGAGATGCTGAAGAAGACAAGCGTCGCCACTACCCAGGAGAGCCCGAAGAGAAAGCCGTCGCGCTCCCGCCCGGCCAGACGGCGCCAGCCGAGGATGAGCGCGGTCGGCAGTAGGAACGTCCAGGGGAAGAAGTCGGCCGGGATGGTGGTCAGGTAGTACCAGGGGGGCTGAAAGTGATGCCACGGCTCGGCGTACCGGGTGACCGTCTGCTTGAACGCAATCTGGCGCAGGTAATCCGTGCCACCGCGGAGCGCCGCGGGCACCAGCCAGGCGAGCACGACCGCGGCATAGAGCGCAAACCCGCGGCCGACCCGCAGCTTGGGAATCTCCCGCGCACGCTTCGTCGCGATCAGAAACAGCAGAATGCCGAGCAGCGGCGGCAGCAGGCCGACCGGACCCTTGGCGATCGTCGCGAGGCCGGCGCTCGCGAAAAAACCGAGCATCAGACTCGGGCGCTCTTCGGTCCAGGCCCGGACCCAGAACCAGACCGCGAGCGCCACCAGCGCGCCGAGCAGCATGTCGATCTGGCCGAAGCGCCCCTGCCAGAGGATGGTGGCGGAGGTGCCGAACGCGAGCGCGGCAAGCCACCCCGCGCGGCGCGAGACGAGCCTCTCGGCGATCCGGAAAGTGAGCAGCAGGGCGGCGATCGCAGCGAGCGCGGAGGGGAGCCGGGCCGCCGTCTCGGTCACCCGGCCGAACGGCACGGAGGCGAGCGCCATCGACCAGAACAGGAGCGGCGGCTTCTGGGTGTAGATCCGGCCGTTCAGGTGGGGCACCAGGTATTCGCCGGTCGTTCGCATCTCGCGGGCCACTTCCGCGTAGCGCGCCTCGTCCGGATTCCACAGATCGCGCCGGCCGAGCGCGGGCAGAAAGAGCAGGCAGCCGAGGGCGAGCAGCGCGAGCAGGTCGCGCCGCCGGGTCCGCCGGGAATCGGAGGGATCAGCGACGCTCAACGTGGATCTCCTCGGCCAGGCGGCGATCGATCCACCGTTTCTGCATCCAGCGCACCGCGAACAGGTCGGCCAGCGCGCGCCAGAGGCGGTTGCCGATGCCGTATTTGGCTACCCCATGGAGCCGCGGACGGTGGTTGACGGGAATCTCGACCACCGTTCCCCCCTGCATCTTGAGCAGGGTCGGCAGGAAGCGATGAAGCCCCGTAAACATGGGCAGATCGACCAGCAGCTCGCGGCGGCAGACCCTCAAAGTGCAGCCGACGTCGGTGACGTGCTCGTGCGTCAGCCGGTTGCGCACGCCGTTGGCGACGCGCGACGAGACGCGGCGCACCCAGCTGTCGCGCCGATTCGCTCGGATGCCGCAGACCACGTCGGCGCGGGAAAGCTCGGCGAGCATGCGCGGAATGTCGGCCGGGTCGTTTTGCAGATCGGCGTCGAGCGTCACCACGACCTCCCCGCGGGCGAAACGGAAGCCGGCGTCGAGCGCGGCGGACTGGCCGCTGTTCCGCTTCAAGCGGATCACGCGGATTCGGGCATCGGCCGCCGCGAGGCCGGCCATCACGCTCGGGCTCGCGTCGGTCGAGCCGTCGTCGACCAGCAACAGCTCGTAGGTGCGGCCGGCCGGTTCGAGCACCGCGGCGATCTCGGCGACGAGCGGAGCCAGGTTCTCGTCCTCGTTGTAGACCGGCACGACGAGCGATAGCTCGGGGGACGAGCCCTCCGCGGAAATCGGAACGGGCGGCGCAGCCGCGGAGCTCGGAGCCATAGGGCGCGTATCTTACGGCGGGTCGTAGGCGCCCGTTCGGTAAGATCGTGCCGCGAACCGAACATGGGGATTCACCGCTCGCTCTTCCCGCTGCCGCTCCGCGCGACCTCCGAAGGGGTGGTCGCGGTGGGCGGGCGACCGGACCCCGAGATTCTCGAAGAGGCCTACCGGCGCGGCATCTTCCCCTGGCCGCACGAGGGGGTGCCGCTGCTCTGGTTCTGCCCCGATCCGCGGTTCGTCCTGATCCCGGGCCGCGCCCATGTTTCGCGCTCGTTGCGGAAAGAGCTTCGGCGCGGCCGGTTCGAGGTCGCCGCCGACCAGGATTTTCCCGCGGTGATCCGGGCTTGCGCCGCCAGGGAGCGTCCGGAGCAGGGCGGCACGTGGATCAACCCCGAGATGATCGCGGGCTATAGCGCGCTTCACGAGCGGGGGCTCGCCCACTCGATCGAGGCGCGAATCGACGGCAAGCTGGTGGGCGGCCTCTACGGCGTGTCGCTCGGCGCGGTGTTCTTCGGCGAGTCGATGTTCGCCGAGGTGGCCGACGCGTCGAAAGTCTGTTTCGCGACCCTGCTCGCCAATCTCGTGCTCTGGGATTTCCGCCTGGTCGACTGCCAGCAGGAGACCCAACACCTCGCGAGCTTCGGCGCCGAGCCCTGGCCGCGTCCGCGCTTCCTCGCCGAGCTGCGCCGGGCGGTTCAAGCTCCCACCAAGAAGGGCGCCTGGACCCTCGATCTCGGACCTCGCGAAGCGGCCGAGCTGTGGCGGGGCGGGACGTGATCCCGCTTGCCAAAATCTCTTCAGTCAAGGACAATTCATCCGCGAACCGTAGCCACGCGTAGATAAGACCCAAGGTACGTCCTCCATGAGCACCTTCGGCCTCTCGATCCTCGCTCTCTTTCTCGCGGCCCTGCCGCTGTCCGGGCTCGAACCCGAGCTACCGCGCGACCTCGCGGCGAGAGGGCGGCCTTGGACCCTGTTCGGCCTCGCGCTCGATCCCGACACCGTCGGTTTGAGCCTCGGCGGCACCGACGTCCTGGACGGCGCCGAGCGCGGCGAAGCGTCCTGGGAGATGCAGTTTCCCAGCCGCCGTCTGCCCCTCTGGCCGCGTAAATGGCCGCCGACCCACCCGATTACCGGCGTTCTCGCGACCACCGACGGCTCGATCTACCCCTACGTCGGGCTTTCGGTCCGGTTCCCCGTCTCGCCTCGGTTCTGGTTCACCCCGTCGCTTGCGGCCGGCGCCTACGTTCACGGCGGGGGCTTCAACCTCGGCGCGCCGATCGAATTTCGCTCGCGGGCGGAGGTCGTCTACCAGCTCTCGGCGCGCAGCCGGATCGGGCTGTCGTTCGGCCATCTGTCGAATTCCGGGATCCGGAAAAGAAACCCGGGCACCGAGACGCTCTCGCTCACGTTCTACGCCAACCTGAGAAACGGCGGTTGGACCTCCGAGTGATATCCTCGGCCTTTGGAGAACATCGCCATGGCCGTCGATCCCGATCTGCTTGAAATCCTGGTCTGCCCGAAAACGAAAGGCCCGCTTGAACGGGTGGAGTTGCCGGCTGCCGTGCGCGCCCAGGTGGCGGAGAAATACCGCGAGCATTTCCGCGACGAAGAGCCGGTCGTAACCGAAGGGCTGTACTCCCGCGACTCCGGCCTGGTCTACCCGATCGTCTCCGACATCCCGATCATGCTGATCGAAGAGGCGATGCCCGCCTCGGTCTTGGGGCGCTGAGCCCCCCTCTCGCCCCTGTCGACCCCGAGAGCCGCGGCCGGATCGGCCGCTGGCTCGATCCTCGCTCCCCCGAGTTTTCTCACCGCCTGCCGGCGTTTTTCTACGCCGCCCACCTGCTGCTCGGTTGGAGCATCGTGGTCTCGAACGTCTTTCTCGGCCTCGCCGTGCTCGCCTTGCTGGTGCCGGTCGGCGAAAACCGCAAGCCCCTCGGGGAGCATTGGCGGGCGACCGGAAACGCCATCCGCGCGGCCGGCGGGCCGCTCCTCGTGGCGCTCGGCGCCTACGTCCTCTGGCTGGTCGCGCCGATCCTCGCCTCGTACGATCCGCGCACCAGCTTGCAAGGCGCGGGCGAGCTGTTCAACCTGACCACTTTGCCGCTCGGTCTGGCGCTGGTGCGCGGCGAGCGGGCGGTGCGCCGGCTGGTCGATTCGCTGGTGGGCGTGGGCGCCGTGCTTGCGGTGGCCGGCCTCACCCAGTACCTGTTCGGCTACGGCGACCTGCAACGGCGGATCCGCGGCCCGTTCTCGCACTACATGACGTTCTCGGGATTCCTCCTGCTCTGCGACCTGCTGCTGATCGCCTCGATGGTGTTCGGCCCGAAGGAGAGGCCGGCCGCGGATCCGAAAGCGACCGCCACCGGTTGGAGGGCGGTTTTCGGCTTTCTCGGTGTCCTCAGCCAGTCGCGCACGCCTTGGCGCTGGTTCGCCCTGGTCACGATCAACGCCGGCCTGCTCGGCAGCTATACGAGGAACGCCTGGCTCGCGCTCGCCGTGGCGGTCACGGCGGTGATCCTGATCCGCGCGCCGCGCCTGCTGCTCGCCTACCTGCCGGCCGGCGTGTTGTTCGTCTGGCTCGCGCCGACGCCGATCCTGTCGCGCGTCCTGTCGATCGCCGATCTTTCCGACTCGTCGAACTACGACCGGCTGTGCATGGCCTCGGCGGGCGGCCGGATGATCGCGGAGCGGCCGTGGTTCGGGATCGGACCCGAGATGGTCGAGCGGCGCTACGTCCTGTACCGCCATCCGACCGCGCCGCGCTACCAGGTGCCGCACCTTCACGACAACCTGATCCAGCTGGCGGCGGAGCGCGGCCTGCCGGCGCTCGCCGCCTACCTCGGGTTGATGGGCGCCGCGGCCTGGTGCGCGCTCGCCGGCTTGCGCCAAGAGGGTGGGCGGCGCGGGCCGCGGGCCGACCTCTGGCTCGGGGTGCTCCTGGCGCTGCTCGCGTTCAACGTCGCCGGCTTGTTCGAGAACAACTGGGGCGACACGGAGGTGCAGCGGCCGGTGTTGTTCCTGCTCGCCCTGCCGTTCTGCCTGGCGCGCCGCGAGGAGGGCGAGCCGGCCGGGGGTAGGTTATATTCCGGAGGCTCGGAAGTGCCTTAATCGATGGACTTTGTGCTCATGGCGCCGACTTCGCTCACGACCCCACCCGCCGCTGCCGATCCCGAGTCTCGATCGAAAGCCCGCGGCGGATCCTGTCGGCTCGATCAGCTGCTGGCCGAGAGAGGCCTGTTCGCGAGCCGAGAACAAGCTCGGCGCGCGGTGATGGCGGGCGCGGTCGAGGTCGCCGGCCGGCGGGTCGACAAACCGGGTACGGCGGTCCCGTTCGACGCGGTTCTGGTCGTCGCGGCCGGCGAGCCGTTCGTCTCGCGCGCGGGCCGGAAGCTCGCCGGCGCGCTCGACGATTTCGCCCTCGCGCCGGCCGGTCTCGTCTGTCTGGACGTCGGCGCTTCGACCGGCGGATTCACCGACTGCCTGCTGCAACGGGGCGCCGCGCGGGTCTACGCGATCGACGTTGGTTACGGCCAGCTCGACGAGCGGCTGCGGCGCGACCCGCGCGTGGTCGTGATGGAACGCACGAACGCGCGGCACCTGGCGCCCGACGCGTTGCCCGAGCGGGCGGATCTCGCGGTGATCGACGTCTCGTTCATCTCGCTCGCCAAGGTGGTGCCCGCGCTGCTGCCGCATCTTGCAAGAGAAGCGAGCCTGCTCGCGCTGATCAAACCTCAGTTCGAAGCGGGACGCGGCGCGGTGGGCAAAGGGGGCATCCTGCGCGACGAGGAGCTGCGCCGCGGCGCGATCGACCGCTGCGTTGCGCAGCTGCTCGCGCTCGGTCTTTCGGCGCTCGGGATTCGCGATTCGCAGGTCGCGGGGATGGGCGGCAACCGCGAGGCGTTCGCCCTGTTCGAGCGCAGCGGAGACAGCGCATGAAGAAATCGCGCATCCGCTCGGTCGGCATCGTCGCCAAAGAGGGGAGCCGCGAGGCGGCGCAGCTCGCCGACGAGCTTGCCGAGTGGCTGCGGCGCCGCGGCATCGAGCCGCGCATCGCGCGGCCGTTCGACCCCGAAAAACCGGGCGACTTGGTGGTCGTGCTCGGTGGCGACGGCACGCTGCTGTCGGTCGCGCGCGGTCTTGCGGTCGAGGTCCCGGTGCTCGGGGTGAATCTCGGCACCCTCGGTTTCCTGACCGAGATCCAGCGCGCCGAGCTCTATCCGGCGTTGGTCGACGTGCTCGACGGCGAATGGACCTTCGAGTCGCGCGCTCTCTTTTCGGTCGAGATCTTCCGCCGTGGCGAAACCGCGGCCGCCCACCGCTTCCGGGCGTTCAACGACGCCGTGATCACCAAGAGCGCTCTGGCCCGGATCATCGAGCTCACCCTGCGGGTGGACGGTCAGGTGGTCGCCAACTTCCGTTCCGACGGCCTGATCATCTCGACCCCCACCGGCTCGACCGCCTACAACCTGTCGGCCGGCGGACCGATCCTCGACCCGCGGCTGCCGGTCGCGGTGCTCACGCCGATCTGCCCGCACGCCCTGTCGTTGCGGCCGATCGTGGTGCCGGATTCGACGCGCATCGAAGTGACGCTCGAAAGCGACCGCGGCGACAAGGTCTACGTCACGCTCGACGGCCAGGAGGGGACCTCGCTCGGGCAGGGCGACGTCGTGCGCGTGACCCGCAGCGCGAGCCCGATCCATCTGGTCAAAGTGAGCGGCCGGAGCTTCTACGACAACCTGCGGGCGAAATTGCGCTGGGGGGGCCTCGCCCAGGAGGCCGAAACCGTCGGCGCCCGAAGGAGCGAGGAGGCAAATGAAACCCCTGCCGGCGATCCCGCCCGGGGCTCGGAGGATGGAACCGGGTGAGCGACGCGGACGGGCTCGCCCATCCGGCCGAGAACGGCGGGGGCGAGCCCCCGTCGAGCGATCCGCCGCGCCCCGAGCCTGCGAAACCGCGCGGCAAGCCGCGGCGGGCGGGTCGGCTGCGGCGCTTCGTGCTCCGCCCGCTGGTCTGGGGCGGCGCGCTGTTTCTCGTTCTGTTCGTCGGGCTGCTCGCGTTCGTCGAAAGCTCGGTCGCCCGCTCCCGCCTGGCGGCTCTCGTCACCGCCCGGGCCTCCGAGGCGCTGGGCCGGCCGGTCCGCCTGGGCGACGCCCGAATCGGCCTGCTGCCGCTGGAGATCGAGCTGCACGATCTGGTGATCCCCGGCCGGACGGCCGCGGAGCCGCCGTTCGCCGAGGTACCGGTGCTGCGCATTCAGGCGTCGTGGCGCGCGTTGCGGCAACGGGTGCTCGACCTGGAACAGATCGAGGCGCTACGGCCGATCGTGCGGCTCGATTTTGCCGCCGACGGGTCGACCAACCTGCCGGTCTTCGCCCGGGGGGGCGGCGGCCGCTCCCGGTTCCGATTGAACGTCGATCGCGTCCTGGTGCAGCAGGGCACCCTCGTGCTCAACCACAGGGCGCTGCCGCTCTCCCTCGAAGCGCGCGGCGTGTGGGGACGGGTCACCGGCCCCTCTCCGCAGCGGCTCTCGGCTCTGGCGACCGCGCAAGACGTCGCTGTGGTCCTGCCCGGAGCCAAGCCCTACCATGTGACCGCCTCGCTCAAAGGGCTGATCGAGCCGGCCAAGGTGACGATCGAGAGCTTCCGGCTGGCCGGGCCTGATCTCGCGGCCCACGGCTCGGGGCACTACGCGTGGGCCAACGGAAAATATCGCTTCGACCTCGACGCGGCGGGCGCGGGCGACGCCGCGCTGGTCGGCCGGTGGGGGTATCTGGCCGATCCGCTCACCGGCAAGTTCACGTTCACCGGGAGGGTCGATGCCGCGCCCGACATGTTTGCCTGGCTGGCCGATCTCGCCGCGCCGAGAGTGCTCTATGGCGAGCAGGGCAAGCGCGAGATTCGCGATCTGACCGCCCGGGCGACCGGCGGCCCGCGAAGCGTCGACGTGGCGATCGAGCGCGCCCGCTACGCCGAAGGCAACGTCGCGGGCCAGGTGAGCGTCGACATCACGAAGTCCGGGCCGGCCAAGCCGATCGCGATCGACCTCGATTTCGACCAGGTGGACATCGCTCGGTTTCTCGCCGCCGAAGGGCTCGACCTCGCGGTCGCGAGCCGCGGCGCCGGATCTTTCGTCTACCACGCGAAGGCGAACGACCTGCTCGGGGGTAGCGGCGAGATCGCGGTCCGGCTCGCGGCGGCCCCTGCCTCGGGCAAGAACGGGCCGCTGCCGGTGGGCGGCGACCTGCCGCTCCGCATCGATCGCGGCGTGCTCTCGTCGCCCGGCTTTCGGCTGACCGCCCCGTCGGTCACGGCGGAGGGAACGGCGAGCTACGATCTGCAAAAGGCCAAAGGGACGGTCGCCGCCCAGTTGGCGACCGCCGACCTCGCCGCGGCGGTCCGCTTGATCCCGCCCGCGGCGGAGCCCGAGATCTGGCGCCCGACCGCCGGGCACGGCACCGCCCGGATCGACCTCGCGCTCGACGGCGGCCGGACCACGACCGCGGTCGATTTCGATCTTTCCGCGGTCGCCGCCCCCGCCCTGGTCGCCGACCGGCTCGCCGGCTCGTTCTCCTGGCTCAACGATTCGAACGCCCCGAACGCCGGCCGGATCGACGATCTGCGCGTCGAAGCGCACCGCGGTGACGCGCTTCTCGTCGCCGCCGGTCGAATTCCGCTTGGGTCCTCGGGGCGCGGGCTGCCGCTCGCCCTCACCCTGGAGGCCGAATCGTGGCCCGCCGCCGAGATCGCCCGCCTGGCCGCGGATTTGACCGCCGATTCGACAGCAACACCGGGAGCGGAGAAGGCGGCGCTACCCGATCTCGAAGGCCGCATGAGCGGCACCTTGAGCCTCGGCGGCAGCTTCGCGGCGCCCACCGGCCGCGCCGATCTCACGGTCGAAGGTTTCGCGGTTTCGGGCTATCCGCTCGGCCGCGCGACAGCCGCGGTGGCGTTCGGCGCCGAGCGGGTCCAGGTCGAGCGGTTACAGCTTGCGACCGCGGCCGGCGCGCTGTCCGGCAACGGCCGGATCGACCGCGCGTCCGGCTCGCTCGCGCTGGGGCTGGAGGCTCCCGACCTCGACCTTGCCGCGGAGCCGTTCGCGAGCCTCTTGGGCGGTAAGGGGACCGGTTCGGAGATCACCGGCCGCGGGTCGATCCATGCCTCGGTTTCGGGCACGCTCGACCACCCCGAGGCGACGATCACGGCGCGCGCGACGGGGCTCACCCTCGACGGCCGGCCGCTCGCCAAAGGGGGCCCGAGCCAGCTGGTCGCCAATTGGGACGGCGAAACGGTCGAGGCCCACGGCTCGCTGCTCGGCCTCGCGACCTTCGCCGGCGGCGGGCGGCTCGACAAGCGGGGGGCCGACGTCGATTTTTCGCTCGACAGCGCGCAGCTGAAAACCCTGGTGGAGATCGCGGCGCCGGATGCCGCGTTGCCGGAGATCTCGGGCAGCTTTTCGGGCCGCGCCCGGCTTGCCGCGGATTTTTCGGCCGGCACCTATCGCACCGAAGTCGAGCTGCCCAAGCTCGACGCCCAGCTCGCCGGCCACCGGCTGAAGAACGTGGAGCCGATCGTGCTCCGCCTCGATTCCCAACGCCTGGAAATCGTATCGCTCTATCTCGCCGAAGCGGCGACCGGCAGCGACCTGTTCGCGGCCGGCACGATCGGCCTGGGCGAGGCTCCGCAGCCGCTCGATCTCAAGCTGCAAAGCACGATCGAGGCGAGCTGGCTTTCGCTGTTCTCGCCCGGCCTCGACGCCGGAGGCTATCTCGACGCGATCGCGACGGTCCGCGGCACGCTCGACCGGCCGGCGATCAACGGCGAAGGGGAGATCCGCGACGCCCGGCTGATCCTGCCGGATCAAGCGATCGGCCTCGAAGAGGTGGCCGGCACGGTGCTGTTCAACCGCGACCAGATCGTCCTCGACTCGTTGCGCGCCCGGGTCGGCGCGGGCACGCTGCGCGCTTCGGGCCGGGTCTCGGTGCCGGCCTCCGGCGCCGAGATCTCCTACTCGTTCCAGGCCATCGCCGACCGGATCTCGCTACGCTTTCCGGAAGGTTTCCTGTCGCGCGGAGACGCGCAGATCTCGCTCGTCTCGAGCCCCCGCGGCGGGCGGCAGGTGAGCGGCGAGGTCAAGCTCGACCGGGCGTTTTATCTCGACGACGTGGCGGTCGGCACGCTGGAGCTGCTGTCGAGCGCGTTTCGCCGCGAGCGCCTGGAGGTCGAAGAAGCCGACGCCTTCTGGGCCTCGACCGCGCTCAACATCCGGGTCGTCGGCCCGGGCGCCTTGCGCGTGCGCAACAACGTGGCCGATCTGCGCGGCGACGTCGACCTGTCGATCCGCGGCAGCGTGGCGCGCCCCGTGGTGTTCGGCGCGGTCGAGATCGCCGAAGGGGGAAAGCTGGTCTACGCCGACAACGAATATCAGGTCGAGCGCGGCCGGATCACTTTCGACAATCCGAACCGGATCGATCCGGTGATCGACCTGACCGCCAAGACCGAGGTCAGGAACTACGAGATCGCGCTCGACCTCTCGGGCACCGTCGATCGCCTGACGGCGCACTTCCGAAGCGAAGACGGGCTCGCGGACTTGGACGTCCTGTCCCTGCTCGCGACCGGCCGCGAGCTCGAGCCGGGGACGGGCGAGATCGGCGTCACCCCGTCGACCTCGACGGAGGCTCCGGGTACGACCTTCGCCGCCCAATTCCTGGCCAGCCAGGCGGCCTCCGCGGTGTCGAAGCGAGTGCAGAACCTGTTCAACTTCGACCGCTTCCGAATCGATCCGCTGGCCGGCGGGAACGGTTCGTTCTCGAACATTCAGCTGACCGTGGGCAAGCGCCTGTCGAAAAAACTGTTCGTGACCTATACGACGACGCCTTCGGCCTCGGAGACGACCGTGCTCCAAGCCGAATGGCAGGTCGGCAAGAACGTCGTCGTTCTGTTCACCAGCAATGGCAACGATCGCTACTCGGTCGACATCCAATGGGAGAAGCGGCGTTGACGAGCGCGCTCCGGACCGGGATCCTCGGCGTTCTCAGGGCCCTCGGGGTTCTCGGGATTCTCTTCGGTGCGGCCGGGGCGCTTCGGGCGGCCCCGCCGGAGGGTGCGCCCTCGCCGGCGGCGGGTGCGCCGGATTCCCTGGAGGCGGCCGGGCCGATCGTCCGTGCGATCGAAATTCGCAGCGCGACGCCGCTCGATCCGCGGGAGGACGTCGAGTCGCTGCTCTCGATCGAGGTCGGCAAGCCGCTTTCGGATCTCGCGGTCCGCCGAACCCTCGCCAACCTGCAGGCGAGCGGCGTGATCGCCCATGCCGCGATCTACTCGCGGCCGGCCGCGGGCGCCGAAGCGAAGGACGGCGACGGGGTGGTCGCGATCGTCGCCCTCTGGGCGAGCGTGAGGGTCGAATCGGTGCGTTTGGAAGGCAAGCTCGGCGTCAAGGAGGGGGACCTGCGCGGCCAGCTGGTCCAGCGCGAGGCCGAGCCGTTGTCCGAAGGGGCGGTGGTCCGCGGCGTCTACCGGCTGGAGGACTATCTGGCCAAGCAGGGTTTCCTTACCCCGAGCGTGCGCGTTCGGGTCGCCTTCCCGAATTCGCGCACCGCCCAGGTCGTCTACCAGGTCGACGCGGGCGCGCGCACCGAGGTCGCGTTGGTCGATTTCGAGGGCACCCTGGGGCTCTGGAAGCCCGAGGATCTGCGCAAACAGCTGCGCACCCGGGCCGGAGAGCCCTATCGCGCGGACACGCTCGACGACGACGTCGAGCGGCTTCAGAGGTGGTTGGCCCGCGGGCTCTACGGCCGCGCGCGCCTGGGCGTTCCGCGCGTGGAGCCTGCGAAAGCGCCGATGGCTCCGACAACCCCTCCGGCAACCGCTCCCATAACCTCTCCGGAAACTCCTCCGGCAACCGGGCCGACGACCGGGACCGCGACCCCGACGCCGGAGGTTCCGCGGGTGCGCGTGATCTTTCCGCTCGACGTCGGGCAGAAGATCACGGTGCGGGTCGCCGGCGCCGATCTCGACAAGCTGAAGAAGAAAGGGCTTCTCCCCTTTCTCGGCGATACGGGGTATGACGAGGCGTTGGTGCTCAGCTCGGTCGCGAAGATCAAGGACGATTTTCAGCGCCAGGGCTATTACCACGTGAAGCTGGAGCACGACGAAAAGGTCGAGGGCGACCTGTTCGTGATCGACCTCAAAATCGAGCCCGGTCCGGAGTACACCCTGCGCCGGGTCGACCTGTCGGGCAACTCGACCTTTTCGGGCAAGGCGCTCGAAGATTTCACCGCCGTCTCGCCGCGCCGGCTGCTCGCCATCGGCAGCGGCCGGCTGATCGACTCCGAGCTCGCGCAGGACGTGAAAAACCTGCGTGCCTATTACCTGCTCCAAGGCTTCCCCGACGTCCAGGTCGGCCCACCCAAGATCGAGGAAAAGGGGCAGGATCTGAACGTCGAAATCCCGATCCGCGAGGGTCGCCGGGAACGGATCGGCACCGTGACGTTTTCCGGCTTCGACCCCGAGAATCTCGATCCGGAGCGCCTCCGGCCGCCGCTCGATCTCGCCGAAGGCTTCCATCCGCAGAAGCTGGACGCCGCCCTCGACCGCCTGCGGGCGGAGCTGGCCACGGCGGGCTTTTCCGAAGCGCGGGTCTCCGCCGAACAGACCTGGACGCCCGAGCACGACCGGATCGATCTGAAGATCTCCGCGCTCGAAGGGCCGCGGATCACGGTCGATCGGATCATCGTGCGCGGCAACCGCCGGACCGACTCGGAGGTGATCCGGCGCACGCTGGGGTTGCGCTCCGGCGATCCGGCGAGCGACGCGAAGCTCCTGGAAGTGGAGCGCACGCTCTACAAGCTCAACATCTTTTCGCGCGTCGAGGTCGAGCTGGTCCACTCGGCGCTCGACGACACGACGCGCGACGTCCTGGTCCGCGTCCAAGAGGGCAAGCCGATCACTCTCACCTACGGTTTCGGCTACGACTCGGACGACGAATGGCGCGGCCTGCTCGGCTTCAATCATTCCAACGTCGGCGGCCAGGCCTATGCCTTTCGCAGCGACCTGCGCGTGTCGGGCAACTCCAGCCGCTTCCGCCTGCTGTTCGACCAGCCGTACGTCTTCCATCTGGCCAAGCCGCTCACCACCTCGGTGTTCTACGAGCAGGGACAGGCGGCGCAGAAGGCGTTCGAGTTGACCCGCTACGGCGCGCGGACGGAGACCACGGACGCCGTCGGCCGGCACGGCCGCCTCTCGCTCGGGCTCGACTACCGGGTGGTCGAGATCGACAAGCTCGCCGCCGGGGTGGCGCTCTCCGATCTCGAACGCGACGCCCGGCCGGTGCAGCTCGCCAACTTCTTCCCCAGCTTCCTCTACGACCGCCGGGACGATCCGGTCCTCCCCTCCCGCGGTTTTTCCAGCCTGGCGCAGCTCCAGTATTCGTTTCCCCTGCTCGGCGCGCAGGGGGATTTCCTCAAAGTGTTCCTGCAAGAGACCCATCTGTTCCCGTTCGGCGGCAAGAGCGGCCGGCAGGTGGTTCTCGCGGCGAGCCTGCGCGCCGGGGGCATCGAGGCGTTCCGCGAGCTGGAATCCGCGGACGAGAGCTTCGACCTCGCGAGCCGCAACGTCTTCATCTCGGAGCGCTTCTTTTCCGGCGGCAGCACCAGCCATCGCGCCTTCGGCCGCGACGAGCTGGGGATTCCCGGGGAGACCCTGATCCTGCCCACGGGCAAGACCTCGTTCGTGCCGATCGGCGGCAACGGCCTTTTGCTGGCGAACCTGGAGCTGCGCTTCCCGCTCGCCGGAGCGCTCGGCGGGGTGGTCTTCGTCGACAGCGGCAACGTCTGGGCCGATTGGCGTTCGATCGACCCGTCCGAGCTGCGCACCGGAGCGGGCGTGGGGCTGCGCTATCTCTCTCCGATCGGCCCTCTGCGCATCGACTTCGGCTGGAAGCTCGACCGCGAGCCGGAGGAGAAGAAGGGCGTGCAGCTCTCGTTCACGTTTGGGAATCCGTTCTGAGGCGTCGCCTCGCTTCTCAGCCCTCACCCCTCTCCCTTTGGGACCCTTTGGGAGAGGGGCTGGGGGTGAGGGCTGACGCGGCAAGCTGCTACGACGTGGCGCCCTTCCTTACGCTATCGTTCGCTCGCCCATGAGACACCTCACCCCGCAAGCCTTCGCTTCCGCACTCTCCGACGCCGGCATCCACCGCGCGTTTCTGGTCTGGGACGCCGCCTCCGGCACCGTCCGCGCGTCGCACCCGCTGCTCGATCCGCTCGCTCAGCTCTTTGCCGAAGACCGCCGAGACTTCGACCACCACGAAGGGATTTTCCTGCAAGTCGCGCCGGATACCGGGGTGCTGCAAGCCGCGTTCGTCCACCGCACCTGCCGCGGCCAAGGCTCCGGCGGCCTGCGCTTCTGGCGCTACGACACGATGGAGGAATTCCTCCGCGACGGCCTGCGCCTGTCGCGCGGCATGACGCACAAGAATGCGCTCGCCGGCATCTGGTGGGGGGGCGGCAAAGGGGTGATCGCCCGGGACACCGGCCGTGCGGAGGACGCCCAAGCCCGGCGCCGGATCTTCGAAGAGTACGGCGCCTTCCTCAGCAGTCTGCGCGGCTGCTACGTCTCCGCGGAGGACGCGGGCACCGTCCCCGAGGACATCGCGGCGGTTTTTTCGGCCAGCCGCTTCGTCACCTGCATTCCGCCCGCCCTCGGCGGCAGCGGCAATCCCTCCGCCCCCACCGCGCGCGGGGTGGTCCGGGGCATGGAAGCCGCCCTAACGCATTTAGGGATGGGAACGCTCGAAGGCAAGAGCGTCGCGGTCCAAGGGCTGGGCCACGTGGGCGAAGCGCTGGTCGGTTTCCTCGCCGAGCGCGGCGTGGCACGCATCATCGGTTCGGACGTCTCGGCCGATCGGGTGACCGGCCTGGTTGAGAAAACCTCACGCTTTCCCGACCTCGATCTCGACCTCCGCGTGATCGAGCGCGGCGACGACTCGATTCTCGCGGCGGAAGCCGACCTGCTCGCCCCCTGCGCCACCGGCGGCACCTTGAACCCTCGCACGATTTCCCTCATCCGCGCCCGCATCGTCTGCGGCGCGGCGAACAACCAGCTGGAAGATCCGGAGCGCGACGGCCTGGCTCTCGCGGAGCGGGGGATCCTCTACCTCCCCGACTTCCTGGTGAACCGGATGGGGATCGTCAACTGCGCCGACGAGTCGTTCGGCTCGCTCCCCGACGACCCGCGGATCGAAGCGCACTTGGGGCACGAGTGGGACAACAGCATCTACAACCTCTCGCTCGAAATCCTCGCGCGCGCCAAAGACTCCGGCCAAACGCCCGCCCGCGTTGCCCTCGACCTCGCCGAGCAACGCTCCTTCGAGCTCCACCCCATCTGGGGCCACCGCGGCGCGCAGATCGTCGCCAGCCTGGTCGCGGGAGGGTGGGCGGAGTAGCTCGAAGCGGCCGGGGCGGAAGCGGTCGAACAACGCCGCGACGTACTCGCCGATCGTGGAAAACGAAATCCAGCCCGCCGAAATTGGCGAGTTGGCTCCCGAATTCGATTTCGGGACTCGCGAATTCCATTTTCCAACTCGCGAATTCCATTTCGGGAACGCCGAATTCCATTTTCTGGCCCGCGAATTCCATTTCGGGAGTCCCGAATTGCATTTCGGGAACGCCGAATTCCATTTTCCAGCTCGCGAATTCGAATTCGGGAGTCCCGAATTCCATTTTCTCTCTCCCGAATTCCATTTCGGGACTGCCGAATTCGAAATCGGGGCTCGTTTCACCCCTCTTGCCGCCGCTCCTTTACCAGGCGGCCAAGAGCCTCCCGAAAAAGAATCTTCGCCGACCTATCGTTTTCTCGGGACTGTGTCCGTTAGGGTCTATCGCGTGATGAGCGCAACCGCCCCGTCACCCCCCTTACCGGGGACCGATCGGCACCACCGGGCCGCATTCCGCGGTCCGTATCTGAAAGGAGGGCGCTTCCAATCCTTGTGTGGGTAGAAATCAGCGGCTCAGGCCTTCGGGATAGAGGTCAAGGCCGCCCAAGTGAAAGTAGATGGCGCTACGGAACCGCTCACGGTTGCGGAATCCTCGCGCATTGAACTTGAGCCACTG
>DASYKS010000053.1:0-90892 GCA_035995205.1 Thermoanaerobaculia bacterium
GTCCAGCTCGATGTCCGTCACCTTCCAAGGGGCTTCGATGCCGAGGATCTTGGAGTACAGCTCCTTGTCGTGCATGCCTCAAGGATATCGCTCCGCCCCCCAGGCCGGGCCAGCTACCCACACAAAGAGGCGAAGCCCCGATAAAGGGGGGGCAGTCGCCTTGCGCGACGCTCAAACAGGGAAACGTCTGTCCATACTTCTCAACGATGCAGTAGAATTCACTGCTTTCACCTTTGCTCCCGACGGAGAAAGCGTTGGCGTTGCATTGGCTAACATCGTGAAGATCTGGGAAACTAATACAGGCCGCCTAGCTGCTACTCTAACGGGACACGATCTCGCGATCAAGTCTGTAGAGTTCAGCCCTAACAGTCGGCAAGTCGTCACCAGTTCTGTGGATAATACCGCCGCGATATGGGACACCAGATCTGGACATCTCATCTTACGTCTTCGGGGTCACAGCGCTTCTGTTACTTGGGCCGGATTCAGCCCTGATGGCAACACAGTTTTGACTGTTGGAAACGATCGCACAGCCAGACTTTGGGAAGTGAGGACCGGACGCGAAGTTGTTCAGATTAAAACAGAAAGAGCATTATCCCGTGGCCGCTTTAGCCCTGACGGAAGACGAGTTCTTATTTTTGGGAATTTAATTTCTGCACCTACATTCCTTGGTCTTTACGCCACCGATGGAACAACTATCGCAAGTTGGAACAAGAAGTCAGTCATGGCAGCAGATTTCGACGAAGAAGGAAAGGACGTAAGAGTGGTAACTCCCGACGAAGGCGGACTAACTCTAAGAGCTTTCTCGATGCTGGAGGGAGAGTCACTCTACACGATTTCTGGTCATACTGAGCTTGTGGGAATTGCCGAGTTCTCGAGCGATCGAAGGCATCTACTTACAGCCGGATTTGATAGGTCGCCGCGCATTTGGAATGCTTCGACTGGGGACTTAGAAGGAGTTCTCAATGTTTCGCCGCGAGAGAATTCACTCTCTAGAGTTACTGGACTTGTCGACTTTTCACCTGACGGCAGAAGAGTACTCTTGCTTACCAGCGACGGCACTCTGACTATTTGTAAGACAACGGTAAATCGAATAGGTATCCTTGGTCATAGTTACGGCTTATTTCGGAGTTCATATAGCCCGAATGGTTCTCTGCTCTTCAGTGCCGACAGAAATCGTTTGCTCATAAGGAGATCTAATGGGAATGAACTCCTTGCGAGTATAGAACCGCCAGAAAGCATTCTTCATGTATTCTTCAATCGATCGGGTAGTAGAGTTTTGACGACGGGTCCGGAGGCAAATGCCTATCTCTGGAGTATTCCCGGCGGTCACCGCTTGATGGTCGTTCAAGGTCACTCTCGAGAGATCGTCTCTGCGGATTTTAGTCCAGGCGATCTTAAAATGGTGACGGCAGGGGCTGACGGAATGGTAATCTTTTGGGACCTAAGAACCGGAGCGAGAGTTCACTCGCTTCCACGATTCGCCGAGAAACCGACATCTGTCCAATTTAGCCCCGACGGATCGCAACTCCTCACTACATCGCTCGATGGATCTGTTATTGTCTGGGATGCCACAAATGACCGTCGCTTATGCGTGCTAATTCCCCCGGGCGAGATTCGATATTCTTCCGCTCGTTTTAGCCCAGATGGCCGAATCATTGTGACCGGGGGTAAGCACCCAAGGATATGGGCGCGTACTTGTCGGCTCCGAATGGAATTGCCACCTCAAGAGGATGCAATCATCGAAGGTTTCAGTGCAGATAGTTCGCGATTCACGACCGCAGGCTTTGGGGAGCCAGTACGCATATGGAACGCAGGCGACGGTAGCCTCCAAGCTACACTTCAGGAGAGTCAATTTCTACCTGGCACGGTTAGGTTTAGCCCCGACGGTGTCTGGGTTTTGGTGAGTGGTGTGGGGAATACTAATACTAAGCTGTGGGATTCCGAGACAGGCCGTTTTGTCTATTCCTTTGGAGGGAAGGCGCAGGTGGGAGAGGCTGAGTTTAGTCCAACGGGCCGTGAGATAGTTACTGCGTCGACTGATGGAGAGCTAGATATCTGGGATCTCCGGCTTGAGAGGCGAAGACCCGAGTGGATACTAAATCAAATCCGAACAATGACCTCCTGGGAACTCAAAGGTAACCTCGTGTATCAAAAGAAGAACCAGCCGGTGCCTCTCGAACGCTAGGCTATTGCTTCTTGTATCCCTTTGGAATTGAGAACTCGGAATCTAAGACATCAGTTTCCTTCACGGATATGGTTTTGATTGTCGTCTTTATTTTGCCCGCCGGAAGTTCTTGCTCTAGGATAAACAATACCGGCAGTCCGGGAAACTTTTTCGCATCTGGGAACTGCGAGCTGACCTTATCCAACAGCGGAGTTGAGATATTTTCAAGGAGTGCCTTGTGAAATTTTAGCAAATCTTTTGCGATCCAGTAGGTAGCTTTCATAGATGCGGTTTGAGCTACATATTCTTCAGCTTTCCATCCGTTTATAGTATCGGTTTTTCCGGTAGCTTTAAGTGTCGGCGGTTTTGCCGGTATCCGATCGTCCGCCTCAAGTCGGTCAAGGGTTCCCTCCATCGATTCTTTGCTCTTGCTTGCAGAGGACTCGCTGTATGTTTTATTAAAATGGAATATTGCGATACTATTTCCGGTGGCGTGATCTGTTATGGAGGACATCGGAGGCATAGTCCGATCCATTTTGACTCTAGTCCCTTTTATGGTAAATGTTGTCCGGTTTGTATTTGTTCCGCCGGGATGTATCTGTTGTTCCTCTTGAACTATGATGAAGTCGGCTCTCGCGACAGACAAACAGGACAGAAACAAAAAAGCAGAGAGGAGAGTGATTCTCATAGAGTTCCTCGCTTCTTGATGAAGGTTGAGCTTGATTATACGGTTTGGCGTGAGAGAGTCAAGAAGGTCGATATGTTCCTCGGCGCGATCGGGGATCCAGGAGACGAAGCCGTGCTCGACCCTGAGGTAGCAGTGCATCGGAGCTGAAGTTGCTCATTTCGCAAGGTTCTAGAACCAAGCTCCTACCGCCCCCGCCCCGCCGCCCGCCGTTCCACGGCCGCCATAGCCTGTTCGAGCAGCGCCACGGTCACCGCCTCCGCCCGTGCGGCTTTGCGCAGCAAGCCGAGCGCGGCGAGGACTTCGGGGCCGGCGCAGGCGGCGCGGAAGTGGCGGACGACTTTTCGATTTCGGTCTTCACGTCGGCGGTTTTGCCCTGGTCGCACCCAGACGGCGCAGAGCTCCAGGGTGGCAACGGCGGCGGCGTCCTTGAGCCCCAAGTCCGCGAGCGCCTGGATCGCCCGACGGTAGGCGGGCTCGGCGCCGAGGAAGAAGTCCTGTGCGGCAAGGAACTTCGCTTCGAGCTGCCTCGCCTGGGCTCGACTTCCATATCTCCCCAACGCCTACCCCGCGAACGGGTTCTCGACCATTATGCCGCTATAGGCGTGGCCGTCGCCGAGATCCTCGGAGAGGACTCGCGTACACCCTGCCTGCCTCGCGGCTTCCAGGATCGCGGCATCCCAGGGAGAGATCATCGAGCGCTCGGCGAGGCCGAGGGCCGCCAGAACCACGTCGGGCGTCATTTCGACGACCGGCCATTGGGCCAGCGCGCGGACGTACTCGAACGCCTCTGAAGGCGAGAGCCCGATCTGTGCCTTCTTGGTGATGTTGACGTACAGCTCCAACATGACCTGGGTGCTGATGGCGTAGCAGCCCTCGGCAAAGCCGCGCGCGACGATCTTCCGCGCCCTGCTCTGCTTCTCGGGCTCGTCGTTGCTTACGGCATACACGAGCACGTTGGTGTCCACGAAGGCCGCAAGCTCAGCGCTCATGAAGCTCGTCTCTGGAGGGTCGTGAGCCCCCGAGATGGACCTTCGGTTGTTCCAGGAGGTGCTGTATTCGCTCGAACGCCACCCGGCGCCGGCTTTCCTGGCTGACAACCTCTTTCAGGTACAGGCGAACCATTTCATTGACCGAAGTGTGTTGCCGAGCGGCGACGGCGCGGGCTTCCCGCAGCAGATCTTCTTCGACCACCAAGGTTACGTTGAGTCGCTTCATCTTCGTTCCTCTGTCGGCACGCCGAGGATAGCACGGGTTCCGTGCATCGTCCGGACGCTCTCATTTTTGTCCAGGACGCGCGCGGGTTGGCGCGGCGCCGCAGAATTTTGGCGTGGACTCGGTGAATGTCGACTCCGCCCGGCGAAATTCCAGTACGGCGCGCGGAAAGTTTAAGGCGGAGCCTCGGGTTCGAAATTCGGCGTTCCGGAGTTCTGACTCCGCACTCGAAAGTTCTAAGTCCGCACTCCAAAGTTTTGAGTCTGCACTCGGCAATTCTTGGGCCGCACTGCGAAATTTCAACTCCGCGCTCGGGATGTCTGGCTTGGCAGAGGGGCAGTGCCGAGTTTTCCTTCCGGAGTGCGGCTTTGAAATAGTGGATGGCCGACTTGTTCTTCCGGAGTGCGGGCCTGAAACAGTGGGTTGCCGACTGGTTCTTCCGGAGTGCGGGCTTGAAATAGTGGATTGCCGACTGGTTCTTCCGGAGTGCGGGCCTGAAACAGTGGAATGCCGACTTGTTCTTCCGGAGTACGGGCCTGAAACAGTGGATTGCCGACTTGTTCTTCCGGAGTACGGGCCTGAAATAGTGGATTGCCGACTTTTTCCGCCCCATTCCGGGTCGACTTTCCGACTTTCTCGCCGAAATGCCCGTTTTGGCTCGATTTCTCGGAAACGGTTTTCTATCCTCTGGGTGTGGGGCTGATCCCACACTTGGGCTTCGCAACAGCGAAGGAGGAAGTATGAGACAGAGACGGTATGCCGATATCGCAAACACGTGGAACGTCATGGTGGAAAACGCTCGCCCGATCGTGGAGTCGCTCGGCCCGGCGGTCGAGCGGCACCAGGCGCTCGAGACCTATTTCGAGGGTCTTGTCCGCTTCAACGAGCAGGCCGAGGCGATTCGCTCGGAGTTGTCGAGCGTCATGAAGCTGCGTCGGGAGTTGGCCCGCGAAGGTGCCAAGGGCTACCGGCGTTTCACGGCGGATTTGCAGGCGCACCACGGTTTGGACAGCGTCGAGCTGATTCGCTACGGCCTGCAGCCGAAGGGCCGGCCCCGCAAGAGCACCAAAAAGAAGGAAGAGGCGGCGGCGAAAGCGAAGTCGGTGGAAGCGGATAAGGTCGACGTCGAAGTCTCCCCGGCTTGATCCCCGATCCACGTCTGTAGGTCCCGACGGGCGGTTGCAGCCGCCCGTCTTTTTGCTTCGCCCTCGCCGTCGACCGAGAAACTAGTCGTTTGGGCCGCGGGATTCAAGTCCGGCCAAGACCCCTTCGCTGCACAACAAGTCCCTGCGACCGTTGGTAAGACAACAAAGGCCCAAAGGACGATGTCCCTTAGGCCTTCGCCGATGCCCGGTGGTGACAGGGAGGTCTAGTCGACCGAGAAGCCCATCAACTCGACGGGAGTGGCCGGAGTGGCGTTGCCGTTCACCGCGACGCCGACGGGCGCGGTACCGCTCGACGATGTGGAGGTAGTTGTTGGATTCGCGGGTGAAGTCGTCCCTTCAGGCCGCCGCCTGGCCCAGAGGCACCGAGCTACCCTCCGGCAAGCCGCTAAGATAGACCTTACGGGGATCTTCTTTTTTCGTTTCTAGGATCGGAGCGCTTGCCGGTGAGCACAGGGCGCAGGGTAGGAGCTTGGGCGGTCTGCCTGGCGGCCGGGGTGGGTTTCCCTTCGTCCGCGCAGGAGGCTCCTGCCGCGCCGCGGCCGCGGATCGGTCTGGTGCTCTCGGGGGGAGGGGCGCGGGGGATCGCGCACATCGGCGTGCTCCAGGTGCTCGAAGAGATGCGGGTGCCAATCGATGCGATCGCCGGTACCAGCATGGGCGCGGTCGTCGGCGGTCTGTACGCCTCGGGGCTCACGCCCGCGGAGATCGAGAAGACGTTCGTCGACCTCGATTGGAGCACCGCGTTCGACGACTCGACCTCGCGCGACAAGCAGTCGTTCCGCCGGAAGGAAGACGACCAGGGGCTGCTGTTCAAGTTCCAGGTGGGCGTACGTGACCAGCGGCTGCGCGTGCCGCGCGGCCTGGTCCAGGGACAGAAGTTCAATCTGGTGCTGCGCGCGCTCACCCTGCGCTCGGCGACGATCCGCGATTTCGACGCGCTGCCGATCCCGTTTCGCGCCATAGCGGCGGATCTCGGCACCGGCGAAGAGGTGGTCATGGGTTCGGGCGACCTGGTCACCGCGTTGCGCGCGAGCATGGCCGTGCCCGGCGCGTTCGCTCCGATCGAGCGCGAGGGGCGCCAGCTGATCGACGGCAGCGTGGTGGATAACCTGCCGGTCGAGGCCGCGCGGCGGATGGGGGTCGACCGGCTGATCGTGGTCGATATCAGCGAGCCGCTTGCGCCGGCTTCAAGCCTGGAGTCGCCGGTTTCGATCACCAACCAGGTGTACACGATCCTGGTGCGCAAGACGACCGACGAGCGGAAGAGATCGCTCGGCCCCGAGGATCTTCTGCTGGTGCCGCAGATGGACGTCGGCTCGGCCCAGTTCGAACGCCGCGACCAGGCGATCGCCGGGGGACGGCAAGCGGCCGAGGCTCTCGCCCCCCGGCTCGCCGCGCTCGCGGTTCCGGCCGCCGAGTACGCGCAGTGGCAGGCTCGGCACGGCGCGCCGCGCGGGTTGGATCAAGAAGCGGTTCGCAACGGCGGGCCGCGGATCGCGCAGATCACCGTCCGCTCGGACGGTGGGGTGTCCTCTCAAGTGATCCGCCGCCGGATGGCGACCCAACCGGGCGAGCGACTGAAGATCGAGACGCTCTCCTCCGACCTCGAACGGCTCTACGGCCTCGGGCTGTTCGACCAGATCGGCTTCCAGCTGGAAGAAGTGGAGGGCAAGACCCTTCTGGTGATCGATGCCAAGGCGAAAAGCTGGGGGCCGAGCTTCCTGCGGTTCGGCTTGAATCTGCACGATGATTTCCGCGGCTCGACCGGCTTCGATTTCGGGCTGCGCTATACCGCGACCGCGATCGACCGGCTCGGCGCCGAGTTACGCACCGACGTCCGGATGGGCGAGAACCAGCGGTTCGAGACCGAGCTCTATCAGCCGTTCGGACCGGGCCGGTGGTTCGTGGCGCCGCGGGTGTCGTATCGGCGGAGGAACTTCGATATCGCCGAGGGCGAGCAAGTGCTCGGATCGTTCCGGGTGGCGAGCGCGACCGGAGGGCTCGACGTCGGGCGCGAGATCTCGGATTGGGGCGAGCTGCGCTTCGGCGTCGAATTCGAGCGGCTGCGGGCCGAGCCGCGGGTGGGTATCGATCTCGCGCGGATCAAGGCGCAGGACGGCCGGGGTTTCGCCCGCCTGGCGGTCGACCGGCTCGACGACGCGAGCTTTCCGAGCCGCGGCTATGCGGGCTCGGTCGTGTTGGATCGTTCGTTCCCGGAGCTCGGCGCGGATTCCACGGCGAGCACTATCTCGTTCGACGCGGAAGCCGCGCGCTCGTTCGGCGACAACACGATCGTGGCCGGCACCGAGGCCGGCTATTCGTTCGAAGAGGGGCGGGTGTTTCCGCCCTACACGCTGGGCGGGCTGTTTTCGCTCTCTGGCTACCGGCCGGGCGAGTTCACCGGCGATCACCTGGTCTCGGCGCGGATCCAGGCCTATCGCCAGGCGGAGACGCTGGGCCAGAAGCTCTATGTAGGAATCTCGCTCGAAACCGGCAAGATCTGGTCTGAGCGAAGCGACCTCGGCACCGGCCCGTTGCGCCTGAGCGGCAGCCTGTTCGCCGGAGCCCGCACCTACCTCGGCCCGTTCTACCTAGCCTACGGCCTCGGCGAACGCGGGCGGCACAACTACTACTTCTTCTTGGGCCGGACGTTCTGAGGCGCTCACCCGCTACTTGAGCAGCAGCGCCGCCGCGACGGCGAGGGCGATCACTAGGACCACGACGCTTACCCAGATCAGCTTCTTGCTGCCTGCCTGAGCAGGCAGGTGCATGGTCTGGAAATCGCGGATCTCGGAGAGCAGGCGCAGGCGGAGATCCTCTTCCAGGCCGCCGAGCTCCGTGAGCAGCGCGGCGACGGTCGCCGGGCGCTCGTCGGGGTTGCGCGCGACGCAACGCAGGACCAGCATGTCGAGCGACGAGGGAACCTCGCTGTTGCTGCCGCTCGGCAGGCCGAAGCGGGTGCCCGGCGCGCGGCCGGTGAGCATCTCGTGGAAGATCGCGCCGGCGGAGTAGAGGTCGGAGCGCCCGTCCGCCTTCGCCCGTCCTTCCATCGCTTCCGGCGCTTGGTAGTAGAGCGCGGAGAAGGTGATCTCGCTGGTCGCCATGGTGCCGGTGAGCGAGCTCGCCTCGGTGCGGCCGAGGCCGAAGTCGGCGATCTTGACGGTTTGCAGGTCATCCGAGACGAAGACGTTCCGGGGCGTCAGATCGCGGTGCAGCACGCCTCGCGCATGAGCGTGCTGGAGGCCGCGGCAGATCCCTTTGAACACGTTGATCGCTTCTTGGAGCGACAGGCGCCGCTCTTTGAGAACCGTTTCGAGCGTCCGGCCGTTGACGAATTCGAACGCCAGGTAGAACGTGTCTTCCTCGCGTCCGGCGCGATAGAGCGTGAGCACGTTCGGATGGGACAGGCCGGCGATCGCCGCCGCTTCGCGCTCGAAGCGCTCGGGGGCGACCGCCGCCGCGCGGGGCGGCAGAATTTTGAGCATCACCATGCCGGCGCCGGCGGCGCCGACGCCGGAAAACAGACGCGGTGCGCTCGCCGGTCCGGCGGGGCCGATCGCTTCGAGGACCCGGTAGGGGCCGAGGGTGCGGGGAACTTCGGTCATGTCTCAGAGTCTCGGGAGAAGTCAGGCGCGATCGACCTCGAAGACCAATACGGTCTCGCCGATCGCGATGCGGTCGAAGGGGCGGAGGAGAGCGGAGGTCGCGGCGGTGCCGTTGACGCGGGTGCCATAGCTGCTGCCGAGATCGGTGAGCCGATAGCCGTCGTCCGTCCACTCGATGCGCAGGTGTTCCTTGCTGGCGTTGACCTCGGCGAGCGACAACGAGCACGAGCGCGACCGGCCGACGGTCGCGGGCACGCCACCCAAGGAGATCGACTTGCCGCGGTCGGCTCCGTCGGCGACGAACAGACGGGCGGGCGGCGGCCCCGGCGGCTCGGACGCGGCGTCCGCCTTGCGCGCCCGGGGCGCGAGATGGATCGTGCGCATCGGGTAGGGGATCTCGATCCCCTCGCGGCGCATATCCTCCCAGATCCGGTAGCGCAGATCGCTCTGGATGCGCGGCCCTTGCGCCACGTCGTCGACGAAGATACGGACCTCGTAGAGGATCGCCGAGTCGGCGAAATCGAGCAGATAGACCTCGGGCGCCGGATTTTCAAGCACTCCGCGGGTCGCGTGCGCCGATTCGAGCAGGGTGCGGCGCACACGATAGGGGGGCGTGTCGTAATGCGCGCCGATCACCGTGCGCATCATGTGCATGGTGTGCGGGTAGTAATAGTTGAGGATCCGCTCGTCCGCCATCCGGCCGTTTGGCAGGACGATGTCGTCGTTGTTGCGGGTGCGCAGATGCGTGGTGCGCCAGTTGATCGCGACTACCCGCCCCTCGTCCTCCCCGACCTTGATCCAGTCGTTGATCCGGTACGGCCGCTCCGCGCTGATCACCAGGCCGGCAAAGAAATTGCCGAGGATCGGCTGGAGCGCGAGGCCGAGCACCAGCGAGGTCACCGCGCTGGTCGCGAGCAGAGGCGCGATGTCGAGCTTGGGGAACGTGAGCCGCAGCGTAAACAGCGCCGCGATCACGTAGACCACCAGCATGGTCACGGTCGGCAGCATAGTCGGCAGGCGCAGCCCGCGCCGCGCAGGCAGGTGGACGTCGAACAGGTAGAGCCCGACCAGACGCAGAACCACCGCAATCAGCAGGAACGCGAGCAGCCAGTTGCGCAGCGAGACCGCGGCGGGCGAAGGCGTTGGCACAATCCAAAGGTAGGTTTGGAACGCCGCGGCGCCCGCGCCGACGATCAGCGGAAACGCCACCTGGCGCGCCAAGAACATCTTGCGCGAAACCGCTGCGATCCCCACCACGAGGAGAGCGAACGCGGCGACGCCGCCGAACAGAGCGAGAAGATCGAGCATGGTCCGGGAGATTCTAGCGTGAAGCGCCTACTCCCGCCCCACCTCCGCCCGCCGGAAGCAGGAGAGCAGGTGGTCGTTCACGACGCCCACGGCCTGGAGGTAGGCGTAGATGATCGTCGGGCCGACGAAGCGAAAGCCGCGGTGCTTCAAGTCCTTGGAGATCAGTTCGGCGAGGGGTGTCTGGGGGGGAACGTCGCCCAGGGCCTTACGCGCGCTCTGGACCGGTTTACCGTCGACGAAGCTCCAGAGATAGGCCGCGAACGATCCTTTCTCCTTCTTCACCGCGAGGAACGCCCGCGCGTTGTCGAGCGTCGATTCGATCTTCAGCCGGTTGCGCACGATCCCCGGATCGGCGAGCAGGCGCTCGACGTCCGCGGGACCGAAGCGGGCGACCTTCTTTGGATCGAAGTTGGCGAAGGCGGCTCGGTAGCCGGCGCGCTTGCGGAGTATGGTGATCCAGGCGAGCCCCGCCTGAGCCCCTTCAAGCGTCAGCATCTCGAACAGCAGGCGGTCGTCATGGACCGGCACGCCCCAGTCCCGGTCGTGGTATTCGATGTACTCGGGCGAGCCGAGAGACCAGCCGCAGCGGATTTTCTCGGTCGGAGCCTTCGGCTTCGTGCTCATAGGCGCCGCAGCCTATCGCGCCCCCCGTCATTCCGTCCGCAGCACCGTGCTCGGATCGACGCCCGCGGCGCGACGGGCGGGGACGAAGCTCGCGACCAGGGCGACCAGGGCGAGCAGCGTCGAGGCGCCGAGGAGTGCCACCGGATCGGTTGCCGGAGTGCCGAACAACAGGCTCTGGGCGAGGTGGCCGACGCCGAACCCGAGGCCTAGCCCCGCGGCGAGGCCGATGCCGACGATCCACATCGCCTGGCCCAGGATCAACCGGAGCACCGAGGGCGAGCCCGCGCCGAGCGCCATGCGGATGCCGATCTCCCGCTGGCGCTGGGCGACCGCGAAAGGCATCACTCCATACAGGCCGACCGCGGCGAGGACCAGGGCGAGGCCGCCGAACAGCGCGAGCAGGACCGCGCCCGCCTCCGGCGCCCAGAGCGAATCGGAGAGGATCTTGCGGACCGGCTGCGCGAGCGTGATCGGGAGGTTGCGGTCGAAGTCGCGGATCTCGCGCTCGACGGTCGAAACCAGCGCGAGCGGATCGCCGGTGGTTCGCGCGAGCAGGGTCACCCCGCTCGCATAGCGCTGGTCGTGAGGGACGTAGATATAGGGCAGGGGGTCTTCGCCGAGACCGTTGTACTTGGCGTCGCGGGCGATGCCGACGATCTCCGTGGGCGTCGTGTCGCCGAAAAAGCGGAACCTCTGCCCGACCGCAGAGGCGCCCGGCCAGAAGGTCTTCGCCATGGTTTCGTTGACGATCGCGACCTTCGCGCCGCCGTCGCGATCGGCCGAGGTGAACTTCCGGCCGCCCCGCGCCGCGCAGGCCCAGCCGGCGGCCGGTCCGCGCCTAGGCGCTCGAGGTTCCTTTGAGCGCCGAGATCAGCTCCGACTTGACCGCGGCGACCGCCGAGAGTGAAGGCGAGCACCCGCCAGTCGAGCGACAGACCGAGCGCCGGAGTGACCGGGAACGGGAGCCGGGGGAGCAGGGCGACCAGGCCGCGCTGCGCCCGGAAGGCGAGCAGCGGACCGACCGCGCCGCCGAGCGGAGCGAGCACGAACTCTCGGTCATCAGCTGGCGCACCAGCCGACCGCGCCCGCCCCCTGCGACAGGCGAACCGCGATCTGGGGTTGCCGTGCCGAAACGTGGGCGAAGCAGATTCGCGACGTTGCCGCAGGCGATCAGAAGGACGATGCCGACGATTCCAAGCAGCAGGAGGGGAGGCGATCACCCTCTGGCGCCCGCCGCCGGGCAGGGTCGCCTGGGCCACGGCCAGGACTTCGACGCTGCGCCCTTTGTTGTCGTCGGGGAATTCGCGTTCCAGACGCGCCATGATCGAACGGAGGTCGGCGCGCGTCTGGGCGACCGTGGCCCCCCGGCTTCAATCGTCCGATCTCAAAAGGTCGCGAGCCTACCAGTTGAGATCGGGGTCTCAGCCTGTCTACGGAGGATCTCGTGGCGAAGTTACACCTTTCTTTCCGGAAAGTGTCCAAAAAAGCGGCCCAGCGGCAACCTTCTCTTGAGGAACGAAAAGCGCTCCAGTTGCAAACGCCATGGCAAACCTTCACTCGATTGAACCAGGCACCGGCAAGGCCCTCCGCCACCCGACGTCCCGGCTGCTCGCCCTCGACTCCAGCCCGGCCCTGTATGACCAGGCGTTCGACCGCGCCGGAGAGGTGCTCGCCGCCTGTTGGCTGCGCCTGGAGGGGGAGCGGGCCGCGGCGGTCGGCCAAATCGCCCGCCTGCTCGACCTGCCGGCCGGCCGGCGCGGACTGCTCGTGCGCAACAGCGAGCGCCTGCGCACCTGGGGCGTGCTCGAACGCCTGGTCGGCGCCGCCCGGCAGGCGCTTGCCGCCGAACCGGCCGACCCGGAAGGGGCCGAGGATCTCGTGGCGCTCGCTTTGGATCTCGCCAAGACCATCGATCCGCAGGTCTATCCCCGGTCCCACCGGATGGATCTGGAGGCGCGCGCCTGGGGCTGCCGCGCCCGCGCCCGGCAACAGCAGGGCGATCTGCCCGGTGCTGAAACGGCGCTCGGAACCTCTTATCGGTGTCTACTCGAAGGCTCGCGCGACGGTTGGGAGCGGGCGGTCTGGCTGGAGCTGAAAGCCGAGCTGCGGCGCGAGCAGGGCCGTTGGCACGAAGCGGAGGCCGCCCTGCGCCGGGCGACCGCGATCTTCAAGGAGATCGGCGACGACCGGCGGGCCGGTCGCTGCCTCACCGATTTGGGCGAGGTCCACCGCCGGCTCGGCCAGGCCAAGAGCGCCGCCTCCTACGGCGGTCAGGCCGTGGCGCTGCTCCGCGGCACCGAGCCCGAGCTGCTCGCCAAGGCGCTTTCGGTGCAGTTGACCGCGCTGTCGGCGGCCGGCCGCTGGTTCGAAGCGGGGCGGGCGTTCGCCGAGCTGTCCGGGCTCGCGCGGCGAAATCCCCGCCTCCAAATCCCGCTCGCCGACCTGCGACGCCTCACGTCTCCCATCCCGCGCGCCCTGGTAGAGTAGCCGCGCTCCGCTCGGCCCGGTCGGATGTCGGGAGGCCTCGACGGCCTGTCCGGCATCCCCGCGACCCCGGCGGCCGCCAGCGGACCTCCTGCGCTTCCTCGCCCAACGCCCAATGACCACACCGACCTTGGACGAATTGGTGCTCCTGCCCGAGCCGGTGGCGCTCCAGCGGCATTTCGACGCCCAGAACCAGCGGGCATTCCTCTGGCTCCTGGGGTTGTGCGGCAGCTGGTCGCTGGTCGGTCTGGCGATCGCGATCGGCCGCGGCGAGACGCTCGCCCCGGCTCTGTTCGGCCTCAACGTCTTTCTGTCGCTGGTTCTGTTCGCGGCGCGCCAGGAGCCGTTCGTCGGCCGGTTCGTGCGCCAGCTCATCCTCGCCTACGTGGTGTTCCAGCTGGTGATCCCGTTCGGCGTCCGCACGGATCACTTCGAGCTGTCGATCGTCAGCCTGTTGCCGTTGGCGCTGATCTGGCTTCGGCTCCGGCCGACCGAGCACCTGCTGCTGTTCGGCTCGTCCTGGGTGGCGACGCTCTGGCGCGCCTGGGCGGGCGGCACCTTCAACGCGCTCTCGACCACGGCGGAGGTCCACCCGTGGCACTTCGGCGCCTTCGAGGCGGCGGTCACCGGCCTCGTTCTGCTTTGCCTGGCGGCGGCTCTCGGTCTCACCCGGAGGGAAAAACTGACCTTCCTGGTCGGCTTCCGCCGCGAGTCGGCGCGCCATCGCGAGCGCCAGCGGATGCGCGAAGAGATCGATCAGGCGCGCCGCGTCCAGCTGAGCATGCTGCCGCAGCGCGCGCCCGACCTGCCCTGGCTGGAAGTGGCCGCGGCGTCGCTGCCGGCGACCGAAGTGGGGGGCGACTACTACGAGTTTTTTCCGCTCGGACCGAGCCAGCTCGCCGCGGTGATCGGCGACGTCGCGGGCCACGGGCTGGGCTCCGGACTAGTGCTCTCCGGTCTGCGCAGCTGCCTGTTCCTGCTCGAAGACCAGCTCGCCGAGCCGGTGGGGGTATTCGAGCGGATCAACAAAATGGTCCGCCGCACCTCCGGCAAGCGCTCGTTCGTGACCCTCGCCTGCGCGGTGATCGACTCGGTCGAGCACGGCGTCCGTGTGGTCACCGCGGGGCACCCGCCGATCCTTCTCTGGTCGGCGCGCGAGCGGAGGGTCGAAGAGGTCGGGCGCGGCTCGCCGCCGCTCGGCACCAACCTGCCGACCCATTTCGAGATCGAGGTACGGCCCTGTCATCCGGGCGATCTGCTTGTGCTCTACACCGACGGCCTGATCGAAGCGCGCGACGCCGAAGGGCGCGACTATGGCGACGAGCGCCTCTCCCGCCTGGTCGCCGAGGTCGCGAGAGCCAGCAAGCCCCCGGCCCGGATCACCGCGCGCGAGATGCGCGACGCGATCCTTGGCGATCTCGCAAACTTCAAAGGGGATTGCGAGCAGCTCGACGACATGACGGTCGTGGTGCTGCGGATGCGGTAGGGGGACTATCGACGCCTAATGGGAAGGGGCACGACCCGCGACCTACCCGCCGACGTGGACCAGCAACTGCCGCTCGCGCCGGCCGCGGCGGTGTTCCCACAGGAAGATTCCCTGCCAGGTGCCGAGCCCCAGGCGGCCGTCGAGAATCGGGATCGACAGCGAAGTCGCGGTGAGCGCGGCGCGGATGTGCGAGGGCATGTCGTCCGGCCCTTCGGCGGTATGGGTATAGAGGGGATCGTTCTCCGGCACCAGGCGCGCGAGAAAGCGTTCGAGATCCCGCCGGGCGGAGGGGTCGGCGTTCTCCTGGATCGTCAACGAAGCCGAGGTGTGGCGGATGAAGATCGTGCAGAGGCCGCCGTCCGCGACGTTTTCGGCGGCGATCTCGTCGAGCATCTCCGCGACCGCGGCGCCGACCGGGCCGGTGATCTCGTGCAGCCCCGGACCGGCGACCGCCAGAACGAGCGTCCGGATCATCGTCCGCGCCTCATGGCAGGCATGTGCTCAATGCGGCATCTCCAGGGCTCGGATCGGGTTTTCGACCGGCTCGACACGATCCGGATCGACCCACGCGAGGTCGCGCGGCCGGCCGCCTGGAAACAGTAGCGCGATTCCGAGCGAGGCGACCGCCATCGCGCCCATGCCCCAAAAGACCGCCTGGAGCGCGAGCAGGAACGCGCCGCTCAGATGGCGGACTTCGAGCGCGCCCATCGCGGCGCGCTTGGCCGGATCGAGCAGGGAGTTGGCGTCGACGCCGGGGCCGAGAGCTCGGGCGAGCCGGGAGGCGAACAGGGCGCCGAGGGCGGCCACTCCCACCGCGCCGCCGATCGTGCGGAAGAATTGGACCGATCCGGTCGCGACGCCGCGCAGGCGCCAGGGCACCGCGCTTTGGACCGCGATCATGTAGGGCATCGAGACGAAGCCGAGCCCGAGGCCCATCACGAACAGGATCGCCATCACCTCCAGGCGCGTGGTGGCGGCGGTCAAACGCGCGAGCGCGATTCCCGAGCCCGCGAGCAGCAGACCGCCCACGAGGCAAAACCGGCGATACGAATAGCGCGTCATCAGCCGGCCGGTGATCGTGCTGGAGATCGGCCAGCCGATCAGGATCGGCGACAAGAGGGCGCCCGCGTCGGTCGCCGAGCCGCCGAGCACTCCCTGGCCGAGGATCGGACCGAACGCGGTGAGCGCGAACAGAAGCGCGCCGAGCAAAGTGTTGCCGGCGCACGAGACGGCGATCACCCGGATCCGGAACAGGTCGAGCGGCAACATCGGCTCGGGCGCGCGCCGTTCCTGCCAGATAAACGCCAGGGTAAGCAGCACGGCGCCCGCAAGCGTGCCGAGCGTCCGCAAATCGCCCCAGCCCCACACCTCCGGACCTTCGATCAGGCCGAGCAGCAGAAGGGTGACCGCGAGCGACAGCAGCACGGTGCCCAGCACGTCGAGCCGGTGCTCTCGGCGCGGCGGCTCTTCGCGCAGATGGCGGTGGAGCATGATGGCCGAGAGCAGGCCGAACGGTACGCCGAGAAAGAAGATCGCGCGCCAGGACAGAGCGTCGGTCAGCAGGCCGCCGACCAGCGGCCCGACCAGGCTCGCGAACGCCCAGACCCCGGCGAACAGCCCCTGCATCTTGCCGCGCTCGTCGAGCGTGAAGATGTCGCCGATCACGGTCGCGGCGATCGGCATCAGGCCGCCCGCGCCGAGCCCCTGGATTGCCCGGAAGACGATCAGCTGGTCCAAAGATCCGGAGAAACCCGACAGCGCGGAGCCGCCGACGAACAGGGCGACCGCGATCAGGTAGATCCGCCGCCGGCCGTACAGGTCGGCGAGCTTGCCGTAGAGCGGCACGGTGGTGGTGGAGGTGAGGAGATAGGCCGAAAACACCCAGCTGTAGCGCGAGACACCGCCCATCGAACCGACCGCGGTCGGCACGGCCGCGGCCACCGCCGTCGCCTCCAGAGCGGCGAGCAGCGAGCCGAGCATCAGGGCGGTGGTGACGAGCTTCCGTTCGCGTCCGGGCTGCATCAGGGCTCCGTGGCTTAAACCGCGACCGCTTCGAGAATCCACATCGGGCTCGCCGTCGGGTAGACCTCTTCCAGCTTGAAGCCCGACTCGGCGAACAGGCGGCGGAATTCCTCCCGGCCCCGTTCGCGCCCGCCGTCGCAGGCGACGAGCATGTGGAGGTCGACCTTCGCGCCGAACCCGTGCGCCTCGTTCCGCTCGACGATCGATTCGACCACCAGCAGCCGCGCTCCAGGAGAGGCGGCGCGCCGGCAGGCGGAGAGGATCGTGCGGCAGCGCTCGTTGTCCCAATCGTGGAGCACTTGTTTGAGCAGGTAGCCGTCGCACCCGGAAGGGGCTTCAACGAAGAAGTTGCCGGGAATCAGCTCGACGCGATCGAGCACCCCGTGCCGCTCCAGGTAGGGGAGCGCCTGTTCGAGCACGCCGGGCGCATCGAGCAGCACGCCGCGCACTTCGGGATGGCGGCGGAGGATCGCGGCGAGCAGCGTGCCCCGGCCGCCACCAAGATCGGCGAGGCGGGCGATTCGCCCAAACGCCGGATGCGCGGCGACCGCCGGAGCGTACATCTCGGTGATCGCGCCCATCGCGGCGGCGAACGTCGCGAGCTCCTCCGGATGGCGATCGAACCAGTTCCAGACCGACATGCCGTGAACATGCGGAAAGGCGTTTTCTCCGGTCAAAACCGTCCGCGGCAGATCGGCCCAGGCGGCAACCGTCGCCTCCGAGCCGAAATACTCGGCGACCGGGCCGACGCCCGAACGGTCGCGCCGGAGCGCCGCCGACAAGCGATTGTTCGCGAAGCGTCCTTGCCCGTCGAGGCGGAAGATGCCGCCGCTCGCGAGCGCGCGGAGCGTGCGATGAAGCGCGTCCGCATCGGTTCCGGTCTCGTGCGCCAGCTCCGCGGCCGTGCGCGGTCCCGCCGCGAGGAGATCCGCGATCCCGAGCCGAGAGGCCGTCCGGATCGCCTGCGTCTGGCCGGTCCCGGCCACCCGATCCACCATCGCCGCCGACGCCGGTACGACCCGGTCGGCGAGCGCCAGGAGCGCGCGGCGCAACGCGAGCGCGAGTTGGACCGCCCAGCGGGGCGGCGAGGTGGAGAGCGAAGGCAGCGCTGTGGCCAAATCAGGCTGCTCGATGGGATGGGATTTTCTCCAGCTCCTCGCGTAAGGAACGCTCGGCGAGCCAGAGGTCGTGAGCCTGCTGGAGCCGCAGCCAAATTCCGGCCCCGTTGCCACAGAACTTGCCGAGCCGCACCGCCATCTCGGGCGAGACTCCCGCGTTTTCCGACAAGATCCGATGGAGCGTCTGGCGTGTCACCCGCAGCTGCCGCGCCGCCTCGCTGACCGTCAATCCGAGTGCGGGCAGAACGTCCTCCCGCAGGACCGCGCCGGGGTGTGTTGGCGCTCGGCGGCGCCCGTCCTCAGCTACCAAAACTTGCGGCATCGGTCTTCTCCTCGCCCAAGGGCTCAGTGGTACTGCTCGAGATCGACGCGAACCGCGTCGCCCGACTCCCATTCGAAGGTAATACACCAGGGTCCGTTGACGTGAAGACTGTAGCGTTGTGGTTTCCCCTTCAGGGCATGGAAGTCGAAGCCTGGGACCCGAAGATCCTGGAGATCCACAGCCTCGTCCAACACGTCCAAGCGCCTAAGGGCGCGGGAGGCAAGATCCGGCCGGACGCCGGGGCTGGTGCCGAGCTCGAAGAGTTCTTTCAGACCCTTGTGGCGAAAACTTCGAATCACCCGACAGAGTGTAACGCACTCGTTTACAGTCGTCGAGCCGGGTGTAGCATTCAAGGGTGACTTCGACCCTATCCGCTCTCTTGCCCGATCCGATCCGGCTGGCGACGATCCTGCTCGTCACCTGTTCGGCGACCGCCGCGATCGACGTGATCTGGATTCACCTGATTGCGCTCCGGCTCTACCGCCACCCCGCCACGATCTACGAGCACAAGCTGCACGCCGCACATGCGGCGATGGCCGCTCTGTCGGTCGCCTTGCTTTTCGGTCTCAACTTGGGCGGTTCTTGGCTCTGGGCGACGGTGGCGGCGATCACCATCTGGCTCGCGGTCGAGGTGATGGATCTTTTGTGCGAGAAAAAGAGTCGGACGAAGCTCGGCGGCCTGCCCAACTACGAGTACACGCTGCATCTGATGATCTCCGGGCAGCGCTTCGCATTCGTCGCCCTGATGCTGGCGGCCAAGCCCGTCGCGGCCTGGCGGTTCGACGCACCCGCCCTGCTTATCCCGACGCATCCGTCGTGGGTGAGCATGATCGGCTTCGCGATCGCAGCCGGAGGCGCCGGGATCGTGGCGCTCCATATTTGGCTCTTACACCCGCGCTTTCGGGACGCAACATGACTCCCGAACGAGCCAAGGCGCTTCAGCACGGTTACGATCGTTGGCTTAAGCACACGCATGTCCGCTTTCTCGCCGGCCCGCGCGGGATCGCTCTGATGAATACGCCGCTGCTGTGGGCTTGGCGCCGGCTGGGGCTCCGCGCCCATGACCGCGTGCTCGACGTCGGCTGCGGCTCCGGCGCGCTGCTCGGCTTTCTAGCCCGCCGGGTGCGCCCGGCGGCGCGGTGGGTCGGGGTCGATCTCTCCGTCGGCTTTCTCGGGTTTTCGACCCGTTCACGCCCTCCGGTATCGATCGCCGGCGCCTCGGCGTTTCACCTGCCGTTTCCCGATCGAACGTTCGACGTGCTGCTCTCCAGCCACGTGCTCCACCATCTGCCGGCGAGCGAGCTCGGCGCCCTGTTTTCCGAGGCCCGTCGCGTGCTCCGGCCCGGCGGTCGCAGCCTCTGGTGGGCGTTCGTCCGCGACTCGAAACCCAGCGCCGAGGCACGTATCCGGCGCCGGCTCGGCCGTGCGCGTCCGCCTGCGGAGATCGCAGCGAACCTTTTCTTTCATACCCGAGAAGAAGTGGCCTATCATCTGCTGCGAGCTGACCTCGAACCGCAGCCACTCGATCTCGGCCACTTTCTCCTTCCACCGGTGCCGCGTTTCGCGATCGCCGGGATCCGGGGCTCTGACTAAAGTAGATGCCGACCCCGACTCCGAATACACCGAACGACCGCCTCGCGGCGGCGGCCCTGGTCGCCGTGACCGCGTTGCCGGCCGCGCTGGTCGCGGTTCCCGCGGCGGCGGCGATCTGGATCGTCTGCGGTAACTGGACGAGAGGAACCGCGGCGCTCGACAGACTCCTGCGGGCGCCGGAGCGCGAGTAATCGAATCGCCCGAGCAGCGATGGCCGGACCGACCCTTCTCGACGACGTTGCCTGGATCTGGCGCACCTGGGCGTCGCGGCCCGCGCGGCTCTGGGCGCTCACGCTGGCCGTGTTCTTCGTCTTCGGCGCGCTTGTGCTCTGGGCGCTGCCGGTCATCAACATCGCCTACTGGGCGCGTCCCTGGCAATTCGCCACGCTCTACTGCGGCTTCGTGGCGCCGCTCGCGATCCTGATCCGCGACCAGCCCTGGCATCGGCAGTACGCCTACTCGCTGCTCGCGATCATGCCGTTGGAGCTGGTCGCTCTCAACCTGGGCACCACGATCCCATATCCCCACAACCTGCTGGAACCGGTCGTCGGCCCCCGCTGCTTCGCGCTCGCGATGGTCTTGATCGACAGCTGGATTCCGTATGTCGGCAATCGGATCGTGGCGCTGCTCTGGCGCCCGGATTCGACCCGGCGGGCGGCGACGTGAGGAGAGGATGACGCTTCGTGCGGCCGTCTCCCGCCTGCCGATGCCGCTCCGGTTCGTCGCGCGCGGCGTGAGGATCGGGGCGCTCACCGTGTTTTTCGGCCTCGGGTTCCTGATCTCGCGTTGGGGCCGCCCGGGTGCCGGACCGCGCTGCGTCCGCCGCTACTTCGAAGCGTGCGGGGCCACCTATCTCAAGCTGGGCCAGCTGCTCGCGATGCGCTACGACCTGCTGCCCGTGGCCTACTGCGAGGAGCTGTCGCGCCTGCTCGACCGGGTCGCGCCGGAACCGGTGGAAGAGATCGTCGCGGCGATCGAGGCCGATCTCAAGTGCCCGCTCGCGGCGTGCTACGCGACGTTCGATCCGGAGCCGCTCGCCGCGGCATCCATCGCCCAGATCCATATCGCGACGCTTCACGGCGGCGAGGCGGTCGTAGTGAAAGTAATCCGCCCCGGGCTCGAACGGACGTTTCGTCTCGATTTCGCGTTCCTCCGCCTGTTCGCCCGGCTTTTCGAAGGCCGGCTGATCTTCGCCCACGTCGATCTGCCGGCCGCCGTCGAAGAGCTGGTCCAGCTGACCCGGGAAGAGCTCGATTTCCGCCGCGAGGCGCGCAACCTGGAAGAGGCGCACGAGCTGATGGCGGGCGACGGCGTCGGCCACCGCTCACCGCGGATCTATCCCGCGTTCTGCGGCCGGGGCGTACTGACGATGGAACGGCTCCCCGGCTTTCCGGTCCAGCAGTTGCTGGTCGCTCTCGAAGCGAACGACCCGGCGCTTCTGGCCGAGTGGCACGCGGCGGGTGTCGTCCCCGAGCAGGTGGCCGAGCGAATTCTCCGCTCGCTCCTGGTCCAGATCCTCCGCCACCGGCAGTTCCAGGCCGACCCGCACGCGGCGAATATCCTGGTCGCCCCCGACGGCACGATCGGCTGGGTCGATTTCGGCATGATCGGCTGGCTCGACGAGAAGAGCTGGGCGGAGCAGTGGCGGCTGCGACTGGCGATGGCCGCGGGACAGATCGACGGCGCCTACCGCAGCCTGCTTGCGACGCTCGAACCGACGGCGTCCGGGGACCTCGGCCGGTTCGAGGCCGAGGTCAAGAGCTTTCTGCGCGACTGGCTCGCGGCGTCGCGCTCGGCGAGCGCCACGATCGTCGAGAAGAGCGCCGGCACCTTTTTCCTTCGCGCGTTCGGGGCGATGCGGCGGGCCGGCCTGCGCGTGCCGCTCGGCACGCTGCGCCTCTACCGGACGTTGATCGTCGCGGACATCGTGATCTTGAAGCTCGCGCCGGCGCTCAATTGGATGCCCGTTCTGCGCGAGGTTCTGGAGGAGGAGAAGCGGCGCCAGGCTGTGGGTTTCCTCGCCCGGATCGCCGATCCGTCGCAGTGGGGCGGGGCGATCCAAGAGTTTCTCGCCAGCCCGCGCCTCGCGCTCGACCTGATGGGACAGGCGAAGCGCAACCTGCAAGGGCCGCCTCGCAGGGAACCGACCGGCCTCGAACGCGCTTCCGCCCTGCTGCTTTCCTGGCTGCAGATCGGCGCCGCGCTCTCGGCCGTGGGCCTGCTCGTGCTCCGCGGTTTCGGTGATCGGCTCCCTTCGAGCTGGGAGGCGCTCGCGCGTCCGGCGCTCGGCCCCGCCGGCTGGCCGCTGATCTTCGCTTTCGCCTTCGCGATCTATCTTTTGGGCCGGCTGCAACGAGAACTACGTCGCTGACGCCTAAGGTTGGCGAGGAGGATTGTCCGATGTCGACCGATACCAACGAAGACTCGGAAACCGCGGCAGATCGTAGCGAGTCGGTACGGCGCAAGGCCTTTCTCGCCGGGGATTTCTACGCCCGCCTCGCCGAGGCGGCGGTCGCGGGTTTCCGCGCGTTCCGCGACGAGCTGGCGGCCGAGGAGGTCTCGTCGCGCGGCCTGCCGCACAGTTTCGTTCTGGGTCTGGTCTCCGGGCATACGACGTTCGTCGAGCGCGCGGCCGAGGCGACCCGGGAGCTGCTCGATCCGGAACCGCCGGACGAGAAGGAAAGCGAGGAGCGCGATGTCTGAGGCCGCCAACGCCTTGGTCGCGTGGACCCGCGTCCCCCGGCGGTTCGCCAACGGGATCGCCGCCCGTCTACCGAGGAACGCCCGGCTCGACGAGGTGACCACGAGCCTGCCGCTGTCCGCGACCCCGGAGGCGGTGGTGCGAAGCATCGCGTTCTACGAGGAGGTCCCCGGCTTGCCGCCGCTCTTGCTGCGGCTGTTCTTGCCGCACCCGATCCGATCCGAGGGGAAGAAGGATGCGCCGGGAGACGTCGTGCGTTGCGTCTACGAAGGGGGATACCTGATCAAGCAGATTACCGCCGCGGACGCCCGCGGAGTCGAATTCGAGGTGCTCGAGCAGAGGCTCGGTATCGAAGGGCTGGCTTCGATGGGCCGCGGCTGCTACTCGGTAGAACCGGCCGGCGCGGGGCGCTCGGTGGTCCACCTTACGACCTGCTACAACGGTCATCTGGTGCCACGTTGGTTCTGGCGGCCTCTCGAGCGGGTCCTGGCGCACAGCCTCCATCGCTTTATCCTGGCAGGGATGGGCCGCACCCTGGGCCGGAGCGCATAGAAAGAGGGTCGCCGGACCAAGCCTCACAGGTCTCTCTGCCGGGCCTCACGAAGGGGTCCAAGTTACAGATTCCACAAGCTTTGAGGGCGCTTGTTCCCCGTGGGCACAAGTGCTAGACTGGTCCTCGTTCATGCCCCGAGGAGTCCCACCCCATGGAAACTAATCTATTGGATACAAAGACGGTCGGTGAAAGCTGGGTCACGACGACGTTCGAGGCCTTGGAGGATTGGTCGCAGCGCCACTCCTTCTGGCCCTTCCCTTTCGGTACCGCCTGCTGTGCGATCGAGTTCATGTCGACCGTTTCCTCCCACTACGACGTCGCGCGTTTCGGCTCCGAAGTGGTGCGCTTTTCGCCGCGTCAGAGCGACGTGCTCCTGGTCGCCGGCACGATCAACGACAAGATGGGTCCGGTGCTCAAGCGGATCTACGACCAGATGGCCAACCCGAAGTGGGTGATCTCGATGGGCGCCTGCGCCTGCTCGGGCGGTTTTTACCGCTCGTACCACGTGATGCAGGGGATCGACGAGATCATCCCGGTCGACATTTACGTCCCCGGCTGCCCGCCGACGCCGGAAGGGCTGATCTACGGCATCCTTCAACTCAAAGAGCGGGTCGTCCGCGACCGCCGACGCCAGAACGAGCAGAGGAAGTTGGCGCCGCTGGAAGACAAGGAGAGCGAGCGTGCCAACGTTGGCCGAGCCGTCCCTGCTTGAGGAAATCAGTGAGAAGTTCCCCGCCGGCAGCATAACGGCGCAGGAAAACTCCGACCAGCCGACCTGGGTGGTGAAGCGCGAGGTGCTGGTCGACCTCGCCAAGGATCTGCGCGACCGGCGCGACACGCGCTTCGATCTGCTGCTCGACATCGCGGGCGTCGATTACCCGGAACGAGAAGAGAGCGAGGGCGGCCGCTTCGACGTCGTTTATCACCTCTATTCGGTCGCCCGGAACGATCGCCTGCGCCTGAAGGTCCCGGTTGCCGAAGCCGACGCGCTCCTGCCGTCGCTGATCCCGGTCTGGAAGGGCGCGAACTGGTTCGAGCGCGAGGTCTACGACATGTTCGGAGTCAAGTTCTCCGGCCATCCGAACCTGTCGCGCATCCTCTGCCACGAGGCGTTCCAGGGGCATCCGCTACGCAAGGATTACGACCCGGCGCGGCGCTGGATCTTGACCGAGGCCGACATCTACAAGCCGCATTTCGATCTGCCCGACGGCGAGGACGACCTGTTCGAGCGGATGGCGATCAACATCGGCCCGTCGCACCCGGCGATGCACGGCACGTTCCGCCTGATGGCGGTGCTCGACGGCGAGGCGATCATCGCTTCCGACATCGAGATCGGCTATCTGCACCGCTGCTTCGAGAAGATGGCTGAGACCCACAATTGGCAGCAGATCATTCCCTATACCGATCGGCTGAACTACTGCTCGGCGTTCATCAACAACGTCGCCTATTGCAAGACGGTTGAAAAACTCCTGGGGATCGAAGCGCCGCCGCGGGCGGTTTGGGCGCGCACGATCCTCACCGAGTTCTCCCGCATCATGGACCACTGCGTCTGCAACGGCACCACCCTGGTCGACGCCGGGGCGCTCACCAACTTCTGGTACATGTACCAGCCACGCGAGGAGATCTACGGCCTGATCGAATCGTGCTGCGGTGCGCGCCTGACCGTCTCGTACGGGAGGATCGGCGGCATCGCGCAAGACCTGCCGGACGACTTCGTCGCCCGTTCGAGGAAGCTGCTCGACTACATCCCGAAGTTCATCGACGACACCGAGGCTCTGATCAACAAGAACCGGATCTGGATCGACCGCTCGGTCGGCGTCGCCGCGATCTCGGGCGAAGAGGCGATCAACTGGGGCTGGACCGGCCCCTGCCTGCGCGCGAGCGGCGTCGGCCTCGACCTGCGCCGGGCGGCTCCTTACGATCTGTACGACACGGTCGATTTCGAGGTGCCGACGCTTACCGGCGGCGACGTCTACGACCGCTTCCGGATTCGCATGATGGAGATCCGCGAGTCGATCAAGATCATTCGCCAGCTGCTCGACCGCGGCATGCCGGAAGGGCCGTTCATCATCCAAGATCCGCACATCGCGCTGCCGCCGAAAGACGCCTGCTACAACCAGATGGAAGCCATGATCTATCATTTCAAACTGATCATGGACGGCATTCAGGTGCCCGCGGGCGAGGTGTACTCGGCGGTCGAAGGGGCGAACGGCGAGTTCGGCTTCTACGCCATCAGCGACGGCTCGTCCAAACCGTATCGGCTGAAGTGCCGGCCGCCCTGTTTTCCGATCTTCTCGACCTTCTCCCGATTGATCAACGGCGGCTCGGTCTCCGACGCCATCGTCTCGTTGGGCGGATTGAACGTCGTCGCGGGGGAGCTCGAACGATGAAGATGAAGATGCCAGCTTCAGAGCAGCTCGACATTCCCAACAAGGTGACTCCCTACAAGATGGGGCTCGCCGAGAAGCTCTATCTGCCTCTGATCGCGGGTCTGTTCGTGACCATGCGCCACTTCGTGAAGAACCTGCTCAACCCGAAGGGCATGCCGACGATCAGCTACCCGGAGGAGCGCCGCGAATACAGCCACCGCTACCGCGGCCACCACATCCTCACCACCCGCCCCGACGGCTCGGTGCGTTGCGTCGCCTGCTTCCTCTGCGCCGCGAACTGCCCGGCGGAATGCATCAACATCGAGGCGGGGGAGCATCCGGACGTCAACATCGAGAAGTACCCGGTGGTCTACGAGATCGACATGCTGCGCTGCGTCTTCTGCGGCTTCTGCGTCGACGCCTGCCCGGAAGAGGCGATCATCATGTCGAACAACTACGACATGGCCTACTTCAACCGCGACCAGTCGATCGTCGGCAAGGCCGATCTGATGAAGCCCTACACCTTCGACGAAAAGCGCCTCGGTTATCGCCCTTATTACCCGGAAGAGGACGCCCAGCACAACAAGATGCGGCGGGATGCGTTCGACCTGGTGGCGATGGCCAAAGCGAAGGCGGAGCCGGACCCGGCCAAGCTCCCCCTGGGTTCATCCCCTCGGAGAGACGGAGTAGCTCCGGCCCCCCCATGAACGATCTCGCCGCCCCGGCCGGCATCAGCTCTCCGCTGGGATTCCACTCGAGGGAGATCGACCCGGAGACTTGGCGGCTCGTCGCGGCAGCACTCGATCGGCGGTTCCAAGTTCTCTGGCTTTATGGCTCCGCCGCCAAGGGCACCGAGCGCAAGGATTCCGACGTGGACTTGGGCGCCCTTTTCCAACAGCGCCCGAGCGGATACGAGCTGTACAAAACCGCGATAGAGCTGGGAGACCTCCTCGGTCGCCAGGTCGATCTGGTCGATCTCGACCGTGTCGGGCCGATCCTCGGCATGCAGGTTCTGCGCTACGGCCGGCTCTTGGTCGACACCTCCTCCCGTAGGCGCCACGAATTCTTCGCCCGCACGGTGGTCCTCTACGAAGACTTGAAGATCCAACGCCGCCCGGCCGAAAAGGCGATGTTTGAGAGGATGAGCCATGGTCGACCTTGACGCCATCCAGGCGGTGATCGGCCTCGCTACGCACATCGTGGCGACCGAAGCCTACGGAAATGCCTACCTATCATTGTTGGTGACGCTTCTGGACTAAGGCATAATGGCGTGAGCCAAGCGCGAAGAAGCTGATTAGCCATCTGCCGACCGAAGGGGCAAATTGCTGCTGGTCACAAGCCGGTGACGCCAAGCCTGCGGGCCTTTCGAGCCGCGAGCTGCGCGCCGCCGAAGCTGGGCGCTAGGCGCATTCGAAGTCGCGGAGAATCACCCTATGCTGAGGCATGGTATGGCGCTGGTCCTGCTGTTTCTCTGCGCGGCCACTCCAGTGCGCGGAGCATCTTTGGAAAAGGCCAAGGCGCTCTACCAGAACAATCTTCTCGACGACGCGAAACGCGAGTTGATCGAGGTTGTGTATGGAGCCGAATCAAGCAACGAGGAGAGGTCTCTGGCGCTCTACATGCTCGGATTGGTAAACGAGACGCAGGGGCAGAGTGACTTGGCCGCATCTAACTGGCGAGAAGTCCTCGAGAAGTACCCGGAATCGGCCGAAGCCCCTCTCGCGCGCGAGAACCTGAGCCGCCGGTCTGCGGCGCCAGATACGTCGCCCGCTGCGCCTCCAGCCACACCGGGCGACGGTGGTACAGCTTCGGGTGGGCTTCAAGTGCGCCAAGGCACTCCTGCCGACCTCTCGCACGCCGATCGAACGGAGGTCCCGAGTCCGATGGTGATTCAAGCCACTATGCCAGCCATAAGGACTGGCATTCGTGACAAGAGCGCCTCGCTGGAAATCAAGGGCACGGATCTCTACGTTTGCGACAAGGCGCATGTCACCCGGCTCACAGTGACGCGTCGGCCGAGACCAATCGGAGGGGACCTAAGGAGGGCAATGCTGGACGAAGTGAATGCATGGCCGAAGGGCGCGGCGATGGTCTATGTTGTCGCACCGGCGATCGCGACAGACTACTTTCGGCAAGACATCGATTTGACTATTACTGCCACCACCCAGGCTGGCGAGGTGCTGGCGACCCGATTCTGGGATGATTTAACGATCGGCGCCGACAACGCCGCCAGCAAACTCGGCGTGTGGGGGTCGTCAAGCACGAAGACACCGAAGCTCATCGTCCCGGTGAACGAGGCACAGGTCGAGCGCTTCGAGAAGGAGCCATTCTCGATTAAGATTGTCATTGAAATACAGGATTAACTTTGAAGAGGGCAGCAGGCTTCCTTGGTGTAGTGACTCGGCAAAGAGCTCTCTGTCCTCCGGAATGCGGCGACATGTCACTCGAAGGTTCTGGTTCGTGCTCCGACCATAGATCGATTTCGCTCGCGAAGGGCCTGTCCTTCTGCTGACCCTCTGAATGGACAACCGCAAGGGCTGTTCCCGTGGCAGAGAGCACATGGTGGAGGGGGGACAGTGGTTTCGGCTTCGCCCGTACCGGTTCGTGGCTTCGCCGCACTGGTGTTTCCGGCGGGCGCACCGGTGGTCCCGCTTGTCGCACGGGTCTGGCGGTCCAGTCCACCGGTGCTCTGGCCCAGCGCACCGGTGTCACGGTCCGGCCCACTGGTGCGGGGACTCTACGATGTGGTGGCGGCGAGGTGAAAAGTGCTTCGCTGGAGCGTCGAGCCGGTTTGCCTAGGGAAAAAGCCGGTGATCTCGTCCGGACCGGCGTCTTTATCTGACGAGCCGGAGACGACAGCCTACGGCACGCCGCCAGCCAGGATCGTGCCGAGCTTGGCAAAATCGAGATTTCCACCCGAGACGACGCAGACTACCTTGCCGCCCCGGCCGGCGCCGGCGAGAGCGGCGGCGACGCTGGCTCCGCCGGCCCCTTCGGCGATCACGCGGCAGCGCTCGGCGAGGAGGCGGATCGCGTCGCAGATCTCTTGGAGCGAGACGGTGTGAGCGGAGGCGAGGTATTCCTTCGCGAGCGGCCACATCTCGGGCAGCAGGCTCTTGCCGCCGATGCCGTCGACGAAGCTCGGCCGGTGCTCGATCGGCACCGGCTCGCCGGCCGCGAGAGCGGCAGAGAGCGGCGCGGCGGTTTCGACCTCGCAGGCGATCACCCGTGCCTCAGGGCGGAGGGCTTTGAGCGCGGCGGCGATCCCGACCGAGAGCCCGCCTCCGCCGTAGGGGACGAGAACGGTGTCCACGTCCGGCAGCTCGTCCAGGATCTCCAGCGCGATGGTGCCGTTGCCGGCCATCACCTGGGTGTTCGAGACGGGGTGGATGAAGAACCCATCGAGATCCGGGTAGCCATGCTCTTGCAGCACCTGCCACCAGCGGTCGAACGGCACCTTGACGGTCGCACCGCCGAGGCGCTCGATGGCGGCGAGCTTGGTGGCGGGCGCCGTCTCCGGCACCACCACTGAGGCGGCGACGCCGAGCCGCCGAGCGGTCCAGGCGACACCCTGCGCCATGTTGCCGGCGGAAGCCGTGTAAACCCCACCGCTCAAAGCTTCGCGCGGCGCGGAGAGCATGGCGTTGCCGGCCCCGCGCAGCTTGAAGGAGCCGATCGGCTGGAGGTTCTCCAGCTTGAGCCAGACCTCGCTGGGAACACCATCGAGAGGCAGCCGAATCAGCGGCGTCGGTCGAACCAGCCCGGTCAGGTGCTCCCGGGCGGCGCGAATCTCTTCGAGGGTGGGTGCGGCGAGCGCTTCGGGCCTCATCTCGTCGAAGATTGTACTCGCAGCTCAGCCAATGCTCTCGCGAGGCCGTTTCTTCTTGGCCTCAAACACCAGCCAAACAAACGGCAACAGTTCCAGCACCTGCAACGCCGGCGCTTCCGCGCCCAACGAACGGCCGAGCGAAGAGAGGTAGAACGCGTAGCCTCTGACGCCAACGGCCAGAGCGAGCGCGACGGCACCCACAACCTTCGTCGCTCCGCGGCTCTCGATGAACAGCACCGCGACGCACCATGCAAAGAATAGATTGCCCGCCAAAGCCTCCAAGCGTTGACCTAGTACTTGATACGCGAGATGCATCATCGATTTGTTCTTCGTCCACGTACTCACGCCTTGGAGCAGAAAGGTGACCGCCAGGAACGTTGCGGCCGTCGATCCTGTCCAGGCGATCCATCGAGGAGTCTGAAAATCGAATGCCGCGGGCACCATGAGCGCCGCACCCAACGCGAGCATCACATGGATCGCGATCTCGCCGCCTCCGCCCGGCAGCACCGCTTCGCAGAGCGCCGCTATCGGGAGCGCCGAGAGGAAGACGATAGCCGCCGCGAAGCCTCGTGGAGACTTCATGTTGGACCGAATGCCGGTCGATGATACTTGCGGATGTCCCCTGGCTCGCATGGCCGGGTTTTCGGTAACGGCCCATTGTTGGCGGTCAGGGTACACTAATCGCGAGGGAAGATCACGACATGCTCACGATCGACTTCGAGCCATCCGACGAATCAGAGGCTTGCGAGTGTTGCGATGGCCGCACGACGTCGCTCACGCGGTTCGTTCATTTGGACGGCGAGGCGTATGCCATCTACTACGCCCGGTTCTCGGACAATCACCCGGACCGTGCCGTGCTCGCCACCGTCAGCATCGGCGAGTGGGGGGAGGGGAGCACGCCGGACCAGCGGGTTGCGTTCGCACTCCGCATCTGGCCGGGCAAAGAGAACCACAACGTCGCCGTTCTGGATGCCGCGGAGTCGCCGTGGCAATAGTTCCGGCGTATGCTCCGATAATCCTTTAGCGTCGACCCTTTGTGAATCCCTTTATATTTATTGATCCCAAAGCGCTTGGGCGCCCCGCGATTGCCCCGGGAGGAATTGCAGGTGCCGCATAGAACGCGGGCGTTTCTCGCCAGCGCCTTGCCGCCCTTGGATTTCGGCGTGATGTGATCGACATGAAATCCGCCGTCCCCGAGCCTTTTTCCGCGGTAGGTGGCATAGGTGACCAACTTGAGACACCAGGGTAGCCGTTCTATTGACAGTGTGAAGTCACTCTGATATTTACCGCTAAGAAGTTTGGAGATTGCAGGTTAGACCGTCGATCAGCGGCTTCGGGCGAAGTAACCCTGTCCGCCGCTTCACGGCTATTCATAGGAGGTTTCTCTCATGCAGATTTCACCATCGCGTCAACAGCGAATGTGCCGCACGCTAGTCTTCACTGTGGTTATCGGCGCGCTAATTTATGCCTGTAACCCGAATCAGGTTAACCAGAATCTCAGCCGCACCTGCTTCGACACAGGTTCCGGGTCAAATTGTCTTACGTACAGCACCTGGGCTCAGAACATTGAGAGCAGAATTAACCAGAAAGCCGTGGGGTACTCCTTCATCATCATCAACAACGGACTGGCCATGGAGACGAAGGCCTTTGGCAAGGCGCGGCTCTCTCAAGATGCGCCGGAGATTGCGATGACGGCGGACGTGCGTTCGAACGCCGCCAGCGTGACGAAGACAATGACCGCAGTCGCGGCGCTGAAGCTTTTGGCGGCGAAGGACGTGAGCGTGACCAGCTCGATCTCGCCTTACCTGCCGAGCGGTTGGACACTAGGCACCGGCGTCAGTGCGATCACTTTTGCGGAACTGATGACCCACACCAGCGGCATCAGAACCCCCGCAAATACCGGCAACACCTTCGCCAATCTCAAGACGGTCCTGGCCCAGAACATCACCACCAAGGCCGCCCAATACGATAACAACAACTTTGCGTTGTTCCGCATCCTCTTTACGTATCTCAACGGTTTCAACGATACCGGCAAGACGGATGCGCAGCGCGACACCGCGACGCAGCAGGGTTACCTCAACCACATGAAGAGCGTCTACGAACCCGACGTAAAGATTTCCTGTAACATTGGGAACAACCCGGTGGTGTCCTATCCTTATCCGCCAGGCTCTACGAACGGGAATAATTGGGGCGACTGGACGCCTTCATGCGGCGGGGGCGGGCTACAACTCTCGGTCACTGAAATGGGCGTGTTCATGACGCGTCTCTTGAGCGGCGTATATCTGCCAAAGACCTCAAACAACGCGAACGAGGTGACTCTCCCGCAAATGGTGAGTAACATGTATGGATGGGACGTTACCTGGCCCAACACGCACGGAACGTGCGTCATGAAGAACGGTAATCTGGGCATGGGCAATCCCTTCATACCCCAGCTAGCCACACTTTTCGTTTATTGTCCCGACACCGGATTAGCGTTCGTCGGCCTGGCAAATTCGACGCTGCCAACGATGGCCACGCGCAATTACGGGTTCGCCGGAGGGTTGGATGACATTGTCTTCCAGGCTTACAACGCCTCATGGCAGCCAGGACCCTGAGCATCATCGAGCGAAACCTTTTGGATCTGAGCAGCTTAAGATCGGCTGCGTCGGAGTCGCAAAGGTATTGCCGCAGAACAGTCCGATTTGGGCTTGCCGATCAGCAGTAAAGTCGAGCGCAGACGCAAAGTCCGGAACCGAACCTTCGCGCGAGGGGCGGGCCGCCGGATCGATCTCGCTACCGGAATATCGAACGAGGGTGCCGGTGACTTGGGGAACGACCCGGCTCGCTTGCTTCGAATTTCCGCTCGGACTGGCGCTTCTCTCAGAGTCCGGCGAGCAGTTCCTTCAAGAGTGCTGACGCCTGGACTTCGACATCGTCTCCGCCGTCGTTGGTGAGGAAGGCGACCGCTCGGACCCGCTCGGGTTGGATCGCCACGAGGGCGTAGAACTGGCCGTTGCCTCCCGCGTGCATGCTGCTTCGCGCGCCGGCGAAGTCCTGGATTCCCCAGCCGAGGGCGTAGCGGCCGTCGGGCGTGTGGAGATCGCGCACCGTTTCCGCCCGCAACACGGCGTTGTCTTCGCCGCGCAGACCGCGCAGGTGCATCTGCAGGAAAGCGGCATAGTCCACGATCGATAGGCTCAGGCCGCCGGCCCCTTGCATCGCCGATACGGCGGGAAGGGTCGGATCGACCGGGATCAACGCGCCCGTACCCGAGGCGCGGGAGTGCCCCCAGGGCTGGTTCGGATCGGTGGCCGCCGGCGGGCCAAAGGCACAGGAGATCCGCAGCGGCTCGCACACGAGCTCGGTCACCAGCTGCCGCCAGCTCTTGTGAGTCGCACGCTCGGCCGTGAGCGCCGCGATCGAGAACCCGGCGTTGGAGTATCGCGTCTCCGTGCCCGGCACGTTTACCGGCGGCTCGGCGAGCACGGCGGCGGCGAACGCCAGGCGTCCCGCCGCGAGATCCTCGTTGTTGAAAGTCTGGGCGCGCGCGAAGGCTTCGGCGGAGGTCCAGGGTGGGATTCCCGCCCGGTGCGTCAGCAACTGCCGCAGCGTGACGGCGCGGTACTCGGGACGCATGGCCAAGTCCGGGAGAGCGTCGGCCAAGGAGAGGTCCCAGCGCAATAGGCCCCGCTCCACCAAAACCCCCAGCATCGTGGCGGTGACGGCCTTGGAGTTGGAGCCGAGACCGTATCGATCGGTGACCGCGACCCGATCGGGCCGATCGATGCGGCGTAACCCCATCGCCGCGACCCGGATGTCCTTGCTGGTGATGACGGCGGCCGCAGCGGCGGGAAAACCGTGGCTCTCGATCGCCGTCTTGAGGACGGCCTCCAAATGCTCCTGGATGGGGTCGAGCACCGGAGGAGCGACCGAATTCGGACGAGGATCAGTAGCGCAGCCAACCGCCAGCGCAAGGAGGATGGCCAGACCGTTTCCGACCGCTCTCGACATGCTCGTGGACCTCCCCAAGGCAACTCGTTCAGCCGGCGTACGCCGGGCGCGGGTGGCAGATCTCGTCCTCGGTCACGATCACCGCCATGGGAATGTCATGCGGTTCATTCGGGATCTCGTCGAAAAGCTGTGGCGAGTAGGCGAGACCGATCGCGGGGAAGGGGCGATGGGCCAGGAAGCGGTCGAAGTAGCCGCTGCCGTACCCGAGACGGAAGCCGCGACGGTCGAAACCCAGCCCGAGCACGAGCACTGCGTCCAGCGTGGCATCAATCGCGTCCTCCGCTACTTCGGGAGTTCCTCGCGGCGGCTGCTGGAGACCGAAAGCCAATGTACGGAGCGGGCAGGGGTACGGATGGACGTGGAGCCGCCCGTCTCGGGGATCGGCCCGCGGTACGAACAGCTCTCGGCCCGAAGCGAGCAGGCGATCCACGAGGCGCCAGGTATCGACCTCGGGTCCGAACGACAGGCAGGTGAAGATCCGCCGAGATTTCTCGATCTCCGGCAGAGCGAGGATGCGCTCGGCGATCCTGTCCGCGGCGGTGGCGGCGGTGCTCGGATCGATCTCGTCGAGCCGCTCGCGAAGGCGCTCGCGCAGTTCCGCTTTGGACGACTTTTTCTCAAATCGTGGGGGTGGCTGAGGGTTCACGGCGACTCAACTATAGCTTCGTTCAAAAAAGGGTCTTGAAGGCGGCCCTGTACAAATGGACCGGCAAATGTTCGACTTGGAATCGTTCTTCAACCCTTGTGGGCCGAAAGAGGAGAGAAAATCATGACCCAGAGAGCGAAAGCTCGTCGGATCGCCTTGTATGCACTGCTGGTCGTTGCCCCGTGCCTCGTCCCTGCGCTTGGATACGCCGCCGATTCCCGCGCCCCGGCCCTGGGATCTCCGCTGATGACACCGATCGATCGCCGAGAGGCGGACCTGGCTCAACGGCGTCGAGAGGACGTCATGCCCGAGGTGGCTAAGCGCATTGCCGAGTTGGGAATTGCCGCCTCGGCCGGGGAGCTGACCGATCTTCTCGGCCAGTGGGAGCGCCGGACTCTCGCGTTCGACCAATGCCGGATCGGAGGAGCGGAGAAGGCCGCCGACTGTCGCGCCCTGGCGGCGGACCTCGCTCGGATCGAAGCCGTGTTTCGCGATCGAAGCGGACTGTCCGTGCGCGAGTTCAAGAGCGGCCGAAAAGCGACTCCGGAACGCGACGCCGCCCGCGCCGCCCGCATCGGGGGGCGGAATCTCGTCGGAAACTCCGGCCAGTCCTGTACCTGCGCCTTTACGGTCTACAGCGCCGATCGCTGGATGAATCGCTAGCGCCCTGCGATCCGAACCAGGAAGAGGCTTGCTGGGAAAGCGGCGGCACCTGGAACTCCAACGGCTGCTACTGCACGACGCCTTGCCTGCCCGACAAGTTTTGCCCCGAGGAGCGGTGGGACTACGAAACCTGTACCTGCCGGGACATCATCCTGCAGTAGCGGCCGACGGTTTTATCTCGGCGTCATGCCCCCGGCGGAGGAGGAGGCTCATCTCCCGGCGGCGGCGACGCCGGGGGCGGCGTCTCCGGCTCGTCGCTTTTCGCCGGGATGACGCGGACCGCCACTTTGGTCTGCTCCTTGTCCTCCCGGTATTCGACGGTGACTTTGAGGCCGGGGTTGAGGGGTTTGACCAGGATCTCGGTGGAGGGCGAGAGGAAGAACGTGACGTCTCCTTCCTCGGTTCGTAGCACGAGCGTCGAATCGGTGGCCGAGAGGATGTCGCCGGTCGCGGTGCCGGTTTTGAGGACCGGAGCCGGGAGGGGCTCTGTCGCTGGAGCGGTGCCCGGAGCGACGATCCGTTCCGCGATGATGAAGCCGCCGATCTTGCGGTGATATTCGACCGTGATCTCGGCCCCCTTGGCGATCTCCACCAGCCTCTTGGTCGAGTCGTTGAGCCCGACTTTCTGCTCCTTTCCGTCCTTCGTCTTGAGCTCGATCTCCTCGCCGACGAACCTTGTGACCGTACCGGTCACCTGCGGCATCACCGGCTGCGCCGGGGGGGCAGGCTCTTGGACGGCGGGAGGTGGTGGGGTCTGCGGATCCGCCGCAGCAGGTGGCTCGGCGCTCTGGGCGAGCAGGCCGGCCGTCGTTGCAAACCAGGCAGCCAGCGCGAAAGTGAAGCAGCGGAAGGGTCTTTGGCCGAGCGGTTTCATCAGGAGCCTCCGTTTCATCGGATCTCAGTGTACCGCTTCGGCCGTCGGAGCGGTGTTCTCCCGCATCGCCGATCCATTCGTTCGGCCAAGCTCGCAGTTGGCCCCGCGACGCACCCTATAAGTCGTGATGGTTGGTAACTTCGCAACGCTTCACATCCAACGACGCATAGGAGAGGTGGCCCATGAGCACGCCCGCGAACGCACGCCGTTTCCTTCTTCTCGTTCCCGTCGTCTTCGCCCTCGCAGCGCTCTTCGCGGCCCTGCCGGCCGGTGCGGCCGAGCCGGTCGGCGAGATGACTCCCGTCTCCCAGGCAACTCCCTCGATCGGCACGCCGCAGCCCATCTTCCTCTCCGGCTGCCTCCTCGGCACCCTTTGCTGCCTCGAAGAGTGGCAGGTCGAAGATCTTTGCCAGCCGTGGGAACGATTGGCGCGCTGTTGCGACAGCAACTGTGGCAACTGCCACGGCAAGGCGTTCTGCCACAACCTCGATCCCGATCCCTGCCAGACCTAAAAGGCCGCGAAAAAGTCCGGGCGAGGTGACGGCGCCTCGCCCGCGTATTTCTCCTTCGCGCAGATTTCCTACCTGACCACAACCCCCAGCCGTCGCAGCTCGGCGATCACCCGCTGTGCCCTCTCTTCGAGCAGAAGGGCCGTCCAATCCGGGGGTACCGAGGTCGGCCTCCCGAAGCACCTCTTTCATGACGGGTTCCCGCCCCTTCGGGTGAGGACCGAGCCCGTGGCCCCGTGCTAACCTCGCTCCCGTAAACCGTCAGCCACCCCATTGGAGGCCAGGGCCCGATGACGATGCCGGTGATCGAGCGACAAGAGACAGAAGGGCGGCTCGTCGAGCACGAGCACTTGGAGGACGTGGTCATCCGCTTCGCCGGCGACTCGGGTGACGGCATGCAGATGACCGGCAGCCAATTCACCAACACTTCCGCCATGTTCGGCAACGACCTTTCGACGTTGCCCGACTTTCCGGCCGAGATCCGCGCGCCGGCCGGGACTTTGCCGGGGGTTTCGGCATTCCAGGTGCGGATCGCCGACTACGATATCCACACTCCTGGTGACGCGCCGGACGTACTGGTCGCGATGAACCCGGCCGCGCTCAAGAAAGAGCTGCCGGATTTGAAGCCGAACGGCATCGTGATCGCCAACACCGACGAATTCGGCGAGCGCAATTTGGCGAAGGCCGGCTATGCCGCCAACCCGCTCGAAGACGGCTCGCTCGGCGGCTTCCGGGTCTTCGCGGTGCCGATCGCCACGCTAACCAAGCGCGCGCTCGAAGGCTCCGGGCTCGACAACAAGACCGCCGAGCGGTCGAAGAACATGTTCGCGCTCGGCATGTGCTACTGGCTCTTCTCGCGCACGATGGACAACACGGCCGCCTTCTTGCGCAAGCAGTTCGCCAAGAAGCCTGATCTCGCCGAGGGCAACGTCAAGGTGCTGAAGGCGGGCTGGAACTATTGCGACATCACCGAGGCGTTCCATACCCGCTACGAGATCGACCCCGCGCCGATGGAGCCGGGGCTCTACCGCAACATCATGGGCAATACCGCCTTGGCGCTCGGCCTGATCGCGGCGAGCCGCCGGAGCGGGTTGCCGCTCTTCCTCGGCGCCTACCCGATCACGCCGGCTTCCGACGTGCTCCACGAGCTGTCGAAATACAAGAGCTTCGGCGTCACCACGTTCCAGGCCGAGGACGAGATCGCCGCGGTCTGCGCCGCGATCGGCGCCTCGTTCGGCGGCGCGCTCGGGGTGACCGTCTCGTCGGGACCGGGCATCGCTCTCAAAACCGAGGCGATGAACTTGGCGGTGATGACCGAGCTGCCCTTGATCGTCTGCGACATCCAGCGCGGCGGCCCATCGACCGGCCTGCCGACCAAAACCGAGCAGGCCGACCTGCTGCAGGTCATGTTTGGCCGCAACGGCGAGTCGCGGCTGCCGATCCTCGCTCCCAGCTCGCCGAAAGACTGTTTCGACATCGCGCTCGAAGCCGTACGGATCGCGACGCGCTACATGGTGCCGGTGGTGATCCTCTCCGACGGCTATTTGGCGAACGGCTCGGAACCGTGGAAGTTACCGAAAGTGGAAGAGCTTCCCGACCTGCGGATCGAGTTCCGCACCGACCCGGTAGGGTTCCAGCCGTACGAGCGCGACGCGGAGACCCTCGGCCGGCCCTGGGCGATCCCGGGCACTCCGGGGCTTGAGCACCGGATCGGCGGCATCGAGAAGGAGGAGATCACCGGCAACATCTCCTACGATCCGGAGAACCACGAGCGGATGGTTTACCTGCGCGCCGAAAAGGTCGAACGAATCGCCCGGACCATTCCGCCGATCGAGGTGATCGGCGACGACGACGCCGAATTGCTGGTGCTCGGGTGGGGGAGCACGGCGGGCGCGATCACCGGCGCGGTCAACACCGCGCAGCGCCAGGGGTTGAAGGTCTGCCGCGCCCACCTCCGCTATCTGAATCCAATGCCCAGCAATCTCGGCGAAGTGCTCGCCCGTTTCCCGCACGTGCTGGTGCCCGAGATGAATACCGGGCAGCTCGCCTTCCTCCTGCGCGCCAAGTTCCTGAAGGACGTCGTTTCGTATTCCAAGGTGCAGGGCAAGCCGTTTACCCGCCAAGAGATCTTCGACAAGATTCGAGCGCTGCTCGTCGGGGCGCCTGTCGCCCAGGAGGCCCCCCATGCCTGAGGCTCCGGTTCTCACCCGGAAGGATTTCCAGACCGATCAGGAAGTGCGCTGGTGTCCCGGCTGCGGCGACTACGCGGTCTTGAACGCGGTGCAGCAGGTGTTTCCGGAGCTGGGCATTCCGCGCGAGAAGTTCGTCGTGGTCTCCGGCATCGGCTGCTCGTCGCGCTTCCCGTACTACATGAACACGTTCGGCTTCCACACCATCCACGGCCGGGCGCCGGCGGTCGCGACCGGCTTGAAGCTGTCGCGGCCGGAGCTCGAAGTGTGGATCGCGACCGGCGACGGCGACGCGCTTTCGATCGGCGGCAACCATCTGATCCACACGCTGCGCAGAAACGTCGGGGTGAAGATCCTGATGTTCAACAACCGGATCTACGGCCTGACCAAGGGGCAGTACTCGCCCACCAGCGAGCTGGGGAAGAAGACGAAATCGACTCCCGCGGGGTCGGCGGATTACCCGTTCAACCCGCTGTCGCTGGCGCTCGGCTCCGGGGCGACGTTCGTCGCGCGGACGGTCGACATCTACCTGCCGCATCAGAAAGAAATTCTCCGTCGCGCCGCCGCGCACAAAGGCACGGCGTTCGTCGAGATCTACCAGAACTGCAACATTTTCAACGACAAAGCCTTCGACTACATGACCGATCGGGAGGTCCGCGACGACGCGGCGATCTACCTGGAGCAAGGGAAACCCCTGGTCTTCGGCAAGAACAAAGACCGCGGCATCCGCATGCGCGGCACCGAGATGGAAGTGATCGAGCTGGGAGGGGAGTACTCGGCCGCCGACTGCCTGGTCTGGAACGAGAGCCTCGACAACCCGGCCACCGCGTTCCTCGCCGCCCAACTGCTGCCGCCGAATTTCCCGACTGCCCTCGGCGTCTTTCGCGCGGTCGACGAACCGACTTACGAGCAGCGGGTGGTCGGCCAGATCGACGAGGCGATCACTAAGCAGGGGATCGGCAAGCTCGAAGACCTGCTGCGCCAGGGAGATACCTGGACGGTGGGGGAGGCGGCGGCGGCTCACTGAGCGTCTTCGGCACACAAAGAGAACGGCCGGCACGCCTGAAGAGGCGCACCGGCCGTTTTTGTTTACGGAACCTGACCGGATCTACCGCAGCGCGGGAGACTCGATCTCGTAGGTCACGCCGCCCTGCACCTTCTCGCTGCGGACGTTGGTCTGGCGTACCTCGAAGACGTTCGGCTCGGTACGCGTCTTGAGCGTGCCGGTCGCCACGTCATCGAATCGCAGTTGGATCGTCCCCTCTTCTCGGTCCCGCAGGGTAAGCAGAATCCAGGCGCCGTCGCCGAGAATTTGAATCGACGAGGAGCCGACGACCGCGACGTTGCTACCGCGCATGTCGCCGCGGCGCCAGATGTCGAACAGCGCGGCACCGAGATCGACTGTGACCTTGCCGCGGCGGAGGAACGGATTGAGCACGCCCGGCTCGATCAGGTCGTGGAAGCTCACTTTGACCACGGCGGTACCGGTCTCGATGTTGCGGATGACCATCGCGGCTTTGAAACTAACCGCTTTCACCAGATTGACGACGTTGACGTTCCGCCAGACCAGGTTGTTGCTCTTGCGGACGTTTACGTTCGGATCGGCGACCTCGACCGGCAGCGGATCCTGGGCGGAGAGAATGCGGACCAACAGGCAGACGTGCCCTTCGAAGGCGGGAATCCACGGAATGACCACGGTCACCGTGCCGCTGGCATCGATGTCGGTGACGGCCGAGCCGGCCGTATGCCAGTCGATCGGCCAGGCCAGACCCGCCGAGGCCTTCGCCCAATAGAGGGCCACCGTCACGTTTTGCGCCTGTACCGTTCCCTTGTTGTACAGCCGGACGTTGACGAAATTGGTCTGGCCGAACTCGGGGTTCTGGTGGGTCGTATTGCCGTCGTTGATTTTACGGATCCAGATGTCCCGGCTGCGCCACATGTCGTCGTTGACTGTGTTCGGATCAGGCTCCAGACCGGTGTCGGCGGGCCGGTCCTTCGACCAGACGTCGGTCTTTTCGAGGCCGGTGATGACTTTGCACACCGAAGGCGGCGCGGCGCACGCCTCGTTGCCGGACGGTTGGGCCACCACCTGGTAGGCGTACTGGGACGAGGAGGCGACGTTGGAATCGGTCAAATTCAGGACCGCGAGGTCGTTAGCGATCTTGGTGAAGCCGGAGCCGCAGCCGTTTTCGCTGCGATAGACGTCGTAGACCTTGCCCGCGCCGGAGTTGGTCCAAGAGAGCGAGTTCTGATTGAGGCCCGCGGTGACGGTGAGCGTCGGGACCGCCGGAGGAACGCAGCCGGCGAAGGTGGTATTGGCTCCCGCATCGCCCGCGCAGGCGATCTCGTGTCGGTTGAGCGCGGCGAAGATCGCGCCGCCGTGGGGAGTGCCGTTGTTCAGGTTGCCGTCGTCGTCGTCGGCCGCACGCAGGACGCGGAACATGCTGCCGTTGGTGCAGCCGTGCGAGGCCCAGGTGGCGTTCGCCTTGTCGCATTTCCACGCTTTGGTGGCCGTCGGCCGCGACAGGTACCAGAGGCGCTCGGCCGTGTTCCAAGCCTGCGCCGAACCGGCGGCAGGGAGGTCCCGGTTGATGAGGTCCCAATACGATTCGGTCGCGATATACGACTCGCAGTGCTCTTCGGTGCCGCAAAGGGTCGGATGGTTGTTGGAGTAGTCGGTGCAGACCGGCTGGACGAAGTTCGCCACGGTATGCGGAACGTTGCTCTCGCGCTTTGCCCAGTCGACGTCGCGGAAGCCGCTGCAGGTCGTGCAGGCATCGCCGTAGCCGAGGCAGGGGATGTCGAGGAAGAACCCGGCGGCGGCGCAGGAATTGTGGGTCATGAGAAAGGCGGTGATGTCGGCGTAGCTCTCCCCCGAGGACCAGTCGGAGGCGGCGCTCCCGTCGAACTGGTCGAGCCCGTGACCGAACTCGTGAAGCGACGCGCCCGGCAGCTCGCCGGTATTGCCGCAGGGGATCGGCGGGTTGGTCGGGATGTTGCCCGCGACGAAGAAGTTGAGATCCTTGAGGGCCGGATCCCAATAGGCATTGCAGGTCTGATTCAGGTTGACCTCGACCTGAAGGTTTTGCGTCAACCAGGCGTTGGCGGGCAGCCAGCCACGCCCAATCTCCTTGATCCGGTTGATCCAGTAGAACTGGGTCCGGGCCGAAGCCGTATTGCCGGGGCCGCCGGAGCCCGGGTTGGTGCAGTCGGTGCCGCCGTTGGTCAGGAAATCGATGTTGCCGGCGCCGTCGTCGCCCTGGGAGATCGCGCCGCAGTTCAAGTCTTTGATCTTGACGAAGGTGCCGTTCAGGGTCGAATTGACCGGGCCGCTGGTGAAGTTGTAGAGGCCCGCGGAGTTGGCGGCGCCGGGAGCGGAACTCAAATCCGCGAACGGCATCGGCAGGTCGGCTTCGCCCACGGTCGCGTCGGAGCGGACTCCACCATGCACCTGGGCGGTCGCGAATCGGCGAAGGTCTTCGAGCGCCAGCACTTGGCCCGAGACCGCGTCGATGCGAGCGCGCCAGGGCACGCCGCCGGAACGTTCGACCGAGACCTCCCAAACCGGCGCCCAGCGGACGCCGGCGCCCGGCGCGAACTGGCCCTCGCGGCCGGGAAGGTCGAGAGAGAGGGGTACCAGATGAAGGATGGTTTCAGAGACGCGTCGGACGGGCGCCTTGCCGGCGAAGGCGGCGTTGGCGATCTCCACGGCGCGTGCCCGGTCGATCGAGACGCTCTTCGTCTCCACCCCCGGAGCCGCGAGGCCTTCGGTGCCGAACTGAATTAGGTTGCCGTTGTTGATCCGGAAGAAGACCCGGGCTCCTTCAACCGGCAGCCCGGCGTGGACGACGTCGAAATCGACGAACCAGAGGTAGTCGGACTGGCGCCCGGAGCGGCCGTGAGAGAGCACCAACTCCTTCGACTCGACGCCGAGAGCGGGCTCAAGCGGCGCCAGGAAAGAGCGGGCGATCGTTTCCAGCGTCGCCAGGTCCGGCTTCGCCTTGGCGCCGAAACGTTCGACGAGATCCTGCGGAGTGATCCGGTTGCCGAAGCCCGGCAACCAAGCCAGGCCGGGGCCTTCGGCGTAATCGAGCCGGCCGGTGCGGCGATCGACATAGCCGACCCACTCGCCGGGCTTTTCCGCCGCGGCCCTGGCGCGGAAGGCGTTCCAACCCTGTTCGACCTCGGCGGCCACGGGACTCTGGGCTTCTTCGATGCGATCGCTGTCGCGCGAGAAAGCGAGGATTGGGTCGATACGCTGGTCGGCGGAGAGCGCATCTTTGGGGTGCATGGCCTGAGCGTTCGCACCAGGTGCGACGGCGAACATCGAGATCAGCGCCACGAGCGGGACAGCGCGAGAAATCCAACGGTGGACGACGCGTGAAGACGACATGCTCTTCCTCTCATTTCTCCCGTTCCCGCGCGGCCGACCGATTCGGTCGCTTGGGGTTGAGCCGGGGTTCTAGAGAGCCCTGACGATGCTTCGTTCGATCGGTATTAGGTCGGCTGCGAAAGATAGGGCAAACGGTCGAGCTGGTAGAGTGCTTGCCGATGCCCGATCTGTTCATCCTGGCCCATGGGGGCACCTGGGATCTCCGCTTCCAGATCTCCTCGCTCGCCGCGAGCACGGTCGCTGCGGGTGAGACGGTCGAGATCGCCCTCTTCTTCGGCGCGCTCGACTCCTGGGTGCGGAATCGGTGGGACGACCTCGATCCCGCGCCGCCCGTGACGCCGGAGCGGCTCGAAGCGCTCGACTTGCCGCCGCTCTCCTCGATGCTCGTGGAAGGGCGCGCGAGCGGCGCGATCCGTTTGTTCGCCTGTAGCGCCTCCGCCCGCTTTCTCGGCCTGGAGCTGGCGGACGTGCAGGCGAGAGTCGATGCGATCTTAGGCTGGCAGAGCTTCGCCCAGCGGATTCGCGAGGCGGGGGCGGTGGTGACGCTGTGACGGCCGTCGAGGGTTTGTAGGGGCAGGCCGGACACACAAGGGTTGCCCCTACCGATTGTTCGGTGAATCCCGGTCATCGGTTCGCAGAAACGTCTCCGCCCCGACCACCTGCGGATCGAGCGCGAACTCCCAGAGTTCGAGGCCGCCGAAGAGAGCCTTGACGTTTTCCCATCCCGCCGTTTGCATGTGGCGGGCGCCTTCGACCGCCGTCGTGCCGTCGTCGTCGAAGAGGACGACGTCGCGATCGTGCGGCGGCTCCCACTCGGGTCCAGGATAGGGGATTGCCCCGGTGAGCGTACGGGCGCCTGGATTGGCGCGAACGTCGATCAAGAGCGGCGGATCGCCTTCGCTGAGCCTCCGGAACACGTGATAAGGCGAGATCTCGATCGCGGGATCGAACTGGATCACCGGGGTCGAATCGTCAAGAAAGCGGGCGGGCACGGGGCAAATGCTAGCACTCCGGCCGACGGCACTCGGCGGCGGGCGTCCCATCTACCTCCGCTCGCTGCACTTCAACAGGTAGAAAAGATTCAAATTGATGCGCTCGGGCGGCAGCCCAGGGCGGGCCCGGTCTCGGCGCAAAGGAGACGGCGATGGGAACTCTTCCTCCCCGACGGTGCCCCGTTCTCGCTCTCCCCGGGCGATCCGCCGAAGGTCTTCGACGCCCCGGACGGCGAGCTGGTCGGCTTGGGGTTCGGGCTCGTCCGCTATATCGCCGTAGCCGAGGGCGTGACGCAGGAAGGGGTCTACGAGCCGAGATCGTTCTAAAAAGGCATTAAGGGCGAAAGAGCTGGGATTAAGCTCGGCGTTGCCCGAGAACTAGGAGGTCCAGACCGCGAAACTGGCGAAACGCCGCATCCATGGTCACCATCGAATATCGACCGGCCAGAGCGAAGGCAGCGAGATAGGCATCCATCCAGAGCTTGGGTGAGGCGGTCGCGCGCACCGCGAGCTCCTTCCAGAACGATTCCACTCCCGCCGGTTCGTCCGCTCGGAATGCGATGCGGTCGTCGGCAAGGAACGCCTCGTAGGCTGACCATGCCTCGCGGTTCGTCAACGGTGGGTTCCCATACGGCCCTAGGACCGAAGCGTTTGTGAGCAGTCGCAGAAAGGCCTGCTGCGTCGCGCGGCAAAAGAAGACCGATGTCGGTACCTCAACCGTTTCCAGCCACTCGCGCGCCGCGGTGTGATGGACGTGCTTGGAAAGAGCCAGGGCAAGCCAGACGTTAGTGTCGCAGAGCGTCACGGTGCATCCTGGCTTCGTCTTCGAGTAGCACTTCCGCCACCCGCTCGGGGATCATCTCCTCGTCCGGTCGGGCCTCGTGAGCGCACTCGACAAGCGGCAGTTTGAGGCGCCTGCGGGCCGTCGTAGGTACACCGTGCTTCTGAGCCAGGCCACGCCTCAGCAAGTCGGCGACGGTGTCCTTGAGTTTCCTATTCTCATTAACAGCGTGAATTTTCACCTCTCGCACCAAGTCATCGGGAAGATCGAGCGTCGTCTTCATGAAATCATCATACCAGCGAGCTGGTTTTCCCCAGAGCGCCACCAGGGATCGATCGGAGCGGGCGGATAACGCTCTCCGCCCGCTCCCTCTCGGTAATTTCCGAGACGCTAGAGCACTCGCGAGTCGTGGTCCGCCCAGACCAGGCCGGACATCACCTTGGGCAGGAAGCGGGTCGATTTCGGCGGCAGCATCTCGCCGTGCTCGATCGCGAGGGCGAAGGCCGCCGGGGTCATCGGCGGCAGCCAGATCCCCGTGCCCGTTTCGCCGTTCTCGACCATTTTGAACAGGACGTCCGGATCCGAGCGGTAGGTGGTCGTGCCGTCGATCGCCGCGGCGGGGGCGAGCCCGAGCGCGGGGTAGACGATTTCGTGGAGCAGGACGACCGCCACATGCCGCGCGCCGGGGGAGAGCGATGCCGGGGCGCGCTCGGGATCGAGAACCCAGATTTCCGCCGGCCGGCCCTTCACTTTGAGGCCGATCGCGGTCGCGCCGGCCGCCGCTACGGCTTTGGCGAGAGCGGTGCCATCGGCCGCTTCGATCGTTTTGCGTTCGGCTCCCGAAGCGGTGGCGATCGCGTCGAGGTCGATCGCGGCGGCGAGGGCGCGGTGGATCGGATCGATGGTGAGCGCTGGGGACGAAAGACTGGTGACGATCGCGAGCTTCGCCGAGGCCGCCGTTCCGGGCGCCGAACCGTGAGCGCGGGCGAAATGGTCGGCCACCTTGTAGCGATGGTGGCCGTCGGCGATCGCGGAGGGTCCCGCCGTCGCCTCTTGGTAGAGCCGAATGCGCTCCGGATCGTCGACCCGGAACAACAGGTGGCGATGGCCGTCCGGGTCGAGGTGATCGACCAGCGGCTCCTTGCCCGCGATGTCTTCGGCTACCAGAGCGTCGAGCCTTCCGCCGTCGTCGGAGAGCAGCAACGCCGGCTCCAGATCGACGCGGGTGGCTTCGAGCAGGGCGGTGCGGTCGGCGATCGCCTTTTCGAGCGTCTGCTCGTGCGGCCGGATGGTCGCGGCGTCGGCGATCTCGACCAATCCTGCGACTCCGAGCCGCCGGCCGCCGCCCGCCAGCTCGATCACGTAGGGGTAGATGGCGGGTTTCTCGTCGCGGACGATGCCACCGTCGGCGAGCCAGGCGCGATGAAGCGCTGCGGCGTGTGCGTACGGATCGCCGCCGTCGGCGGCCACGGGGCAGGTGAGGTGGACGAACTGAAACGGCGATTCCGCCTGGTAGCGGTCGCGGAGCGCCGGGTTGATCTGGTCGTACGGGAGGGCCGCGAGCGGACCGGGATTTCCGGCCGGCTCGCCGTAGCGAAGCCCTGCGAAAGCGAATAGGCGCATCTTTCCTCCGGGGTCAGGTGAGCTTCAAGGGCACGGATTCTACCCTGCCGAGGGAATAGCCGGATCAGCATAGTGATTATGCTATATTCCGATATCCACTTGGGGGTGATCTCGAATCTATGAGAGCGATTGTCGTCACCGAGCTGGGAGAGCCCGATGTGCTGGTTCTCCGCAACGTTCCGGAGCCGGTTCCGGCCCGGGGACAGGCGCTGGTCCGTTTACACGCCGCTGGGGTCAACTTCTCGGAGACCGAGCGGCGTCGCGGCGTCTATCGCACCCCGATCTTCCCTTGGATTCCGGGAAGCGAAGGCGCGGGGCTGGTCGAAGCCGTCGGTCCGGAGACCGACGCGTCCTGGATCGGCAAACGGGTCGCGTTCTGGGCGATGGAGGGCGTATCCGGAACCTACGCCGAGCTGTGCGTCGCTCCGGTCGAAGCGCTGGTCGTCCTGCCGGCCGAGATCTCGTTTCCGACCGGTGCCGCCCTGTTGCTCCAAGGGCTCACGGCCTATGGCCTGGTCCACATCGTGGCGCGCGCCGAAGCGGGGATGACTGTATTGATCCACGCCGCGGGCGGGGGAGTCGGGCGGATCGCGATCCAGCTCGCCCGCCGACTTGGCGCGCGTATGCTCGGCACCGCCTCGACGCGCAAGAAGCGTACCGCGATCACCGAGGTCGGTGGCGAGGCGTTCGCCTACGGCGCGGATCTCGCGGGCCGGGTACGCGCGGCGACCGACGGGCGCGGGGTGGACGTGGTGCTCGATTCGGTGGGGCGCGAAACTCAGGCGGCGAGCCTCGCGTGCCTCGCGACGTTCGGCCGGCTGATCTTCTTCGGCGACGCGAGCGGTCCCCCCGAGCCGTTCGACCCCGGCGCGCTCTACGACCGCTGTCTGTCGGTCGGCGCCTACGTTTTGAACGCCCCCCATCCGCCGGGATTCTTCGAGCGGGCGCGGCGCAAGTTGATCGCCGCGGTCGTCGAAGGGTGGCTCGATCTTCGCATTGCTCAGGTCATACCGCTGGCCGATGCGGCGCAAGCGCATCGAAGATTGGAGTCCCGCAAAGTGGCGGGCAAGTTGGTATTGGGGATCTAAATCCCGTTTTCGACTGCGAAACCGCCCCAAGGGTGCATCCTCCTGGAGAGAACCGACATGAAGCACCTCGTCAGACCCTTCTGTCTCAACTCTGCCCCCGGCCGAGCCGCGAGGCGGACATCGCCGGCCGCTCTGCTGCTCGCCTTCGGGCTTTTCGTATCGTTCGGCGCCTCGGCACAGGGCGCGGCCGATGCGCTCCTTCCTCTCACCGCCGCGCCCGTCGCGGGTGAACAGATCGAGTCCTCTTCCGGCTCCGCCGCCGAGCTTTTCTCGTTCGTGGACGGGCTCGCTCCCTCTCTGATCGCGGCGCCCGTCGAGCGGGAGCTCGAAATTAGCGCTTTCCCCGTCGCTCCGGGAGAGCGCGCCGACGTGGTCGTCGCCCGACACGAGATCTATGCGCCCGACGCCAAGATTTTTGCCCTCGATCGCGGCGTCCGGACCGAAGTGCCGCGCTCGCGCTGGATCTTCTTCTGGGGCGCAACGGCCGCGGACCCTTCCACCCGCGTGTTCCTCTCGGTCGATCCGAATCAGGGGAAGATCCGCGGTTTCGCGGCCGGGCCGAAAGGCACTTGGGACTTCCAGCCCTACGAGCAAGCGGGCGAGGGCCAAATGCTGATCGCGCCGCCCGCCTTCTTCCAACCCGGATCGAAGGCTACCGAGCCGACTTGGGTCTGCGGCGAGGACGAGGGGCCGGGCTTTCTTGAGTTTCCGCCGTCGGGGGCGGCCGGCGGGGGCGGGCCGAGTGCGATCACTACGCTCCATTCGATGACCCTCGCGGTCGACACCGATAACGAGTTCATGCTGAGCAAAGCCTGTACCGCGACCAATCCGCCGGTTTGTAACGATGCGACGACGGCGAACAACTACCTGGCGAGCCTGATCGCCTCGATGAGCGCGATCTACGAGCGCGACCTGCTGGTTCGGCTGCTCCAGGGGACGACGACGCTACGCTTTTCGAGTACCCCAGACCCCTATGCGCAGAATTCGGGCAGCAGCGCCTCTCCGGCCGAGCTCTCCGAATTCTCGAACTATTGGAGCGCCAACTTCGGCGGCGTCACCCGCGGCCTCGCGATGATGATCTCGGGCAAGTCGCCTTCGGCCTTTTCCGCTTCGGGCATCGCCTGGATCAACGGCTTGTGCAGCACCAACACCGGCTACAGCTTCAGCAAGGTGTTCGGGCCGGCGCAGGCGATCTCGAACGATGCGAAGCTGGTCGGCCACGAGCTGGGGCACAACTTCGGCTCGCCCCACACGCACTGCTACTCCCCGCCGCTCGACAACTGCTTCAACGGTGAGGGTGGCTGCTACGCGGGCGGGACGAGCTGCCCCGCCGCGACCACGATCAACGGCGTCACCAACGTCCGCGGCACGATCATGAGCTACTGCCACCTTCTCGGCGGCTGCACTTCGTCCGCGGTGTTCCATCCGATCTCGGTCGCGTTGATCGCGCCGCTGATCCAGAGCCGCGTCAACATCTGCATCTTTCCGGGCACCTCGGGCGGAGCGGGAACGGTCACCGGGGTGTGGCCGCGCTCCGGCCCGGTGGCGGGCGGCACGCCGGTTACGATCACGGGATCCGGCTTCGTGACCGGGGCCGCGGTGACATTCGGCGGCACTTCGGCGACATCGATTGTCGTCGTGAACCCGACAACGATCACTGCGGTGACCCCGGCGAAATCGACCGGCAAGGTCAGCGTCTCGGTGACCAATCCGGGCGGTTCGGCCCTAACGCTCGCCGACGCGTTCTTCTACATGCCGGCGGACGCACCACGGAAATTCTTCACCGTCTCCCCCTGCCGGGTGCTCGACACCCGGAACGCGGGGAGCGGCGGCGCGCTCGCCGGCAGCTCGACGCGGGTGGTCCAGATGACCGGGATCTGCTCGGTTCCCAGCTCGGCCAAGGCGATCTCGGCGAACGTTTCGGTGGTCGCCGCCGGGGGCGCCGGTTTCTTCGGCGCCTTCCCGGGCAACGGCTTCCCCACGGGCACCACGATCATGAGCTTCAGGGCGGGACAGACGCGGACCAACAATGCCGTCATCCTGCTCGCGACCGACGGCGCCGGTACCGCCCTGTTCCAGAACGGCGCGACCCAGGCGGCCAACCTGGTGGTCGACGTGAACGGGTATTTCCAGTAGGGCAGGCGTGGTTCCGCGGGGGCAGACACGCAGGTCTGCCCCTACGGTTGGGACCTTGGCGACGGCATCGTGGCGGGCGCACCTGCGTGTTGCGGGGGCAGACACACAGGTCTGCCCCTACGGTTTGATACCTTGGCGACGGCATCGTAGGGGCGCACCTGCGTGTGCGCCCGCGGAATCGACGCCCTTACTTCCCCGCGACGGCCGCGAGCGCCTGCTTCCTCGCCGCTTCGAATTCGTCGCCGGGGGTCCAGGTGGGCATCGCGTCCTGGTTCGCGATCCAGAGGGCGGCGTAGAAGCCGAGCCGGGCGTCTTCGATCATGCCGTCGTAGTTCCAGTCGGGCTCGATTTCGTCGCTCGGCTGGTGGTAGCGAACCTCTTCCCACTTTTCCTGCGTTTCCTTGCCCCAGCCCTCCGGCTTGCCGATGAACTTGCGCCCGGCGTCGAGGTAGATGGCGGGGACGCCGATCTTGGCGAAGCTGAACTGGTCGGAGCGGTAGAAGAAGCCGCGATCGGGCGCCTGGTCAGGTAACACCTCACGCCCCTGGGCCGCGGCGAGATCCTTGACCACGCCGTCGAGCGAGCTCTTGCCCAAACCGATGTAGGTAAGGTCGGTGGTCCGGCCCCAGATGTTGCCGCCGTCGAAATTCACGTTGGCCGCGATCTTGCCCGCGGGGAATGTCGGATGCTCCGCGTAGTACTTCGAGCCCAACAGGCCCTGCTCCTCGGCCGCGACGAACGCGAACAGGATCGAACGCCGCGGGCGCTCCGGCAGCGCGGCGAACGAGCGCGCGATCGCCAGGATCTGGGCACAGCCGGAGGCGTTGTCGACCGCGCCGTTGTAGATCGTGTCGCCGTCTTTGTCGGGCTCGCCGATTCCGAGATGGTCGTGGTGGGCGGAGAGAATCACCACCTCGCTCTTGAGCTTCGGATCGCTGCCCGGGAGCAGACCGAGCACGTTGGCGGTGGCGGTCTTCTCGATTTTGGTGGCGAGCGTAAGCGTGGTGCGGGCGCCGAGCGGAATCGGCCGGAAATCGCGCCGTTGCGCCGCGGCGATCAGCTGAGTGAGATCGAAACCCGCCGCCGTGAACAGGCGTTGGGTGGCCTCTTCGGTCGCCCAGGCCGCCACCTGCAGGCGCGGCTCGTCGCCCGCCGGCAGCTCGAACTGCTCGCCGGTCCACGAGGTCTGCACCACTTGCCAGGGATAGCCGGCCGAGGGAGTCGTGTGGATGATGATCGCGCCCGCCGCCCCCTGCCGGGCGGCGCTCTCGTACTTGTAGTCCCAACGGCCGTAATAGAGGCGACGTTTGCCGGCGAACAGGCTCTCGTCGTCCTCCGGGTCGTTGTTGAGCATGACCAGGACTTTGCCCTTCAGGTTCATCCCCTTGTAGTCGTCCCACCGGAACTCGGGCGCTTGGATGCCGTAGCCGACGAAGACCAGCTCGGCATCGCGCAGCTCGGCGCTCGCGGCCTGGACGCCCGAAGCCGCGATGTAGTCATCGCTCCGTTTCCACTCGACCGTCTTGTCCCCGATTGCAAGGCTCCAGGTCGCGGGCATCGCGGCATCAATCCCGACGATGTCGAAGCTCTGCTGCCAGCCGCCGTCCGGTCCGCCGGGGGAGAGGCCGAGCGACTCAAGCTCGCTCGCAAGGTACGCCCGAGCGAGCTGATCGCCTCGGCTCGCCGGGCCGCGCCCTTCCAGCGCGTCGGAGGCGAGAAAGCGAATCGGGGCGGCGAGGCTGCCGGCGTGGATCGCCCGGGCGGCCTGCTCGGCGCCCTGGGGGAGCGCAAGGTTCGCGGCGGCGGCGGTTGCCACGGGACCGGTCGAAAGCAATAGGGCGAGGCTCGCGGTCGCGAGCCCGAAACGTCGGGATCTCTGCATCGTCATCTCCTCGGCGAGGTTTGGAGCGGGATGAGGGGTAGGGGGAATTACAGAAGGCATTGCGGATCGAGGGAGACTGTAGCAAATCGAGCGAGAGTCGGTTCGTGGGTTGCCCGCACGCCCCGCCGCGAGCTAAGGTCACGCTCACTTCCCGCCCTGCGCCTTCGACAAGATTAGCCCCGAGTCCGTGAATGAAGATCGAAACCCAGCTCCGCGACGGCCTGGTTCTGAACTGGGCGCTGCCGAAAGAGATCCTGCCGGCCCTGCCGCCGACGCTCTCCTACCAGGTCCACGCCGACGACGGCCACGATCGCGTCTTCGCCTCCGCCTTCCTGTTCCACCATGAGCGGGTCCATTGGCCGGCGCTGCCGGGACTCCGTTTCTCCTGGCCGCAGATGAACTTGCGGCTCTGCGTGCTGGACGAGGAGGGGGTGCCTTCCGCCCTCATCCGGCGGATCTTCCTGCCCGCCTGGGCCTACCCCGGAGCGCGCCTGTTCGCGGGTCCGCCGGTCGCCGTGGCCCACCTCGATTTTCCCCGCCCGTCGAACCGGCTCGAGGCGGGGGAGTGGCGTTGGCGCGCGACGCGCGGCGTGCAGCTCGAAGTGAGCGCCAAGCCGGCGAGCCCGGAGGTGGGTGTGGGGCCTCGGCTCGGCAGCTGGGAGCGCACCGTCCAGTATGTTCACGACCGGCCGCGCGGCTATTGTCTCTTCCCGGGCGGCCTGCGGCGGACCGACGTCAACCATCCGCCGGTCGCCAGCTGGCCGGTGCGCGCGGAGATCCATCAGGCGGATCTGTTCGCCGCCTGTTTCGGTCTCGCGCCAACCGCGCTACCGCCGCTCCATTCGGCTTGGATCTGTCCCGAAATCCGCTTGTCGTTCGAGCTGGCGCTCACCCCGCGTCTGGCCGTGCCGCAGCGGGTGCCCCACCCGGCGGCCAGCCGCGCGGCGCTCTGTGGGCGTCACGCCGCCTTTCCGCCGCGCCCCGCGGCCTGAACCCGGAGGTCTCCATTGGCCATCGAACGCGTACAGTCCGGAGCGCCGTGGGAGCCGGTCGTCGGCTATTGCCGGGCGATTCGCTCCGGTCATCAAATCTTCGTCTCGGGCACCGCACCGGTCGCCGAGGACGGCTCGACTTTCGCGCCTGGCGACGCCTACGCCCAGGCGGGCAAGTGCCTGGAGATCGCGCTTTCGGCGCTCGCGCGGCTCGGCGGCAACGTGTCTGATGTCGTGCGGACGCGAATGTTCGTCACCGACATCTCGCGCTGGGAGGAGTACGGCCGGGCGCACGGCGAGGTGTTCCGCGACCATCCCCCGGCGACCTCGATGGTTGAGGTTAGGGCGTTGATCGACCCGGGGATGTTGATCGAGATCGAGCTGGACGCGATCGTCGCGGTCGTCGCTTGATTCCCGGGAGCGAGGCGGGCGGCCCGGGGACCGCCCGGCTCTTCCTGTTCGATCGAAGGCGGTGCGGACCGGTTTTAGACGCAGGCCCTAGGCACGCAGGCCGTCGGCGACAAGGTGCAGGGCGGAACGCAGGTGCCGAAGCAGCTGGGGGACCGGGTTACCGTCGTCAGACTGATGCTTTGGAAGTCGCCGCCCTGAACCCCTTCGAGGGTATCGAGATGGCGGACGGTGTCGCGGTGCAGCCTCAGCTTCCGTTTCATGGTCGTTTTCTCCCGGATGAGGACCGGGGGCGCCCCGGCCTCTCCAACCTCTGACGATGGCGAAGACCGAAGGTATTAGAGCGCCGGGCGAGATTCCGGCGAGCAGCCTCGAAGGCTCGGCCGCCGGGGTCCTGCTCGGCTCGGGTGTGGCGATCGCGAGCGCGCTCGGCGTGCGGGTGGCGATGGCACGGTTCCTCGCGCCGGACGATCTCGGCGCGGTGCTGTTGGCGATCGCGGTGACCTCGTTCGCCGGCATCGTCGCCTCTTGCGGCCTCCGTTCGGCCTCCGCGCGGCGGATCGCCGAACGGCTCGCGTTGGGGCGAAGCGAGGAAGCGGAGTCCGCCGCGCGCACCGCGATCGGCGCCGCCCTGGCGACCGGCCTCGCGGCGGGGCTGCTGATTCCGTTCCTGCCGCGCCTCGGTCTCGGCCGGCTCGGCGAGCTGTCGTCTTCGGTGATCGCCGGCACTGCCCCGGCCGCCCTGGGCTTAAGCCTAGGGATGGCGATGTGGGGGATCTCCCAAGGGCGCGGCGACACCCGGGGCCGAGCGTTGTTCCGCGACGCGGGGGGAAGCGCGTTGCGTCTCGCGGGGGTCGTGGCCGCCGCTGGGCTCCTTTCCGGCGCGCCGGCGCGCTTCGCCCTCGGGTGGGGCGTCGGCTCGCTGCTCGGCGACCTGTCGTTCGTCGCCTATGGCACCCGCCGGGGCTGGCTCCGTCGCTCCCTCCCCGCGTCGGCCCGAATCGATCGCGGGCTGCTCCGTTCGCTGCCGCCCTTTCTGGGCCTGACCCTGATCAACCAGGCCGCCACCTGGCTCGACATCGTCCTGCTCGGCGCGCTCGCTCCGCTCGCCGCGGTGGGGGTCTATGGCGCCGCGCAAGGGCTGGGGCGGGTGCTCGGCCAGGTGAGCGACAGCGCCTCTCATCGCTTCCTGCCGCTCGCCTCGGCCGCCGTCGCGGCGCGCGACGAAGCGGGCCTCGCGGCCGGCTACCGTCGCTCCCGCCAGCTCGCCTTCGCCTATCTCTGGCCGATCCTCGGCCCCTGCCTGCTCTGCCCGCAGGCGCTGGTCCGGGTCGCGTTCGGCGCCCATTACGAGGTGGCCGGCTCGGCGCTGCGTTGGCTCGCGGCCGGTTGGCTCGCCCGCTCGGTCGCCGGCTATACCGAAGAGGCGCTGGTGGCGCGCGGGCGCGCTTCTCAGGTATTCGCGATCACCCTCGGCAGCACTCTGGCGACCGCCGCGCTGTTCTTCCTCTGGGTGCCGCGCCAGGGCGCGCTCGGCGCCGCGATCGCCGTCGCGGCGGGCCAGGCATTGCGCGGCGCGGCGGGGATCGCCCGGTTCGACCGGCCGCTTCGTCGCGCGGTATTGGCCCCCGTCGACTTCGCCCGGCTGCTCGGGGCCGCGGCGCCCGCCCTCGCGGTGGCGCTCGGATTCGCGGCTTGGCCGACCCCTTTGCCCCCTTGGCTGGTGCTCGGCGGGGTGGTGATCGCCGCGCTCTCGGCCGCCCTGGGTCCGGCCGCGGTCGCGCTGCGCGCCGTCCTCTCCGGCGCTCGCCGCAGGCGAACCGGGCGGCCGGAGGACCGCCCGGTTTGAGGCAAAAATCCGACGGCGCCTAGAAGCAGGCGGCCGGCACGCAGGCCGTCGGCGAAAGCGTGCACTGCGGCAAACAACTGCCGAACAGCGAACAGCGGACACAAAGCGAAACCTGTACCGTCTGACGGGTGGTGGTGGCGGCACCGCCATGGACGTCGTCGATCACTTCGAGATTGCGAACGGTGTCGCGGTGGAGCTTCAGCTTCCGTTTCATGATCGTCTTCTCCTGGATGAGCGCCGGGAGCGCCCCGGTCTCTGGAACGAGTGACGATGGCGGAGGCCGAAGGTATTAGACAGTTTCTTTTAGACGCAGGCCCTCGGTACGCAGGCCGTCGGCGACAGGGTACAGGGCGGGACGCAGGTGCCGAAGCAGCTGGCGGTGAGCAAGTGACAGGTGGTCTGGGTGAGACCGCCCTGAACCCCTTCGAGGGCGTCGAGGTGGCGGACGGTATCGCGATAGAGCTTCAGCTTGCGTTTCATGATCGTAGTCTCCCGGATGAGGATCGGGATCGCCCCGGCCTCTGCACGACTGACGATGGCTGAGCCCGGAGGTATTAGTTACTAGACCTCCCGCCGACGTTTCCGTGGCGAGCTTCGAAGGCTCCGCGGTGGGAGTCCTGCTCGGCTCCGAAGAGGCGGAGTCCGCGGCGCGTTAGGGCCGGCGCGCGTCGCCCTCGGCGCTTTCCGGAGCGGCCGCCGTACCCACAGCCAGCGCCCGCTGTAGCACCTCCGCGAGCACCGCCACATTGGGGGGATTGAGCATCCGGATGTGATCGCCCGGCACGTCGACGATCCGGAGCGGTCCCACCAGGCGGCGCTCCCAGCCGTTGTCGGGGGCGACCCACCGGCACCAAAGGTGGGCGGAGCCCGGCCCGGGCGCCGCGCGCAGCAGCCAGACCGCCGTGCCCGGCAAATCGGCGGGTGCGCCGAAGCGGTAGCGCTTCCGCGCGGCCGTAGAGATCCGGCGCACCTCGTGGATCTCGTGCTCGACCAGCGTGTTGCCGACCCGCCGGCGCAACGCGCGTTGCGCCATGTGCCCGACCGCCCGGATCGCCGCCGGCAGCCGGCCGCCGCTCGCCTGCCAGATCCGGCGCGCCGCGAGCGCCAGCTGCTCGCCGTCGCGCACCAGGCGGGCAAACAGCGGCACGGCGCCCGGCGTGTGCGAATCGCACATCGCGAGCAGCGACACCCGCTCGCCGCGGGCGACCAGCCGGCGGGTCATCTCATAGGCGACCAGGCCGCCGTACGAGTGGCCGAGCAGAAAGTAGGGTCCCGCCGGCTGCCGCGCGCGCATCCGCCCGATCAGCGCCTCGGCGAGATCCTCGACCGAGGACATCGGCGCTTCCTTACCGTCGAGACCGGGAAACTGGAGCACCGCGAGCGCCACCTGATCGGCCAGCTCCGCCGCGAGCGGTCGGAACACGAAGGCGTAGCCGTCGACCGCCGGAATGCAGAACAGCGCCGGCTTCGTCGCATCGCCCTCGCGGCCGAACCAGAGAACGGGCACGAGCGCATCGCGCCTCACCCCTTCGCGCAGATGGACCGCGAGCGCGCGTACGGTCTGGGCCGAAAACAGCAGCGCGAGCGGCAGCGCCGTCCCGAACCGCCGCTCGATCGCGGCGAACAGGGTGACGGCGGAGCGCGAGTCGCCGCCGAGATCGAAGAAGCTCTCGTCGGTGCCGATCCACTCCCTGCCGAGGACTTCGCACCAGAGCGCGGCGAGGCGGGTTTCGATCGGATCGCGCGGGTAGGTGAGCGTTCGCTCGGGCGGCAGCTCGCGACCGGCGAGCGCCGCGAGCGCCCGCCGGTCGAGCTTGCCGTTGGCGGTCATCGGCAACCGCTCGACGAGCCGGAACCGGGCCGGCACCATCGCCTGCGGCAACCGCTCGGCCAGCGCCCGGCGCAGCTCGGCGCGGACCAGCGGCGGATCGCCTGAGCCGACCAGGCAGGCGATCAGCTCGGGATCGTCGCCGTCGGCGGCAGATCTTCCGGGGACGACCGCGACCGCCGCGTCGGCCACCCCGGGCAGCTCGGCGAGCGCCCGCTCGACCTCCGCCAGGTCGATGCGCAAGCCGCGGATCTTCACCCGCGCTCCCGCCCGGCCGAGATATTCGAGCGTGCCGTCCGCCGCCCGCCGGGCGAGATCGCCGGTGCGATAGCGGAGCGCGCGCGGCGACGCGCCGCGATCCGGAAGGAGCGAAGAGGCCAACGAATCCACGACCTCCGGATCGCGCCAATAGCCGCCCGCGAGGTCGTCGCCGCAGACCGCGATTTCTCCCGCCTCGCCTTCCGAGACGGGCAAGCCCGCGGCGTCGAGCAGCTCGATCTCGATGCCCTCGGCCGGCAGCCCGAGCGGTACGGCGCGCGGCAGCGGCTCGTCGTGGCCGTAAAAACAGGTGGTGACGGTACCGGTCTCGGTCGTGCCGAGGCCGAAGAAGAGGCGCGCCCCGGGCCGGAACACGCGCCGGAACAGCTCGATCTCGCGCCGTCCGACCGGCTCGCCGCCCAGCCGTACGCGACGGACCGAGCCGAGCGTGGCGCCCGCCGGCAGGGTCGACGCGAATTGCCGGAACAGCGTCACGCCGGAGCTGTAGATCGTGATCTTCCGCTCTTCGAGCCAGGGGCCGAGCGTGTCGATCCCCTCGGTGGTGACGAGATAGGGGAGCAGCTCGGCTCCGGAGAGGAGAGCGGTCGCGAGATCGCGCAGCGCCGGGTTGACGCTCGGCGGATAGAGCATCGTGCAGCGGTCGGTCGGCTCGACCTCGAGCGAGGAGCGGTTGAGCCGGGCATTCCGGAGCACCGCGCCATGCGTCTGGATCACACCCTTCGGCCGGCCGGTCGAGCCCGAGGTGTAGGTGAGCGCGGCGATCGTTCCGCGATCGACGGCCACCGGCCGCTCCGAAGCGTCGCCGGCCGCTTCGAGCCACTCCGCGACGTCGAGCGCCAGCTGCGTCCGCGGCTTCGCCGACTCGGCCAGCCCCCAAGCACGCCCCGGCTCCGCGATCATCACCCGGGCCTCCGCATCGGCCGCGATCCGGGCGTTGCGCTCCGCCGGCGCCACCGGGTCGAGCGCGACGAAGAACCGTCCGGCGCGCCAGACGCCGAGCATCGCGGCGACCAGGCGCAAACCCGGCTCGGCGATCAGCAGCACCGGCCGATCCGAAGGCGCCGCCACCTCGATCAGCCGCCGCGCGACCCCCGCCGCCAGCCGGTCGAGCTCGCCATAGGTGGCGCTGCCGTCGGCGCCCCGTACCGCCGGCCGGTCGGGTTGCCCTACCGCGACGGCCGAAAACGCCACGGCCAACCCTCCGGCCTCCGTGTCCTTTGGGTCTTTGTCTTCCTTGACGTCCTGCGCCCGTGCGATCGCCATCGGCATTTACTCAGCCCCGCGCCCCGATCCCCGCATCCATCGCCCCGCCTCCCGCACCGGCAGCCGCACCGCCGCCCGGGCGATCGAGCCCGCGCCGAACCGCCGCCCGGAAGCGCCCGCCGCCGTGAAACGCGGATCGTCTTCGAGGTGCAATGCGCGCAGGGCATTCTTGAACAGGATGCGATCGAGCACCGCCGGCCGCCATCCTTGGAGCAGGAACCGGTCGACCGTCCGCGTCAGGTCGCCGCAGAGCGGGAACGCGCTGCCGAACAGAAACTGGTCGGCGATTTGGCCCCGGTTGACCGCGTAGACCCACTCCCGGCCGCTGGGGGTGAAGAGGTAAAGATCGGGCGACGGGAAAACGTTCGGCCGGCGGACCGTAACCGCGATCATCTCGCGCACGAACGGATAGGCGCCATGGCCGCAGATCAGATGGAGATCGGGGAAGTCGTGGGCGACCCGGTCGATCCAGCGCGGGTGCGCATGGTCCAGGCTCTCGCCGCCCCAGATTCCGGAGGTCTGAAGGAACAGGGCGACGCCGAGTTCCTGGGCGCGCTCGTAGAACGGATACAGCCGCCGGTCGGCGACGTGCTCGGAAAGCATCAGTGCGCGCCCCGGCTCGATCGCGATCCGCCGCAGGCCGAGCGTCCCGGCCACCCGCTCCAGCTCCGCGAGCGGATCGTGGCGCCCGCCGCCGACGTCGATCCCCGCGGCGCCCAGGAACCGGCCGGGGAAGCGCGCTTCGAGCGCGGCGAGATTGTCGTTGCTCGTCCGCCGCGGCGGCAGCTCGCGGTGGCCCAGCTTCAGGCCGTCGTTGTTGCCCGAAACCGACACCGCCGTGGCGATCCCCGCCCGGTCGAGCTCGGCGAAGAAGCCGTCGGGCGAAAGGCCGATCCAAGGGGCGAAGCGCGCGCCGTCCGGGCGGCCGGCCAGATAGGCCCCGTCGGACGCGGACGGCAGGCGGCAGCGGGCGTCGATGATCACGCGGGGAGGTACATTTCTGGTGGCCGTGCGGGACGCCCGCGATTGTACCGCGCTTCGAGCCCGCTCTCTCGGCCCGATTTTTCCCTGTGCTAGCATCCCGCCCCGCCGCAGTCGTCACAGTTTTCGTTTCATCCTTGTCACAGCGACCTGAGTTCTCGGAGCCGGAGGGCGCCTATGAGTAAGGCCGACGCGATCATCAAGTGGTTCATGCCCAAGGAAGAGCGCTTCCACGAGCTGCTCGGCCGCGGAGCGGTCAACCTCGGCGAGGCCGCCAAGGCGTTCGCCTCGCTCGCCCATACCGAGGACTTCGCGGTGCGGAAAGGGCACACCCAGCGCCTGCGCGAGATCGAGAAGACGGGCGACGGCATCACCCGCGAGATCTTCGACGCGCTCAACTCGACCTTCATCACGCCGTTCGATCGCGAGGACATCCGCTCGATCGCGGTCGACATGGACGACATCCTCGATTTCCTCGAAGCGGCGGCGAACTCGCTGATCCTGTTCGAGCTGTCCGAGGCCCCCGAGCCGCTGCGCCAGTTCGCCGACATCCTGGTCGACATGGTGACCGAGGTGAGCAAGATCACCGACCTGGTCTGGGACGCGAAGAACCAGGCGCGCATCCACGAGGCGATCGTCCGCGTCTCGGATCTGGAAAACCGGGCCGACGACCTGTTCAACCGGGTGATCGCCGAGCTGTTCCGCGGCGACAGCTCGCGCGCGATCGAGATCCTCAAGTGGAAAGAGGTCTACCAGGTGCTCGAAGACGGTTGCGACGCCTGCAAGGACTACACGCACATCATCGGCAACGTCCTGGTCAAGAACGCCTGAGGTCGATGTGGGCGGAACGGAGCTCGCACTCGCCGGCATCATCCTGGTCGCGTTGACCTTCGATTTCCTGAACGGTTTCCACGACGCGGCCAACTCGATCGCCACGGTCGTCTCGACCCGGGTCCTCACGCCGCAGCAGGCGGTGGTCTGGGCGGCGGTCTTCAACTTCGTCGCCGCGTTCGTCCTCGGCACCCATGTCGCCAAGACGATCGGCAAGGGGATGATCAACCTCGACGTCGTCACGCCCGACGTGATCCTCGCCGGCCTGCTTGGCGCGATCTTCTGGAACCTGATCACCTGGTACTACGGCCTGCCGGTCTCGTCGTCCCACGCGTTGATCGGCGGGTACGCGGGAGCGGCGGTGGCGAAAGCGGGTTTCGGTGCGCTGCTGCTTTCCGGGTGGAACAAGACCCTGCTGTTCATCGTGCTCGCCCCGGTGATCGGCGCGGTGATGGCCTTCATCCTCTCGATCGCCGTCACCTGGATCTTCCGGCGCTACGCCCCCTCCCGCCTCGATCGGGTGTTCCGCCGCCTGCAGCTCCTATCGGCCGCGGCCTACAGCCTTGGCCACGGCGGCAACGACGCGCAGAAGACGATGGGCATCATCACCGGCCTTCTGGTCGCCTCGGGCAAGCTCACCGAGTTCGCGGTGCCCATCTGGGTCATCCTGCTCTCCCACGCCGCGATCGCCTTCGGCACCCTGTTCGGCGGCTGGCGCATCGTCAAAACCATGGGCACCAAGATCACCAAGCTCCAACCCTTCGGCGGCTTCTGCGCCGAAACCGCCGGAGCGATCACCCTGGTCGGAGCGACGATCGCGGGCATCCCCGTCTCCACCACCCACACCATCACCGGAGCCATCATCGGAGTCGGCTCCACCCGCCGCATCTCCGCCGTCAAATGGGGGGTAGCCGGCCGCATCGTCTGGGCCTGGGTGCTCACCATCCCGATCGCCGCGGTGGTGGCCGCGTTTGCGTATCACTTGATTCGGACGTTTCGGGGGTAGGGGGGGCTGCACATCGTCCCGCTCGATCGCTGGAAGAGCTCGGCTTGGCGTAGCCCGTGGAGAACACGAGAACGCCCGCCATGATCATGATGGCTCCCACCCTCACATGGCGGCGTGACGACGGATTCTTGGTGACGACCGACCTGTTCAAGCTTCAGCTCGGCGCGATCCACGAGTTTCTGACCCGGTCGTATTGGGCCGAAGGGATCTCCCGCGCGAAGGTGGCGGCCGCGATTCGCGGCTCGCTCGCTTTCTCACTGCTCGATCCCGAGGGGAAGCAGGTCGGCTTCGCCCGGGCGATCACGGACGCGGCGACGTTCGCCTATCTCGCCGACGTCTATGTGCTTGAAGAGTTTCGCGGTCGCGGGCTCGGAACGTTCCTGATGGAGTGCGTCAAGGCTCATCCCTTCCTCAAAGGGCTGCGCCGCTGGGCGCTCGTGACCCGCGACGCCCATTCGCTCTATCGCCGCTTCGGCTTCAAAGAGCTGGCGCGGCCCGAAGGGTGGATGGAGATGGTGAACAAGCGGGTCTACAAGCGGAAGAAGAAGTCATGATCCTGGCGCCGATCGTTCTCGAAGGGCGCTCGATCCGGCTGGAGCCGCTGACCCTCGATCACGCGGCGGAGCTGTATGCCCACGCGAGCCCGGAGATCTTCGAGTGGATGGCCGACTGGCCGGTTGACGAGAGCCTCGCGGCCTACCTGGAATGGGAGCGGCAAGGTCTAGAAATCCCCGACTCGCAACTGTTCGCGATCGTTCTTCGGGAGACCAGGGAGCCGATCGGCTCGACCGCCTTCCTCGACGCGCGCCCAGAGCATCGCGCGATCGAAATCGGCCGGACCTGGATCGGCAAGGCCCATCAGGGCACCGCGGCGAACCCGGAGAGCAAGCTGCTGCTCCTGCGCCACGCCTTCGAGAGCCTAGGAGCGTTGCGCGTCCAGCTCAAGACCGACGCGCGGAACGTCCACAGCCAACGGGCGATCGAAAAGCTCGGAGCCATCCGCGAAGGCACCCTCCGCAACTACCAGATCCGCGCCGACGGCCGCCCGCGAGATACGGTGATGTATTCGATCACGGCAGGGGAGTGGCCGGCGGTGCGGCTGGGGCTGGAGCGGCGGTTGGAACCCGACCAAAGCGAGGGCAGCCACCTCATCCCGTAGGGGCGCAGCATGCTGCGCCCCTGGTCCTGCCAGGCACCTCGGGTTGTAGGGACGTGCGTCCTGTCGGTGCTGGGCACAAGGAGCCGAAATCTTGCGATTTGACCCCGAGAAACATCACCGCCAATCAATCCGCCTCCGCGGTTTCGACTATTCGGCCCCGGGGGCCTATTTCGTAACGATCGTCACGATTGGCCGAGAGCTTCTCTTCGGCGAGATCGTGGATCGAGAAATGCGCCGAAACGAGTACGGCGAGGTAGCTGCGGCCTGCTGGGCCGAGATGCCTCATCACTTCTCTAACGTCGTAGCCGACATCCAGGTCGTAATGCCGAACCATGTGCATGGGATTGTTACGATCGAATCGGGCACCTTTCGGTTTGCGAAGCCTTTCGACCCCGCAGCTCCGCGGATCGCGTCGGGATCCTTGCCGGCGATCGTGCGCTCCTATAAAGCGGCAGTTTCAAGGCGCATCAACGCTCTTCGGGAGAATCCTGCAGGACAGGTCTGGCAGCGAAACTACTACGAGCACATTGTTCGAGATCAGGGTTCTCTCGAAGCAATCCGGACGTACATTCGGGACAACCCTCTGGCCTGGACCACGGACCCGGAGAATCCCGAGGCGGTAGGTCGGGTGTAGGGGCGCAGCATGCTGCGCCCTGGGACCGCATCGGCCTGCAGGCAAGGGCGCAGCATGCTGCGCCCCTACACGGGGTGTCTTCCAAAATCTTCCCCACGCCACCCGCCCCGCACCCCGATTACAATAGGCGGCCATGAGCCCCACCGCGCCGGTTGCCGAGGTTGCCTCCCCCGCCCTTCATCTTCCTCGCACTGTCCGCGCCCCTCGGGGGACGGAGATCTCCTGTTTGGGTTGGCAGCAGGAGGCGGCGTTGCGGATGCTGATGAATAATCTGGACCCGGAGGTGGCGGAGCGGCCGGACGATCTGGTGGTCTATGGCGGGTCGGGCAAGGCGGCGCGGAACTGGGAGTGTTTCGATGCGATCGTCGCGACCTTGCGGCGATTGAAGAACGACGAGACGCTTCTGGTGCAGTCGGGCAAGCCGGTCGCGGTGTTCCGGTCGCACGAGGAGGCGCCGCGGGTTTTGATCGCGAACTCGAACCTGGTGCCGCATTGGGCGAGGGCGGACGAGTTTCGCCGGCTCGAAGGGCTCGGCCTCACGATGTACGGGCAGATGACCGCCGGGTCGTGGATCTACATCGGCACCCAAGGGATCTTGCAGGGGACGTTCGAGACGCTCGCCGAGGCGGCGCGCCAGCACTTCGGCGGCACCCTCGCCGGACGGTTGACGGTGACCGCGGGGCTTGGCGGGATGGGCGGCGCCCAGCCGCTCGCGGTGACCATGAACGGGGGGACCTGCCTGGTGGCCGAGGTCGATCGGACGCGGATCGAGCGCCGGTTGGAGACCCGCTATCTCGATGAAGTGGCGCCCGATCTGGAGAGCGGCATTCGCCGGGCCTTGGAAGCGCGCGACCGGCGCGAGGCGGTGTCGATCGCGGTCGAGGCGAACGCCGTCGACCTGCTGGAGCGGCTGCTGGCGGAAGGCATCGTGCCCGACGCCTTGACCGACCAGACCTCGGCGCACGATGCGCTGCTCGGCTACGTGCCGCAGGGGATGACGTTTGCCGAAGCGGTCGAGCGCCGGAAGAGCGAGCCGGAACGGTACGTTGAGCGCTCGCTCGCCACGATGGTGGCGCACGTACAGGCGATGCTCGCGCTTCAGGAGCGCGGGGCCGTCACGTTCGACTACGGCAACAACCTGCGCGGCCAGGCGCTCGCCGCGGGGGAGACGCGGGCGTTTGAGATCGGCGGGTTCGTGCCGATGTTCATCCGGCCGCTGTTCTGCGAGGGGAAAGGCCCGTTCCGCTGGGCGGTGCTCTCGGGCGACCCGGAAGACCTCGCCGTCACCGACCAGGCGATCCTGGAGACCTTTCCCCAGGACGCGGCGCTCGCGCGCTGGATCACCCTGGCGCGCGAGCGGGTGGCGTTCCAGGGGCTGCCGGCACGGATCTGCTGGCTCGGTTACGGCGAACGGGCGAAGGCGGGGAAGGTATTTAACGATCTGGTGGCATCGGGCAAAGTCAAGGCGCCGATCGTGATCGGCCGCGATCATCTGGATTGCGGATCGGTCGCCTCGCCCAACCGCGAAACCGAAGGGATGCGCGACGGCTCGGACGCGATCTCCGATTGGCCGATCCTGAACGCGTTGATCAACGCGGTGAACGGCGCCACCTGGATATCGCTCCATCATGGCGGCGGCGTCGGCATCGGCTACTCGCAGCACGCGGGGATGGTGATCGTCGCGGACGGCACCGAGGCCGCCGCGCGGCGGATCGAGCGCGTGCTCACCAGCGACCCCGGCATGGGGGTCGTCCGCCACGCCGACGCGGGATATCCGGACGCCCTCCGGGTCGCCCGGGAGCGCGGCGTCGACCTGCCGATGCTGTGAAGCGTTTCCAAGGTCGCGCGGTTCGCTTTTTCCTTCTGATGGGGGGCCTCGCGGCTCCGCTGCTGCCGCCGTATCTCGCGGCCTTGGTACTCGCCGGAATGGCGACGATCGGCTTGATCGGCGTGAAGCCGCAAGGGCGCGAACGGTGGATCGCGCTGGCGGCTTCGACGATCGCGGTCGTGGCTCTCGCCCGGCAAGGGTGGGTCGACGGCCAGGTGGACCCGCCAGTCGAGCAGCTCCGCGGCAAGGCGTCCGCGGCGTTCGCCAAGCTCTGGGCCGATCTCGATCGGGAGGCCGCGGCGGCGGCGCACTCGCTCGCTTCGGCGCAGACCGACGTCCAGCGCTTCGACGCGCTGGCCGCGTTGACCCGGCGCGAAGCCGGCTGGCGCGGCGAGCTGGAGCGGGCCTGGGGCGGCTGGGACAAGGGACGCCGCTCGATCCTCCTGCTCGATCCCGACGGCCAGGCGGTCGCCTGGGCCGGGGAGGGGTTGCTGCACGAGCTGGCGCCGCAGAGCTATCCGCGCGAAGGACGGCGTGCCGCGGCGAGCTTCGGCGCGGCGACGCTGCTCGCGATCCGTCCGCTCGGGACCGAGGCGAGGCCCTGGCGGATCGTCGTCGGCGCGAGCTATCCAACCAACCAGCTGCCGTTTCGCCGCGCCTGGCGGCGCCACCGCTGGGCGGTGATCGGGCCCGAGGCGAGCCTTTCCGCCTCTCGGGGAGACCGGCTGGACATGCCGCCCGGGACTCCCGAGCTGGCCGTCCGACGGAGAGATCCCAGCGACGTTCGGACGCCGCGGCCCGGGTTCACTTCCGGCGCGCGGATCGCCTGGGCGGCGCTCGGTCTTTCGATCCTCGCGCTCGCCGTGCTCCGCAGCTCGGGCCGCGCTCTGCCGAGCGCCACGACCGCGATTGAAATCGCGAAGAAGCCGGTGGTCCCGCTGGCCTTGGGCGGCGCGCTCGCCCTGGCCGCGGCGGTGGGTGCCGACGGCGCCGCGCTGGTCCTGCTCGCGGGCGGGCTCGGGATCGCGGCGCTCGGGCTCTCTCCGGGCTCTCCGGAAAGTCAGCTGCGGCGACAGAGCCGGCGTGCCGCTCCAGGAACGATGATCGCGCGGATCGCCGGGCCGCTCGCAGGAGCGGCGAGCCTGTTGCTGCTGGTGGTAGTCGCCCTGCTCGCCCAACGGTTCGCCGGACCGATCGATCTCGGCGCGAGCCTGCTCGGGAGCGCGAACGCGACCGCCTGGCGGATCGGTTTCGCGCTCGCGACCCTCGGCCTGCTGTTCGCGGCGGGCCGGTTCGCGAGCGAAGAGCCGGAGCAGGAGCGCTGGGGCTGGATCGCGTTCGGGTTGGCTCTCGCGAGCGGCGCCGTGGCGGATTTCGGCGGGATCGCAATTCCTGGGCTCGCGGCGGCCGGTGCGGCGGCGGCGCGCTGGGCCGGCCCGCGGGGTGTTCGGAGGGGGCGCGAGCTGCCGAAGGCGGGCGACACGGTCGGCGAAGGGCGCCACCAGGCGGCGGCGCTCGCCGGGCTGGTCGCCCTCTCCTGCCTGCTCGCGGGAGGGGTGGTCGAGGTCTCCTACCGCGCCCGCCTGCGCGGCGCGGTCGCCACCGAGCTGCCGTCACGGCTAGCGCCGCCCGGCCCGCGCGAAGTCGCGGCGCTCCGGCGGCGGATCGAGAGCGGGCTCGGCGCGGACGACCTCGACCGGCTCGCGCTTTCCGGCCCCTCGGGCCTCGAACGGGAGGATCTGGCGTTCGCGCTCTGGCGCCGCTCGTCGCTCGCCCGCCGCGGTGCGCTCTCCGCTCTTTCGGTGCGGCCGCTCGACGGCTCGCCGGGCTCGGTCTTTTCGTTCGGTTTGCCGCTTACCGCCGACCATCGCCTCGATCGCCAGAGCGAGCGTTGGCGCGCGCTCGACCTGCCGCCTTGGCGAGAGAGTCTGATCGAGGGGCAGGTGCCGCTCGCGTGGGGCGGGAAAGCGTGGGCGATCGCGCGTTTCTCGTTCCTGCCGCGCCCGGGCTTCGATCTCGCTGACGAGCGGCGGCTGGAGGAGATCGACGCCGGCCTGCTGCGCGGCGGCCCGGCCGCCGTGCCGGTGGCGGAGCTGCCCGCGTCGGTCCAGTTCGCGCTCTACGACGCCAACGGCAAGTCGCAGTTGTCGCCGTGGGATTCCCAGCCGCCCTTGCCGGCCACCCTGCGCCGCGTTCCGGTCACGATCGCGCCGCGGGTGCCGACGCCCTCGGGCACGGCGCTCGCCGCGGTTCGCCGGGCGGGGACCGGCTGGTCGGCGCTCTACCTGCCGCGGCTCGATACCGCCGCCGCGCTCGAACGGGTGGGCAACGCGGCGGTCGGCGTCGTCCTCTTGTTCGCCGGAGCGGCGCTCCTCGCCCTTGTGGTCGTTTTGCCCCGGGCGGCGGTGCGCGAGCTGCTCGCCCGCACCGTGCGCTCCTATTCGCGCCGCCTGCTGTTGGTCTACGGCGTGTTGCTCCTGTTGCCGCTCGCGCTGCTCAACGCCGTGCTGGTCCGCGGGGTCGAGCGCCGGCTCGCCGACCAGCAACGCGCGGCAGGGCAGGCGGCGCTCGCTTCGGCGCAGAGCCTGCTCGCCGAAGTGCTCGGTTCGCTCGCCACCGGTTTCAGTGTCGAAACCACGCTCGACGACGCGCAGCTCAGCCGGATCGCGGGACTGGTCCACCACGAGGTGAACCTCTATTGGGTGGCCAAGGTCTACGCCTCGAGCAAGCACGAGCTGTTCACCGCGGGTCTTCTGCCGGAACGGATTCCGGGCGACATCTACGCCCCATTGGCCCTCGGCGGAGAAGGGGTCTCGTCGCGGATCAACCGCGCCGCGAGCGGCGCGGAATACCTGGAGATCTATGCCCCGGTCCGGCCGCCGGGCGGGTTCGAAGGCGCGCCGCGGCTGTTCCTTTCGGCGCCGCTGCTCGCCCAGCAGGAGGAGGCGGCGCTCGAAGTGGCGCGGCTGCGCCGCCGGGCGCTCCTGGTCACCGCGGCGCTGATCGCGTTGATGATCGCGGTCGGCTCCCGCCTGGCCAAGAGCTTCACCCATCCGATCCGCGAGCTGGTGGCCGGCACCGCGCGGATCGCGGCCGGCGCGCCGACGCTCGGCTATGCCCCGGCGGAGCTGGAGCTGGCCGCCCTCGGCCGGGCGATCGACGACATGGCGCGGCGGATCGCCGAGGCGCGCGACGGGCTGCTGCGGGAAAAACAGGTGGTCGAGCGGATGATCGAAAACATCACTTCCGGCGTGGTGTCGCTCGACCGCTCGGGGCGCGTGCTGCTGCACAACCGGGTGGCGGCCGACCTGCTCGGCGTGGCGGTGGGCGAGCGGCTGGATCGCACGCTCGGCGCCTCGCGGCTCGCCCCGGTGCGCGCGTTCTTGCGCGAGACGAAAGCGGGGGAGTCGGCCCGGCGCACGATTCGGCTTGCGCCGCCGGTTTCGGCCGCGGCGAAGAACGCGCCGGCCGATCATCCCGCCGACGGCGCGGGAGGGGAGCGGGAATGGACGATCCTGCGCGTGCCGGTCCCCGGCGCGGGCGAGCCGTCGGAGCTGTTGGTGGTCGAGGACGCGACCGAGGAGCTGCGCGCCCAGCGCCTGCTCGCCTGGGCGGAGATGGCGCGGATCATCGCCCACGAGATCAAAAACCCGCTGACGCCGATCCGCCTGTCGACCGAGCACCTGCGCGAGGTGTGGCAACGCGACCGCGAGCATTTCGAGCCGGTCTTCGAGCGCTGCACGACGAACATCCTGGCCCAGGTGGACGAGCTGCGGCAGATCGCGCTCGAATTTTCCACCTACAGCTCGATTCCGCGCATCGATCCGGCTCCGGCTGATCTGGTCGCTGCGATGGGCGAGCTGATCGAGGGGTACCGCGCGGCGCCGCCGCCGGGCGTCGAGGTGGTATTCGAGCCGCGGGTCAAAATTCTGCGGGCGCGGGTCGACGCCCGACTGCTCGGCCGCGCGGTGCGCAATCTGCTCGAAAACGCGATCCGCGCCTCGACCGGAGGCGGGCGGGTGACGCTGCGGCTCGAAGCGGAAGGCTCGCGCGCCCGGATCGCGGTGCTCGACGAAGGGCCGGGGGTGGCGCCGGAGCTGCTGCCGCGGATCTTCGATCCGTATTTTTCGACCCACGACACGGGCACCGGCCTCGGTCTGCCGATCGCCCGACGGATCGCCGAAGAGCACGGCGGCGAGATCGCGGCGAGGAACCGCACCGAGCCGGGCGAGCGGCGCGGTCTCGAAGTGGCGATTACCCTGCCGGCGGAGTCTTGACTCAAGGCAAAAGGTAGCCCCACGGCCCTCGCAGCCAGCGTCGGAGCGAAAACTGCCGGCGATCGCGCCGCAGCTCGACGCGATGGTCGCCCGCCGGCACTTCGAGCCCCAGGAACAGGACATCCGCGCGGAAGGCCCGGGCGGGTTGGCCGTCGAGCAGAACCCGCCAGCGGGCATTGTAGAGGTCGGTGAGCACCACCCAGCCGCCGCCCGGGCTGGTGACGTCGGCGACCAGCGCGTTGGCCGAAACCTCGCGGAGCGTCACGCCGCCGCCTGTGGGCCGGGTCTCTTCTTTCGAACGCCCTCCCAGCCGTAGGACGGTGTTCCCGGGAGCGAAGGAGGGGGCGACGAGGGCCGACAATTCATCGCGCAACGAGGCCACGTTGATCTGGCGATTCACCCACAGGGCGGCCGGCAGGGTCGGCACCTGCGGCGAGGCGCTCAGGCGATAGAGCCCGGCCACAGCGGTGGGCTCGGTTCGCCAACCTTGCCGCGCCAGCGCCGCGCGCGCCGGCTCGTCGGGGCAGTGGCAGTAGAGGGGAGTTCCGGGAGCCACGAGCTGATCCCGGGGGCCGATGCGAAACGGCGTACCGCCGCTCGCGTGACGGCGCAGGCGGTCGGTGAGGAGCGGCACGGCGAGACCCACCTGGGGGATCGCCGCGAGGCGAGGCTTGCCTCCGTGTCGTTCCCAGATCAGGTATTGCAGCGCCATGCTCCGGTCGTAGTCGAACGAGACGAGGATCGCCTCCGGCGGAACCGCGTCGACGAGAGCCGCCATTTCCCGCGCCGCCGCGGTGCCCGCAGTCGGCGGAAGGCGTGGGCCGAAGATCGCCAGCGAGAGCGCCACGGCCAAGACGAACGCCAGCGCCGGTGCGCGCGGCAGGGATTCGGCGATTCGCCGGGTGCCGAGAGCGATCGCCAACGCCAGCGCCCAATGGACCGGGAGCAGAAAGACGTCCAGGTCGGGGACGGTATAGATCAGTGTGAACGCCAGGTTGCCGAGCGCCAGGAGCGCGATGAAGAGCCGGCCGCGGCGGTTGCCTCGGGTCGCCAGGCCGACCAGGGCGATCGCCAACAGCCACCCTTCCTGGTGCCAGAGCGCGCGGCCGATCCACGGCAGCCGGTCGTGGAAGATGTCCCCTGCTCCCAGCAGCTGCAGGTTCGCGCGGTGCTGGGCGCCGGAGAGACCGTCCCAGAGCTGGGCGGCGGAGTGAGCCTGCATTTCGACGTCCGAGCTGACCGGGGAATAGCTGCGCCAGACGATGTAGCCGAACGGCGCCAGGGCAAGCAGCGCGAACAGGGGAAACCAGACCAGCAACCGGCGCGCCGGGAGCCGGCGGCTCGCGACCAGGAGCAGAGCGGCGGGAACGCTACAGACGATCGTGGGATGGTGCGAAAGGCCGAGAGAGAACAGCGCGCCGCCGATCACCAGAGCCGCGACCTTCCCCTCGCGGCGCCACCGAAGCAGTGCGAGCGAGGCCCCCGCGATCAACAGCAAATGGAACGGATAGACCTCCGCCTCGGAAGCGACGATGCGCAAGGCGGGGAGTAACCCGAACGCAACCGCCGCCGCGAGCGAAGCGAGTCGCTCCGCTCCGAGCTCTTCAGCCGCGAGCGCCACCAGGCTTACGGTCGCCGCGATGCAAAGCGCGGAAAAGAGATCGGAGGAAGCCGCCCAGCTGAGGAACGGCAGCAGGTGCGACATCAGATGCAGGAGCAGAACGTAGGTCGGATAGCCGGGAGCGTGCGGCGTACCCAACGTCGCGCCGATGAGCTGGAACTTGGCGGTGTCCGCGACCCCGACCCAGGAGTCGATGCGCGCGACGTAGAAACCCAGGCAAACGAGCCCGGCGGCGATCGGTCCGGCCCAGGCGCAACGGGAAGGGCCGGACGCACCCGGTGCCGTGGACGTTGGCGTGGCCATGCAGCGCGAGTGTATCGGAGCTTTCCGAGGCTCCGGTAGGACGGCCGACCCGCCGGGCGGTCGAAGGGAGGTCCCCGTCCGCCCGGCTCACCGCACGTTTCTTACTTCGGCTGGTTGCCGTAGATGTGGACCGCCTCTTGGGTGGTCGTGTTCCAGGTCACGGTCACCGTCTTGCAGTTGAGGATCGGCACCAACGAGACGAGCGAGGCGTTGTCGATCAGCTTGGAGCAAAGAAAGCCGGCCGTGTTGCTGTAGAACTGAATGCTGTTGGGCTGGAAGGTCGAGGTGGTGAAGCCGAAATCGATCAGCAGGTAGTAGTTGACGACCGCGGTCGCCTGCGCCGCGGCGGCCAGCCCGGCCTTCTTGGCGCCTTCGTTCCGGCCCTTGCCGACTTGCTCTTCGATGACGCTCTGCTTGGACGTCGCGCGTGCTTTGACCGGCGCTTTGGTTGCCAGCTTCTTGGTGGCCATGAGGATCTCCTGTCGAAGTTAGTGCGCGGCGGCTGCCGCGCTACGTGGGAAATGACACTCGATGTCTCGTCGAGTGTTAAATCGAGCGAATACGGTGAGCCTCGTCTTTCATCGCCGCTCCGAGTGGTTGCCCAAGTGCGGATCAATGGGGAGAAGTTCGCGGCGGGTACCGAAGTTCTGACAAGAAGCCTTGCGATGGTCTCTTCCTGGTTCAGAATGAGGCATGAAAAGCCCAGCATTGCGATCGCTAATCACGCGTCTCCCACTCTGGATCGGTCTCTTGCTCTTCGTCGAGGCTCGGAGCCTGCCGGCCCAGGAGCCGGCGAGCCCGCGCCTCGGCGCCCTGCACAAGGAGATCTCGGCGGGGGAGACCGGTGCCCTGGAGCGCTTCTGGCAGCGGATCGGGGAAGAGGGCACGCCACTCGTCGAGCCCGCCGAAGGCGCGAAAGACGAGGTGCTCGTCACCTACCTGTGGCGTGGCGGCGATGAAACGAAGAATGTGCTGGTGGTGATCTCGCCAACCGATCTGGCCACGCCGGAGGCGATCGCCGGGGCGCGGCTGGAGCGCTTGCCGCAGACCGATCTTTGGTACCTCTCCCGCCGGGTGAGAAGCGACGCGCGCTTCGCCTATTCGTTGTCGGTGAACGATTCGCTCGTGCCTCTCGCTCAAGCGACGCCCGCCGAGGAGGAGGCGCGCTGGAACGCGCTGATCGCCGATCCGAAGAATCCGCGCTCGGCGCTCGATCCCCAAGCTTCCTTGGCGGAGCTGCCCACGGCGCCGAAGCAACCCTGGATCGTGCCGAATCCGCAGGTGCCCGCCGGCCGGATCGAAGAACACCAACTGAAGAGCGCGCGCCTCGGCAACGAACGGGTCGTGCGCGTTTATACGCCCCCGGGCTACGACCCCAAAGGTGCGCCATACCCTCTCCTCGTGCTTCTAGACGGTAGAACCTACAGCTCCGACATTCCGACGCCCACGATCCTCGACAACCTCCTGGCGGCGGGGCGCATGCCGCCCGTCGTGGCGGTGTTCGTCTCGAACCCAAGCGCCGAGTCGCGTCTGGCGGAATTTACGTGCAACCCCAAGTTCGCCGCATTCCTCACCGGCGAGCTGATTCCCTGGGTCCGCAACGGCTGGCGCGTCACCGCCGATCCGACCCGGACGGCGATCGTCGGCTCCAGCCTCGGCGGATTGGCGGCGGCCTGCGCGGCCATCCGGTCCTCGGAGATTTTCGGTAATGTGCTCGCGCTCTCGGGCTCCTTCTATTGGCAGCTGACCGGCGACACCGAACCCGAAGGGGTCGCCCACCAGCTCGCGACCGGTCCGAAGCTGCCGCTCCGTTTCTATCTGGAGGCCGGCTTGATGGAAGACCGGTCACGCCCATCGACCCCGAGCCTGTTGACGGCAAATCGCCACCTGCGCGACGTGCTGCAAGCGAAGGGCTACGCAGTGGAATACAAAGAATTCAACGGCGGCCACTCGATCCTGAACTGGCGGGGCTCGGTAGCCGACGGGCTCCTGGCGCTGTTCGGCCCGGAGCATTGATCTTCGCTTCCTACGGCACCCCGTCAAAGAAATCGACCACTCCGGTCTCCAGCGAATACTCGGCGCCGACGATCAGGAGACCGTCGCTCTGGATCAACTGAACCAGGATTTCCGAGCCGTGGCGAAGGTGGTTGGCCGACGCGCGGATGTTGGCGCGAACGGCCTGGCGGATCAGCTCCTCCGGGTCGTTGCCGAGATCTGTCGCCAGGAGTTCTTCGACCGCGGGGCGGACACGGCTGACGATCGAATGGAGGCCGCGCGACTGGGCTTCCGACGGCCTTCCGATCTCTTCGAGCGTCGCGAGGATCGCGCCGCATTTCGAATGGCCGAGCACGACGACCAGCCGGGTGCCGAACCGCGCGGCGGCGAATTCGACGCTGCCGACCTGAGACGGCGAGACGATGTTGCCGGCGACGCGGATGACGAACAGGTCGCCGAGCCCCTGGTCGAAGATGATCTCGGCCGGCACCCGGGAGTCGGAGCAGCCGAGGATGATGGCGAACGGTTCCTGGCCCGCGGCCAGCTCCTCGCGCCGAGAACGGCTCGGGAGCGCTTCCTGGCTCCGAACGTCGGACTCGAAACGGCGGTTCCCTTCGCGGAGGCGTTCGAGGGCTTCGTGCGCCGGAATCATCAGCGCGGAAACAACTGCAGAGGCGAGGTCATAGGCGGATGATATCGGATCGGCGCGGCCAAGCCCATTATGTATCTAGGGGTTAGGTTGGTGCCGAAGAGGGGAGTCGAACCCCTACGACCTTGCGGTCGGTGGATTTTGAGTCCACTGCGTCTGCCATTCCGCCACTTCGGCTGCGGGCGAGATCGTAGGGCGTCGCTCGGAGGGTGTCAATCGGGAGAGGGTGCGCAAGAATTGGCGTAACTCGGGCGGGAGTCGATGGGCCTCTGCGCGTGATCCGGTGCTCTGGCGCTTGACGAAACGGCGCTTCTGGTGTATAACCTATCGGCGTAAGCGTAAGTCTCCCAGAGACTTACTCTTTCACTCCTCGTTTCTCTCCAACCTCCACGGGAGCCCGGATCGTGACATTCAAAATCGGTCAGAAGGTGGTTTACCCCAACCACGGCGTCAGCCTCGTCGAGAAGATCGAGGCGAGCGTCATCGCGGGGATGGACCAGACCTTCTATCACTTGAAGCTGCTGTCGAACAACTCGAAGGTCATGGTGCCGAAGTCCAATCTGGAGCTCGTCGGTCTGCGACCGCTGTGTGCCACGCGCGACATCCGCGCCCTGTTCGAGATCCTCGAAGACGGCAACATCGACACCTATAAAGACTGGAAGGGCCGGTACAAGCAGAACTTGGACAAGATGAAGACCGGCCGCCTGACCGAGGTTGCCGAGGTGCTGAAGAACCTCCGCCTGGTGTCGCAGCGGAAGAGCCTGTCGTTCCGCGAGAAGAAGATGTACGAGCGGGCGAAATACTTCATCGTCAGCGAGGTCGCCCACGTCAAGAACATCGGCGAGCGCGACGCTGAAGAGCTGGTCGAACGGTCGCTCACCTCGAGCCTCCTGAAGCGCCAGAACACCACCGCCAAAGCGGCGAGCTGAGCCAAGGCGCCGCTTCCTTTCATCGTCCGAAGTACCCCGAAGGCCGCTCGGTAAAAGAGCGGCCTTCGCGCTTCTCGGGCGTCTGCCATTAGAATCGACCTCCCATGCCGCGCCGCCTTCCCGTTTCGCCCACGACGATCCTCTCGATCGGCTTGCTCGCCGCCGGCCTGTTCGGCGTGCCGGGAGTAGGCCTAGCGCCGGCGCGCGGGCAAGAGTCGCCGGCGCAAGAGCCGCCGGCCGTTGTCGACCCGCAGGCGATCGCGGTCCAGGTGACGATCGAACGCCGGCTGCTGGTGAGCGACCTCGCCGCCTATCGCGAAGCGCGGACCCGCGAGGTCGGCGCCCGGCTGCATGCCGACGAGCTGGCCGCCCGGCTCGACGATCAGCTCGGGGGCGAGACGGCGCAACCGGTGCGCGCGGCGCGCGAAGCGGCGGAGGCGCGCGAGGAGCTGAGCCAGGCGGAGGGCCGGATGTCTCATGCGCTCGCGGCGCTCACCGAACGCCTGCGCCGGATCGCTCTGCTGGAGCGGTTGGCTCCCCGGAGCTTCGGCGTCCCGGAAGGCGTCAAGGCGGAGGAGGGGCTCGCCGGACGTTGGCAGGTTGCGCTCGACTCCTTGGGTCCCCTCGGAACGCTTGAGCTCCAGCTCTCGGACCCGGTGGTCTTCGGCTCGCTCACCACGCCCGAAGGCGACAAGGTCGCGATCCGCGGCAGCCACGACGGCAACGAGCTGCGTCTCGAACCGGTGGTAATGGTCGGCGCGCCGACCCGGACGTTCGTCGGCACCCTCGACCCGGCGAGCGGCCAGCTTCAGGGCAGTTGGCAGGGGAGCGACCCCGCGACCGGCCAACCCGCGGGCGCCGGAACCTGGACCGCCACCCGCCTGCGCGACAACGAGACCGAAACGATCCAACAAGAGGATATCGAGTGAACCGCGACAACCTTCTCTTCCTGTTCTTCGGCTTTCTCCTCGGTTTCGTCGGCGCCTACCTCGCGTTCGAAGCGATCGCGGCCAAACAACCGCAGCGCCGCGTGGCCGGAATGGCGGATCCGTCCGCCTCGGCCGGTCCATCCGACACGACCACGCCGATGAGCGCTCCCGATTCGACCGGCGCGCCGGGCAACATGGCGAGCGGTTCGGCCGCGGGCGGCGCGCCCGGAAGGCCGGGGATGGAGGAGATCCGCAAGCTCAAGGAGTACGTGGAGCAGCACCCGGAAGACGCGGACGCGGTGAGGAAGCTCGCGAACCTCAATTTCGACATCGGCAACTGGACGCGGGCGCGCGATCTGTACCTCCAGTACGAGAAAGTCGCCAAGGTCGACGCCGACCTGCTGACTGACCTCGGCATCACCCACCGGGAGCTGGGCGAGTCCGACCAGGCATTGGCCCGATTCCGCCAGGCGGAGAAACTGGCGCCGGAGCATTGGCAGTCGCGGTTCAATCAGGCCATCGTGCTCGGCCTCGATCTCGGCCGGTATGACGAAGCGGGCCGGGTTCTCGATCAGCTTCGCCGCACGCAGCCGGCCAACCCCGAGATCGATCGACTCGCGGCCGAGATCGAAAAGCGCCGGAAGGCCGCGGCTTGATCTGGCGCCTGGTCGAGCTTGCGGTCCTCGGTTGGATCGTCGCGACCTGGCTCCGGAGACAACTCCAACCGACGCCTCCCGCCTCTCGTTCCGGCTCCGGTCCGTTCCCGCCGTCCGGCCCTTCGCCACCCTCACCGCCGGCCGCGATGACGCTGGTGCGTTGCGCCACCTGCGGCACGCACGTTCCGGTCGGGCGCGCCGTGGTGATCGGCACCGACGGCCGGGCGTTCTGCTCGGAGGCCTGCCGGCCGCGCTCGGAAGGATAGAGGCGGACGGGCACGTGACCTCCTACGCCGAAATCGCGGTGCCGCTGCCGCTCGCCGCGCCCCTCACCTACGAAATTCCGCCCGGGCTCGCGCTGCTGGCGCAACCCGGCGTGCGCGCGAAAGTCCGGGTTGGCAAGCGACGGCTCACCGGCCTGGTGCTCGCGATCCACGACCGGCGCCCGGAAGGGTTCGAAATCCGGCCGATCGAGGAGATCGTCGACCTCGAACCGGTGGTGCCGGTCGATCTGCTCGAATTGGCCCGGTTCACCGCCGATTACTACCTGGCGCCGATCGGCGAGGTGGTCCGCGCGATGGTTCCGGGCGATCTGCCGTCGCAGGGGAACCGCCGCGTCTGGGCGACCGACGCCGGGGCGTTCGCAACCCCCCGTAACCCGGACGAGGAGCGGCTTCTCGAAGCGCTGCGCGAATTGGGACGGGCCAGCGTGGCGGATCTGGTGGAGCGGCTCGGGGCTTCCTCGGAGCCGCCGCTCGAACGGCCGGTCGGCCGGTTGATCGCCGACCTTCAAGAACGCGGTTGGATCGCGAGCGAGGATCGCACCGCCCGCGGCGGGCGCTACGTCTCGGCGTTCGAGCTGGCCCCCGGACCGAAGGAGGCGCACCTCGCCGCGTGCGGCCGCTCCGCGCCGGGCAAGGCGGCGATCGAATACCTCGCGGCGATCGGCCGGCCGGCGACCGGCGCCGAGATCTCGGCGCTCGCCGAAGCGAGCCCGGCCGTGCTCAAGCGCCTCACCGATCTCGGGATCGTGCGCAAATTCACCCAGGTCGAGCGGCTCGGCCTCGATCGCCACATGTTCGGGGCTGGCGAGACGGCGAGTTTCGAGCTGCGCCCCGATCAGGCGGAGACCGTCGCGACGCTCCAGACGGCCATCGACGGCGGGAGCTTCGCGCCGTTTCTGCTCGTCGGAATGACCGGCGCGGGTAAGACCGAGGTCTACCTGAGGGCGGCCGAAGCGGCGCTCGCGGCGGGCAAATCGGCGATCCTCCTGGTGCCCGAGATCGCGCTCGTCCCGGCGCTTGCCCGGGCGGTCGAGCAGCGCTTCGGCGCCGACCTCGCGATTCTCCACTCGGGGCTCGGATCGAGCGAACGCCACCAGGAGTGGGAGCGGGTCCGGCGCGGCGAGGCGCGGGTGGTGCTCGGCCCGCGCTCCGCCCTGTTCGCACCGGTCGCGAACCTCGGCCTGATCGTCGTCGACGAAGAGCAGGACCCGGCCTACAAGCAGGAATCCGCGCCGCGCTACCACGGCCGCGACCTCGCCCTGGTCCGGGCGCGCGCCGCGGGGGCGGTGGCGCTGCTGGTTTCCGCCACGCCGAGCCTCGAAAGCCGGTACAACGCCGAGCAGGGCAAGCTGACCCCCTTGAAGCTCACCGCGCGCGCCGGGCAGGGGAGTCTGCCGGAGGGAATCTTGGTCGACCTCCGCACCGAGGCGCCGCGCCGGGTGCCGGGCGAGATCCACTTTTCGGAGCGGTTGAAAACCGAGATCGCGGAGACCCTGGAACGCGGCGAGCAGATCATCCTGCTGAGGAACCGTCGCGGCTACTCGCCGATGCTGCTCTGCCGCGCCTGCGGCGAAGATTTTCGCTGCGACGACTGCGGCCTGCCGCGCACCTTGCACATGCGCGACCGCGAGCTGGTCTGCCACTACTGCGGCTCGATGCGGCCGATGCCCGCGCTCTGCCCGATCTGCGGCGAAGCGGCGCTCGAACCGATCGGGGCGGGGACCGAGCGAGTGGAGGAGATGTTCGCCGAAATGTATCCCGGCATCGAGCTCGCGGTGCTCGACCGCGACACCGCGCGCCGCCCGGGCGGTCCGGCCGCCCTGCTCGAACGCTTCTCGCGCGGCGACTCGCAGGTCTTGATCGGCACCCAGATGGTCTCCAAGGGACACCATTTCCCGAACGTCTCGCTCACCGCGGTGCTCGCCGCCGACAGCTATCTGGGCTTCCCTGACTTCCGCGCCGTCGAGCGGACCTACAACCTGCTCGTCCAGCTCGCCGGCCGCGCCGGCCGGGGCGACCGGCCGGGCAAGGTGATCTATCAGACCTACCATCCGGAGCACTACGCGATCCAAGCCGCGCTCCACGGCGACGACGAAGGCTTCGTCCGCGAAGAGCTGCGCTTCCGCCGGGCGTTCCACTACCCGCCGTTCTCCCGCCTGGTCCAGATCCTGGTCGAAGACAAGAACCGAGACCGCTGCCACGACCGCCTCGCCGAATTTTCCAACCGGGTGAGCGCCCACCCCAAAGCCCGCTCGATTCGCATGACCGGCCCCGCGCCCGCCCCGTTCGAACGCCTGCGCGGCGAATGGCGCTTTCAGCTATTGCTGCGTTCGGCATCGCTGCGCGACTTGCACGCGATCCTGCACGACGTGCTCGGTCAGGTTTCGTTCGCGGGTGACTTGATCGTGGATGTGGATCCGCAGCAGTTGTTGTGAGCCGCCGCCGATCGTTTCGAGGGACGCCGACCCGCCCCACCGGATGGTAATCTTCTCCCTGGGACTCTCGAGATTCCCGGAGACCGACCATGACCCAACGCCAAGCACTTCATGCCATCGTCGATGACCTCCCAGAAGATGAGCTTGCCACCGCGGAGCGGGTCCTCGAAGCCCTCCGTGCGACCTCCGAGCTGGCGGTTGTCGCGGAAGGCGACGGGGGACGACGATTTCGATGGTGAGTTAACCAAGGCCCGGGCGGAGGCCGACCGCGGCGAAGGAATCACGACGGAAGAGCTTCGCAGGCGCCTCGGCATCGCATGACCTGGCAGATCCTCTGGACTTCCCCCTCGGAGCGAGATCTGGCTCGGCTCGACCGTAGGGATCAAATCCGCATCGTCGACGCCGTAACGATGCTAGCCTTCCTCTCGACTTTCTGACTCCAGGAGGCCCCCATGCTTCGCAAGGTCCGCCCGCTCGCGATCGTTTGCCTGCTCGTCGTCTCCAGCGTTGCCGGGGCCGCTCCGGTCCGGCCGAAACTGGTCGTTCTGATCTCGATCGATCAGTTCCGCGCCGACTATCTGATGCGGTTCGACGATCTGTTCCTTCCCCCTGTCGCCGCCAAGGGCGGAACCGTAGGTGGGTTCCGGTATCTGATGGAGAAGGGGGCGTACAACACCGATGCCCACCACGATCATTTCCCGCTCGTGACCGGCGTCGGCCATTCCGTTCATTTGACCGGCGCTCCGCCGTACAAATCGGGCATCATCGCCAACGACTGGTTCGATCGCGGCCTGAAAACGCCTGACGAACGCTACTGCGTGAGCGACATGAGCAGCCCGCTGGTGGGGGCCGCCGACCCGGACGGCAAGCTGGGGGTCTCGCCCGCGACCCTGCGGGTCAGCACGGTCGGCGACGAGCTGAAGATGGCCACCGGGGGACAGGCGAAGATCTGGGCGGTGGCCACGAAAGACCGCGCCGCCGTGCTGATGGCGGGCCATTTGGCGGACGGCGTCCTCTGGCTCGACGACCAGACCGGCGCCTGGATCTCCAGCCGCTACTACAGGAAGGACGGCACTCTACCGACGTGGGTCTCCGACTGGAATGCCGCCAAGAAGGTCGATGCCTTCTTCGGCAAGAATTGGGAGCTTTCGGTCTCTCCCGCGGCGTTGAAGCGGCTCTGGACGCCCGACAACGCGTCGGTCGGCCCCCGGCCCGGCCTGGGGACGACCTTTCCTCATCCGGTCACGGGAGGATTGGAGCAGCCGGGGCCGGCGTTCTACGGCGCTTTCCTCAGCACGCCCTTCTCCAATGGCTACACCCTCGATACCGCGGAAGAGATCGTTCGGCAGGAGAAGCTCGGTCAGGATGCGATTCCGGACCTTCTGGCGATCAATCTGTCGGCCAATGATTACATCGGCCATGGCTTCGGCCCCGACAGCGCCGAGGTGCTGGACGTGGCGGTGCAGACCGACTTGCGGCTGAGCCGCTTCTTCAACTTCCTCGCCAAGAGCGTCCAGGGCGGTCTCGCGAACGTGACGATCGTGGTGACCGCCGATCATGGCGTGGCGCCGATCATCACGGAGCTGCAGAAAGCGGGCTTCAACGCGGGCGCCACCCAGGTCACCAAGGACGGCCTGCAAAAAGCGATCGCGGCGGAGCTGGGACCCGGCGACTGGGTCCAGGCCGTCGTCGACGACAACGTCTACTTGAACCTCCAGACCATCGCGGCCAAGAAGGTCAGCTACACCCGTACGGAAGACGTCGCGGCCGGTTACTTGCGCGAGCAGCCGGGCATTTACGCCGTCTATACCCGCAGCCAGCTCCTGGACGGCCAGATGCTTCCGAACGACATTTCGCAACGCGTCGCCCGCAGCTTCCACCCCCACGTGAGCGGCGAGCTGGTGATGGTGTCCGATCCTTACTGGGTGCCCGGCCGGACGACCGGCGCCACCCACGGCACGCCCTACGCCTACGACACGTCGGTGCCGCTGCTGCTCGCCGGCGCCGGCATCAAGCCCGGGCGCTACACCCAGAGGGTCTCGACGCTCGACATCGCGCCCACCCTGTCGGACCTGTTGGGCATCCTGCAGCCGAGCGGCTGCGAGGGGCATGTGTTGTCCCAGGCGCTTAAGTAGGGTAGGGGCTCATTTCGGCTCTTCGCCCTTCGGGTGCCTTCACGGTCGGCGGCGACCGAGTTGACACGTCAGACCCCAGGGCGCAAAATGGACTTGCGAATTCCGATTTGGGCCGCAAAATGGACATACTGCGCCGGTTTTTCCCCCTTCCTGACCAGAGTTTCTTCCTCTTCGGACCGCGGGGAACCGGCAAGTCGACCTGGCTGCGGCATGTCTTCCCCGACGCGCTCCTCATCGACCTGCTCAAGCCGGAGGTCCATCGCTCCCTCGCCGCCCGCCCCGAACGGTTGGCAGAGATCGTCGCCGGCTCGCCGCAGGCGGAGGTGGTGGTGCTCGACGAGGTGCAGCGGGTCCCCGAGTTGCTGAGCGTCGTGCATTCGCTGATCGAAGAACACCGAGGCCGGCGTTTCGTTCTGACGGGATCGAGCGCCCGCAAGCTGCGCCGCCGAGGGGTGGACCTGCTCGCCGGCCGGGCTCTCAACCGGACGCTCCATCCCTTCATGGCGGCCGAGCTGCCCAGCTTCGAGCTTGATCGGGCGTTGACCCAGGGGATGCTTCCCCTGGTGTGGGCCGCCCCGCGGCCGACGGAGGTTCTCGACTCCTACGCCTCGCTCTATCTCGACCAGGAGGTTCGGCTCGAGGGCTGGGCTCGCGACGCCGGGAGCTTCGCGCGATTCCTCGAGGCCGTGACCTTTTCCCATGGCTCAATCCTCAACGCCACCGAGGTGGCGCGGGAGTGCGAAGTGGAACGCCGCACCGTGGCGCGCTATCTGGAAGTGCTGGAGGATCTCCTGCTGGCATTCCACGTGCCGGTCTTCACCCGCCGCGCGCAGCGCCGGACCGCGAGTCATCCCAAGTTCTACCTCTTCGATGCGGGGGTCTTCCGAGCGCTACGTCCGCGCGGTCCCATCGACCGCGACGAGGAGATCGAAGGCGCCGCGTTCGAAGGTCTCGTCGCGCAGCATTTTCGGGCTTGGATCGCCTATTCGAAAACCGACTGTAAGCTCTATTTTTGGCGTACCAGGAAGGGCGTAGAGGTGGACTTCGTGCTCTACGGCGAAAGCGGCTTCTGGGCCGTCGAGGTCAAGAACACGACGCGCGTTCGGCCGCAGGATCTGCGGGCGTTGCGGGCCTTCCGGGAGGACTATCCGGAAGCGGAGGCCTTGCTGGTCTATCGCGGTACGGAGCAACTGCGCATCGACGGCATCTGGTGCCTCCCGGGCGAGGCCTTTCTCCGCGACCTGCGTCCGAATCAGGGGCTGGTCCCGTCGGCCCCGGCCGCGTAAGCCGCCACGGGCACTTCGGCCGCCTCCGCCTCCCGGCCGGTGATGCGCAGGAGGCGCGCGAAGCGGTCGAGCGAATCGTTCCAGGTCGCGAGGACCGCTCCGGCTCTGTGCAGCCGAACCAGCCGCCGGTAGAGGGGCTCGGCCTGGGCGTAGCGTTGGTGGGCGAAGTGGTGGTCGGCGAGGGTAGCCAGAGCCCGGACGGCCAGCGGGTGGTCGGGAGCCACGGCTTGATCGCAGATCGCCAGAGCGCGCTCGAACAACTCGGCTGCGTCGGCGTCTTGCCCGAGGTCGCGACGGGCGAGGCCGAGATTCAGCAGCGGCCGGGCGTATTCGACATGCCCGGGGCCGTAGACCTTCTCGGCGGTCGCCACCAGACGTTCGAGTTGCGCCGCCGCTTCCGCCGGTCGCCCTTCTTGCAGGCGGAGGAGGGCCAGAGCCTCGCGGCTGCCGGCGAGATCGAGGTCGTCCGGGGGCAAAGCCTTCTCGCGGATCGCGAGCGCGCGTTCGAGCAACCGTTCGCCTTGCGCCGTTTCGCCCCGGTAGATGGCGATTCCGGAGAGGTTGTGCAGCACCTTCGCCACCCGCGGATCGTTTTCCCCCCAGAGCCTTTCGGAAAGGTCAAGCGAGCGCCGCAGGATCTTTTCCGCCTCGTCGAGCTTGCCCCGGGCGGCGAACGCGACGCCCAGCTTGTTGAGGACGTCGGCCACTTCGGGAGATTCCTCCCCGAGGCGTTTTTCGCGAATCGCGAGCGCCCGGGAAAACAGCGGCACGGCCTCGCCCTTTCCCGAGAGGTGGGCGAGCGAGCCGAGGCGGACGAGTGTTGCGGCGACCTCCAAGTCTTCTTTCCCGCCTTGGCTTTCGCGCAGCGCCAGGGCCTCCGCGAGCAGCGGCCGCGCCCGGTCGTAGAGGCCCAGATCGGTGTGGATGCCGCCGAGGCTGTCGAGCAGACGCGCGCGCAGCAAGGGCTGGTCGCGAAGCGCCGATCCGAGGCGCTCGGTGCCGCGCCGTAGCAGGTCCCGGACGCCGGGCGGCGCGCCCTTGGCCTGGCGCGGGTCCGAAGCCCGGAACAGCTCTTCCAGAAACTGCGCCACGGCGTCCGCCCGGCTCGCCTCCTCCGCGTTGCGCCGCGCCTCGCGCGCGCTCGCGATCAGGCCTCCCAGAAGGACCATCGCGACGACCGTCGCGGCCGCCGCAAACCGTTGGTGCCGGCGGACGAAGCGTCCCAGGCGCGGCAGCGTGCCCTGCACGCCCGCTTCGACCGGCTCGCCCGACAGCACGCGCTGTACCTCGCGGCAGAGCGCCTCGACCGTCGGGTAGCGGGCCGCGGGATCCTCCGCGAGCGCCTTCCTGGCGATGCGATCGAGATCGCCGGCCAGGCGGCGCCGCAGCCGCGCGGGGTGCGCGAGCCCCCGGCGCCGGGCGACCTCGGTCGCCGCGCCGATCTCCATCGCGCGCAGACGCTCGCTTAGGGTCGGCACGGCCGAGCGGGGCGCCCCGCCTCGTTCGAGCCGGGCCGCGATTCCCCCCGGGACTCCTTCGATCGGCACGACGCCGGCCAGCAGCTCGTAGAGCACGGCGCCGAGGCTGTAGACCTCGGAGAGGGCGTCGACCTCGCCGCCGCGCAGCGTCTCCGGCGCGAGATACGCCAAGTCGCTCACCCTCTCGTTGAGGGTCCAGACGGTGCTCTCGGCGAGCGGCCGGTCGAGACCCTTCGCGACGCCGAAGTCGAGGATCTTGGGCAGGGCAACGCCGCCGTCCTCCGTCACCCGCAGATTCGACGGCTCAAGCGCGCGGTGGAGAATCCCTTTCCGATGGGCGTGCTGGACGCCCCCGCAGACCGCCGCGAACAGCTCCAGGCGCCGGGAGAGGTCGAGGCCGTAGCGGTCGCAATACTCCGTGATCGACAATCCCGGCACGTACTCCATGACGATGTAGGGATCGCCCTCGGGGGTGGTGCGCGCTTCGTAGACCTCGGCGATCGCCGGATGGTGCAAACGGGCCAGGGCCTGCTGCTCGGCTTTGAAGCGCAGCGTCTCGGGCCGCCCCGGCAGGGGGCTCTTGTGCAGCTTGACCGCCACCTTCCGGCCGAGCGGCTCGGGCTCCTGAGCCAGATAGACGGTGGTGACCGCTCCCCGGCCGATCTCTTCGAGCAGCCGGTAGGGGCCGATCTGGCGCGGCAGACCGCCGGGGTCCGGGCCTTGTCCGGGCTCGCTCGGCCCGCGGCCGAGCGGCACGGTGACTTCGATCTCGGCGCCCGCGCCCGGGGCCGAGGCGATACGGAATTGGCCGCCCAGGAGGTCCGCCCGCTCCTCGATGCTCGCCAACCCCAGGCCGCCGGAGGTCTCCTTGGGATCGAAGCCGACGCCGTCGTCGGCGACCGCGAGTTGCATCGCGCCCTCGTTCACGGTGAGCGTGACGTGAACCGTGCGCGCCCGGGCATGCCGCGCGACGTTGGCGAGCGCCTCTTGCGCGATGCGGTAGAGGCCGAGTGCGACGTTCGCGTCGATCGGTACCTCCGCGTTGGACAGGCTGAGCCGGACGGCGAGGCCGGTGCGCTTCTCGACTTCCGCGCAATGGTCGGAGAGCGCCTCGGCCAGGCCGCGCCGTTCGAGCGTCGAGGGGTGAAGCTCGTGGCTCAAGCGGCGCAGATCCTCGGCCAGCTCGGCCAGGTGGCCGCCGACGGCATCGAGGTCGGTCCGCCGGGCATCGGCATCGGGGATTTGCCGCCGTACGGCTTTCAGCTCCAGCGCCGCCGCGGTTACCCTTTGGCCGAGGTCGTCGTGGAGCTCGCGCGCCACCCGCCGCCGCGCTTCCTCCTCGGCGGCGACCCGGCGCGCGGCGACCCGGCGCAACTCGGAACGGCTCGCCGCCAGCGCCAGCCGACTCCCTTCGAGGTTCTCCTCCGCCCGCTCGCGTCCACCGATGTCGACGGCGGAGAGCAGGAGGCTGGCCTTCCCTTGGGAAGCGGCGAGATGGACCTGTCGCAGCGTCACCCGCAACTCGCGCCCGCTCCGGTGGCGCAGGCGCTGGATCCGGTCCTCGGCCACGCCGCTCCAGGGGCTCGCCGTAGCGGCGAACGTCGCGCTCTCGTCGGGGAAAAAGAGCGCCGCGAGAGGACGGCCCAGCGCCTCGGCGGCGGAGTATCCGAACAGCTGCTCCGCCGCGAGGTTCCATAGAACGATCGAGCCGGGGCCATCGACGGCGACGAATGCTTCCTGCCCGTGGGTAAACGCCTGCGCGAGAAGCGCGCCGTCGGGTTTCAAGCTTCCGCTCCGCGAGGTATTTTTTCCCTCTCTCCTTCCAGATGGGAGGCGTAGAGGGCAAGCCCCACCCGGTTCTCCAAACCCAGCTTCTCGTAAGCGCTGTTCAAGTGAGTCCGCACCGTGGACACCGACATGCCGAGCCGGCTGGCGATCTCTTTGTTGCCCAGGCCGGCGCCGACCAGGCGGAGGGTGTCGAGCTCGCGCGGGGTGAGCGTCTTGCCGGGCACGGAGGGCGTCTGCTCGAAGCCCTTGGGGAGGACCGGCTCGCCTTGGGCCGCCGGCAGGATCGTGTCCCGGGCGACCGTCGGGCTCAGGTAGAAGCGGTCGTCGAGCACCGCGCGGACGGCGGTTTCGATCTCCTCGGGAACGCAAGTCTTGGCCAGGTAGCCGCAGGCGCCGGCGTCAAACGCCGCCTTTACCCAGGAGGGCTCGTCGTGAATGCTCAGAATCAAGACCCGCAAGCCGGGCACCGCGGCGCATAGGCGCCGCGTGGCTTCCAGGCCGTCGATCCCGGGCATCGACAGGTCGGTGATCACCAGATCGGGCCGCAGGCGGGTGCCGATCTCGACCAGGGCCAGACCGTCGCGCGCGGTACCGACGACTTCGAGCTCGGGTTCCAGGAGCCGGCGCAGGCCTCCCAACATCATCGGATGGTCATCCGCCAGGATGACCGTGGGGCGTAGGGCCGCGGCGGAACGTACCTTCTGCACAACCAATCTCCATCCTCGGTGGGTCGCCGTCTCGAACCGGACGGCTGCAGAGCGGCTTGGCGACTCTGCGTATCTAAACACACCTAGTGCTGGAGCGAACGGTAAGGGGACGCCGACCACCCCACGAAACGGACCGGGCGGAGGATGTGACCGCGGTGAACGGCGGGGCCTTGCGCCGCGACCTGCGTCCGGATCAGGGGCTTGCCTCGTCGGCTCCGGCCGCGTAAGGCGCGAAGAAATTCTCGTTCAGGGGCGCGGCGAGCCGGTGCCCGCCAGCTTGAGGGTCAGCCGCACGAATTGGCCCTCGCTGCTGGACTCCATTTCCGGAGCCGTGCCGTTCCACTCGCGCATCTCGCGGGCGATGATGGGCAAACCGCGCCCCCGCACCTCCATCAGGCCCCGCACCATCAGGTAATTGGCGATGAGCTCATTGCGCGTCCGTGGGTGACCACCGGCCAGAGCACTCGCAACCGTCGTGTGGTTCGGTAAGACGCCCGGGCTGGTGACGTCGATCCGGTCGCGGAACACTTCGACCAGGACTTTCGAACCGAGCACGGCGTAGTCGCGGTGAACCACGGCGTTGACCACCGCCTCTCGGAACGCGCGGAGCGGAACGAGCGGGTGGTCCGTGCGGACGATCGGTCCATATTCTTCGCGCAGCCCCAGGCTCTTGAGCCAACCCAGGGACCGCTCGACCTGCTCGTCCACGCGCCCCTTGGCCTCGCCGCTCAAGAGAACCTCCGAAGCGCGGTCCTCTCCTGCGTAGGCTGCGAGCTGCACCCAAGCGCTACGGGTCGGCGGAAACGATTGCGGCTGGCGGCCGAAGCAGAGGAGACCATACAGGGTGAGGCGCGCAACGCCATCGTCGACCGCCACGGTTCCTCGATTCCGCAGATCGTCCAACCGGTCCAGCCGTGGCTCTTCCTCCAGGTCGAGACTCAGACGCCGCAGGAAGGAATCGAAGACTTCGAGATCCAAATCGGCCGGCGAGGTCCCCGGAACGATCTGCTCCTCGGTCAGAATGAAACCGAAGAGATTGAACAGCTCTTGAAGCTCCGCCGAGGAAGGCTCGACGCTCGCCCTCCCGCGTCGAACGTAGAACCGGCCGCCATAGCGGAGCGGCTCCGGTCTCTGTAAACGCCTCACCTCGACCCAATGGAGCTCGGAAGTTCCCACCGTTTGATGTCCCAAGCGGGCCTGCACCGGTGCGCTGAGCCCGGTTTGGAGGAGGCTGGTCAGCCTTTCCTGGGCTATTTCCGGGTCCTCTTCGACGCCGCGAATCTCGCCTTCATCATCCACACCGATGACGAGAAGGCCGCCGGCCGAGTTGGCCAGTGCACAGACCGCCTCCGCCACTTTCTTCGGGAAGGCCGGCCAGAGCTTGAACTCGGTCTTTTCGTCCTCTCCTTTGAGGATCCGCTCTTGAACTTCGGTCCATTCCATAGCCGGTCACTTTACCGCACTCATCCATGCCCCCATCGGGGAATCGCAGTCATTTCCCTTAAGGCGGGATAGGAAACTCCGCGACCGCCTCCTCTCTAGAGAGGAGGCCGAACCGCCGAAATCTCCACCCTAGAGAGGATAGACGCAACCACTTCGTTGCCGTCATAGTTCGTGGGCATTCTGTGTATCGGCGAAAGACATTGACCGGCACCGCCCGCCCCCTTTTGGGATCGGGGGCGGGCGTTCGACCTTCGATCCTCAGAGGACTACGTCATGTTCAAAAACCAGCGATCCCGCCCTCGACCGTCCCTGCTGGGACTTACGCTCGCGCTGCTGCTCGGGCTCCTGCTCGCGGCGCCCGCGGTCGCCCAGCCCGCCAAGGGCACCGAGACCTACAAGATCTCGAAGGTCTTCGACGTCAAAACCCGTTCCGCCATCGCCGCGACCGGCGCCGACGTTTTCGAGGTCGGTCACGATTACGTTTTGGTCGAAGCCACGTCCGCCGAGGCCAGGGCTTTGAAACGGCTGGGTTTTGCGCTCCAGGGGTTCAAAACGCAGACGGAGTTCCTCAGGGTCTTTCCTCCCGCCGACTCGGCTTACCACGACTACGCCGAGATGGTGACCGAGCTGCAGCAGGCGGCATTGGACCATCCCGCCATCTTTTCGCTGTTCAGCCTCGGCACCTCGTACGAGGGGCGCACGGTGTGGGCCGGCAAGATCTCCGACAACGTGGGTACCGACGAGGCCGAGCCCGAGGTGCTGTTCACTCATCATCAACACGCCCGCGAGCATCTGACCGTCGAGATGGCTCTCTACACCCTGAAGATGCTGACCGACGAATACGGCGTCGATCCCCAGATCACCAGCCTGGTCGATAGCCGCGAGATCTGGATCGTCTTCGACATGAACCCCGACGGCGGCGAGTACGACATCGCGACCGGCAGCTACCGCTCGTGGCGCAAGAACCGCCAGCCGAACACCGGTTCGACCGCCGTCGGCACCGACTTGAACCGCAACTGGGACTACCGGTTCGGCTGCTGCGGCGGCAGCAGCGGCACGCCGAGCAGCGACACCTACCGAGGGGCCTCCGGGTTCTCGGCTCCCGAAACCCAACGGGTGCGCGACTTCGTGAACAGCCGCGTCGTGGGCGGCGTGCAGCAGATCACGGCCCACATCGACTTCCACACCTATGGCGAGTGGCTGATGTGGCCCTACGGCTACACCCTCACCGACGTGCCGGCCGACATGACCCCGGATGATCACAATGCCTTCGTGACCATGGGGCAGGCCATGGCGGCCACCAACGGCTACGTCGCCCAGCAGATGAGCGACCTGTACATCACCGACGGAACGATCTGCGACTGGCTCTACGGCGCCCACCGCATCTTCTCGTACACCTTCGAGATGTACCCGGTGACCTTCTCGCCCGGGTTCTATCCCCCGGACGAGGTGATTCCCGCCCAGACCGCCCGCAACCGCGCCGCCGTCCTCTACCTGCTCGACAAGGCCGCCTGCCCGTACGCCGTGATCGGCAAGGAATCCCTGTACTGCCAGGCGCCGCCGGCCGCGCCGACCGCGCTCTCGGCGACGGCGGGCAACGCGCAGGTCGGCCTCACCTGGACGGCGGGGAGCGGCGCCACCGGCACCAGCGTCCACCGCGGCGCGGCGACCGGCGGACCCTATACGACGATCGCGACGAACGTCGCCGGGACCAGCTTCACCAACACCGGTCTCGCCAACGGCACGACCTATTTCTACGTCGTCACCGGCACCAACTCCCTGGGCGAAAGCCCCGACTCGAACGAGGCGTCGGCGACGCCGGTAGTTCCGCCGACCGTCGTGACCTTCACCTCCGCCGCGGCCCAGGACGGCTGGGTGCTGGAGTCGACCGAGACCAGCAACGTCGGCGGCTCTCTCGATTCGACTGCCAACACCACCAGCGCCCTGCGGGTGGGCGACGACAACCAGGACAAGCAATACAAGTCGGTCGTCTCGTTTAACACCTCGTCGATCCCCGACGGCGCGACGATTCTCTCGGCCACCGTGCGACTGCTGCGCGGCTCGCTCACCGGCACCAGCCCGTTCTCGACTCACGGCACGGCTTGGGTCGACGTCCAGTCGGGCAGCGGCTTCTCGGGGTCGACGGCGCTCGCGACCGGCGATTTCCAGGCTTCGGCAACGGCGGCCCAGGCGGCGAGCCTTTCGAACGCCGCATCCAACGGCACCTGGTCGACCGGCAACTTGAACAGCGCGGGTCTGGCAGCGGTCAATAAGACGGGCACGACGCAGCTGCGCGTCTATTTCAATCTCGACGACAACGACGACACGGGCAACGACTACCTCGGCTACTACTCCGGCGACAACACGACCTCGGCCAACCGGCCGCAGCTCGTGGTGACCTATCAGTAAAAGGAGCTTCGAATGAAAACCTTTCCCGAGAAGACGATCCTCGCTCTTCTGGTACTTTTGCTCTCGTTCGCCGGGAGCCGCCCGAGCGCCGCCCAGCCGAGCTTGCCCTACTGGACCGAGATTGCGCAGGGCGGCGCCGTCCCCGACGCCCTTTGGGACGGCGCGAGCGCCTATTGCGACGGCCACTTCTACATTTTCGGCGGGTTGAACGGGACCTTTCCGAACGACGAGCCCGTGGCCGATTTCAGCGTCTTCGACGTCGGCACGCTCTCCTGGCACGACCTCGGCCCATCTTCAGGCCAATACTCGGCCGGGCCGTCCGCCCGCGCAGAGCCGATGATGTGGTGCGTCGCCGAGGACGACGCGCTGATCGTCTCCGGCGGGAGAGGCCCCTTCCGACGCGGGCTCGACCTCACGCACCAGGACACGTTCCGGTTCGATCCCGTGCACGGGTGGACGCAGATCTCGCAGAACGCGGCCGAAATCAGTCGCGCCAACCGTTCCACCGAGGCGGTCGCCGTGCGAGAGAAGCACAAGACCATCGGGTACGCCTTCTCGGGCTCATCGTCGACGCTGCCGGCCTTCATCAATCGTCCGGACGGCCTCCAGCACGACCTGGTCCGGTATAAGAACGGCTGGAAGCAGGTGGCGACCGGCTCGTCCGTTCCGCGCGCTCGCGCCCATCATCCGTTCGTCTATTCCGAGGACTGGAACGCCCTGTTCGTCTACGGCGGATACACGAACGACGCCGTGAACGGGACGAGTACGTTCACGCCCGAGAACTACCTCGGCGACCTCTGGAGGCTCGACCTCGATCGGGACAAATGGGATCAGCTCGTCTTCAACGAGGCCGGCGGGCCGGGCCACCGTGACAACGCGAAGCTGATCGCCGATGAGCGCAACGGCCGCATCTGGCTCTTCGGGGGCGGCAAGTACGACGGCACGACCCTGTCCGATCTCTGGTACTTCAATCTCCACACCCGGACTTGGACGCGCGTGGACACCGCGATGACCGGGCCGGCGCCGGCTGCGAGGTTCGGCCAGTTCTCCTTCTCTCGCAAGACCGCCACGGCTTACGAGCTTTACATCTTCGGGGGAGCGACCGCGGAGTTCGCGCCGGTGCTGCTCCACGACATGTGGAGGCTGACGATCCCGTTGGCCGCCTGCAACTGATCGCGAGCGTCAGCTCCAGCGGCGGTCGCGCAGTAGGCGGCTTGAAGCTCTTTCAGCTCGGCAGCTCCCAGGCCCGCCAGGATGGACTCGCGTTCCGCATCGAGCTCGATGTCGAGGGCCTGGCAAACGGTGCGGACCGCTTCTCGCAGCCCCTCGGCGAGGCCCTCGCGCAGCCCCTCGGCGAGGCCCTCGGTGCGGCCCTCGCGCAGCCCTTCCTCGCGGCCCAGCCGCTCGGCCAGACTGAGGGCGCCGCGGGCGTCCTGCTCGGCGATCTTGGCACGGTCGTAGAGGTCGAGCTCGCCGGAGCTGAAACCCGCCATGCGGGCG
>DASYKS010000054.1:0-37693 GCA_035995205.1 Thermoanaerobaculia bacterium
TCGCACGGCCGGGAGTTGTCTTCGGTCTGACCGGAGATCTCTTCGGACCGACCGTAGACTTCTTCGGAGAACCCGTGAATCGGCCCGTGCGTAAGGTGGGGGCCTGCGATCCTTACGGAAGTCGTCACGATCGGTAGCGCACGACGCCCCGGCATGCGTGCCGGCAATCCTGCCCGATCGAACATCGGCGCCGCCGATACGGCTGCGGCCTCAACAGATACGGTGTCGATTGCGCCCCGCGCGAGGAGCGGCGATAGACTCCCCGCCTCGACCCCGCGCTCCGCGCGTTCGGCTTTCGGAGGAACTCGTCATGGCCACGATTCGCGTCGTTGCTCTCCTGCCGTTCGTTCTTGCCCTCGCTTCCTGCCAGCCACCTCCCCCGCCGCCTTCCGAGGCTGCCGCGACTTCAGCTCCCGCGCCAAAGACGCAGACGATCGCCGTCGTCGAGCATGCGACGACCGATGCCGTGACGGATACCGGCGCCAAGGGCAATTCGGCCGGCGACGTGCTCACGTTCGCGAACGAGGTGTTCGACGCCGCGAACGAGAAAAAGATCGGCAGCGATCAGGGGTTCTGCGTGCGGACCGCGCCGGGCACGTCGTGGGAATGCCTCTGGACGCTCGTGCTCTCGGACGGCCAGATCACGGTCGAGGGGCCGTTCTTGGATGCCGGCGACTCCGTTCTCGCGGTCACCGGCGGCACCGGCGCCTATCAGGGGGCGGGCGGCGAGATGAAGCTCCACTCCCGCGACGCCAAGGGAACGGAGTACGACTTCCGGTACGAGCTGGCCTGGTAGGTTTTCGCTCCGCCGCTTGCGCAAGTTTCGCGATTTTTCTAGCCTCTCGGCTCGGTCTTCGAATCCTCGGGAGGTTTTCGCCATGCGTCGTGCCGTTTCGCTCGCTTCGATTCTCGTTCTGTCCGTTCTTTTCGGCTGCGGCAAGGCTCTGGAGAGCAACGGCCCCCAGAACATGAGCGCTCCGGCCTCGCGGTTGGAGATCCGCCTGCCCGAGCAGGGATTCGTGGCCGGGCAGCCGGGGCAGATCGAGGTTCGGCTGATCGACGCCGAGGGGCATCCCGCGCCGACGGCCAAGGCGCTCACGATCGAGCTGGCGAGCGCAGACGGGCTGGGGTTGCCGGAATCGGTCGAAATCTCCGCGGGGAGCGCTGGCGTGGACGTGGCGGCAAATCCCGCCGTCGTAGGGCTGGTGAGCGTCGAGGCGCGGGTGAAGGACGATAGCCTCGATCCGGCCTATGCGACGGCGGCGACGCTGGAAGCGCCGAAGCCGACCCTCGTCCCGGTGGAAGGCGTCGTGGAAAAGCTGGCGGCGCCCGCGGGGGCGGAGAAGCTCGGCACCGCGGTGGTCATGCACGAGCTCAGCCTCAACGACGTGAAGGCGCGTCCCTCGGGGCGTTGGACCGAGATCCTGAAGCAAACCTCGGCCTTGCAGCCGGTCAATTTGGAGGTCGAGAAGACAGAGACGACGACACCAGGCACTACCGAAGCCCCGCCGCCGCCCCCGCCGCCCGTGGCCCCTCCGGGACCGCCGCCGACCCCCATGCCCGTGGCGGCCGGCCAGGTCGTCCTGCGCGCCTCTCCCGGCGAAGTGGTGTGCGGCCCCGGAGGGTGGCGCCCCGCAAGGATCGACGCGTTTTGGATGGTGGGCAAGAAACCGACCAAGACGGCCGAGCCGATCGAGATCAGCCTGACGGCACGCGGACGTGGCGGTTCGATCGATCCGAGTGCGCTCACGATTCCCGCCAATGGTTTTCAGAGCGCGACGCCGGTCGCGGTCAAGGGCCAGGCGGCGGGGAGAATCGAAGTCGAGGCCCTGTCGGCGGGCAACGAGTCGGCCGAACCGATCGCGATCGACATCGTGGCCGACCCGGGGCGTCTGGATCTTTCCGGAGATCAGAAGATCCGCGGCCTCGCGGTGGCGCACCCGACCGTCACCCTCCGCCTAGTCGACCCGAAGGACCCGAATGTCGCGCTGCCGGTCGACAAGCCGATTACGGTTCTGCTGCAAGTGACAGGTCCCATCCCGATCAAGCCCCAGCCGATCACGATCGATCCCGCGACCAACAGCGGCTCGGCGACGATCGACCTCGAACGACACGGCGAGTACCACCTCACCGCGACCTCCGCCTGCATCGCCGCCGGAACTCTGTCGATCGCCTACCTGCTCGACTGGATGCTGATCGGCGTCGCCGCGGGCGCCGGGCTCTTGGGCAGCCTGGTCTCCCATCGGCCGCGAAGCGCGAAGACCACCGCCTGGCAGAAAGCGGTTCGCGTGGCGGGAGGAGCGATCGTCGCCGGTCTATTCGCCCTCGGCCTCGCGAGCTTCGGCCTGCTCTCGGTGCTCGAAAAGCTCCTCCCCTCAGGCGGCCTCTGGGGCGAGCTGTCGAAGCTCCCCGCCACCAGCCTCACCGGCACCGCGATCACCGGCTTCGTCGCGGGGTTCTTGAGCGAGAAGATCTGGGCGAAATTGCGAGGGCTCAAGGGGTAGGCGGACGCGGTCGAATCCGGGAAGGTTGCGGCGCGTTAGGCGCACTGTCAGTAGACCGTTCTTCGCCCGTCAGACCTTCTCCACCACGACGTCGTGTGCGTATTGAGCAAGGGCGGCGAGATCGCCGAGATCCGAAGTGAGCACCGTTCCGCCGGGTTCGGCCAGCGCGACAACAAGCGCATCGACCGCGGAGCCTCGGCGCGCAAGCCTTCGTAAGAGCGCTGCTCGCCGAGCCAGCGGTTCGCTGATTTCCTCTACGAGGTCGCACGCTTTGAGAAACCTGTTGGCGAGAGCATCACGGCCGGGATGCCCTTGCAGACACTCTACGAGCACGACGGAGGGAACAAGTGGCGGCCACAGATCCTCGTCGCGTAGCGCCAGGATCAGCGCAGCCACCCGCTGCGACCGCTCGGCCAGGCGGCTGACTCCGCCTGAATCGAGAACCAGCACTACGATCAGCCCGCCTGCCGAACGGGGCGTCGCGCCAGCCGCCGCGCGACGGATGCGGCGCGTGTGCGTTCTGCTGCGGCAGGCGATCCCACTTCGGCGACCAGATCCGCAACGTAGCGGTCAGTCTCGGCGAGCAGCTCCAGCCGACGCAGCTCCGCACGCACGGCTTTCTGAAGCAGCTCCGAAGCCGGCAAACCGTGGGCTTTCACCTGCTCGTACATCTCGTCGGGAAGGTAAACCTGCATACGGGCCATACGCCTAAGTATACACACTCGCCGAAGGCGCGCTGCTCCTCCCCCGACCGCGGCGCCAACGGAGTTGGTTAGAATCCCGCCCATGGCCTCACCCACAGAGTTGACGGTAGTGCTTGGCGTGGCGCTCGGGGTCGGCATTCCGGTGGTCTTCGTGGCGACCTGGAGTTTCGTCTGCGCGATCATCGCTCAGGTGAGCGGTTATCGGTCGCTGGCCGAGTTTCGCATCGATCGCGCGGCTGCGGAGGAAGGAGAGGCGTTGCCCTCGCCTGATTACGCGACGCTCGGACCGGCCCGGTATCGAGGCCGGATCCTCAAGCTGCGCGCCGGCCCCGGCGGTTTGACGTTGCGCATCCTTCGGATCTTCCTTTTCCATCCGCCGATCCGCGTGCCTTGGGAGCGCATCCGCGAGGGCGGCGCCCTCCGGAGGTTCAGCGTCTCGCTGCTGCTCGACGAACGCGTTCGGCTGGGCGTTCCGGACGAGACGTTCGCCGCGATCCGCGACGCCAAAGCTCGCTACGCGGGCTGACCGCGTTCCCTTCTTCGCCATCGAAAAAAAGGGCGACGCCCAAGCGCCGCCCCTTACGAGGACTCGTTTCCCGATCAGACGATCTCGATCTCCACCGAATCCTTGATGTCCATGCAGATCCCGGAGCTCGCCACGACGGTGAGCTTGTCGCCGCTCTTTGCTTTGGTGATCGTGAGCCGGAGGGTGGCATCTTGCGCCTCGCTCGAAACCGTGACGTTGGTCGAGCTCAGCGTCGCCACGGCCCCCTTGGGCAGGCGGACTTCGAGCGGGAAGGTGTCGTTTTTCACACCGGTGAGCGTTTTGGTCGTCTCGTTGCGCAGGGTGAGAGCGACGCTCCGCGGCTGGTTGCCCACGGGCGCCGGGACCTTCACCTGGGCCGCCGTGAGGCGCGGCCCGATCGTCACCACGTACAGATCGCTCGCGTTGGTGAAGTCGTCGGGGAAGATGATCTGATTCGGATCATAGGTGTAGGAGCGGAACTTGAGCTGCTGCGGCCCCGCCTTGAGATTGCTCGCAAGAGCTCTGGTGTCCCATGGGCGGTAAATCAGATAGGGGGTGTTCGACCGGCGGCTCGTTTCGCCGGCGGGGTCGTCGTAAGCGTAGAAGCTCTTCTCGTTGTCCGCGACGGTGAAGCGGTCGAACCGGAGCCGGTCCATCGGGTTTGCGGGGGTCGAGAAATCGACCCGGTACGGGGCCAACCGCTCGCCCGAGGGGGGCGGCGACGTGATTCCGCCCGGATCGATCGTCTGCACGATCATCTGAACGGTACCTTTGATGCCGGTCTTCCCGCTGCTCAAGAAGCGGTCGCTCCGCAGGTAGACCCCCTGGATCTCGGGCTTCTTGCCGCCGGGACGGTCCCACTCCTCAAAAGGCAGAGCCAGGGGATTGAAGAAGGTCTGCTGATCCTCGGCTGCGAGATCGAAATGCAGGTGCGGTCCTTCCTTCGGAATGCCGACGTTCGAAGCCTGCCCCAGGTAGGCGCCCTGGTTGACGAACGTCCCCACCGGGAACCGCTTCGTGTTCTTCATGTGGAGGTAGTTGGTTTCCCGCGCGACGCTCGAACCGTCGTCGCTGCCGGCCAGCGGGTGGCGCAGGCGGATCGCCGCCTCCTTCTTGAGCACCGCGAAGTGGGGATCCCCCGGAACGTCGAGCGTCTGGACGATCCCGCTGCGGGTCGCGAAGACCGAATCGCCGTTGCCCTGGAAATCGGTGCCGCCATGCAGCCGGGTCATACGGTAGCCGCCGTGGAAATAGCCTTCCATGAACACGCCGTTGACCCGGAGGTTGCGTTTGTCGATCGGAATCAGCCACGACTCGCCATGCCTCGAGAGCGGCCGGTCGATCGTGAACTTCGCCTCCGCGCTCCAATCGGCGCCCTCCGTGGTGACGAACCGCGCGCGCCAGCGGTACTCGCCGGGCGCGAGGGGATTGCCGTCCAACCGGATCACGACGATCGGCTGGCTCGCGGTGGCGCCGTCGACCTGGGCGGAGAACTTGAGTCCCCCGCTCCCGAAACCGCTCCCGTCGGCGACCTGGTACTCGATGCGCACGCCGGGCTTCTTGCTCATCACGTTCAGGTAGGGCAGCGTGACGCGGACCTTTTCGCCGACCGGGTGGACGAGCATCGGCACTTCGCCCTTCATCACGTCCACCGCGGCCTCGGCGGCGGCTACGAGCGGCGTCTCCCCCCGGTCCGCGAAATTTTGGACCGCGAAGTCGAGCACGGCCTCCGGCAAGATCCCGTTGCCCGGGCCGCGCGTCGGCACGAGCGCCTGGAGCTTCGCGATGCCGTCGACAAGTCCGGTCACCCACCATTCGGGGGCGAGCGGCGGAACGTCGACGAACTGCGCCGCGATCAGTAGGCGCGACGGCTCGTCGGGCCGGAAGGCGACCTCGCGCGGCGAGATCTCCTTTTCAGGGCCGAGCGGCAGGCCATCCCGATCGACCGGGCGCTCGAAGGCGCGCACCGCTTGGCTCTCGCCGGGGGCGAGCTCCAGCGCGCTAGGCTCGATGCGGATCGTGCGCAGCCGCTCGGCGGGCTCGACCGTGACGCACAGGGTGGGCTGAAACGACAGCCGTTCGACCGGCGGCGGCGGTTCTCCCAGGAGGCCGCGCGAGAGCGAAGCTTCGAACGCCCACGGCAGGCAGGCTCTGCCCGGGCCGGTGGCGAAGAAGAGGGCGCGGAAGCCGAGCGGGTCGGCGACCGGCGTGGCCGAGAGGAGCGTGGCCTGGCCGAGCGCTCCGTCGAGCGGGCGGACGCTGTCGATCGTCGCCCGGATCGAGACTCCGGAATCGAAGACCAGCGAGCCGCCGCTCGCCTGCGCGGAGATCCCCTCGGCGATCAGGAGCTGGTAGCCGCCGCCGGGAAGGAGGAGCGATTCCAGGTACGAGATCTCCACCGAAATCGAGACCTCGGTCACCACGTCGTAAAGGATCACGCCGGGGAAGTCCGAGAACGGCGACGGCAGCTCGGAACCGAAGTCGTTGAACGATTCGCCGAAGTCGGCGTCGCGGAACGGATCGAAGATCGGAATCACCGCGACCGCGACGTCGATCCGCAGCGTCACCCGCACCACCAGCAGCACGGCGAGGCCGGTCAGGCTGAAGAATTTGCCCTCTTCGAAAACCCCGGAGGCCTCGCCGAGCGGGTCTCTCCCGCGACCGAACGCCGGCAGCACGACGGCCTCGTCGACCAGTGGCAGATCGACGCCTGCGCTGATCAACTGGAGCGGTACGGAGACCGCCGGTTTGAGCTGAGCGCTCGAAAGCAGCGGCTGGCCGATGGCGAGCGGCTGGCCGTCCCGGACCTGGACCGTTTGGCCGCGCCCGGGGGTGCCGACCAGCATCTGGCCGGGGACCGCGGCGAGATCGAGCGCGGGCGCCGCTTCCGGATCGTCGGCCGGCGGCGCGGTAAGCGCCAGGGGGAAGGTGCCGATCTCCCGGCCGCCGTCGCGCACGCGAAGCTGGAAGCTGCCGTTCGCGTCGGCGGGGATGACGACCACTCCCGCGGCCGAGCGGTCGTTCGCCGCTTGCGAGAGATCGACCGGCTGTCCGTCTTCCAGCACCTCCAGCCGCACGCTCGAGAGGTTGCGGCCGGTGACCACCACCAGGTTCGGACCGCCGCGCACCAACCGGGTCGAAAAGCCCACCGGCGAGGGGAGCGTACGGCTCACCGCGGTGATCACGCCCGAGCTCTCGGTGAGCAGGTCGTCCGCGGCGCGGGGCCGGACACTCGCCACCACCTGGAGCGGCAGGCGCTCCGTGAACCCGAGACCTCCCGGGCGGAGAACCTTGGGCGTGAGCGAGAAGGTCACGACGTCTTCCCCGCTCGGCCCACCCGCGGCCGCGCTGGCGTTGGCGATCGTGATCTGGACCGCGTCGCCCGCCGGGCCGCGCACCGCGAACAGACCCTCGCGGAACGCCCGTTCGAGGTTGCGGCCGGTCACGGTGACGTCATTGGCGACCCCTTCGAGCACGAGGCTCGGCGTCACCTTGGAAATCCGCGCGCGCCCCTGCTGGCGCGGTCCCAGGTAGGTGAATCCTTGCAGGATCGAGGAGCGCTGGCCGTCCGGGTTGCGCACCTCCACCTTCACCGGACCGCGCTCGTCTCCGGCCGGGACCTCGGCGTCGAGCCGCATGCCGTCGCCGCCCACCGGCGTGACCCGCGGCGAGGGCTTCATCCCGAAGTAAACCTCGGCACCCGGCAGGAAGCCCTGACCCAACAGCGAGACCACCTGGAGCGGCGCCTGCTGCTGCGGACCCGCGTTCGGCGAGATCTCGCGGAGCATCAAAGGAGGATCGAATCGGAACCCGCTCGCAAGGGTGGTCGAGCGGCCGTCCGGATTGGTGACCTTGACGTCGGCGAGGCCGGCCATCGCTCCGCTCGGGGTGTCGGCGCGCAGCTCTCCCGAGCTACGAAACTCGACCCGCGGCGAGGGCATGCCGCCGAACCGGACGGTACAGCCGGACACGAAGTACGCACCGAAAATCGAAACCGTCGTGGTGCCGTCGACCGGGCCGCGCGCCGGATCGAGGCGGTCGATTCGCGGCGGCGGAGCCTGCGCCGCCGCCTGAATCGTGAACGCGGGGCTGTTGCCCGAGCCCAGCGTGTTCCCTTGCGCATCCTGCGCGGCGACCCGGACGACCGCCTGCACTTGAGTCGCCGGGCTGGGAAGGGTCAGCGAGAAGGAACGCGCCGCGGCCGTGGCGGTTCCCACGTTGGTAAACGTCGCGCCGTTGTCGAGCGACAGCCGGATCGCGTGAGAGGTCACCGGTCCCGTCGTGGTCCACTGCACGTTGATCGTCTGCCCGCCCGCGAACGTGCCGCCGAGAGGAGCGGTGACCACGACCGTCGTCTGCTGCGGCGCAGCCTGGATCGTGAATGCGGGACTGTTGCCCGAGCCCAGCGTGTTCCCTTGGGCATCCTGCGCTGCGACCCGGACGACCGCCTGCACTTGAGTCGCCGGGCTCGGAAGGGTGAGCGAGAAGGAACGAGCCGCGGCGGTGGCGTTTCCAACATTGGTGAACGTGGCGCCGTTGTCGAGCGACAACCGAATCGCATGACCGGTCACGGGACCCGTAGTGGTCCATTGCACGTTGATCGTCTGACCGCCCGCGAAAGAGCCACCGAGAGGAGCCTTGACCGCGACCGTCGTCTGCTGCGGTGCAGCCTGGATCGTGAACGCGGGGCTGTCGCCGGAGCCCAAGGTGTTCCCTTGCGCGTTCTGCGCGGCGACGCGGATGACTGCCTGTACTTGAGTCGCCGGACTCGGAAGGGTAAGAGAGAACGAACGCGCCGAGGCCGTGGCGGTTCCCACGTTGGTGAACGTCGCGCCGTTGTCCAGCGACAGCCGGATCGCGTGCGAGGTCACCGGTCCCGTCGTGGTCCACTGCACGTTGATCGTCTGACCGCCCGCGAACGAGCCGCCGAGAGGAGCCGTGACCACGACCGTCGTCTGCTGCGGGGCAGCCTGGATGGTGAACGCGGGACTGTTGCCCGAGCCCAAGGTGTTCCCTTGCGCATCCTGCGCAGCGACGCGGACGACCGCCTGTACTTGAGTCGCCGGGCTCGGAAGGGTGAGCGAGAAGGAACGAGCCGCGGCGGTGGCGTTTCCAACATTGGTGAACGTGGCGCCGTTATCGAGCGACAACCGGATCGCATGACCGATCACGGGACCCGTAGTGGTCCATTGGACGTTGATCGTCTGCCCGCCCGCAAAGGTGCCGCCGAGCGGAGCCGTGACCGCCACCGTCGTCTGTTGCGACGCCGCCTGGAGGGTGAACGCGGGGCTGTCGCCGCGGGCGATCTGGTTGCCGAGCGCGTCGCGCGCCGCGACGCGGACGATCGTCTGTGACACCGTCGCAGCCGGCGAGGGGAGGTTGAAGGTGAAGCTTCGTGCACTCCCGGCGAGATCGGGCGACACACCGGTAAAGCTGACGCCGCCGTCGAGCGAGATCCTGACGATCTGCGTGGTCGGAGAATCGGTCGTGGTCCACTCCACCGTGATCTGCTGACCTGCCTGGAAGGATTCTCCTCCCCGAGGAAAAGTAACGTTTACGGACATGGTTCCCCCTTTCCGCGCGCCTCCGGCGTCGCGGATGGATGAAGAAAAACTTGGATTGTTCTAGGAACGTTCGGCCTTCAGGGAACCACTACGCCAAGAAGCGGATTTCGGATGGCCGATCTCTCCCGCGAATTTGATCTCGCGCGGGCAGATTCCGCCGCAAGGCCGTTACCCCTTGAAGGCCGGAGGAGTCAGTCGAAGTTTGCCGCGATTCGATCGGCGATTAAGCGTAGAAGCAGCTCAAGCTCGCCTTGCAGAAAGGTCACTCAGTGGCAGGACGTTCAAGCTGCTGTGGAACGCTTTGTATCTGGCGGGATTGAGTTAGCGGAAGCTCCCACCACCGCATTGGCGAGCAGCGACCAGCGCTCGCGGCGCGGCTGGAACGGGAAGAGACGCTGGGCGAAGCAGAAGAAGTCGAACAGGCGCAGGCGCCAGCGGATCGCGAAGGCGGGGCGCGGGAAGACCTCCCCCGCGAACAGCGAGATGATCGCGCGGTGGATTTTGAGGGGACCTTCGCCCGACATGAACAGGTCGCGGAACGCCGGGTCGTAGAACTGGTCGACGATGCGGAAGAACGCCCGCGAGCTCCCTTCGATGTAGCGGATGTAGCGGCGCCGCGCGGGTTTGAGCTGCGCGCCGGCAAGGAGCCCCGCGATCTCTTCGGCGGCGCGCACGGCGCTCATCATCGCGAGACAGACGCCGGTGGAAAAGATCGGATCGACGAACGTCGCGGCATCCCCCACCAGGAAATAACCGGGGCCGGCGTAAGGCGCGCAACGGTAGCTGAAATCGGCGATCACGCCGTTGTTGGTGGGAATTTCGGCCTGCGCGGTCCAACCGGCGACGAGCGGGCAGCGCTCGATTCCCCAGGCGAGCATCTGCGCGGCCGGCACTCCCGCTTCGCGCGCGCGCCCGGCGTCGAGCACTAGGCCGATCGAGGTCCGCTCTTCGTCGAGCGGAATCAGCCAGAACCACCCCTCCTCGCACATCACGATGCGGATGAAGCCGCCTTCGACTCCCGGGGAGCGCTCGACGCCCTGGAAATGGCCGAAATAGGCGACCTTCTTCAAATGGGGCAGGACGCGGCGGATTCCCAGGTGCTTGCCGATCAGCGTCGACTGGCCGGAGGCGTCGATCAACCAGCGCCCCGCGATCGTGCGGCCGTCGTCCAGCTCGACCGCCACGTCGCCGTCGAGAAGACGCGGAAAGCCGCGCACGGCGACACCCTCCATCACCTCGGCGCCGGCCTCGCGCGCGGCATCGATCAGCATCGCGTCGAACGGTCCGCGCTCCAGGTTGAACGCGCGATCCGAGCCGGGGACCAGTCCGTTGGAGAACCAGATCAATCCCCCGTCGCGCCCATGGCCGGTGACGAACTTGGCGCCGAATTTCGCGGTCTGCGGCAGCTGGGCCGCACGCGGCCCCAGACCCAGATCCTCGATCAGCTGGAAGTTGCGCGGCAGAAGCGATTCGCCGATGTGAAAATGGGGGAACGTCGCGCGGTCGATCACCAGTGCGCGGAGCCCCTTGCGGGCGAGCACCAGCGCTGCGGTCGATCCCGCCGGACCGGCACCGAGGATCAGGACGTCGTAGGGTTCGCTCACATCGGACAAGGTCACGCCCAAAGTGTTTCGGATAGAGTGGCCCGGCGTCAAATTCCCCGTCTGACGGTAGCGGTTTTGTTTGCCTCCTCGCTCCTTCGGGCGCCTTCGGCAGCAGCCAGTCGCTGCGGGGCAAACGAAACCACTACCGTCTGTTGGACGGCCCTGCCCTGCGCACCGTACACGCGACACACGAACCTGCAGGAGTCCCGACCCAGTGAATGGCGTGTCGTGCTGGCCCCTCGTCCTCTATTTTCTGTCGGCCGCGGCCTTCGCGGCGGGCGCTCTCCGGCTCGGGTGCGGCATGCGGCGGGGCGATGCCGCGATCCTGATCCTGGTGCCGCTGGTCTTCGTAGGTCCCGCTCTCGCGACCGGCCGAACGTTGAGCCCGATCGATCGCGCCTACCGGATCGAGCCGTTCGCGACCCACCGGGAGCTCCTCGGCGGCAGGCCGCCGAGCGCCGGGATCTACTACGATCCGTTCGCGATGATCCTGCCCTGGCGCGTGGCCGTGCGCCACGCCTTCGCCCTGGGGGAATGGCCACTCTGGAATCCGTTCAGCCGCGCCGGCGAGCCACTCGCCGGGCTCGCGCAGTCGGCGCCCTATGCGCCCGTCAACCTGCTGGCCCTGCTGGTGCCGATCGAAGACGAGGCGGCCTTCACCGCCGGGCTCAGCCTCGCGATCGCCGGGCTCGGCGGCTTCCTCGCGCTCGCCGCCATGGGTCTATCTCGGCGGGCGGCACTGGTCGGAGCCGTCGCCTGGAGCAGCTCGAATTTTCTTCTGTTCTGGCACCTCTGGCCGGTGACGCCCACCCTCGCGTTCTTCCCCCTAGTCCTGTTCGCCGCGACGCGGCTCGCGCGAGAACCGACCCGCGGCCACGCCGCGCTCCTCGCTCTGGCATTCACCCTGATCCTCCTCACGGGGCACTCCGAATCGGTCGCGCACGCCGTTGTCGTCGCCGCGGTCTGGGCGGCGGCCGTTCTGCCCTGGCGGCAGGTTCGAACGTCGCTCGACGGCCTCCGCCCGATCGGCCGCGCTGCCGGGCTCGCGCTCGGTGCGGGGGTCATTGCCCTCGCCCTCTCGGCATTCTTCCTTCTGCCCCAGTTCGAAGCGATCGGCCAATCGAGGGAGCTCGTCCATCGCCGCGGCAAGGAGGATCGGGCTTTCCACGCCCGCCCGCTCGGCGAGGCGTTGGCGTCGCTCCGCGCCGAGGTCGTACCGTTCGTCTGGGGGGTCACCAACGACGAGGTCGGCAAGAACCCCACCTACGGCTCCGCGCTCAGCTTTCCCGGCCGCGCCTTCTCGGGCGGTTTGATCCTGGCGCTCGCCGTCGCGGGCCTCGCCGGCCTCCGCCGGGCGACGGTTTCGTTGGCCCGAGAGCGACTGGCCGCTGCCGAAGGCGCCCGAAGGAGCGAGGAGGCTTGCCGAACCGCTACTGCCCGCCGCCGCCTCGCCGCGACGGGTGGCGCCCTCTATCTGTTCGGAGTGCTCGCCGGGGTGGGTTTCCGGCCGATCCATGAGCTGCTCGCGCGGCTGCCGCTCTTCGATCTCTCGCTCAACTCCCGGCTCTCGTTCGTCGCCGCGTTCGGGCTCGCGCTGCTCGCGGCGGCGGCGATCGACGCCTGGGACCGCGACGATCGGCCAAACACCCCGGCCACCCCGGCCATCCCGGCGATCACCGCTGGCGCCGCGGCGGCGCTCGCCGGGGTCGCCTACCTGTTCTGGCCGGACGCCTCGGCCGCGGGGTCCGACGGTTCGACCTATCTTCTGCGGACCGCCTGGCTGGTGGTGCCCGCTTTGCTCGGCGCGGCGCTTCTCACGGTGGCGCGCCGGCGCGAACTGATCGTCGTCCTGCTGCTCGCCGCGCACCTCGCGGAGCGCCGCGCCGAGACCGGTTTCCTGTTTCATCCCCAGGAGCGGCGCGCTTTCTTTCCCCAGGTGGCACCGCTCGACGCCGTGCCGGAGGTACCGGAGACCGGCGAGCCCCAACGTGTCGTGGCTCTCCGGTCCGCGCTGCCTCCCGACATGGCGACGCACTACGGGTTCGAAGATCCGCGCGGCGACAACGCTTTGACGCTCCGCCGTCTGGCCCGGCTGCGCAACGCCCTCGACCCCACGGATCCCAAGGATCTCAAGCGCTCGTCGTGGACCCTGCTGCGCTTCAACCGCGCGGACGATCCCGCGCTCGATCTGTTCAACGTCCGCTATGTGCTGGTGCCGCATCCGAAAGGCGTCCCGCCCTGGTACCGGCCGATCGCGCAGAGCGCAGACCTCGCCCTGTACGAGAACCGTCACGCGCTCCCGCGCGCTTTCTTGCCGCGCGAGGTGATCGAAAGCAGCGATGCGGCGGCGCTCCTGGCCAGAACCTCGACGATCGAATCGTTCGGCGAGACGGCGACGATCGAACCGATCGGCCGTAAGGTCGCAACGACGGTACAGGGAAACGCCCAAGGCCGGCTCGCGACCCAGAGGAGGGGGCTAGGCTTTCGGATCGACGCGGAGCTCTCCGCGCCCGGCTGGATCGTGGTCAGCGAAACGCACTGGCGCGGTTGGCGCGCCACCATCGAGGGGCGAGAGCTGCCGCTGGCCTTCGCCGACCACGCCTTCGTCGGCATCCGGGCTCCCGCCGGCCGGAGCCGGATCGATCTGGTCTATCGCCCGCAGTCCTTCCTGTGGGGCCTGCGGATCAGCACCGCGACCGCGCTGCTGCTTCTGCTAGCGGGAGGGTTCGCTCTCGCGCGGCGTCGCCGACCCCTGGCCGGCTTCGAAGTTGCGCGACCGACACCGATTGTCAAATACTTCGGGTAGCTCCAAGGGACGAACCGCGTGCCGCTCTGGCCTTTCCTTCTCTATCTGCTCTCGGCCGGCGCGATCGCCGTCGGCGCGCTCAGACTCGGGAGCGGCATGCGGCGGCGCGATGCCGCGATTCTGATCGTGGCACCCCTCGTGTTCGTCGGTCCGGCACTGATCTCGGGCCGAACCTTGAGCCCGGTCGATCGCGCCTATCGAGTCCAGCCGCTGGATGCGCACCGCGAGTTGCTCGCCGGACGGCCGCCGAGCGCAGGGATCTACCATGATCCGTTCGCGATGATCTTGCCTTGGCGCGCGGCGGTGCGCCACGCCTACGCCTTGGGCGAGTGGCCGTTGTGGAATCCGTTCGCCCGCGCCGGCGAGCCGCTCGCCGGGTTCGCCCAATCGGCGCCCTATGCGCCGGTCAACCTGGTCGCCCTGCTGGTGCCGATCGAAGACGAGGCGGCTCTGACCGCCGGGCTGAGTCTCGCGATCGCCGGCCTCTGCGGCTTTCTCGCATTCGCGGTCATGGGTCTGTCTCGACGGGCGGCACTGGTCGGCGCCATCGCCTGGAGCAGCTCGAACTTTCTCCTGTTCTGGCATCTCTGGCCGGTCACGCCCACGCTCGCGTTCTTCCCGTTCGTCCTGTTCGCCGCGATCCATCTCGCACGCGAACCGACCCGCGGCCACGCCGCGCTGCTCGCCCTGGCGCTCACCCTGATCCTGCTCACGGGGCACTCTGAGTCCGTCGCGCACGCGGTCCTCGTCGCCGCGGTCTGGGCGGCCGCCGCGCTGCCCTGGCGGCAGGTTCGAGCGTCGCTCGACGGCGTCCGCCCGATCGCCCGCGCCGCGGGACTCGCGATCGGCGCGGGGCTTGCCGCGCTCGCCCTCTCGGCGTTCTTCCTGCTGCCCCACTTCGAAGCGATCGACCAGTCGATGGAGCTCGTCCTGCGTCGAGGGGCGCACGACCGCGCCTTTCAGGCCCGCCCGCTCGGCGAATCGGCGGCGCTGTTGCGTGCCGAATTCGTGCCCTACGTCTGGGGGCTGACGAACGATGAAGTCGGCAAGAACCCGACCTACGGCTTCAAGCTCTATGCGCCCACCCGCGCCTTCTCGGGCGGTCTGATCCTGGCGCTTGCCGTCGCGGGCCTCGCCGGTCCCCGCCGTCGGCTCGCCGTGGCGGGCGGGGCGATGTACCTGTTCGGGGTGCTCGCGGGGGTCGGCTTCCGGCCGCTTCACGAGATTCTCGCGCGGCTGCCGATCTTCGATCTCTCGCTCAACGACCGGCTCGCGTTCGTCGCCTCGTTCGGCCTCGCGCTACTCGCGGCGTCGGCGGTCGACGCCTGGGATCGGGGCGACACGGGGCGGCGCGTCACCCCTTGGATCACCGCGGGCGCGGCGGCGGCCCTGGCCCTCCTCGCTCTCCTGTTCTGGCGCGGCGCCGCGACCGCGGGGCTCGACGCCACGACCTACCTCGCGCGGACCGCCTGGCTGGTGGTGCCCGCGCTCGGCGCCGCGGCACTCCTGGCCTTTGGCCGCTCGCGGGAGTTGGCCGTCGTTCTGCTGCTCGTCGCACACCTCGCGGAACGCCGCGCCGAGACCGGCTACCTGTTCGTGCCGCAGGAGCGGAGCGCTTTCTTCCCCGTGGTCGCACCGCTCGACGCGGTACCCAAATCGGCCGAACCGCAACGCGTGCTGGCGCTCGATCACGCATTGCCCCCTGACATGGCCACGCACTACGGTTTCGAGGATCCGCGCGGCGACAACGCGTTGACGCTCCGCCGCCTGGCCCAGTTCCGCAATGCCATGAACGATCCCGCGAGCCCCTCCTGGACGCTGGTGCATTTCAACCGTCCGGACGATCGCACGATCGATCTGCTCAACGCCCGTTACGTGCTGGTGCCGCGACTGAAAAAGGTTCCCCGCTGGTACCGGCCGATAGCAGCCGGGGCGACCCTCGCGCTCTACGAGAACCTCCGCGCGCTGCCGCGCGCCTTCCTGCCGAAACGCATCGTCCTGGGCAACGACCCGGCGACGCTCCTCGACCGGGCGGCGACGATCAAATCGTTCCGCCAGGCCGCCACGATCGAACCGATCGACCGGAAGGTCGCGACGAAGGAACGGCGCAACGCCCGCGGCCGGCTCACCACGCGACGGAGGGGTTTGGGATTTCAAATCGATGCAGAGCTCGGCACCGCGGGCTGGATCGTGGTGAGCGAACCCCACTGGCACGGCTGGCGCGCCACGATCGAAGGGCGAGAGCTGCCGCTCGCCTACGCCGATCATGCGTTCGTCGGCATCCAGGCCCCGGCCGGCCGAAGCCGGATCGAGCTGGTATACCGCCCGTGGTCGTTCGACTGGGGGCTGTGGATCAGTGGCGTGTCCGCGCTGCTGCTCGCGGCGATCGCGGGTGTCGGCTGGCGTCGAGGGCGTATCAAAATCTCCTCGTAGCGCGAGCTCCCACAAACGCCGCTCTGTAGAACTACCACACTGAGTGATAGACTTTGCGGATGAGGAGGGTCTTCAAAACTCGCCCTTTCAGCCGCTGGATGCGCAAATCCGGGTTGAGCCAGGAGGCACTTTGCCTAGCTATCTCAGAAATGGAGCAGGGCTTAATCGATGCCGAGCTCGGAGGTGGGGTGGTCAAGAAGCGCGTTCCCTTGCCTGGCCGTGGCAAGAGCGGCGGTTCACGAACCTTACTCGCGACCAACAAACGGAACCTCTGGTTTTTCGTGTTTGGTTTTGAGAAGTCGGAACGAGCCAACATCAGCCTCAGAGAACTAGAGGCACTGAAAGTGCTCGCCGCCGATCTTTTGAAACTCTCTTCGGCTGAGCTGGACGGACTTGTTGGCAGTGACGCCTTACAGGAGATTTGCCATGGTCACCAAGAGTAAGAGAGCGAGTCGCCCCATCCTGGACGCGGTCCACGAAACCGCTCGTGACCTCCACGCAGCCGGGGTGCTCTCCAAGCGCCGGATGAAGGATTACGACGCCCTCTGTCTTGTGCCGGTGCCGGAATATTCCAGCGAGACGATTCGCGCCCTGCGCGAGAGGCACAAGATCAGCCAAGCGGTTCTGGCTTCGGTTCTCAACACGAGCGTGTCGACGGTTCGGCAATGGGAGATCGGCGAAAAACATCCGAGCGGTCCTTCGCTCAAGCTGCTCCACCTGTTGGATCGAAAGGGACTGGAGGCCTTGATCTGAGCTTTTGAGCCGGCTTCGCTCGGGCCTCATCCTCGAACCTTCCCGCTCCCCGTCCGTAACACTTCGAGGATGTCGGAGAGGAGGAGGGCCTCACCATGCCGGATCGGCTGCGCCAGGATCTACGTTCCGCCGTTCGGCAGCTCCGCCTCGCGCCCGGGTTTGCCGCGATCGCTTTAATTACGCTGGCGTTCGGGATTGGGGCGACGGTGGCGATCTGGAGCGTCTTTCGCTCGGTGGTCTGGACTCCTCTCCCCTATCGCGAGCCGGTGCGGCTCTGGTCTCCGCGCTGGCGTTCGGCCTCGCTCCGGCGATCGCCACGTCGCTCGCGGCCCCCGCCGAGGCTCTGCGCTGAGGCGCCGTATCGGGCGGACGCTCGACACCTCGCCGCGTGCTGGTGGTCGCCGAGGTGGCGATCACCGTCGTTCTGCTCGCTGGAGCCGGACTTTTGCTCGCGACCGCCCGATCGCTTTCCCGCGTCGATCTCGGCTTTGCCCAGAAAGGCGCGCTCACGTTTACGCTCCAGGTGCCGTTCCGCAAATATCCGCAACCCGCGGATCAGATCCGTTTTCACCGCACGCTCGACGCGCGGCGGGCGACGATTGCCGGAGTGGAAAGCGCCGGATCGACGTTTCCGCTGCCGCTTTCGGGGCGATTCTGGACCGGACCGTTCGGCCGCCCCGACCAGCCGCAGGAGGAGTGGACCAAGAACGAGGCGAGTCTGCGCCCGGTGAGCGCGGGGCTGTTCCAGGCGCTCGGCTTGCGGCGGCTCGCGGGACGCTTCCCGAGCCGCGCCGACGAGGAGGCGAACCGGCCGCTCGCGGTGATCGACCGCACGCTCGCCGACCAGCTCTGGCCAGGAGCCGATCCGATCGGCCAGAGACTCGGCGTCAACCCGTTCGGCCAACCGTTCGAGGTCGAGGTCGTCGGAGTCGTCGCGCCGGTTCGACACATGGGGCTCGCCGCGATCGACCGGGCGACCGTCTATTTCCCGCTCGCCAACGTTCCGTTTGGCCCGCGCGCCTACGTGGTGCGCACACGGGCCGGCACGGATCCTCTGGCGCTCGTCGCGGCGGTGCGGGCGGAAGTCGCCCGGATCGATCCGGACATCCCCATCGCCAACGTCCGCCCGCTCGACCAGGTGGTCGATCAAGCGCTCGCCCCGACCCGCTTCGCGCTCGGCCTGCTAGCTCTGTTCGCGGCGCTCGCCCTGGCCCTCGCCGCCCTTGGCCTTTACGGTCTGCTCGCCTGGTCGGTGCGCCAGCGGACGCGCGAGATCGGAATTCGCGCCGCGCTCGGCGCCGATCGCAAGAAGATCCTCGGTTTGATCGTGGGCGAAGGCGCCCGCCTCGCGGCGCTCGGCATCGTACTCGGCTTGGGGCTCGCGCTCGCCCTCGGCCGACTGATCGCGAGCCAACTCTACGGCGTCGCGCCGAGCGACCCGGCGGTTCATGCCACGGTCGCCGCCCTGGTCGCGGGAGTCACCCTCTGGGCCAGCTGGTTCCCCGCGCTCCGCGCCGCCGCGGTCGACCCGGCGCGCGCGGTCCAGGGGGAGTGAGGGGGCCTCCGTCCGAGCGCTCGCTTACGCTCGCGTGGATTGGTTGACGCTTACCCCCTCTATGACTAGACTGGTCACATGGATATGACCGAGAAAATCGTTTCCGTATCTGAGCTGAAGGCTCACCTCTCCGAGTGCCTTCGCCGGGTCAAGGAGGGTGAACAGTGGACGGTCACCGAACGTGGCCGCGTGATCGCCGTCCTCGGGCCCTCCTCCTCTCTAGGAGACGAGCTGGACGAGCTTGCCGCCGTGGGCGCGGTTCGATTGGGCAACCGTAGACTGTCTGCAAAATTCTGGGCTGTTCCCCCACCTGAAGATCCTGACGATGCCGTCCGTCGAGCCGTGATCGAGGAGCGAGCGGGAGGATGGTGATCTTCTGGGACACCTCCGCGATCGTGCCCCTACTGGTCGCAGAGAGCACCTCGCCAGCCATCACGGAGCTGGCTCAGGTCTCGACTCTTCTCGTCTGGTGGGGCACGCCGGTCGAATGCCTCTCCGCCATCGCGCGCAGGGAAGGAGATGCGACGCTCACTCCGGAGGCGGCCGACCAGGCTCGTCGGCGATTGGCTCTCTTGCGGGAAAGTTGGAGCGAGCTCGTTCCTTCGGAACAGGTCCGCGAAAATGCCGAACGCGCCCTGTTACGACATCCGCTCCGAGCGGCGGACGCTCTTCAACTCGGAGCCGCCCTCCGGTGGGCGGAGAACAAACCAAAAGGTCATGGCTTCCACACCTTGGACGGCCGCTTGACCGAAGCCGCACGCAAAGAGGGGTTTGAGGTGATCGACGCTGCGAGCTTCATCGCTCAACTCGACACCTCTGCTGATTTGGATCCTGCTGACGGCGGCGCCTAAGAGCTCCGACCGCCGAGCTGAGGCTCGGCGGTCCCGGATCCCTGGCTGAGCGCGGGGGGTCTACGATAATCGGGCGCCGGGCTTCCCCTACGCTCGCCGGCTCCCGCCGCCCAAGACTCCGGCGCGAACCAGGTAGTAGAGGACCGTCATCAGCGACGAGACGACCGCCGCGACGTAGGTCATGGCGGCGGCGTTCAGGACCCGGTCCATCCCCTCGCGCTCCTGGGGGAGGATCAGGCCGTTTTCGACCGCCAGCTTCTTGGCGCGGGCCGAGGCGTCGAACTCGACGGGTAGGGTGACGATCTGGAACAGCAGCACGGCCGAAAAGATCAGCGCGCCGAGCACGACGATCTTCGGCAAATGGAAGATCAAGCCGCCGAACATCACCATATAGCCGACGTTCGAACCAATCCCCGCCGTCGGCACCAGGGCCGAGCGGAGCCCGAGCGGACCGTAGTGGGTGGCGTGCTGGATCGCGTGCCCCGCCTCGTGGCAGGCGACGCCGATCGCCGCGATCGAGCGCTGGCCGTAGACCGGCTCGGAGAGCGCGAGCGTCTTGCTCGACGGGTCGTAATGGTCGGAGAGACTGCCGGCGTGCGGCACAATGTTGACGTCGGAGATGCCCGCGGCGCGCAGCATTTCGGCGGCCGCTTGCGCCCCGGTCAAGCCGCGCAGGCTCATCACTTTGGAATATTTCTTAAATGCCGAGCGCGTCCGCCAGCTCGCCCAAAGCGAGAGCAGGAGCGCGGGCCCGACGAAGAGCAGATAGGTTGGGTCGAAGTACATTCGGTTCCTCCTTCGTCGAAGTTTAACAGCGTGGGGCGCTCGGGCATTTCACCGGCGCGCCGTTGGTTGACGTTGCAGTCACCGACCCTTCTGGAGGAAAGCCATGACCACCCCTGATACCCCTTCGGTTTTGCCCACCCGAAAGAGCGCCATCGTTACCGGCGGCAGCCGGGGTATCGGCCGGGCGGTGGTCGAGGCGCTCGCCGAGAACGGCTGGCAGGTCGCGTTCTGCGGCCACGATCCCGAACGCACCGCGCAAGCGCAGGCGGAGCTTCAGTCGCGGTTCGGCCCGAGGATCTCCGGCGCCCCGGTCGACGTCCGCAATCCGGAGGCGGTCGACACCTTCGTCGCCAAGGTGCTCGCCGAGCATGGCCGGATCGATCTTCTGGTCAACAACGCCGGCGTCGGCCGGTTCGCCCCGATCGACGAGATCTCGGGCGAAGCCTGGCGGGAGACGATCGAGACCAACCTCTCCGGCCCGTTCTATTTCCTGCACGCGGTCGCTCCGGCGATGAAACGCGCCGGTTCCGGCTGGATCATCAACATTGCATCGCTCGCCGGGCGCCATGCCTTCGCCGGGGGCGCCGCGTACAACGCGAGCAAATTCGGCCTGGTCGCCCTCTCGGAGGCGGCGATGCTCGACCTGCGGCCGTTCGGCGTCCGCGTCGGCACGATCCTGCCGGGGAGCGTCGAGACCGATTTCGGCCATCCGGCCGGCCGCGGCACGGATCATCCGACCGGCTGGCGCCTCGCGCCCGAAGACGTCGCCGCCGCGGTGCTCCACCTGCTGAGCTACCCCGAGCGCGCGCTGCCGAGCACGATCGAGATCCGGCCGACCAAGACGGGAAAAGGGTAGACGTCCGGGCCGAGCCGCCGGTCAGGCGTCAGGTCGCCACAAGTTGTAAGAGATGGCGAATGATCCGAACCGGTGGACCCCTTCCGAGCGTCCCGGGGGCGGATCGAATTCCTCGGACCTTCGGACGTAGGTGTAATCGAATCGCCAGGCCTTGCGGCGCAAGGCGAAGCCGGCCTTCCAATCGAAGACGAAGTTGTTGCGCCGGATGTCGCTGTCGGGACCGTCACGGAACGTGTTGCCGTCCAGAAAGATGTTATGGGCGACAAACCGGCCGTCGTAGCCGACGAAGAAGTAGGCCTCGATCGGACCGGGCTTGACGCGACCGTCGGGCAGGAGGCTGGGCGCGACGATCAGCTGCGGGAAGTCCGTGATGCCGTAGCCCAATCGGACCGTCGCGCCGGCATTCGCGTAGGTCTGGACGTTGCCCAGGGCCGCTCCCCAGTGGGGAACTACGTCGATCTTCGTCGTGCCGATCTTTTTTCGCCAGAGGTAGAGCAGGTTTGCGGTGGGCTCGTTCTTCAGCTGGTTGCTCCAACCGCGGGGCTTCCGGTTGTCGAGCCACTCGTGGATCGTCGTCTGCGACCATTTCGCTCCCGCGCCGGGTCCGACCAGCCCGACCTGAAGCTCGAACAGGCTCTGGACCGGCTCGGCGCGGCCGTTCTCGTCCTGGCTGCGAAACGTCGCCGAGACGAGCCAGGAGCCGTAGAGATAGCCCGCCCATGGGTGCTCGTGGGGCTGGGGGTTCGGATCGCCGATCGAGTCAGGCGTGTACATGTTCTGGCCGATCGCGTGCCCGTAGCCGATTTCCGCCGGTACCTCGGGGCAGAGTCCGGTCGTGCACCATTTTTTGACCAGGCGCTCGGTCCATGCCGGGTTGCTGACCCTATTCGGGTTGCGCATCCAGGCGACGCGGATGCCGTTGGTGTAGAACTCGTCGGTCGGTCCCGAGCTCAGGAAAGCGTCGTTCTCGGTATAGAACTGAAAGCTCGCGAGGCGCCCCTCCTTCTCGTCGGCTCGCACCGGGATCGAGATCAGCGTCGGCAGGCTCGCGATGAAGAGTACGACGGACGGCAGAAGTCGGCGCATGAGGCGTGCTCCTTTGCGGAGCTTGAGACGGACTCAATGCGAAGTTTCGGGAACATGATGGCGCTCTTCTCAGCTCACCCGGCGTCGCCGTCCTGCAAACTGCTCAGAAGACTCTCCAAGTCGGTCAGGCTGACCGGCTTGACCAGGTGGCCGTCGCACCCGGCCTCCTTCGCTTTGGCGCGGTCCATCTCTTGGCCCCAGCCGGTCAATGCGATGACCGCCATGTCACGTCCCCAGGGCTGTCCGCGGATGCGCCGCGTCGCCTCGTAGCCGTTGAGCCTGGGCATCCCGATGTCCATCAGTACCGCCTTGGGGGCGAACTGTTCGGCGACTTCCACCGCCTCGATGCCATCGTAGGCGGTGCGGACCTCGTTGCCCAACAGCTTGAGCATCATCGCCATCGAGGCCGCGGAGTCCCGGTTGTCGTCCACCACCAGAATGCGGCGCTGCGAACCGGCCGAATCCGGCTCTCGTTGCCCCAGAGCTGCCGGCGACGACAGAGCCTTGAGCTTCAAGACCGGCAGCCTGACGATGAACGTGCTGCCCCGGTCCTTGCCGGGGCTCGCCGCATCGACCGTCCCGCCATGCATCTCGACGAGGCCCTTGACCAGCGCCAGCCCGATGCCCAATCCGCCGGTGCTGCGCTCGATCGACCGATCCACCTGGCTGAACAGATCGAAGATGTCCGGCAGCGCGACGGCGGGGATGCCGATTCCGGTGTCCTTGACCGCCACCGCGATCTGGTCCCCTTCCCGTAGGGCGGTGACCCAGATGTGCCCGCCCGGCTGGGTGAATTTGACACTGTTGTGGAGCAGGTTGCCGAACACTTGGGCCAGCCGCGTCAGGTCGGCATCCATCGGGATCGGCTCCGGCGGCAGAGAAACCGTCAACTCGTGTCCGGCGGCTTCGAGCGCCGGACGGGCCGTCTCGACCGCGCTGCTGATGACGTCGGCCAGCAGCACCCGGCAGCGGCGCAGCTCCATCTTGTTGCGGCTGATCCGGGAGATGTCCAGCAGATCGTCGATCAGCCGCACCATGTGCGAGAGCTGCCGGTCCATGACCTCCCGCGCTTCGGTAATGGCGGCGGGGTTATCGGACGCCAGACGAATGATCTCGATGCCATTGCGCAGGGGAGCGAGCGGATTTCTCAGCTCGTGCGCCAGCAAGGCGAGGAACTCGTCCTTGCGCCGGTCGGCTTCCCGAAGCGCTTCCTCCGCCTGTTTCCGCTCGGTCACGTCGCGGGCGACTTTCGAGGCCCCGACGATGCGGCCCTGGGCGTCGCGGATCGGCGAGACGGTCAGAGAGATGTCGATGCGACGACCGTCCTTGGTCATCCGGACCGTCTCGAAGTGCTCGATCACCTCTCCGCGAGCCAGGCGGGCCAAGATTTCCTGTTCTTCGTTCAGCCGCTCCGGCGGCATGATCAAGGTGATCGGCCGGCCAATGACTTCCTCGGCCCGGAAACCGAATAAACGTTCGGCCCCGGTGTTCCAGGTCCGGATGACGCTGTCGAGAGTCTTGCTGATGATCGCGTCCTGGGACGACTCGACGATGGCGGCGAGCCGCGCCTGAGCCTCCTCGGCCCGTTGACGCTCGCTCACGTCGCGGAAGATCAGGACCACTCCGACGGGGTTGCCTTCCTCGTCCAACATCGAGCTGGCGCTGTCTTCGATCGGCCGCTCGCTGCCGTCTCGAGCGACCAGGAGCGTATGGTTCCTCAACCCGACCCCTATCCCCTCTCGAAGCGCCTTGAGGGCGGGGTTTTCCGCCGGTTCGCGGGTATTTACGTCGATGACTTGAAAAACCTCCGGTAGGGGCCGCCCCACGGCCTTTGTTTGAGTCCACCCGGTCAGAACCTCGGCCACCCGGTTGAGGTAGGTCACCCGCCCGTCGGCGTCGGTGCTGATCACCCCCTCGCCGATGCTGTCCAGAATGATCCGCAGACGTTCCCGCTCGGCGGCAAGCAACCGATCGGCCTGCTGGCGGGCGACGAGGATCGCTTCGGCGTTCTGGAGTGCAACCGACCGGAGCGCCCGCTCCTCGTCGTCATTCAATGTCATTCACTAACCCCCGAGCTTTTGGGATGCGAGACCTGTGCCCACCACCCGCGCGCGGATTTTCGCGAAGGCCGTGTCTCGGGGGGTCGAGATGTCGTCACAGAAAGGAGCAAAACCGCAATCGTCGGTCGTCCCGAGTTGCTCTACGGGAATGTATTCGGCCGCTTCGAGCACCCGGTCGCAGACCTCTTCCGGCGTCTCGACCCGCGGGTCGATTGGCGAGGTCACTCCGACGAACACCCGCTGATCGGGTTTCCTGTGGTCGCGGATGACCTTGAGGACGTGGCGGCGGTCCTTCTCACCCGCCAAAGCGATGTAGAAGCTCCCCACCTGCAACTCGAACAGGCTGGGCAACAACTCGGCATAATCGACCTCCGCGCTGTGCGTCGAGTGGAGATCGCCGCCCGGGCAGGTATGCACCCCGAGGCGCCGGCGCTCCGCGGCCGAAAATTGCGCCAGCGCGAGGTTGTTGAGGTCGATGAAGCTGTGAAGCAGCTGGCCGGAGGGATCGATCTTGACCGCCATCCGCCCTTCCGTGAAATCGATCTGAACCTTGTAGGCGCCCTTTTCCAGGCACCGGCGAACCTCGGCCTCATGTTCGGCCAGCAGGTCCTGTAGGAACTGTTCGCGGGAATACCCGGGAATCTCGTCGGCCGGGTACATGAGACTCAAGGCCGAAGGGGAGATCACCGCCTGCTTCACCGGCCTTTGGGTGTGCTGCAAGGCCACTTCGAGATAACTGTCCGCATAGCGCCGATAGCGAAACGGACCGCCGGTAAGGCGCGGCATCTGCCGGGTGTGACCACTGACGAACGGAATCTTGAAGCCATCCGCGTCCGTGTTCGGCAGCCCGTGGACGCAGTAGGTCCAAAAATTGTGAAACTTTCTTTGTTCGCCGTCGGTGATCACCGGCGAGCCGGTCGCCTCGAACCGCTCGATCGTGTCCCGGATCGCCTCGTCGTAGAGCGGGTCGAGCCTCGGGTCCGTGCCGTCCATCGTCCCGATCGCCTCGACTAAACGCAGGGGTCTCGGGATACTGCCGATCGGCTCCGTCGGAATTTCTCGCACGTATGCTTCGCATCTTACTTCAACCGGCTACGATGACTCGGGTATAGTCGGCCATCGGCTTCGGAACGGCTTGCCGAAGCGCTCCCCCGAATCTGCCGGATGGAGAACGTATTGGCTTCCGACGTCCAGTCTGAAGAAGGAATGATCGCTCCCGAGCACTCTCGGGGATCGATCGAGGACAACGGCCATCGTTCCTTCCCGGTCGTCGGCGTAGGAGCGTCGGCCGGGGGGCTTGAAGCGTTCACCCAGTTCCTGACCGCGCTGCCCGCTCAGACGGGGATGGCTTTCGTCCTGGTCCAGCATCTGGACCCCCGGCACGAGAGCCGCCTCAGTGACCTTCTGGGCAAGGCGACCCGAATGCCGGTCCTGGAGGCGACGCACGGTCGGAAAATCGAGCCCGATCATGTGTTCGTGATTCCGCCGAACGCCAACCTCGCGATCGCGGGCGGCAGGCTGCACTTGACCCCCAGGGGCGAAGGGCGCGGCCCCCATCTTCCGGTCGATTACCTGTTTCGATCCCTGGCGGAAGATCGACAGGGCCGGGCCATCGGGGTCGTCTTGTCAGGCACCGGCTCGGACGGTACCCTGGGGCTCTGCGAGATCAAAGCGGTCGGGGGCATCACCTTCGCCCAGGACGAGCCGTCGGCGAAGCACGCCGGTATGCCGCACTCCGCGGTCGACAGCGGATGCGTCGATTTCATCCTGCCGCCGGAACAGATCGCCGAGCGCCTGAGCCAAATCGGCGGTCACCCGTACCTTTCCCCGGACCGCCCGCAAGAGCCGGAGAAAAACGTCGACCAGGAGTTTCGGAAAATCCTGGCGATCGTGCGCACCCGGCTCGGGGTCGACTTCAGCCTCTATCGCGACACCACCCTCCGGCGCCGGATCATGCGTCGCATGGCGGTGCACAGCGACCGGTCTTGGGCCGCCTACACCCGGCGCCTGGAAGGCGACCGCGAAGAGGTCGATGCGCTCTATCACGACCTTTTGATCAACGTGACCAGCTTTTTTCGCGACGCCGAGCTGTTCGAGACGCTCAAGACCCGGGTCTATCCGGAGCTGGTCAAGGACAAGCCGCCTTCGGAGCCGCTGCGTGTCTGGGTCCCCGGCTGTTCGACCGGCCAGGAGGCCTATTCCCTGGCGATCACTCTGCTGGAGTTCTTCGACGACAAGCCGATCCGGCCCCCGATCCAAATCTTCGCCACCGACTTGACCGACCAGACGGCGCTCGACAAGGCGCGCGCCGGCGTCTATCCGGAGAGCATCGAGGCGGAGGTCTCTCCCGAGCGGCTACGCCGATTCTTCACCCGCCAGGATCACGCGTACCGAATCGACAAATCGATCCGCGACAGCTGCGTCTTCGCGCGCCAGAACGTCGCCGCGGATCCCCCGTTTTCTCATCTCGACATGATCAGCTGCCGCAACGTGCTGATCTATCTGGCGACCCCGCTCCAGAAGCGCGTGCTGCCGACGTTTCACTACGCTCTGAACGTGCCGGGATATCTGGTGCTGGGTACCGCCGAGTCCATCGGCGACCACACCGAACTGTTCGAGCCGGTGGACCGCGGCTTCAAGATCTATGCGAAGAAGGCGATCCCGTCGCGGGTACCGCCGTTTTCCGGCCCGCGGGGGGTGGAGCCTTTCTCCGTGCGGCGATACGGCCCGGCCGGACCGGTTCATGGGGACATCCAGCGCGAGGCCGATCGGCTGTTGCTCGGCCGCTATGCACCGCCCGGCGTGCTGGTCGACGAAAACCTCAACATCGTCCAGTTTCGGGGCCGGACCAGTCCGTACCTCGAAGCTCCCGCCGGCGAGCCTACGACCCATCTCCTCAAGATGGCGCGGGAAGGCCTGTTTCTCGATCTGCGCAACGCGCTCGCCGAGGCGGCCAAGAGTCATCAAACCGTCGTGCGTCGTGGCGTGCGCGTGCGCTCGGAGGAATTCGCCCGCGAGCTGAGCCTGGAGGTGGTTCCGGTCAAGCCTTTCGTCGGCGGCTCGACCTGCTTCCTCGTCCTGTTTCACGACGCGGACGCAGAGAGCCTGCCGAATGTGGGCTCGACGCTGCCCTCGGAGCGGCCGGTCGAGGGAGAGAAACAAGCCGAAGAGGATCGCGAGATCGTCCGCTTGCGCCAGGAGCTGGAGGCGACCAAGGAGTATCTTCAATCGCTCGTCGAGCAGCAGGACGCCGCCAATGAAGAGCTGCGCGCGGCCAACGAAGAGATCCTGTCGAGCAACGAGGAGCTGCAGAGCACCAACGAAGAATTGGAGACGGCGAAAGAAGAGTTGCAATCGGTCAACGAGGAGCTGACCACGGTCAACGAGCAGCTCCAGAGCCGCAATCTCGAGCTCACCCAAGCCAACAACGACCTGACCAATTTGATGGCGACCACCGAGATTCCCGTCGTCATGGTCGGCGGGGACCTACGCATCCGCCGGTTCACGCCGTCGGCCCGCAAGGTCATGAACCTGTTGTCGACCGACGTCGGCCGCCCGATCGGCGACATCAAACCCTCGATCGAGGTGCCCGACCTCGAACGGTTGATCGTCGACGTCATCGAAAGCGCGAAGCCGCAAGAGCTGGAGACGCGCGACCGCGGCGGCCGCTGGTACAACCTGCGCGTCTTCCCCTATCGCACCAAGAACCATGACGCCGACGGCGCCGTCCTGGTGATGGCGGACATCGATCAGTTCCGTCGCAACCAGGAAGAGCTGAGCCAGCGCGCGGCGCTGCTCGACCTGTCTCTCGACGCCATCGTGGTGCGCGATGCCGACCACCTCGTCACCTACTGGAATCACGGCGCCGAAGCGATCTATGGCTGGACGCCGGCCGAGGCCATCGGCCAGCCGCTCGCGAGCCTGCTGCACACCGGCGCCAAGCCCTGGGCGTCGCTCAACGAGACCCTCGATCGCTTCGGCGTTTGGGAGGGCGAGCTGCGGCAGGTCCGCAAGGATGGCACTCCCCTGATCGTCCACAGCCGGGAGGTTCTGGTTCGGGACCGGTCGGGCGACCGCTCGGCGGTGCTGGCCACCAAGCGCGACGTCACCGAGCGGAAGCGGACGCTCGAAGCGCTCCGCGAAGCCGACCGGCGCAAGGACGAGTTCCTCGCCACCCTGGCCCACGAGCTGCGCAATCCGCTCGCGCCGATCGCCAACGCGGTGGAGATCATGCGCCTTGCGAGCGACGATCCCGAGGCCGTGGCGCACGCCCGGGAGATCCTGTTCGTGCAGGTCCGGCACCTGTCGCGGATCGTCGAGGATCTGATCGACGTCAGCCGGATCGTCGAGCAAAAGGTCCAGCTCCAGCGCGAGCGTGTCGCTCTGGCCGACGTCGTCGACAATGCGGTCGAATCCTGCCGGGCGTTGATCGAGAGTCGCGACCATCGGCTCCACGTCACGCTGCCGGCCGAGCCTCTCTACGTCGATGCGGATCCCGTGCGGTTGCACCAGATCCTGATCAACCTGCTCAACAACGCGGCCAAATTCACCGAGCCGGGCGGCGAGATCCGGCTGAGCGTGGAGCGGCGGGCAACCCCGGGGCCGGCCGCCGAGCAGGTCGAGATCCGCGTCCGGGATTCCGGGATCGGCATCGCGCCCGACCTGCTGCCGCGCGTCTTCGAGATGTACATGCAAGGCGAGAGCGGGATCGAGCAAAACCGCGGCGGCCTGGGCATCGGCCTGAGCCTGGTGCGCGCCCTGGTGCAGATGCACGGCGGCAAGGTCGAGGCCCGGAGCGACGGCCCGCACCAGGGCAGCGAGCTGATCGTCCAGCTGCCTCTTGCCTCCCTTGTTCCCCTGGCCGCGGGCGAAGCCAAAACCCCCTCTCGGGGAACGACCTCGCCGTTCCAGGCAACGCCCAAGCGGCGCATCCTGGTGGTGGACGACAATCAGGACCAGACACGCAGCTTGAAGCTTCTGCTGGAGCTTCTGGGCCACGAGGTGCGGCTGGCCTTCGACGGACCGACGGGGATCGAAACCGCGATCGAGCTCGTGCCGGACGTCGCGCTGATCGATATCGGGCTACCGGGGGCCAGCGGTCTGGAAGTGGCGCAACGGCTTCGCGAGCGGCCCGAGCTCCGGGACACCGTATTGATCGCGCAGACCGGCTGGGGTCAGGAAGAGGATCGCCGGCGCTCGAAGGAAGCCGGCTTCGATCACCATCTGGTCAAGCCGATCGACATGACCGTCCTGCAAGAGATCCTCGCGGCATCGCGGAACTAGCCCTAAACAAAGAGAATTCTCGGGCCTCGAACGGGAAAAAACTGCGGCCTGGCGCCCCGCGGAGGAAACTCTTGCCGGCCGGCCGCAAGGTATAGTGGCTTGCCTCGAGCCACTACCGGCGCGAAGGTCACCCCAGCCATTCGGGGTTCTTCGCCGTCGAGTCGAATTCTACGTCGGTCTTGAATTTCTCGAAGTGGCCCTCGCGCGCCGTTTCGCGGGTTCGCCCGAGCAGCCGGACGATTTCCTCGTCGGTCATCGGCACGAAGTCCTCGCCGACGGTCACCGCCTGATCGAGGATCTCCAGGCTGTCGATTCCGGTAATCACGGTCGAGACCGGCAGCGAGAGAGCATAGCGCAGGCATTCGACCGCCTCGGCCGTGCCGCTCTTGAGGATGTAGTCGCCGCCCATCGGCTTCATGCCCAGCACCCCGATCTCGTCGCCCGTAAGCCGCGGCAGGACGTGATGCTGGAAGCTGCGGAAGTGGACGTCCATCACGTTGAGCGGCATCTGCACGGCGTCGAAGCGGAAGCCGTGATTCCGCGCGATCTCCAGCATCCGGAGATGGATCGCCGGATCTTTGTGGCCGGTGAAGCCGATGTAGCGGATCTTGCCCGCCTGGCGCGCCTCCAGCATGGCTTCGAAGGCTCCGTGGCGGGCGAAGATGCGGTCAGGATCCTCCATCCGGATGACCTCGTGGAACTGCATCAAGTCGACGCAGTCGGTCTGCAGGCGCTTGAGCGACTCGTCGATCTGCTCCGCGGCGGCCTTCTTGGTGCGGCCGTCGATCTTGGTCATCAGGAACACCTTCGACCGGTAGCCGTCGCGTAGAGCCTCGCCCATCCGGATCTCGCTTTGGCCTTCGCTGTAGTCCCAGCAGTTGTCGAGGAAGGTGATGCCCCGGTCGATTGCGGTGCGGATGATCCGTATGGATTCGTGGGGGTCGTCCTGTTTGCCGATATGGGCACCGCCCAGACCGATGATCGAAATCTGCTCTCCGGTCCGGCCGAGGGTTCTGGTTTGCATCTTTGATCCTCGCAGGCGCGTAAGTCGTTTTTGCCCCGAGATGCAACGTCGGTGCCGAGTGAACTCAGTCCGTGGTTAACCGGCATGGAGAGTGCAGCGCGTGGCTCGACATGGGACTCGACGAATACCGGCGCAAGCGTCGATTCGATCGCACGCCGGAGCCGAGCGGCAAAGTCGCCAAGGGCAAGGCCGGCAAGAAGGGCGACCGGCCGGCGGGGCGCTTCGTCGTTCAGAAACACGGCGCGACGAGGCTGCACTACGACTTCCGGCTGGAGAGCGAAGGCGTGCTCAAGAGCTGGGCGGTGCCCAAGGGACCGTCGCTCGACCCGGAGGAGCGCCGGCTCGCGGTCGAGGTCGAGGACCATCCGCTCGAATACGGTTCGTTCGAAGGGATCATCCCGAAAGGCGAATACGGGGGCGGTACCGTGCTGCTCTGGGACCAGGGCCGCTGGCACCCGGAAGGGGATGCTGCCGCGGGATGGCAGAAGGGGCATCTCAAGATCCACCTCGACGGCGAGAAGCTCAAGGGCGGCTGGAATCTGATCCGGTTGAAGGGCGACGAGGAAAAACCGAACTGGCTGCTGATCAAGGAGCGGGACGAGACGGCGCGGCCGCACTCCGAAGGCGACATCCTGGACGAGCGGCCGGAGAGCGTGGAGAGCGGACGGACGCTGGAAGAGATCGCGGAGTCCCCCGACCGGGTCTGGAGCTCGAAAACCGGCGAGGTGAAGACGGTCAAGAAAGCGGCCCGGAAGGCGGCTTCCAAGTCCGGGAAGGCGATTCAGAAAACCGAGAAGCCGGCTCCGAAGACGGCATCCCGCTCACGGAAGCGGAGCGGCTCGCCACCCAAGCCGGTCGCACCTCAGCTCGCCACCCTGGTCGCCGAGCCGCCCGAAGGCGGAGGATGGCTGTTCGAGATCAAGCTCGATGGCTATCGCATTCTGGCCTCCGTCGGCGGCGGGGAGGCCAAGCTCACCTCGCGCAACGGCAAAGACTGGACCGATCGTTTCCCCACGGTGGCCGAGGCGCTCTCCCGCCTGCCGGTGGATTCCGCGCTGCTGGACGGCGAGGTCGTGGCGATCGACGAGAAGGGGCGCACGTCGTTTCAAAAGCTCCAGAACGCGCTGCGCTCCGACCACCAGGCAAACCTCGCCTACTTCGTCTTCGACCTGCTGCATCTCGATGGCAAAGACCTGACCGGACTCCCCCTCAGCGAACGCAAAGACGCCCTACGCGAGCTTCTGGAAGCGGCCGGCGAAGATGTGCTCCACTTCAACGATCACGTCGAGGGGAAAGGCGCGGCCTTCTTCCGCCAGGCGTGCGAGCTCGGGGTCGAAGGCATCCTGGCCAAAGAGAGCGAAGCACCGTATCGCGGCGGGCGCGGAACGAGCTGGCTCAAGATCAAATGCCTCGGCCGCCAGGAGGTCGTGATCGGCGGCTTCACCGCCCCCAAGGGCTCGCGCTCGAACCTGGGGGCGCTGCTCGTGGGCGTCTACCGGGACGGCGATCTTCAATTCGCGGGCAAGGTGGGCACCGGTTTCGACCACGAAACGCTCGCCGATCTGCACGATCGCTTGAAGCCGCTCGTCCGCAAGACTCCCCCCTTCGTCGACCCTCCCAAGGGAGCCTCGGCCCGCGACGTCACCTGGGTCGATCCCAAGCTCGTGGCCGAGGTGGCCTTTACCGAATGGACCGACGACGGGCGGCTGCGGCACCCCTCTTTCCAAGGTCTGCGCGAGGACAAGATGGCTAGCGAGGTCAAGCAAGAAGAACCGGAGCCGACGGCTTCGGCGGCAGCCAAACCGCGAACGAAAAAGGCGACGCCTCCTGCCGCCGAACGACCCGCCCCGGCGAAGACCACGAAGGGCGACCCGGAAGTCGCCGGCGTCCGTTTGAGCCATCCGGATCGCGTGCTCTATCCGGAGCAAGGGGTCACCAAGCTCGACCTGGCCCGCTATTACGAGGCGGTCGAACGATGGATACTCCCCCACCTCTCCAAGCGCCCGCTCACCCTCGTGCGCTGTCCGGAAGGGCGCCGGAAGCAGTGCTTCTACCAGAAGCATTACCGGGAAGGAATGCCGAAATCGATCCGTTCGGTTCCCATTCACGAAGAGGGCGGCAACCAGGAACCTTACCTTCACGTCGACGATCTGGCCGGAGTCGTCGGCCTCGTCCAGTTCGGCGTTTTGGAGCTGCACGGCTGGGGCGCCCTGATCGACGACGTCGAACGCCCGGACCGATTGGTTTTCGACCTCGATCCCGACCCCTCCGTGCCTTGGCCGCGGGTGATCGAGACGGCCGAGCTGGTGCGCGGGGGCCTCACCGACCTGGGGCTCGAAAGCTTCGTCCAGACCACCGGCGGCAAGGGCCTCCACGTCGTCTCTCCGCTCAAGCGCGGCCGTCCATGGGAGGAGGTCAAGGATTTCGCCCGCGCCTTCGCCGAGCGGCTGGTCGGCATCGCCCCCGATCGCTATATCAGCAAGGCGTCGAAAGCCGCCCGGACGGGCAAGATCTTCATCGACTGGCTGCGCAACGCGCGCGGCGCCACGGCGATCGTTCCCTACTCCACCCGTGCCCGCGAAGGAGCGACCGTCGCCACCCCGCTGTCGTGGCAGGAGCTCAAGAAGGCATCGCCCAGCGACTTTACGGTGGCCACGATCCCGGCCCGCCTCGCCCGTCTGAAGAAGGACCCGTGGGAAGGATTTTGGACCACCCGCCAGACGATCCGCGCCGAGGCTCTGCGCGCGCTCAGCGGATAAAGCCCGCACGCCGAGGATACGTTGCTCGACATCGCACTGCGGGTCGTTGTCGTCTATGCCTACTTCGCCCTCCTCGTGCGGATTCTCGGCAAGCGCGAGATCGGGACCTTCTCGCCGATCGACTTCGTCGTCGCATTGGTGCTCGGAGACCTTGCCGGCGACGTCATCTTCCATCAGGCTACGCTCACCGAAGGAGCCATCGCGGCGGGAACCCTCGCGCTCGCCCATTTCGCCAACTCGAAGCTGTCGTACCGCTTTCCCTGGTGGGACCGGATCGTGGGCGGAACACCGACGATCCTGGTCGAAGACGGCGCCATTCTGGAGCGCAGCCTCGCGGCGCAGAGGATGAATCGCGACGAGCTTTTCTCCCACCTGCGCGAGGTGGGCATCGACGACACCGAGCTGTCTGAAATCGCGGTCGCGCGCCTTGAGCCGGATGGCCGAATCACCGTCCTCCGGAAGCCCGAAGAACGCAACGTCCAGAAGAAGGATCTCGCCTCCGCACGGCTCGACGATTGAGCCGGAGGAAGAAATTTCCCCCGGAAAGTGAACGATTTTCCGCTTCCCTTCACATCTTCCCAAGGAAAGAATGCGGGCACTGCCCTTGCACTCCGGCTCGATTGACCGGCGCTGCCGCCGGTTTACTTTCGACTGGGAGGCTCACATGCCAAACATTCCACAGGATCGAGGAGAAACGTGGCAAACCCCCGACGGTTCCGACGAGGATCTGGATCGGGAGCGACGGCAGCACGTCCCGGAGAAGCGCAATCCCGAAGTCGAAGAGGACGAGAACGATCCCCGCGACGACCGTGAGCGGGAAGGGATTCAAGTCCGTCCCCGAATCGATCCGACGAGGTACGTGCTGTAAACCCCGAGCCAAAACTACCATCACGGTCCCGACGTAACGCTGGACCATTTGCCGGAGATTCAACATGGAACTCACCGACCTGCAACAGCTCTTCGTCCATGAGCTCAAGGACATCTACAGCGCCGAACACCAGATTCTCAAAGCCCTGCCGAAGATGATCAAGGCAGCCTCGAACGACGACTTGAGCACCGCCCTCGAAGAGCATCGCCAGGTGACCGAGAAGCAGGTCGAGCGCCTGGAAACCGTGCTCCGCGAGATCGACGAGAACGGTCGCGGCCAGAAGTGCAAAGGCATGGAAGGGCTCCTTGAGGAGGGAAGCGACTTGCTCAAGGAAGACGCGAGCGCCGAGGTTCTCGACGCCGGCATCATCGCCGCGGCGCAGAAGGTAGAGCACTACGAGATCGCCGCCTACGGCACCCTGGTCTCCTTCGCCCGGCGGCTGGGACACGCCAAGGCGGCAACCCTGCTCGAACAGTCGCTCGCCGAAGAGAAAGAGGCGGACCAGAAGCTCACCGAGGTGGCGGAGTCTTCGGTCAACAATCTCGCGGCGTAAGCGGACGCGCGGGCGGGGGACGTTGGAGAGAATTCCGGGCGGCGTGGGTTTCCACGCCGCCCGGTTTGGTGTAATGCCTCGTCTCGGATCGATAATGGACGAACCCAAGGCATTTTGTCGCGTATGCAGAAGGGTTCTTCGTCTCGATGTCTTCGATTCGACCGATCTGGAAGTTCACTTGCGTCACCCTCGTGGCGATCTTCGCCCCTCGGGCCGACGGTTGGTCGCAGGTCGTAAACAACCCGCCTGTCGCATCACCCTCTAGCGCTTCCGCTCCCGGACGCCGGGCACTCCTCGTCGGCATCGACGACTACGAACGGCCAGTTAGGGGCTCAAGCCTCGCACCGCCGCCGGGGCGCGGCTTTCGCAACCTCCGCGGCGCGGCGGGCGACGCCCGGGCGCTTGCGGAGGTCTTGGTTGCGCGGTTCGGCTTTCCTCGCGAGGACATCGTGGTGCTGGCCGATCGAGCGGCCACCCGGGCCGCGATCCTCGGGGACTTCGAGCGGCGACTGGTGGCGGAATCGAAGCCCGGCGACATCGTCCTATTCTATTTCGGCGGCCACGGCTCGCTGGTTCCCAACCCGGCCTCGGACGAGCCGGACAAGCTCGATGAATCGTTGGTGCCGGCCGATGCCGGGCAGGGCGCGGAGGACATTCGGGACAAAGAGGTGCGCCGCCTGCTCAACCGGGTCATCGACCGGGGCGCCTTGCCGACGGTGATCCTCGACAGCTGTCACAGCGGTTCCGCCGCGCGCGGTTTGCCCACCGGGGCGGAGCCCCGAGCACTGCGGCCGGCGGTGCGGCCGGTTCACGATCCGGGTCCCTACGGACCGAGCCCCGAGGAGCGGGGCGCCCTCGTCTGGTCAGCGACGCAAGCCGACGGGCTCGCCTGGGAAACCGACGACGCCGAGGGCAGGGCGCACGGCGCGTTCTCCTGGGCGTTGCTCCGCTCTCTTTCCGACGCCCCGTCCGACGAAACGGCGGAGGAGACTTTCGAACGCGTTCGAGCGCGCCTCCACGCCGAGTTGCGGTACCAGGAACCGGTGCTTGAAGGAAGCGAAGCCGTTCGCCGGAGTCCCCTTTTCGGCACCGGCGCCGTATCTTCAACCCCTCTTCAGGTCGTGGCGTTCGAGCGAATCGACGAGGACGGCCTGGCGATTCTCGAAGGGGGCTGGGCGGACGGCCTCGTCCCGGGCAGCCGGCTCTCGTGGCAAAGCGAGGGCGGAGCGCTGGTAGAGTTGGAGGTGGTCGAAGTTCTCGGAGCCGGGCGTGCGAAGGCGAAGCGCTACTCCTCCAAGTCCAAACAATCGGCCCCGACTGCCTTTCCTCCAGGCCTCGTTTCAATCCCCTCCGGCGCCCTTCTCACGGTCTCGGGCCGGCCCGCAGCGGAGGGGCGCCGGCTCAAGATCTGGCTTCCCACGTGGCCGGGCGACTTCGAGCCGGTCCTCCGCTTCGCCAAAGACCTTCAATCGGCGGCAGCGACCGCGGGCATCTCCTGGGTCGGTGATCCCCTCAGCGAACACCCCACCCATGTGGTGCGATGGCTTGGCGCCAGATGGCAGATCGTCCCGGCCGGCGCAACGCCTCAAACACTGGAAGATTTCCCGACAGCACCAAGCCTCCTTAGCGAGGTACCAAGAGGCGCACGCCTTTTCGTTCAGCTTCCTCTACCCGAGATCTTCGCGAGGCGCTTAGAAGTCGGTCCGGGGACCGCGAACGACGGCATCGAGCCGGTTTCCGATCCCGCGGAGGCAGCGGTCCTCCTCGCCGGCCGCTGGATCGACTCTGGCGCGGAGTTCTCATGGTTCCGCCCCGATGCATCGAACCGAGATTCGCTCGATGCTCTGCCCCCCCAAACGCCTTGGCGGCGTCTCGAGTCTCCGGAGGAAAACGAGCTCCGAGCCGATCTCTATCACCTCCGGAAGATTCAGGGTTGGCTTTCGCTCACCAGCCCGCCGGAGGGCGCCTTCGCTTACCAGCTCGCCCTAGAACCTACCGTCGGCCCGAAGCTCGAAAGCGAGGGCGTGCTGCGAGAAGGAGTGCTCTACGACGTCGTTCTTCATCTGCGCCCCGGCTTTCCTCCTGCGCGGGTTCGCCCACGCCACCTGTATGTTTTCTCGATTGATTCCGAAGGAAACAGCACGTTGCTGTTCGGTGGAAAATCCGACCTCAACCGACTGCCGTTCGGCTTCGACCCACCAGGAGGCCCCGCAAGTCCGCCGATCTCCATCCGCCTCGGCGACCAAACGCTCGTCGAGGTCGTCAAGCCGCTCGGCCGCGACATATATTTCCTACTCACAACCGACGAGCCGCTGGCAAACCCCGGGATTCTCAACTACCGCGGCTTTAGGAAGCGCGGCCCCCCTGGTGCAACACCCCTCGAAGAGCTGCTTTCCCTGACCGGAGGTACCGGTCGGGGAAAGCCAAAGCTAGCCATTCCGATCGCCTGGTCGATCGAGCGACGAGGATTCGTATCGGTAGGTAACTAACTAGCTAACTAGGAGGTGACACACACCATGTAGCTTTTGTTACACCACTCTATACCACCGACATCCGCACCTCATAACTATGTCAATAGGAGCCGACCATGCCACAAAAAAGAATTCTCACCAGTGGGGCAATCGTTTCTTTGGTTCTCCTTGGGTTCCCATCCGTAGCTGCATCTGCCGAGAACAACTTCAATCTGCCGTCCCTGCTACAGGAACGAGAACCGCAGACACTCTTGTCATCGGTCAAAAATTTCGAGGCCCGAAAGAAGGTCGACGATCGAATCGCAACGCAGATCGCGGAAGATTCCGAAACAGCCGCGAAGCGAAATCAGACTGGGCTTTATCCAAACCCCGCCCTGCAAGTCTATGCCAACCGCCTTGCACTTCCCCTGGTCCCTCATGAAGCATCACCGGACCTCCTCGTAACCTTCCGCATCGTAGAAGACCCTCAGCCCTACGCGGATGCATTGTCTACCGGAACGATCTATAGTAAATATCCCCCGGCAAAGCCGGGGGCTTTAGTTCGTGAGCCGCTCAAAGCGGCTGGCGGGGTCGCTAACGCGGCCCCATGAATCCAGGGGCCACCCTTCGGTGGCCGGCTATCTCCAAAGACCGAGCTGGTCTATTCG
>DASYKS010000055.1:0-36131 GCA_035995205.1 Thermoanaerobaculia bacterium
GATCTGACGGCGGAGAAGTTCGTGCCGGACGGATTGGGCGGCGAGGCCGGGGCTCGGCTCTATCGGACCGGCGATCGGGCGCGCCACCGCGGGGACGGGACGATCGAGTTCCTGGGCCGCGCGGACCAGCAAGTGAAGTTACGGGGATTCCGCATCGAGCCCGGGGAGGTGGAGGGCGTGCTGTCGTCGCACCCGGAGGTTTCGCGGGCGGCTGTGGCGATCCGCGAAGACCGTCCGGGCGACAAGCGCCTGGTGGCTTATTTCGAAGCCCGTTCGGCGTCGGGACCGACGATCGGCGAGGTGCGTTCGTACCTGGAGGGGAAGCTGCCGGGTTACATGGTGCCGAGCGCGTTCGTCCGGTTGGAATCGCTGCCGTTGACCGCCAACGGCAAGGTGGACCGCCGCGCCCTGCCCGCGCCGGAAGCGGCCGAGACGATGGTGTTGTCGCCGGCCGCTCCGCGCACTCCGGTCGAGGAGTTGATGGCGGGAATCTGGCAGGACGTGCTGGGCTTGGATCGTCTGGGGCTGGAATCGAACTTCTTCCATCTGGGCGGCCACTCGCTGCTGGCGACGCGGGTGGTGTCCCGTCTGCGCAGCGCGTTGGGCGTCGAGTTGCCGTTGCGCGAGCTGTTCGAGGCGCCGACGGTCTCCGAGCTGTCGTCGCGGGTGGAGCGGGCGTTGCGCTTTGGGGCGGGGGTCGAGACGCCGCCGCTCGTCGCGGTGCCGCGAGGCGAGGCGTTGCCGCTTTCGTTTGCCCAACAGCGCCTCTGGTTCATCGACCAACTGGAGCCGGAGAGCGCGCTCTACAACATACCCGTCGCATTGCGGGTGACCGGCGGGCTCGACCTTGGCGTGCTCGCCGCCGTGCTGGGCGAGATCGCTCGCCGTCACGAATCGTTGCGGACGACTTTCGAGGCGGCGGACGGCGAACCGGTGCAGGTGATCCGTCCAGCGGGACGATTCGCGCTGCCGGTGGTGGACCTGTCGGGCCTGGACGAAACCGCGCGCGAGGCGGCGGGGGCGCGCCGGGTGGACGCGGAGGCGGGACGGCCGTTCGACCTGGTGCGGGGTCCGCTGTTCCGGGCGGTGGCGGTACGGCTCGGGCCGACCGAGCACCTGGTGCTCGCGACGATGCATCACATCGTGAGTGACGGCTGGTCGATGGGGATCCTGGTGCGCGAGGTGACGGTGCTTTACGAGGCGTTCTCGGCGGGCCGTCCGTCGCCGCTGGCGGATCTGGAGTTGCAGTACGCGGACTTCGCGGCGTGGCAGCGGGGTTGGCTCGCGGGCGAGGTTCTGGAACGGGAGATCGCGGCCTGGCGCGAGCGGCTGGCCGGCGCGCCGGCTCTTCTGGAGCTGCCGACGGACCGGCTGCGGCCGGCGGTGCAGAGCTTCCGGGGGGCGGTCGCGGAGGTGCGCTTCGCTCCGGGGCTGGCGGGCCGAGTGCGGGAGATCGCGCGCCGCCGTTCGGCGACGGTGTTCATGGTGCTGGTCTCGGGGTTCCAGGCGTTGTTGTCGCGGCTGAGCGGCCAGCGGGACGTGAGCGTGGGCACGCCGATCGCGGGGCGCAACCGGCTGGAGATCGAGGGGCTGATCGGGTTCTTCGTCAACACGCTGGTGTTGCGGACGGAGCTTTTCGGGGACCCCCCCTTCGGCGAGATCGTCAACCGCGTGCGCTCCGTCTCTCTCGACGGACATGCGCATCAGGAGATGCCGTTCGAGAAGCTGGTGGAAGAGCTGGCGCCGGAGCGGAGCCTGGCGCACTCGCCGCTGTTCCAGGTGATGCTGGTGTTGCAGAACGGGGGCGGCGAATCGCTCGCGGTCGAAGGCTTGCGGCTTCGCACCCTCGACTCGTCGTCGACGACCGCGAAGTTCGACCTGACGTTCGAGCTCGCGGAGACCGAAGGCGGGCTCGCGGGCTCCCTGGAGTACAGCACCGCCCTTTTCGATGCCACGACGATGGCGCGCCTGGCGTCGCACTTCGAGCACCTGATGACCGGCGCCTTGGCCGATCCGGATCTCGCCCTGTCGGCGCTCCCCTTGCTGAGCGGCGCCGAGCGCTGGCAGGTGGCGGGCGAGTGGAACGACACGCCGCGGGTCGAGAAGGCTTCGGAGCGCTGTCTGCACGAGCTGTTCGAGGACCAGGTGAGGCGCACGCCGGAGGCGACGGCGATCGTCTTTGGCGACGACCGACTCAGTTATGCGGAGCTGAACCGGAGGGCCAACCGTTTGGCGCGGCACCTGATCCGTCTGGGCCTCCCGGTCGGCGCCCGGGTCGTCTTGCTGTTGGAGCGTTCGATCGACCAGTTGGTCGGGCTCTTCGCGACGCTCAAGGCGGGAGGAGCCTATGTGCCGCTGGACCCCGGCCAACCGCTGGAGCGTCTGGCCAAGATGCTCGATGACGTCGGCCCGGCGGCGATCCTGACCCGCGACCCGATCGGCGGGCGCCTGCCGCCGGGAGACGCCGCGGTCGTGTGGCTGGATCGTGACGGCGACGCAATGGCGAAGAATTCGGACCGGGATCCGAGGCTGCGCCTCGCGCCCGGGCATCTCGCGTACGTGCTCTACACCTCGGGCAGCACCGGCGTTCCCAAGGGAATCGGGATCCGCCACGCCTCGGTGACGAACCTCTTCGAGGGCCTGGAGAGGGCTCTTGGTACCCGTCCCGGCCCTGCGCTCCGGGCGACCCTCAACGCGTCGCTCTTCTTCGACGCCTCGGTGCAGCAGATCGTCCAATTGGCGCGCGGGCATTGCCTCTTCCTGGTGCCGGAGGAATTGCGGCTGGATGCCGAGGCGTTCGTATCCTGGCTGGCGGAGCGGGAGATCGATCTCCTGGACTGCACCCCCGCGCATTTGAGGCTCTTGCTGGAGGCGGGACTGGGAGAACGGGAACGGCGATTTCTCCGCCGCGTGATGGTGGGCGGGGAGGAGCTGGAACGAGACCTGTGGCGGCGGCTCTGCGCGATTCCCGGCGTCTCGTTCTACAACGCCTACGGACCGACCGAGAGCACGGTCGACGTTTCGATCCGGCCGGTCACCGGGCCGCACCCGACGATCGGCAGACCGATCCCCGGCGTCCGATTCTTCCTCTCGGATGCGGCTCTCGCCCTGGTGCCGGTGGGGGTTGCCGGGGAGCTTTGCCTCGGGGGCTCGGGGCTCGCTTTCGGCTATTTGAACCGGCCGGCGTTGACCGCGGAGAGGTTCGTGCCCGATCCGTGGAGCGAGGTTGCCGGGGAGCGTCTGTACCGAACCGGGGACCTGATGAAATGGCGTCCCGAAGGAGAGCTGGAGTACCTGGGCCGTGTGGACCATCAGGTGAAGGTGCGGGGTTTCCGGATTGAGCTCGGCGAGATCGAGTCGGTCCTGCGGAGCGGCTCCGGAGTGCGAGAGGCGGTGGTGCTGGCGCGCGAGCAGGGGGGAGGAGAAAAGCGCCTGGTGGCCTATGTGGTGGCGGAGGAGGGCGAGAGGCTCTCGTCGACGGCTCTCGGCGAACGGCTGCGGGAGAGGCTGCCGGATTACATGGTGCCGGGGGCGTTCGTGTTTCTTGCCGAGCTGCCGCTGACGCCGAACGGCAAGGTGGACCGCCGGGCCTTGCCGAACCCCGAAACGACGATCCCGGAGGAGTCGGGGCGGTCGCTGCCGCGTACGCCGCTCGAACAGCTGGTGGCGGGGATCTGGGGCGACGTGCTGGGCCTTCCGCAGTTGGGCCGGGAGGCGAATTTCTTCGCGCTCGGAGGTCATTCCCTGCTGGCGACGCGGGTGGTGTCGCGCTTGCGTGGCGCGGTCGGCGTGGAGTTGCCGTTGCGCGACCTGTTCGAGGCGCCGACGGTCGCCGGCCTGTCATCCCGGGTGGAGCGGGCCTTGCGAGCGGGAACCGGTTCGATCGTGCCGCCCATCGCGCCGACGGCGCGCGAGGGGGCGCTGCCCCTGTCCTTCGCCCAACAACGTCTGTGGTTCATCGACCAGCTCGATCCGGCAAGCCCGCTCTACAACATGCCCGTGGCGCTGCGGGTGTCGGGCGCCCTCCGGCTGGACGTGCTGCGGCGGGTCCTTCAGGAGATCGTGCGGCGGCACGAGTCGCTGCGAACGGTGTTCCCGTCCGTCGACGGCGAGCCCGTGCAGGCGATCCGGCCGGAGGGACCGTTCGTGCTGCCGACGATCGATCTGGCGCGTCTCGAAGCGGCCGGACGCGAGGCGGCGGCGTCCTTCCGGGTAGGCAAAGAGGCGGGCCGGCCGTTCGATCTGGCAGAGGGGCCGCTGTTCCGCGCCGCGGCCGTTCGGCTCGGGCCGGACGAGCATCTGGTGCTCGCGACGATGCATCACATCGTGAGCGACGGCTGGTCGATGGGCATTCTGGTGCGGGAGGTGACCGCCCTCTACGGGGCCTTCGCCGCGGGCCGTCCGTCGCCCTTGCCGGAGCTCGAAGTGCAATACGCCGATTACGCGGCCTGGCAACGGGGCTGGCTCTCGGACGAGGTTCTGGCGCGCGAGCTGTCGTTCTGGCGGGAGAGCCTTACCGGGGCGCCGGGCCTGCTGGAGCTGCCGACCGACCGTCCGCGTCCGGCCGTTCAGAGCTTCGGTGGCGCCGAGCAGGGCGTGCGCCTGTCGAGCCGCCTCGCGGAAGCGGTCCGGCAGCTCGGGCGCCGCCGGTCGGCGACGGCGTTCATGGTGCTCGCCGCGGGCTTTCAGGCGCTGCTGTCGCGCGAGAGCGGCCAGCTCGACGTCAGCCTGGGTACGCCGATCGCGGGCCGGACCCAACTGGCGACGGAGGGTCTGATCGGGTTTTTCGTCAACACCCTGGTGCTGCGGACGGACCTCTCCGGCGACCCCCCCTTCGGCGAGATCCTGGATCGGGTGCGGGCGGGCTCTCTCGAAGGTCACGCGCATCAGGAGGTGCCGTTCGAGAAGCTGGTGGAAGAGCTGGCGCCGGAGCGAAGCCTGTCGCACCCGCCGCTGTTCCAGGTGATGTTCCTGCTCCAGAACGCGGGCGGCGAGGCGCTTGAAGTGGCGGGGCTCCGGCTTCGCGCCGTCGGTTCGCCGGCCACGACGGCGAAGTTCGATCTGACCCTGGCGCTGGAGGAGACCGGCGGCGAGCTGATCGGTTCGGTCGAATACGCCACGGCCCTGTTCGACCCGTCCACGATGGCGCGCCTGGTCGGCCACTTCGAGCGCCTGCTCGCCGGGGCATTGGCGGATCCCGACCTCGCCCTTTCGGCGTTGCCCTTGCTGGGGCCTGCCGAGCGCTGGCAGGCCGTCGGGGAGTGGAACGACACGCAGGTCGAGAAGGCTCGGGATCTATGCCTTCACTCGCTGTTCGAGGCTCAGGCGAAGCGGACGCCGAGCGCGACGGCCCTGGTCGCCGGGGATGAGGAGCTGACCTACGGCGAGCTGGACGGGCGGGCGAACCGGTTGGCGCACCATCTCCGGTCGTTGGGGGTCGGGCCGGAGGTCCGGGTGGCCCTGCTGCTCCTGCGCACGGCGGAGATGGTCGTGGCGGTGCTCGGGGTGCTCAAGGCGGGGGGCGCCTACGTGCCGCTCGACCCGAGCCTTCCGGACGACCGGCTCAGCTTCATGCTCGCCGACAGCGGCTCGGCGGTGGTGTTGAGTCAAGAGCGGTCGTGGCGGTCGTCGATTCCCGGGGTCTGGAACGTCGTGCTGTTGGATCGTGAAGAGTCGCGGATTGCCTCGCCGCCTCAGGCTGCACCGATCTCCGGGGTCGATCCCGACAACCTCGCCTATGTGATCTACACCTCGGGCTCGACCGGCAGGCCGAAGGGGGTGGCGATCCGTCACGGCAGCGCCGTGGACCTGATCCGTTGGTCGTGGGAGACGTTCGGCCGGGAGGAGATGTCCGGGGTGCTGGCCTCGACCTCGCTGTCGTTCGACCTGTCGGTGTTCGAGCTGTTCGCGCCCCTGTCGCGCGGCGGCACGGCGATCCTGGCGGACAACGCCCTGGCCTTGCCGTACCTCGCGCGGCCGGAGCGCGTGAGCCTGGTCAACACCGTCCCCTCGGTGCTCTCGGAGCTGCTGCGGAACGGGCCGTTGCCGGTTAGCGTGAGGACGGTGAGCCTGGCCGGAGAGGCGCTCCCGCGCTCGCTGGCGGATCGGCTGCATGCGGAGGGGACGGTCGAACGGTTGTGGAACCTCTACGGTCCCTCGGAGGATACGACCTACTCGACGTTCGCCCGGGTGGGCTGGGAAGGCACGGAGGCGCCGACGATCGGCCGGTCGATCTCGGCGAGCCGCGCCTACGTAGTGGACGGCGCGCGGGAGCCGGTCCCGCTCGGCGTGGCGGGAGAGCTGTACCTGGGCGGCTCGGGCCTCGCGCGCGGCTATCTCGCCCGGCCGGATTTGACCGCGGAGCGATTCGTGCCGGATGCCTTCGGCGGCGGCTTCGGGGAGCGGCTCTACCGGACGGGAGACCGGGCGCGGTGGCGTGGGGCGGGGGAGTTGGACTACCTGGGCCGCCTCGACCACCAGGTGAAGGTGCGGGGGTTCCGCATCGAGCTGGGCGAGATCGAAGCGGCGCTGCGGGCTCAGACCTCTATCCGCGAGGCGGTCGTCGTGGTGCGCGACGCCGCGGACGGCGATCGGCGCCTGGTGGCCTACGTCGTCCCGGACGCCGGGCGGCCGGCGACGCCGGAGGTCTTGCGGCGGGGGCTCGCGGCGCGCCTGCCGGAGTACATGGTGCCGGGGGCCTTCGTGTTTCTCGCCGAGCTTCCTCTGACGCCCAACGGCAAGTTGGATCGCCGCGCGCTGCCGGCCCCCGAGATGGCGGTGGACGACGGTAGGACCGGTTTTCTGCCGTCCCGTACGCCGATCGAAGAGGTGGTGGCGGCGGTCTGGAGCGACGTACTGGGCCTTGAGCGGGTCGGTGCGGGCTCGAACTTCTTCGATCTCGGCGGCCATTCCTTGGTCGCCACCCGGGTCGTTTCGCGGCTGCGGAGCGCTCTCGGCGTCGAATTGGCGTTGCGCGAGCTGTTCGAAGCTCCGACGGTCGAAGGTCTGGCCGGCCGCATCGAGCGGGCTTTGCGGGTGGGTGCGGGGGTCGAGATCCCGCCGCTCGTGCCGGTTCCGCGCGACCGTGCCTTGCCGCCGTCGTTCGCACAGCAGCGGCTCTGGTTCATCGACCGGCTGGAGCCGGAGAGCGCGGCGTACAACATGCCGGTCGCTCTGGAAGTGACGGGCGGGTTGGACCTCCCGGTGCTCGCGCGGGTCCTGGGCGAGATCGTCCGCCGGCACGAAGTCCTGCGCACGGTGTTCAGGGTGGCCGACGGCGAGCCGGTGCAGGTGGTCCTGCCGGCCGAACGCGTCGCGCTGCCTCTCGTCGACCTGTCGGGGCTCACGCCGGAAAACCGGCAAGGCGCCGCGCTATGGCTGGCGGGTCGCGAAGCGACGCGGCCGTTCGACCTCGCGCGAGGGCCGCTGTTGCGCGCCGGGGTCCTGCGGCTCGGAGTCGAGCAGCATGTGGTTTTGGCCACGATGCATCACATCGTGAGCGACGGTTGGTCGATGGGAATCCTGGTGCGTGAGGTGATGTCCCTCTACGGCGCGTTTTCGGCCGGCCGGCCGTCGCCGCTTGCCGAGCTGCCGGTCCAGTACGCGGACTACGCGGTATGGCAGCGGAGCTGGTTGGCCGGCGAGACGCTGGTGCGGGAGATCGCCTCCTGGCGCGAGAGGTTGGGCGGCGCCCCGACGATCCTGGAGCTGCCGACCGACCGGCCGCGCCCCTCGGTGCAGGGCGACCGCGGCGCCGAGGTCTCGGTGCGCCTTCCGTCCCCGGTCTGGACGCGAGTCTGGGAACTGGGGCGCCGGCAGGCGGCGACGCCGTTCATGGTGCTGCTGGCTGCGTTTCAGGCGCTGCTGGCGCGCCACGGCGGCCAGGCCCAGGTCAGCGTCGGCACGCCGATCGCGGGCCGGACCCGACTGGAGACGGAGGGGTTGATCGGGTTCTTCGTCAACACTCTCGTGCTTTCGACCGACCTGTCGGGCGATCCGCGGTTCGCCGAGATCGTCGAGCGCGCCCGGGAGGTGTCGCTCCACGGCCATACCCACCAGGAGGTGCCGTTCGAGAAGCTGGTGGAAGAGCTGGCGCCGGAGCGAAGCTTGGCGCACTCGCCGTTGTTCCAGGCGATGTTCGTCCTGGAGGCCCCCGCGGAGGAAGGTCTGGCGGTCGAGGGGCTGCGGCTCCGCCCGTTCGCGGCGGAAGGGGGGACGACCGCGAAGTTCGACCTCACTCTGGCGCTCGCGGAAAGGGGCGGCGGTCTCGCCGGCACGATCGAGTACCGCACGGAGCTGTTCGACAGCTCGACCATGACGCGGCTGGCCGCTCATTTCGGGCGGCTGCTCGACGCCGCTCTGTCCCGGTCGGACCTGCCGCTCTCGAAGCTGCCGCTGCTCTCCGGAGAGGAGCGGGCGCAAGCCTTGGTGGAATGGAACGACACCTCGGTATCGGCGCCGAAGCCGCTTCTCCCGGAGGTGCTCGCCGGGTGGGCGCGGCGCACGCCGGACGCGACGGCGATCGTCTTCGGCGACCGGCAGCTCACCTATCGCGAGACCGAGCGTGCGGCCCGCCGATTGGCCGGGCGGCTGCGCGCTCGGGGCCTGGGGCTCGGCGACTTGGTGGCCATCCACATGGAGCGGGCGCCGGAGTTGGTGGTGGCGGTGCTCGGGGTGATGGCGGCGGGCGCCGCCTATCTGCCGCTCGATCCGTCCCTGCCGTCCGCCCGGCTGACCTACATTTTCGACGACGCGCGAGCCGCGGCCGTGCTGTCCCAGCAGCGGCTCTCGGGCTTGCTCCCGGCCGGGGATCTGCCGGTGATCGAGCTCGATCGTCCGGAGGAGGGCGACCCTGCGGGTCGGGACGATCTTTCGATGCCCGGGCCGAACGATCCGGCGTACGTGATCTACACCTCCGGCTCGACCGGTATGCCCAAGGGAGCGGTGCTCCACCACCGGGGCTTGGCGAACCTTCTCGACGCCATGTCCGAGGTGTTCGAGCTCGGTCCGGGCGACCGAATGCTCCAGTTCGCTGCGCTCGGGTTCGACGCCTCGATCTGGGAGATCGGCCTGACGATCCAGGCGGGGGCCGCGCTCCACCTGGCCCCCCGCGAATCGCTCGCCCCCGGCCCCGACCTGATCGGGCTTCTCAAGGAGCGGGAGATCACGCAGGTCACGCTGCCGTCTTCAGCGCTCGCGGCGCTGCCGCACGAACCGCTGCCCGCCTTGCGCAACCTGATCGTCGCCGGCGAAGCGTGCCCTGCCGATCTCCCCTCCCGCTGGGCTCCGGGGCGGCGGTTCTACAACGCCTATGGTCCGACCGAAGCGACGGTCTGCTCGACGTTCGCGCGGATCGTGCAGCTCGATCGACGTCCGCCGATCGGCCGGTCGTTCGCCGGGGTCGAGGCGATATTGCTCGACGCGACCTTCGAGCCGGTGCCGATCGGCGTCGCGGCCGAGCTGTTCGTCGGCGGCCTCGGGCTGGGCCATGGCTATCTCCGGCGGCCGGCGCTGACCGCCGAGCGGTTCATCCCTCACCCCCATGGCACCGAGCCGGGCGCGCGCCTGTACCGGACCGGCGATCTGGCACGCTGGTTGCCGAACGGCGAGATCGAATACCTCGGACGTCTCGATCATCAAGTGAAGCTGCGCGGCTTCCGGATCGAATTGGGCGAGATCGAGGCGGAGCTGGCAAGCCGGCCCGAAGTGCGGGAAGCGGTGGTCTTGGCAAGGGAAGACCTGCCCGGCGAGCAGCGGCTGGTGGCCTACGTGGTGCCGGAAGCGGGGATGGAGATCGCGGTGCCGAAACTGCGCGCCGGGCTCAAGGAGCGCCTGCCGGAGTACATGGTCCCCGCGGCGTTCGTGGTCCTCGATGCGCTGCCGCTGACGCCGAACGGCAAGGTGGACCGCCGGGCGCTGCCGGTTCCGGAGCGCGACCACGCGGCAGGCGGCTCGACCGCTCCGCGAACGCCGGCCGAGGAGATGGTGGCGGTGGTTTGGAGCGACGTGCTGAAGATCGAAGGGATCGGAACGGAGTCCAACTTCTTCGATCTCGGCGGGCATTCGCTGTTGGCGACGCGGGTGATGTCTCGCTTGGTCAGCGCCTTGGGCGTCGACCTGCCGTTGCGCGACCTATTCGAGGCGCCGACGGTAAGAGAGCTTTCGGTTCGCATCGAGCGGGCGCTGCGGTCCGGTTCGGGAGCGGCGATTCCGCCCCTGGTTCCGGCGCCGCGGCAGCAGGCCCTGCCGCTGTCGTTCGCCCAGCAACGGCTCTGGTTCATCGACCAACTGGAGCCGGAGAGCCCGCTCTACAACATGCCGGTCGCGCTCGGGGTTACGGGTGGGCTCGATCTTGGCGTGCTTCAACTCGTGCTCGCCGAGATCGTGCGCCGGCACGAGGCGCTGCGGACCGTGTTCGCCGCGGTCGACGGCGCGCCGGTCCAGGTGATCCTGCCGCCCGCGCCCCTGGCGTTGCCGCTCGTCGACCTCTCGGGCCTGGCCGCAACGAGCCGGCGGGCGATCGCGATGCGGCGGGTGGGCGAAGAGGCCGGGCGTCCCTTCGACCTCGCGCGGGGACCGCTGTTCCGGGCCGGGGTTCTGCGCCTCGGCGCGGAGGACCATGTCGTCCTCGCCACGATGCACCACATCGTGAGCGACGGCTGGTCGATGGAGATCCTGGTGCGCGAGGTGACGGCGCTCTACGCCGCGTTCGCCGCCGGCCGGTCCTCCCCGCTGCCGGATCTCGCGCTGCAATACGCGGATTACGCGGCGTGGCAGCGGGGGTGGTTGCACGGCGAGGCGCTCGAACGCGAGCTGGCGTATTGGCGGGGGCTCCTCGGCGACGCGCCGGGGCTGCTCGATCTGCCTACGGACCGGCCGCGTCCGGATCTTCCCAGCTCCCGCGGGGCCGAGCAGGAGGTGCGCTTCTCGGCCCGCCTGGCGGAGCAGGTTCGGGAGCTGGGCCGCCGCCGCTCGGCGACCGGGTTCATGGTCTGGTTGGCGGGGTTCCAGACGCTGCTGGCGCGCTACGGCGGCCGGTTCGACGTCAGCGTGGGCACTCCGATCGCGGGCCGCAACCGGTTGGAGACCGAGGGGCTGATCGGCTTCTTCGTCAACACGCTGGTCTTGCGGACGAACCTGGACGGCGATCCCGGGTTCGACCGGATCCTCGACCGGGTGCGGGAGGTGGTGCTCGAAGCCCACGCGCACCAGGACGTACCGTTCGAAAGGCTGGTCGAAGAGCTGGCGCCCGAGCGCAGCCTGTCGTGGACGCCGCTGTTCCAGGTGATGCTCGTGCTTCAGAACGCGGGGGGCGAAGCGCTGGAGGTGGAGGGTCTGAAGCTGCGGGCCATCGGCTCGGCGGCGACCCGCGCGAAGTTCGAACTGACCCTATCCGTAGAGGAGGATGGAGGCGATCTCTACGGCTCGATCGAGTACGCCACCGACCTGTTCGACCGGCCGACGATTCTCCGGCTCGGCGGTCACCTGGAGAGGCTTCTCGGGGCGGCGATCTCGCGCCCGGACATGAGCGTCGCGGAGCTGCCGCTGTTGGCGGACGCGGAGCGGACGCAGCTGGAGAGGGAGTGGAACGACACGCAACGGATCGCTCCCGAAGAGCGATGCCTGCATGAGCTGATCGAGCGGCAGGCGTACCGGACGCCGGAAGCTGTCGCGGTGGTCTGCGGCGGTGAACGCCTGCTCTACCGCGAGCTCAACTCCCGGGCCGACGGCCTCGCCCGCCACCTCCGTGCCCGGGGTATCGGGCCGGAAACGCGGGTCGGCCTATGCACCGGACCGTGCCTCGAAATGGCCGTCGGGCTGCTCGGAATCCTGAAGGCCGGCGCCGCCTACCTGCCCTTGGACCCGGGCTATCCGCGGGAGCGCCTGGCCTTCATGCAGGAGGACGCCGGGATCTCGCTCCTGCTGGTCCAACCGGGATTGGAGGATCGCGCGGCGCTCGATCCGTCGCGGGTGGTCTCGCTCGCCGACGACTGGGAGGCGACGGCCCGGGAGGCCGCCGACCCGCTCGACCCCCTCTTGGAGAGCGCCGCCTATGTCCTCTATACCTCCGGCTCGACCGGACGGCCGAAGGGGGTCGTGGTGCCGCATCGCGGCTTGGCCAACCATGGCCGGGCGCTCGCCCGTCGCTACGGCCTGGAACCGGGCGACCGGGTCCTCCAGTTCGCCTCTTTGAGCTTCGACGTTGCCGCGGAGGAGCTTTTCCCCTCGTGGTTGGCCGGCGCTTCGGTCGTGCTCTGGCCGGAGCGGGATATCACCTCGCCGGCCGACTTCAATCGCTTCGTCGAAGACCAGGCGCTCTCCGTGCTGAACCTGCCGACCACCTACTGGCAGGCCTGGATCGCCGAGCTCGAAGCTCGCGGCGAGCGACCGTCGCCGACCTTGCGCCTCGTGGTGGTCGGCAGCGAGGCGGTCTCTCCCGCGGCGCTTGAGACATGGGGCCGGGTGGCCCCCGAGGGCGTTCGTTGGACCAACGCCTATGGCTTGACCGAGGCGACGATCACGACGACCCTCTTCGAGCGCGAAGCGATCTTGCGCTGCGGTCGTTCGCCCTTCGTGCCGATCGGCCGGCCGATCGAGAACGTCGGCCTCCACCTGCTCGACCCGCGGGGAATCCAGGTCCCTTCGGGAGTACCGGGAGAGCTGTACATCGGCGGCGGAGGTCTGGCGCGGGGCTACCTCCGGCGGCCGGAGCTGACCGCGGAGCGGTTCGTGCCCGACGCGTTTTCCGGAGAACCCGGAGCGCGCCTGTACCGGACGGGCGATCGCGTCCGCTTCCTGCCGGAGGGCAATCTCGAATACCTCGGCCGGTTCGACCATCAGGTCAAGGTGCGGGGTTTCCGGATCGAGCTGGGAGAGGTCGAGGCGCTGCTGGCGGGTCGTCCCGAGGTGCGCGAGGCGGTCGTCCTGGCGCGGGAAGATGCCCCGGGGCAACAGCGGCTGGTGGCCTACCTGGTGGCGAACGAGCCGCAGCCGCTCGCCTCCTTGCGCGAGGTCTTGAGGCGGCAGCTGCCGGTCCACATGATGCCCTCGGCGTTCGTCATGCTCGATCGCCTCCCGCGGCTGCCCAACGGCAAAGTGGACCGTCGCGCGCTGCCGCCGCCCGAGACGTCGGGCGCCGAAGGCGAAACCGGTCTCCCGGCGCTCCGTACGCCGATCGAAGAGCTGGTGGCGACCGTGTGGGGCGACGTCCTGGGCGTCGAGCAAGTCGGTTGGCGCTCGAACTTCTTCGACCTCGGCGGCCATTCGTTGGTCGCGACGCGGGTCGTTTCGCGGCTGCGGAGCGCGCTGGGCGTCGAGCTGGCGTTGCGCGAGCTGTTCGAAGCTCCGACGGTCGGCGAGCTGGCCGGCCGCATCGAGCGGGCGCTGAGGTTGGGTGCAGGAGTGGAGACCCCGCCCCTCGTGCCGGTGCCGCGCGATCGGGCCTTGCCGCTGTCGTTCGCGCAGCAACGGCTCTGGTTCATCGATCAATTGGAACCGGACAGCTCGGTCTACAACATCCCGATCGCGCTCGAAGTGACGGGCGATCTCGATCTTTCCGCCCTGGAGCGGGTGCTGGGCGAGATCGTGCGCCGGCACGAGGCGCTGCGCACGGTCTTCGCGGCGGTCGACGGCGAGCCGGCGCAGGTTATCCTGCCGGCGGGCCGATTCGCCCTGGCGCTCGTCGACCTGTCGGGATTGGCGACGAGGGACCGGCGATCAGCCGCGTTGCGTTTGGTGAGGCGGGAGGCGGTCGAACCCTTCGATCTGGCGCGCGGGTCGCTGTTCCGGGCCGCGGTCCTGCGGCTCGGTGCGGAGGAGCACACGGTTCTGGCGACGATGCATCACGTCGTCAGCGACGGCTGGTCGATCGGCATCCTGGTGCGCGAGGTCATGGCCCTCTACGGCGCGTTCGTGGCCGGGCGGCCGTCGCCGCTCGCCGAGCTGCCGGTCCAGTACGCGGACTATGCGGCCTGGCAGCGGAGCTGGCTGGCCGGACCGGTGCTCGAACGGGAGATCGCCGCCTGGCGGGAGCGGTTGGCCGGCGCGCCGGCGGTCCTGGAGCTGCCGATCGACCGGCCGCGCCCGCCGGTGCGCGGCGACCGCGGTGCCGCGGTCGCCCTGCGCCTGCCGGGTACGGTCTGGCGAGCCGCAAGGGAGCTCGGCCGGCGGCGCGGCGCCACGCCGTTCATGGTGCTCCTGGCGGGGTTCCAGGCGCTGCTGTCGCGCTATGGCGGCCAGGCCGATGTCAGCGTCGGCACGCCGATCGCGGGCCGGACCCGCCTGGAGACCGAAGGGTTGATCGGGTTCTTCGTCAACACCCTGGTGCTGCGGACCGACCTGTCGGGCGATCCGCGATTCGGCGAGCTGGTCGAACGGGTGCGGGAGGTGTCGCTGCACGGGCACACGCACCAGGACGTGCCGTTCGAGAAACTGGTCGAGGAGCTGGCGCCGGAGCGATCCTTGAGCCACTCGCCGTTGTTCCAAGTGATGTTCGTTCTGCAAAACGCGCCCGAAGAAGCGCTGGCGGTCGAGGGCCTGCAGTTGCGGCCGGTCGACGTGGAAGGGACGACGGCGAAGTTCGACATCTCTCTGGCGTTGGAGGAGCGAGGCGGCGAGCTCTTTGGGGCGTTCGGGTACAGCGCCGAGCTGTTCGAGGCGACGACCATGATCCGGCTGGCCGGACATTTCGAACGCCTCATGGCGGGCGCGGCGGGCGATCCTGGCCTCGCCCTTTCGGCGTTGCCGTGGCTGGGGGAAGCGGAGCGGTGGCAGCTGGCCGGAGAGTGGAACGATACGCAGGCCGAGCCGTCGGGCCTGCTCTGCCTGCACGAGCTGTTCGAGGCTCAGGTACGACGAGCGCCGGACGCGATGGCGGTCGTCTTCGGCGAAGAGCATCTCAGCTTCGGCGGTTTGAACCGGGGGGCCGACCGTCTGGCGCGGCACCTCGTCGATTCGGGGGTGAATGCCGGATCGCGAATCGCGCTCCTAATGGATCGTTCGGTCGATCTGGTCGTCGGCCTGTTGGCGGCGCAGAAGGCGGGAGGAGCCTACGTACCGCTCGATCCGAAGCAGCCGGCGGAGCGCCTGGCGCGAATGCTCGGCGATCTTTCGCCCGCGGCGATCCTGACTCACGATTCGCTCGCCGAACGCCTGCCGCGCGGCGAGTGGGTCACCGTGCGGTTGGATCGCGACCGCGAGCGGATCGCGGATCGTGCCGCGGCAGCTCCGGCGGTTGCCGTCTCGCCGGAGCATCTCGCCTACGTGATCTACACCTCGGGCTCGACCGGCGTGCCGAAGGGCATCGGGATCCGGCACCGCTCGGTCTTCCATCTGTTGGGCGCCCTGGAGCGGTTGCTCGGGACCGCAGGTTCGGCCGCCCTTCGCGCGAGCGCCAACGCGCCGTTCTATTTCGATGCGTCGGTCAAGCAGATCATTCAACTGGTGCGCGGCCACTGCCTGTGCATCGTGCCGGAAGAGCTGCGGTCGGACGGCGAGGCCTTCGTCTCGTTCCTCGCCGAGCAGGCGATCGACCTCTTGGATTGCACCCCGGCCCAGCTCCGGATGTTGTTGGACGCGGGCCTCGGAAGCGAGGCCGGCGCTCCCCGGCGCGTTCTGATCGGCGGCGAGGCGATCGATCAGGAGCTCTGGTCGCGCCTTGCCGAGGCGGACGGGATCGAGTACTTCAACGTCTACGGTCCGAGCGAATGCACGGTCGACGCCGCGGCGCGGCGAATCTCTCCCTCGGCGCCTCGGCCGACGATTGGCCGGCCGATCTCCAACGTCTCGCTGTTCGTTTTGGATTCGACCTTCGGCATGGCGCCGATGGGCGTCGCGGGCGAGCTTTCGATCGGCGGCGCCGGCCTCGCGGTAGGTTACTTGAACCGGCCGGTCCTGACCGCGGATCGATTCGTGCCGGATGCCCTCGGTGGTGGATTCGGCGAGCGCCTCTACCGGACGGGAGACCGGGTGAGGTGGCGCCAGGAAGGCGAGCTGGAGTTCCTGGGCCGGCTCGACCACCAGGTAAAGGTGCGAGGGTTCCGGATCGAGCTGGGGGAGATCGAATCGGCGTTGGCCGGCCGGCCCGAGGTGCGCGATGCGGCGGTGCTGGCGTGGACGGACGGACCGGGAGACGGGCGGCTGGTGGCCTACGTGGTCGCCGAGCCGGGACGGAAGATCGAGGGTTCGGCCCTGCGCGCGGCGCTCGCCGAGCGGCTGCCGGAATACATGGTGCCGGGGACGTTCATCGTCCTTCCCTCGATGCCGTTGACGAAGAACGGGAAGTTGGACCGCCGCGCCCTGCCGGCGCCGGAGCGAGGGGACGCCGAAGCGGGCTTCGCCGCTCCGCGCACGCCGATCGAAGAGCTGGTGGCGACGGTCTGGAGCGACGTCCTCGGCCTCGACCGGATCTCTTGGCGCTCGAACTTCTTCGACCTCGGCGGCCACTCGTTGGTCGCGACCCGGGTGGTGTCCCGTCTGCGCAGCGCTCTGGGGGTCGAGCTGGCGCTACGCGAGCTGTTCGAGGCGCCGACGGTCGAAGGCCTCGCCGGCCGGATCGAGCATGCGCTGCGGGCGGGTGCGGGAATCGAAACGCCACCGCTGATCGCGACGCCGCGGAGCGAAGCCTCGCCGCTGTCGTTCGCCCAGCAGCGGCTCTGGTTTCTCGATCAGCTGGAGCCGGAGAGCGCGGCGTACAACATTCCGATCGCGCTCAAAGTGACCGGCGGCTTGGACCTCGGCGTGCTCTCCGCCGTGTTGGGCGAGATCGTACGCCGCCACGAGGCGTTGCGCACGGTGTTCGTGACGGTCGAGGGCGAGCCGGCGCAGGTGATCCTTCCCGCGGGATCGTTGATCCTGCCGACCGCCGATCTTTCCCGTTTGCCGGAGGGCGGGCGGGAGGCGGCGGCGCTTTTTCTGGCGGCCGAAGAGGCGGCCCGGCCGTTCGACCTCGCGCGCGGCCCGCTGTTCCGCGCCGCGGCGTTGCGCCTGGGGCCGGAGGAGCACGTGGTGCTCGCGACGATGCACCACATCGTGAGCGACGGCTGGTCGATCGAGGTGCTGGTGCGCGAGGTGACCGCCCTCTACGGCGCGTTCGCCGCGGGCCTTCCGTCGCCGTTGCCGGAGCTGCCGCTCCAGTACGCGGACTACGCGGCATGGCAGCGAGGATGGCTCCAGGGGGAGGTGTTGGCACGCGAGCTGGCGTACTGGCGGGGCCGCCTGGGCGGCGCGCCGGGCCTTTTGGAGCTGCCGACGGACCGTCCGCGGCCGGCGGTGCAGAGCTTCCGCGGCGCGGTCGAAGAGGTGCGCTTCGCGCCGGAGCTGGCGGCCGAGGTGCGGCAGCTGGCCCGCCGCCGGTCGGCGACGGTGTTCATGGTGCTGGCCTCGGGTTTCCAGGCTCTGTTGGCGCGTTACAGCGGCCAGCGGGACGTGAGCGTCGGCACGCCGATCGCCGGTCGCAATCGTCTGGAAACGGAGGGTCTGATCGGGTTCTTCGTCAACACGCTGGTGCTGCGGACCGACCTGTCCGGCGATCCCCCCTTTGGCGAGATCGTCGAGCGGGTGCGCACGGTGTCGCTCGAAGGTCACGCGCATCAGGAGGTGCCGTTCGAACGGTTGGTCGAAGAGCTGGCGCCGGAGCGGAGCCTGGCGCACTCGCCGCTGTTCCAGGTGATGTTCCTGCTGCAAAACGCGGGCGGCGCGGTGTTGGAGATGGAGGGCCTGCGCCTGAGCGCTCTGGGCTCGCCGGCGACGACCTCGAAGTTCGATCTGACGCTCGCTCTGGCCGAGAGCGAAGGCGGGCTCGCGGGCTCGGTCGAATACAGCACTGCCCTGTTCGAGGCATCGACGATCGCTCGTCTGGTGGCCTGCTGCGAGCGCCTGTTGGCCGCGGCGGTGGCGGAGCCGGATCTGCCGCTCTCGGCTCTCCCCCTGTTGGGCGCCGCGGAGCGGCAGCAGCTGGTGGAATGGAGCGGCGTGCGGCGGCCCTATCCCCGGCGTAGCCTGCACGGGCTGTTCGAAGAGCAGGCGGCGCGGACCCTCGACGCCGTGGCGCTGGTTTCCGAAGAGGGCGCGTGGAGCTACCGCGAGCTCGACGCGCGAGCCAACGGGATGGCGCACCGCTTGCGCTCGCTGGGGGTGGGGCCGGAGATGACGGTCGGCCTGTGCGCGGAGCGCTCGGCGGAGCAGGTGACGGCAATCTTGGGAATCCTCAAAGCGGGCGGCGCCTACTTGCCGCTCGATCCGAGCCACCCGGCGGAACGGTTGGCGTTCCAGCTCGTGGACGCCGGAGCGCCGCTGCTGCTCGCCCCGGAGAACTTGAGCCCGTCGCTCGCCGGGGCGGTCCAGGTGGTGCCGCTCGAATCGCTCCGCGAAGCGCGATCCGAGCGGGGTCCGGGCGTGGAAGTGGGCTCCGAGAACCTGGCGTACGTGATGTACACCTCGGGCTCGACCGGTCTGCCGAAGGGGGTCGCGGTGACCCACAAGAACGTCGTGCGGCTGGTCGAGGGTACCGATTACGTACGGTTCGGCCCGGAGGAGGTCTTTCTGCAATTGGCGCCGGCCTCCTTCGACGCCTCGACGCTGGAGATCTGGGGGGCGTTGCTCCACGGCGGGCGCCTGGTGCTGGGTCCCGCGGGCGCGCCGTCTCTGGCGGAGATCGGTACCGCCCTGCACCGTCACGGGGTGACGACGTTGTGGCTCACGGCGGGTCTGTTCCACGAGATGGTGGACGGGGAGCTGGAGGGCTTGCGTCCGGTGCGGCAGCTGCTCGCGGGGGGCGATCGGCTGTCGCCCGCGCACGTGCGGCGGGTGCTCTCGGAGCTGCCGGGGACGCGTCTGATCAACGGCTACGGCCCGACCGAGGGGACGACGTTCACCTGCTGCCATGAGCTGACCCCGGGCGAGGAGATCGGGGACTCGGTATCGATCGGCCGGCCGATCGCCAACACCACGGCGTGGGTGTTGGACGAGGGGCTGCGGCCGGTCCCGGCGGGGGTGGTGGGGGAGTTGTACGCCGGGGGCGACGGCGTGGCGCGCGGCTACGTGGGGCGCCCCGATCTGACGGCGGAGAAGTTCGTGCCGGACGGATTGGGCGGCGAGGCCGGGGCTCGGCTCTATCGGACCGGCGATCGGGCGCGCCACCGCGGGGACGGGACGATCGAGTTCCTGGGCCGCGCGGACCAGCAGGTGAAGCTGCGCGGATTCCGCATCGAGCCGGGGGAGGTGGAAGGCGTGCTGTCGTCGCACCCGGAGATCTCGCGGGCGGCGGTGGCGATCCGCGAAGACCGGCCGGGCGACAAGCGCCTGGTGGCTTATTTCGAAGCGCGTTCGGCGTCGGGGCCGACGCTCGGCGAGGTGCGTTCGTACCTGGAGGGGAAGCTGCCGGGTTACATGGTGCCGAGCGCGCTCGTCCGTCTGGAGTCTTTGCCTTTGACGACGAACGGCAAAGTGGACCGCCGCGCCCTGCCCGCGCCGGAGGCGGCCGAGGCGGCCCTGTCGTTGCCGATCGCGCCGCGCACTCCGGTCGAGGAGCTGATGGCGGGGATCTGGCAGGACGTGCTGGGCTTGGATCGTCTGGGGTTGGAATCGAATTTCTTCGAGCTGGGCGGCCACTCGCTGCTGGCGACGCGGGTGGTGTCCCGGCTGCGTAGCGCGTTGGGCGTCGAGCTGCCGTTGCGCGAGCTGTTCGAGGCGCCGACGGTCTCCGAGCTGTCGTCGCGGGTGGAGCGGGCGTTGCGCTCCGGGGCGGGGGTCGAGACGCCGCCGCTCGTCGCGGTGCCGCGTGGTCCGGCGTTGCCTCTGTCGTTCGCCCAACAGCGCCTCTGGTTCATCGACCAGCTGGAACCGGAGAGCGCGCTCTACAACATACCCGTCGCGTTGCGGGTGACCGGCGGAATCGACCTCGGTGTGCTCGCCGCCGTGCTGGGCGAGATCGTGCGCCGTCACGAATCGATCCGGACGACGTTCGAGGCGGCGGACGGCGAGCCGGTGCAGGTGATCCGTCCGGCGGGACGGTTCGCGCTGCCGGTGGTAGACCTCTCCTCCTTAAACGAAACCGCGCGCGAGACGGTGGCGGAGCGCCGGGTGGGTGTGGAGGCGGGCCGGCCCTTCGATCTGGCACGGGGGCCGCTGTTCCGGGCGGTGGCGGTACGGCTCGGGCCGACCGAGCACCTGGTGCTCGCGACGATGCATCACATCGTGAGCGACGGCTGGTCGATGGGGATTCTGGTGCGGGAGGTGACGGCGCTCTACGAAGCGTTCTCGGCGGGCCGTCCGTCGCCGCTGGCGGATCTCCTTTTGCAATACGCGGACTTTGCGGCGTGGCAGCGGGGGTGGCTCGCGGGAGAGGTTCTGGAACGGGAGATCGCGGCCTGGCGCGAGCGGCTCTCCGGCGCGCCGGCTCTTCTGGAGCTGCCGACCGACCGGCCTCGGCCGGCGGTGCAAAGCTTCCGGGGGGCGGTCGCGGAGGTGCGCTTCGCGCCGGAGCTGGCGGGCCGGGTGCGGGAGATCGCGCGCCGCCGTTCGGCGACCGTGTTCATGGTGCTGGTCTCGGGTTTCCAGGCGCTGTTGTCGCGGCTGAGCGGCCAGCTGGACGTGAGCGTGGGCACGCCGATCGCGGGGCGCAACCGGCTGGAGATCGAGGGGCTGATCGGGTTCTTCGTCAACACCCTGGTGTTGCGGACGGAGCTTTCCGGGGATCCCGATTTCGCCGAGCTGATCGGCAGGGTGCGCGAGATCACCCTCCACGCGCACCTGCATCAAGAGATGCCGTTCGAGAAACTGGTCGAAGAGCTGGCGCCGGAGCGGAGCCTGGCGCACTCGCCGCTGTTCCAGGTGATGCTCGTGCTGCAAAACACGGCCGACGAATCGCTGGAGATCGAGGGTCTCCGGGTGCGGCCGGTAGCGGCGGCGGCGGGCGAGACGGCGAAATTCGATCTGACGCTCGCGCTGGGGGAGAACGCGCGCGAGATCTCCGGCTCGATCGAGTACAGCACCGGGCTGTTCGACGCCACGACCGCGACGCGCCTGGCCGGCCACCTGGAGCGGCTGCTCGAAAGCGCCTTGGCCGATCCCGGCCTGCCGCTCTCGGAGTTGCCGCTGCTGTCGCCGGCCGAGCGGGTACAGATCCTGGAGGAGTGGAACGAGACGCCGCCGGTCGAAGGACCGAACGTCGGTCTGCACGAGCTGTTCGAGGACCAGGCGCTGCGGACCCCCGAAGCGCCCGCGCTGGCGTTCGGCGAACAGGTGCTCTCCTATGCCGAATTGAACGCCCGGGCCAACCGGTTGGCCCATCATCTGCGCGATCTGGGCGTGGCGCCCGAGCTGCGGGTCGGTGTGATGCTCCCGCGCACGGCGGAGATGGTGGTCGCGGTCCTCGCGGTGCTCAAGGCGGGCGGGGCCTATGTGCCGCTCGATCCCGCCTACCCCCGCGAGCGTCTGGCCACGATCCTCGCCGACGGCGGGGCGGATCTGCTGGTCACCGAAGAGCGGCTGGCGGCGCCGTTCGGCGGCGAGGTCCGGTCGGTCTGCCTGGAGCGCGATGCCGCCTCGATCGCCGGCCGATCCGCCGAAGCGCCGGAGCCGCGGAGCGCGGCCGAAAACCTGGCCTACGTGATCTACACCTCGGGCTCGACAGGCAGGCCGAAAGGGGTGGCGATCACCCACGCGAGCGCCGTGGCGCTGGTTGCCTGGGCGCGGCGGACGTTCGACGCCGGAGAGCTTGCCGGGGTGCTCGCCTCGACCTCGCTCTCCTTCGACCTGTCGGTGTTCGAGCTGTTCGCGCCGCTGGCCTCGGGCGGGACGGTCATCCTGGCCGAGAACGTCCTGGAGCTGCCGTCGCTTCCTTGGGCGGACCGGGTGCGGCTGGTCAACACCGTGCCGTCGGCGATGGCCGAGCTGGTGCGCGGGGGCGGGCTGCCCGCGGGCGTGCGGACGGTCAACCTGGCGGGCGAGGCGCTGCCGCGTTGGCTGGCGGACCGGCTGGCGTCGGCCGGCACGGTCGAACGCCTGTGGAACCTGTACGGTCCGACCGAGGACACGACCTACTCGACCGCGGGCCTGGCGGTCTTCGGCGCGGAGGGCGCGCCGCCGATCGGCCGGCCGATTCCGGGGACCCGGGCCTACGTGGTGGAGCCGAGCTTCGCGCCGGCTCCGGCGGGGGTGGCCGGTGAGCTGCTGCTCGGCGGCGCGGGGCTCGCGCGCGGCTACCTGGGGCGGCCGGACCTGACCGCGGAACGTTTCGTGCCCGACCCCTTCGGCGCGGGCGGGCGGCTGTACCGGACCGGCGATCTCGCGCGCTGGCGGCCGTCCGGCGAGCTGGAGTACCTGGGCCGTCTGGACCACCAGGTCAAGGTGCGCGGCTTCCGCATCGAGCTGGGGGAGATCGAGGCGGCGCTGGCGAGCCGGCCCGAGGTGCGCGACGCGGTGGTGCTGGCGCGGCAGGACCCCTCCGGCGACCGCCGGCTGGTGGCCTATGTCGTGCCCGAGACGGAGCGGGGGATCGACGCGGCGGCGTTGCGCGCGGCGCTCAAGGTGAGCCTGCCCGAGTACATGGTTCCCGGCGTCTTCATGGCTCTGGCCGCGCTGCCGCTCACCCCCAACGGCAAGGTCGACCGGCGGGCGCTGCCGGCGCCGGAGCGGCCGGACGCCTCGGCCCGCTTCGTCGCCCCGCGCGATCTCGTCGAGCGCGAGCTGGTCCGGATCTGGGAGGATCTGCTCGGCTTCGAGCCGGTCGGCGTGCTCGACGATTTCTTCGCCCTCGGGGGGCATTCCCTGCTCGCGGTGCGGCTGATGGCGCGCATCCGCGCCCATTGGGAGCGCAGCCTGCCGGTGGTCGCGCTCTTTTCGGCCCCCACCGTCGAGGGGCTCGCGGCGAGGGTGCGGCGGGAGGGCGGCTCTGACGATCCGGCCGACCGGCAGGCGCTGGTCGAGATCCAGCGCGGCGAGGGCGGCCGGGCTCTGTTCTGCGTCCACCCGGCCGGCGGCAACGTCCTGTGCTACATCGATCTGGCCCGTTGCCTCGGCAACCGGCAGCCGTTCTACGCTTTCCAGCGGCCGAATCGGGAGGTTGCCGACCCGCCGCTCGATTCTCTGGAGACGATCGCGGCGCATTACCTCGAGGAATTGCGCAACGTTCAGCCCCAGGGTCCGTATCTCCTGGCCGGGTGGTCGATGGGAGGAGTCTTGGCGTTCGAAATGGCACAGCAGCTCGGCCGCGCGGGCCAAGAGGTCGAAGCGCTCATCTTGATCGACTCGGTGGCGCCGCTCTCCGCCTCGCAAGAGGCGCTGAGCCCGCTCGCGATCCTCGCCGACCTCGCGCGCGAGCACATCTGGGGCCTCGCCGGGCGCTCGTTGCCGTTTACGTTCGAGGATCTCGCGGCGCTCGACGGCGTCGACCCGCTCGAATGGGTGTACGAGCGGGCGATCGAGGACCGGGTGCTGCCGCCGGATCTTACGCTCGGCGAGGTGCGGCGGCTGTTCGACATCTATGCCCTGCACCTCCAGGCGATGCGGCGCTACGCCGGCCAGGCCTACGACGGCCGCGTCCTGCTGATCCGGGCGGCGGACGAGGAAGATGCCGAACCCGCCGACGACGAGACGCTCGGCTGGTCGCAGCTGCTCTCGGACGACCCGGTGCTCGGCCGCAGCCCGGGCGACCATTCTTCGATGGTGCTCCGGCCTCATGCCGCCGCGCTCGCGGAGCTGATCAGGCCGTGGCTCGCCGCCCACGAAGGAGAGGAATGAGCCCATGTCGAACCTGACGCGCGTCGTCGCTTTTCTGCTGCGCATGTCGCGCAACGTGCGGCTGGCCCGGGCGACGTTCGTCCTGATCATCGTGCTCGGCGTCGTCGGCGGGCTGTGCAACACGGGGCTCCTGGCTTTGATCAACGCCAAGCTCTACCAGGGGCGGGAGGATTCGCGGTTCCTGGTCGCGGCGTTCATCGGCCTCTGCGTGCTCACTCCGCTGTCGCGGTTCCTCTCGGGGGTGCTGTTGCTCGGGCTGACTCAAAAGTCGATCCACGAAGTGCGGATGCAGTTGAGCCGCAGCATCCTGAGCGCGCCGATGCGCCACCTGGAAAGCGTGGGTCCCCACCGTCTGCTGGCGGTCCTGACCGACGACGTGGGAACGATTACGGCCGCCCTGGTCAGCATTCCGCTGCTCTGCATGCAGACCGCGATCGTCGCCGGATGCCTGACCTACCTCGGCTGGCTCTATTGGCCCGGCCTGTTGCTGGTCCTGGGCTTCATGGTGGTCGGCGTCCTGTCGTACCAGCTGCCGATGATCAAGGCGGGCGCCTATTACAACCTCGCCCGCAACGATTGGGATGCCGTGTTCAAGGGTTTCACCGGGCTGACCGAGGGAACCAAGGAGCTGAAGCTCCATCACCGCCGCCGCCGCGACTTCCTCGACCTGGAGATGGAACAGCCGTCGTTGACGCTCCAGCGGCACGGCTGGCTGGCGGGGGTGATCACCACCGCCGCGATCAGCTGGGGGCAGATCCTGTTCTTCATCCTCCTCGGCCTGATTCTGTTCGTCCTGTCCAAGCGCCAGGGGCTCGACCGCGAGACGCTGAGCGGGTACACGCTTACGATCCTCTACCTGATCGGGCCGCTCGAAATCCTGCTCAACATGCTGCCGCAGTACGGCCGCGCCCGCGCGGCGGTGGACCAGGTCGAAAGGCTCGGGCTGTCGTTTTCCCAGGCCGGCAAGGAAGCCGACGCGGAAGGCGACGCGCCGGCCTGGCGCGACCTGGCGCTGGTCGGCGTCACCCACACCTACTATCGCGAGGGCGAAGACGAGCGGTTCATCCTCGGACCGATCGACCTCGCGCTCACGCCCGGCGAGCTGATCTTTCTGATCGGCGGCAACGGCAGCGGCAAGACGACGCTCGCCAAGCTCCTGCTCGGCCTCTATGCCCCGGAGTCCGGCGAGATCCGGCTCGACGGCGTGCCGGTGAGCGCCGAGAGCCGCGACCGCTACCGGCAGCTCTTCGCGGTGGTGTTCACCGATTTCTTCCTGTTCGAGAGTCTGCTCGGCTTAAGCTCGCCCGAGCTGGACGCCGAGGCGCGGAAGTACCTGCGCCAACTCCAGCTCGACCGCAAGGTCGAGGTGCGCGACGGCCGCCTGTCCACCACCGAGCTGTCGCAAGGCCAGCGCAAGCGGCTCGCGCTGCTGACCGCCTATCTCGAAGACCGGCCGATCTACCTGTTCGACGAGTGGGCCGCCGATCAGGACCCGCTGTTCAAAAACATTTTCTATCTCCAGATCCTGCCCGAGCTGAAGGCTCGCGGCAAGACGGTGATCGTGATCAGTCACGACGACCGCTACTACCATCTGGCGGACCGCATCCTCAAGCTCGACTACGGCAAGCTGGATTACGACCGTTCCCGGCTCGACGGCGAATGGGGCTCCGGCTTCGAGGTCGTTCCGTCTACCCACGTTCAGGAGGGCTCGACCGATGACCGGAGCGTTGGCTCAGAATCCTGACCCGGGGCCGAGAACGCCTTTCCGAGGTTTGCCGCAGACGTTGGTGGCCGCCACCGTCGCGATGGCGCTCGGTCTGGGCGCCGTGATCGCCATCTTCTCGGTCGTCGACGGCGTCCTGCTGCGCCCGCTCCCCTTTCCGGAGCCCGACGGGCTGGTGGTCGTTTGGAACCAATTCACCAAGCTCGGTTTGCCCCAGCTCGAAATCTCGGAACCCGAGCTGCTGGACTACAGGAAGCAGGGCACGGCGCTCGAAGGTCTGGCCGCCATCTACGAAACCGACGCCAACCTGACCGGCTTCGAGGAGCCGGAGCGAGTCTCGGTCGCGCTGTCGACCCCCGACCTCTTCTCGGTGCTCAAGGTCGCGCCGGCCGTCGGCCGGGGTTTCGTCGCCGCGGACGGCGCGCCCGACGCGCCGAGGACCGCGGTGTTGAACGACGGCTACTGGCGGCGGCGCTTCGGCGCCGACCCGGGCGTCGTCGGCCGGACCCTGATGCTCAACGGCGCGCCCTGTACGATCCTCGGAGTCATGCCGCCCCGCTTCGGCTTTCCCAGCGGGGTCGACCTGTGGGTGCCGTTGCGCCTGGACCCCAAGGACATGAACGCTCGCGGAACGCACTATCTGCGCACCGTCGGGCGGCTCAAGCCGGGCGTCGCGATCGAAAAAGCGCAGGCGGAAATGGCCGTCATCGGCCGTCGGCTGCAAGGGGAGTACCCCGGCAACTACCAGGCGGACAGCGGCTGGGGGGTCAACGTCGTGCCGCTCAAGGACCAGCTGATCGGCAAGATCCGGCCCGCGCTCCTCCTGCTCTTCGGGGCGGTCGTCCTGGTTCTGGCGATCGCCTGCGTCAACGTGACCAACCTGCTGCTCGCGCGGGCCCTGGCGCGCAGCCGCGAGATCGCCGTGCGGATCGCGATCGGCGCCGGCCGGGCGCAGGTCGTCCGGCAGTTCCTGGTCGAGAGCCTGACCGTGACGCTGCTCGGCGGCCTGCTCGGTCTGCTGATCGCCTTCTGGGCGGTCAAGGGCTTGACGGCGATCAATCCCGACGCGATCCCCCAGGGCGCGGCGATCGGCCTCGACGCGCGCGCCCTGCTGTTCGCGGCTCTTCTTTCGCTGGTCTCCGGACTGTTGATCGGGCTGGTTCCCGCGCTCCAGACCTCGAACCCCAATCTCGCCGAAGCGCTGCGGGAGGGGGGCGAGAAATCGGTGGGCAGCAAGGTCCGCCGCCGCACCCGCAGCTGGCTGGTGGCCGCCGAGATGGCGCTCGCCCTGGTGTTGATGATCGGCGCCGGCCTGTTGATCAAAACCTTCTCCAAGCTGCAGCAGGTCAGCCCCGGCTTCGACCCCGCGGGTTCGCTCACGATGCAGCTCTCGCTGCCGGAGCGCAAGTATGCAGAGGGCGTGCAGGTCACGGCCTTTTTTCGCCAGCTCCTGGAGCGCCTGAAAGCTCTGCCCGGAGTCCGGCAGGTCGGTCTGATCGACCACCTGCCGATGGACGGCCAGGAGCGCTCGGGTTCCTACTCGGTCGCCGACCGGCTCCCTGCCCCCGGTGCCGTGCCGCCGGAGGCCGATCTGCGCAGCGTGAGCCCCGGCTATTTCCAGGCGATGGCGATCTCGCTCGACCGCGGCCGGGCCTTCGAGGATTCGGACGGTCCGGACACGCCGCCGGTGGTGGTCGTCGACGCCAAGCTCGCGCGCCTTTATTGGCCGGGCCAGGACCCGATCGGCAAGCGGGTGAGGCTCGGGGGGCTGGATTCGCGGGCTCCGTGGATGTCGGTGGTGGGGGTGGTGAGCTCGGTCCGGAACACGGGCTTCGACGTCGAGCCGCGCGAGCAGATCTACCTGCCTTCCTCGCGCGATCCGGTGACCGGCGTCTTCGTCGTGATCCGCGCCGCCGAGGGGACCGATCCCGCGAAGCTCGTCGGGCCGGTGCGCGAGCAGGTGCGCGCGCTCGACGCGGACCTGCCGCTGTTCGACGTCCGGCCGATGACCGACCGGCTCGCCGTCCAGCTCGCCCCGCGGCGCCTTTCGACCACCCTGCTGCTGGCCTTGGCCGCCCTGGCGCTGGTCCTCTCGGCGGTCGGAATGTACGGCGTCGTCGCCTACTCGGTGGCGCAGCGAACCCGGGAGATCGGCGTGCGCATGGCCCTCGGAGGACAGCGCAATACGATTCTCGGCATGGTGATCGGCCAGGGGCTCAAGGTGGCGCTGGTGGGGGTGGCGATCGGAATCCTGCTCTCGCTCGCCGCGGTCCGGTTCCTGGAGAGCCAACTCTTCGGCATCAGCCGCACCGACCTCGCGACGTTTCTCGGCGTGCCTCTGCTGTTGATTTTCGTCGTGCTGGCGGCCAGCTATTGGCCCGCCCGCCGGGCGACCCGAGTGGATCCGCTGGTGGCGCTTCAGCGCGAATAACAAGGATATGAAACCTTTCGGATACACTTGTTGAATCGCGACGGACGTTGTTATGATCAGGCCGAGAGAAAACCTATCGATCCAGGGCCGTCCCGCTTCGGGTCTCGTCCTTTCCGGCTGTCAGGAACGCCACGATGATCCGTCGTCGTTCGCCCGACCTCTTTCTCTTCGAACCGGACGACCTGCTCCAAGGCCATCTTCATTTTCTATTGCCGGGCGAGCTGGCGACGCTCCACGGCGTGATGGCCTGGGTCCGGACGGAGGTCTGCCGCCAGCACGAGGGACTGGGCCGCAGAGGGCCGGTTTGTCCGTTCGTCCGGCCGAGCCTGGAAAAACAGCACGCGTTCTATCTCGCCGTCTGGCGGGCAACGCCGGCCGACCCCGATGCTATCCTCGACGCCATGCTCGCCTACCGGGATTGGTTCTTGGAGCTCGAGCCGGACGGCATGCCGGAGAGGAACTTCAAGACCATCCTGGTGACGTTCCCCGCCGCCGGGGACGCGGGCGGCGAGTGGGTCGAAACCGTTCAGAAACGTCTCAAGCCACTGTTCGTATCGCTCGGCCTGATGATCGGGCAGTTCTATCCCGCGTGCATGGAGCCGGGGCTTCACAATCCGTCCTTCCGGCCGCTGGCCGCGCCGTTTCCCCTGATGGTCATCCGTCACATGCAGTTGATGGATCTGCCGTTCCTCGCCGACGATCCGGTGTTCTCGACGGCGTATCGCACGCTCTTCGATCTGCGGACCGAGGAGGATCTCGCCCTCCGCATCAGGCGGACAGGGATCCGGTCGCTGCCTTTGGGCTGGCGCGCGAGTGTCGAGCGCTTGTTCGAACCTGAGGGCGAACGAGTGGAACAGGGGGAATTAGGGCAATGACGCGCGGCACGCCCGGTATTCCGGAAGGCCCGGGGCAAGCGGAAGAATCCGACGCGCAGCCCCTGCTCGGGATCTTGGGCGGCATGGGGCCGTTGGCTTCGGCCGAGTTTCTTCGCACCCTCTACCGCTATCAGCCGCTCGAACCGGAGCAACGGTCGCTGCGGACCGTGATGATTTCCGATCCGAGCTTTCCGGACCGGACCGAGGCGATCCTCCGCGAGGAGACCGCGGAGCTGGCGCATCGGCTGGAAGCGGCGATCGAGTCGCTCCTCGCCCTGGGCGCCGAAAGGGTGGTGATCCCCTGCATCACCATCCATCATCTGGTGCCGGCGCTCCCCGCCGAGCTGCGCCGGCGTGTCGACTCGCTGATCGACGTCGTCGTCGAGGAGGTTCTCGCTCGCCGCGACCCCTGCCTCCTGCTCGCCACCACCGGCACGCGCGCCGCGCGGATCTTCGAACGTCACGAACGTTGGCGGCAGGTCGAACCGTTCATCCGCACCCCCACGGCCGCCGAGCAGCGTGACCTCCACGAGTGGCTCTACCGCCTGAAGAAACACGGCTCGGCGGAGGAGTGCCTGCAATGGCTTCTCGGCCTGGCCGCTCGTCACGACGTCAAAGGCTTGATCTTCGGCTGTACGGAGCTTCACCTGCTGCAACGTAGCCTGGAAAGCGCCCCGCTGGGCGGCTGCTGGGTGGTGGATCCACTCTTGAGCATCGCCCAGGCTCTTGGGCGCCCCGCCGTGCCGCAGCAAGATGAAGCCTCGGTGGCGTCGGGATAGAGGAGAGCAGCAAACCAACCTTTCTTTGCTCCCCTCTCCCTTTGGGAGAGAGGCCGGGGGTGAGGGCTGACGCGGCTGGGACTTTGACGAGGCACCATCCGCGCGCCCAGACCATGCCGTGACCGCCGTGACGGCGTGCTAACCTTCGCCGCCCCACCTCAAGGAGACCCTATGGAAACGAAGACCAGGCCCCAACCTCCGAAGAAGGTTCAGATGATCGATCCGGCGGCCATCGCGCGTTTGCTCGGCGCCGTTCAGGGCGCCGGCCGGACTCACGGCGTCGTGATCCCGCAAGGCTCGCTCGCCGCGTTTCACCACTCCTGATTCGACTTTGAGCCCCGGGCGCGAGCCCGGGGTGTCCGCCGCTTCATGCTGCTTTCCGTCTGCCTGATCGCCAAGAACGAGGAGCGCTTTCTGCCGGGCGCCCTCGCTTCGGTGCGCGAGGTGGCGGACGAGATCGTCCTGGTCGACACCGGGTCCGCTGACCGCACGGTCGAGATCGCCCGAGAGCACGGCTGCCGCGTCCTCCACGAGACCTGGCGCGACGACTACTCGGCAGCCCGAAACGCGGGGATCGCCGCCGCCCGCGGGCGTTTTATCCTCTGCCTCGACGCCGACGAGCGTCTGGTCCACCCCGAGACCCTGCGCGAAGCGCTGCTGGCGGCGCCCGCCGAGGTCGGCGGCTATTTCCTGGAGCGCCACGATCGGGTAATCCGTCCCGAGGACGGCGAGCCCGACGTCTATCCGATCGGCATGCTGCGCCTGTTCCGCAACCACACGGAGATCCGCTACGAGGGGATCGTCCACGAGCGGCCGAACGACGCGGTCCTCCGGGCCGGCTTCACGGTCGGCGCTCTTGCGCCGGTCCATCTGATCCATCTCGTGAGCGATCTTCCCTACGAGCGGCTGGTGGAAAAGCAGCGGCGCTACCTGCGGCTCCTGGACCTCACGCTCTCCGGCGATCCGAACGACTTCTGGGCGCGCTACTACCGCGGCAAGACGATCTGGTTCCTCGGCCGCCGCGACGAGGCGAAAGCGGCGTTCCGCGCGATTGCCGACGCCTCGACCTGCGGAAGACCGTTACGCGCCTCGGCGCTCTCGATGCTCGCAACCCTGCTGGCCGAAAGCGGCGACCGGCCCGCGGCGGTCGCCTGCATCGAAGAGAGCCTCGCCCTCGTGCCCGGCGCATCGCTCGCGCTCTACGTGCTCGCCGAAACGCTCTACGCCGACGGCCACTACGCGGCGGCCCGGGTGGCCTATGCCCGCGTGCGGCGGAGCCTCGACCCGACAGCCGGCCCACCCGCGGTGCCGGGAGATCTCTGCCTCCCACCGGGCAAACGCGCCTACAAGCTCGGCTGCTGCAATCTGGCCGAAGGCGACCTGGCCGCCGCCGAGCAGGATTTCCATCAGGGCCTTCTCGCCGAGCCCGACCACGCCGGTTGCTGGTACGGTCTCGCCCGCACCGTGCTCGCCCAAGGCAACAGCACCGAGGCGATCGAGCACCTGCGTCAAGCGATCACGGCTGCGCCCACCTGGCGGACGCCCCGCGATCTCTACGAACAGGTCCGCGCCGGAGCCTGAGCAAGGCGGTTCGCTCATCGAATCAGCCCCGGCCCCCTGCTTTCCCTGGGACCGCCGGCGTCTCGCCGGCGTTTTCCCCGCTGGTCCGCTTAATTGCATTTGCCGTAATGCGTGGCCGCTTCTTGCCGTCCGATGGCCCGGAAGTTGCGGGCGATATGATGAGCCGGCCGGAGGAGATCGAAAGAATCTCCGGCCCATTCAGGAGACCCACCCACCCCACCGATCATCATCCATCGAAAGGCGGCGATCATGCCCAGCACCATCCGACTTCACCGCGTTCTGCGCGCGACACCGGAAAGAGTTTATCGGGCGTTCCTCGATCCTGACGCCATGGCCAAATGGCTTCCTCCGAACGGCTTCACCGGCAAAGTCCACCACATGGATGCCAGGGTCGGTGGCAGCTACAAGATGTCGTTCACGAATTTCTCCTCGGGCAACAGCCAATCCTTCGGCGGCGAGTACGTGGAGCTGGTGCCCAACGAGCGGATCCTGTACACCGACAAGTTCGACGACCCGAACCTGCCCGGGGAGATGCGGACGACGGTCACCTTGAAGCCGGTGTCGGTCGGGGTCGAGCTGAGCGTGGTGCAGGAGGGAATCCCCGGCGCCATCCCGGCCGAGGCTTGCTATCTCGGCTGGCAGGAATCGCTCAAACTCCTCACGCTGCTTGTCGAGGCCGAGATTCCGGGGTGAAATAACGCCGGAGCGATCGAGAACCTGCGCCAACCTATCGCGGGGCGCCCGCCTGGCGGACGCTCCGCGAGCTCTACGAACCGGAATTCAATTGGTCCCAGCGTGCGTGCTTCTCCCTGGGACCGCCGGCCTCTCGCCAGCGTAGTTCCTTGCCGGTCTCGCCTACTTGCACTTGCCGTTATGGTCGGGTCGCACGCCGGCCTTGGCGATCTCGCACTGGTTGGCGTAGGTCGTCCCGTCGCAGCCGCAGATCTGCGGACCTCCCGCCGGGCAGGGATCGGGCACCACGATGCAGGTCCCGGCGAGGTCGGGCTGGTTGCACTTACCTGCCGGATAGTTGCAGCCCTCGCCGGCTGGGCATTTGAGACCGCCGATCCCGCCGCAGGTCCCGCCCGCCAGGAACGAAGCCTTGTCTTTGCTGCATGCGCCGGTTGCCTTCAAGGATACTCCCGCCATCCGGCGTTCGCAGTCGTTGCCGTAGGTCTTGCCGTCGCAGCCGCACACCGGGTCGTACTGCTTCGTACAGGCCTCGGGGATGGCGGCACAGGTGCCCTTCGTGCCGGAATCCGGCTTCGGACAGACGCCGGCCGCGAATTCGCAGAACGAGCCTTTGCCGCAATCCGCGTCGCGCAAGCACGATGTCTGGGCCCGGAGAGAAGCGGACGGAGCTGCAAAGGCGATCACAAACGCAAGGCCGAGACCCACGAGCACGTGATTGAGGATTTTCTGCTGCATGGCAAAACCTCCGTGAAGAGTCGTTCGGTTAGGCTGCACCCTGGGGAGCAGCCGCGTATAGCCGTTATTGCAAGAGTGCAATGACCATGCCTCGCGGACGCTCCTCTTGCCGGCCCTTATCCGAGCCGACGAAGCGGAAAATCCAGGCGAGGAATATGAAAAAGTTGCGGACCGTGCTCTGTCTTGCCGCCCTCGTCCCTTTGTGCTGCAATCCGCGGTCGATGCTTTCCAGGGAAGAGTACGAGGAGCGGCGCCGGCGGATCGACGAGCAGCACCAGGCCACGATCGCGCTCATCGAGGCGGGCCGGCTGGCGCAGATCCGGGCGCTGGATCTGGTGTGGCTGGCCTCCGGTGCGGGGGGATTACCGTTGCTGCCGCAGATCGAGGATTTGACGCTTGGAGCGCCGACTCGACTTCTGGAGGCAGGGACCGCCGCGGACCGTAGAGCGCCTTCGCCGGCCGCGGCATCGGAGCCTCCGCCCCGGCGGCGCGGGCCTTGGGCCGTGATGGGCGAGATCGAAAGGGTCTTCGAGGAGCTTCCCGAAGTTTTCGGCCATCACGATCTTAACCGTGCGCTCGGCTACGATTTGGATCGCGGCTCCGCGCGGCGCAACCTTCAGCTGCTGATCGAAGACGGCGTGCTCGCTGCGGAGCAGAGCGAGAGCGGCCACGTTCGCCTCCTGTACCGCAAACTCCGTGCGACCCTTCCGGAGGTCGAAGAGTGAAGCCTCCGAACCGATGGTTTTGGCGCCGACACCGTGCGTTTGCGGCGGGAAGCCACACAGAAATTCGCTGAAGCCGCCGCGCCGATCCTTCAAGCCGCCCGGCGAAACGGTCAAGCCACCGCGCCGAACGCTGAAGCCACAGAGCGGAACGGTGAAGCCACCGCGGCGAGGCGTGAAGCCACCGAGCTGAACCCCGAAGCCACCGAGAAATTCACCGAAGCCACTGAGAAATTCGCTGAAGCCACTGAGAAAACCCCTGAAGTCCCGCAATCGACCGACTACGCCGGTCAATCGACCGGTCTTTCCGGCCACTTTGGCACATTCCTCGGTGGCTTCGGCGGACGGCTCGGTAATTTTTGCCATTTGGTGAGTGGCTTCAGCGGCCGTGTGCGTGGCTTCACCGACTCCGAGCGTTGCTTCGCCGCTCAACTCGGTGGCTTCAGTGATTTTCTCAGTGGCTTCCGCGAATTTCTCGGTGGCTTCGCTGGCCAAGCGACCGGATTTGGGCGCTTTTGCGTTGCTTCAGCCCCGTTTTGCGTGGCTTCGCCCCCGAAACTGCGTGGCTTCGCGGGGAAGCCACCCGTGGCTTCGCGTGAAGCAACCCTGCTCGCTCCGGGCTGGAACGCCTGATCCGGACCGCCGGCTACGGCTGGCGGGACGACCTCCTCTTCTTTCATCGCCGCTTGCGTTGCCTCATGGCGATCGACCTCAAGATCGGAGCTTCGGCCACGAGGACGCGGGCCAGATGAACTTCTACCTCAACTATCTGCGCGAGAATCTCTCACTGAAAGAGGAGAACCCGCCCGTCGGCATCGTGCTGTGCGCCGACAAAGATGCGGAAGAGGTGCATTACGCCACCGGCAACCTCGACCACCAGATCTTCGTCTCGCGATACCTGACTCGATTGCCGACCGAACAGCAGCTCCGCGCATGGCTCGCCGACGAGCGGGATTTGCTGGCGCGTCGATCGGCGTCGAAGGAAAACGGGTCGAGAACGTGAACCGGACCCACGAAACTTGAAGAGAGACTGAGCGGACTTGATCTCGATGGAAGCTCAGGAGTGCAAAGGCTCGCCGATTTCCTCGAACACCTGGATTCCGCGTATTTCCTGTATCAATCGGGCACCCCTGAGGAAAAACGCGAAATGGTCACTTCCTTCACCTCGAATTGGATAGCGGAAGGGAAAGATGTTGATTTTGCGACCGCGCCAGAGGTGCGACTCGTCGCTGAGAGAGTCGAAAACTATCGTGGTAGACAGAGTCGAGATATACCTCGAACGTGGGAAAAGCTACTGCCGAAGATTAACGACTTGCTGTCATCAAAGCCCAGGAAGCATCCGGAGCCAGAACCGCGACACTTCAGTGACTCTCTCCGCCATTAGGCTAGAAGTGGAGCCTTCTTTCTCGTGGTGGAAGGAGCAAACTTTCAGGGTTCATGGAAACCTCCACCTGGAACTTCGAAGAACAAAAGCAGAGAGCGCAACATCTCCTATGATTCCTCTTCCGCCATCTACAATCCATATCTGGGTTGCAAGGTGGCTTTGAACGCAGACGGCTTCAATCACCTACAATCCAGACGCCCAAAGCAGGAGCAGGTGCTGAGGTTTCGCCTCCTTCCGCTCGCATTGGAGACCATTCGTCGCTCGGCTACTTTGCAGGAGTACCGGCGGATCTTGCGACCTGTCGGAAAGACCTCCGTCCGTGGCGAGACGAGACTGGCGCAGGTTGAATATTGGGGCTTCGTTGCCATCATGGATTGGCGCGAGGCCCCGGTGAAGGTCCGCACGGTATTGCGACGGGTTGGTGGCGAAGAGATCGTCTTCTGGAGCGTCATGCCCTATGGCAAGCTCCGTAAGGGCGAACAGCGACTCTCGACCGAGGGAATCGAGGATGACTAAAAACACCCCTGCGTGAGGGAGGGTTTTGAAAGTGCTTGCCTGCGTGCGCAGCGACAATTGTTCCTGTGCACTGGCGACAATTACTCCTGTGCAACCCTCTAACGCTTAGCGGCGGTTTTTGCCGTCCGCTGGGGGGCCACACTCTGGGGCTTCACCTCTCAGGAGGGAGCCTGGAGCTTGGTCAAGGATGCACAAGTGAGGAAGCTGATGGACGACAGGCACAGGGACGTGGGAGTGGGTGTTGCGGCATTACGGTCCGGGATGCATCGGAATACGGCGCGGAGGTATCTGGGGGCGGGCAAGCTGCCGTCGGAGATGAAGAGCCCGCGATCATGGCGGACCCGGGAGGACTCGTTCGCGCAGGACTGGGAGGAGATCGCTCGGCGGCTGTCGGCCACGCCGGAGCTGGAAGCCAAGATCCTGTTTGAGGATCTGCTGCGTCGCGAGCCGGAGCGGTATCAGGAAGGGCAGTTGCGGACATTCCAGCGGCGCGTCAAGCAATGGCGGGCGGAGAATGGTCCCGCGCCGGAGATCTTTCTGCCGCAGGAGCATCTGCCCGGCGAGGCGATGCAGACGGACTTCACGTCGACCGGAGAGCTCGGCGTGACGATCGCCGAGGAGACCTTCGAGCATCTGTTGTGCCATTCGGTGCTGCCTTACAGCAATTGGCAGTCGGTGGCCGTGAGCCGATCGGAGTCAATGTTGGCTTTGCGGTGCGGGATCCAGGCCGCGGTGTTTCGGTTGGGGCGAGTGCCCGCCTGGCACCAGACCGATAACTCGACCGCAGCGACTCACGACCTGCGTACGGGCAAGCGGGGTTTCAATGCGGAGTACCTGGAGCTGATGTCGCACTTTGGAATGAAGCCGCGGACGATCGCAGTTGGCGCATGCCATCAGAACGGCGACGTAGAGGCTGCCAATGGGGCTCTCAAGCGCCGGCTCGAGCAGTGCCT
>DASYKS010000056.1:0-30829 GCA_035995205.1 Thermoanaerobaculia bacterium
TTCGGGCTCCCTGTGGAGCCGCCGCCTCCGTCCGGACCGGGATAGACCTTTAAACGCTCCCACTTCGACTGTCACCCATGTACCCGGTCTAATCTGTAACCTATGTCCCCGGCCGAACCGGTAGGAGCCGGGGGAAGGACAGGATGGGGGTCGCTCCGAGGGGCAATCCCGCGCCGAAGCGAGCCCCCTCCTGTCCTCCCCCCGATTCCGGCGAATCCGTTAGAATTCCAGGAATGGTATCCAACCGCCGCGACAGCGATCGGGTCGTCCGGCGCCTGCCGGTGCGCTTCTGGCGCGTCGGCGAGGAACGCTCGGTCACCGGGTATACGACGAACATCTCGACCACGGGCATGTTCGTGGTGACCCATGACCCGCTGCCCAAAGGCGCACGGATTCGGGTCGAGGTGCTCGATCCGCGCTCCGGTTTCGTGGTCGAGGCGGAGGTCGCGCACGCGCACAAGGTGAGCTTGGACCTCTCCGCGCTCGGACCCTCGGGAATGGGCGTCCGTTTCCTGCCGATCGAGAGCCTCGTGCGCGAGCTGTTTCCCGAAGCGGTAAAAGGCGAGCGCAAGGAGCGCACCGTCGCCTCGCCGGTCGTGGCCGTGCCGGAGCGCCCGGCGCCCGCGGCGCCGGCTTCCGCGCGTCCGGTGGGCCGAGCGTCGTCCAAACGGGTGCCGATCGTCCGGCCCGGCGCGACCGCTTCGACCCCTCTGGCAACGGCTCCGGCCGCAGCGTCCGGGCCTGCGGTCCAGCGGGCGTCGATCACCGTCCGCTTCACCTCGATCGAGCAGTTCCTTTCGGTCTACGAGCGCGACCTGCGCCAGGGGGGGCTGTTCGTCTCGACCGAAGAGCCGGCGCGGATCGGCGATCAGGTGGAGATCGATCTGCACCTGCCGGCGCCGCTCGTCGGCCAAGTCCGGTTGCGGGCGCGGGTGGTCCATCGGATCGACCCGCAAGGGGGACAGGGGATGGGCGGACCGAACCTGCTCGCCGGGATCGGCGTCGAGCTGCTCGATCCTCGCGGCGCTCTGGCGGCCTTGGAGCCGTTGCTCTCCCGCTCCGCGAGTTGAAGGGCCAGCCTCGTCGCTCCTTTTGGCAGAACACGACCGGCCTGGAATCCGCCGCGGCCGGCGGGCGTTAGAATGAGCAACCCCACACCGCCGCGCCTACAGCGCGGGCGGATCGCAGGAGGTACTCCACCGTGCCCTACAGCCCACTGCTCGTCAAGCCCATGCGCGAAGAACTCACCTCGATCGGCGTCCAGGAGTTGCTCACCGCCGACCAGGTGGACGAATTCATGAACGACAAGACCGGCACCGCGATGCTGGTGATCAACTCGGTCTGCGGCTGCGCCGCCGGCATGGCCCGTCCGGGCGTCCGGCAGGCGCTGACGGGCGAGGCGCGGCCCGACCGGGTGGCCACGGTCTTCGCCGGCCAGGATCTCGAAGCGACCGCGCGCGCCCGGTCGCACATGCCGGAGATCCCGCCGAGCAGTCCGTCGATCGCCTTCTTCAAGGAGGGCGAGCTGGTCTATTTCCTGCCCCGGCATCGGATCGAAGGTCGTTCCGCCGACCAGGTGGCGGCCGACCTTTCGAACGTCTTCGCGGAGCATCGCGCCGTTCCGGCGTAGCCGCGTCTCGATGGGTACCTTTCATCAAGGCCGGAGCGATCTTCACGGCATCACCGTGGTGGTCGAAACGCGCGGCCCGGAGCTCTACGTCGGCCGCTGCGACGACGTCACCGAGCGCGGCGTGATCCTGAACGACGCCGATGTCCATCGCGAAGGGGACGAGCTGCCGCGCGAGAAGTACCTGGAGCGCGCCGCGCGCTTCGGGATCTGGAAGAAGTTCGACCGGATCCTGATCCCGAACGAGGCGGTGACCGGGATTCGCCGGCTCGGCGAGATGGCTTGACGGTGACGAATCCGGAATCGAGTACGGGTTGGGTGCCGGTCGGAGCGGTGGGTGCCGCGCTCGCGGTGATCGCGGGGGCGTTCGGCGCCCATGCCCTGGCCGGTCGGCTCGACGCCCATTCGCTCACCCTGTGGGAGACCGCGGCGCGCTATCTGATGTACGGCTCGCTCGGGTTGATCCTGCTCGGGCTGGCTCGGAATGCACATCCGCATCGGTTCTATCGGGCGGCGGGCTGGGCGCTTTTCCTCGGCACCGCGGTGTTTTCAGCCACCGTCTTTGCTCTCGCGCTCGGGGCGCCGCGAGTGCTGGGCGCGATTACCCCGCTCGGCGGATTGGCGATGATCGCCGGATTCCTCCTCTTCGCTCTCGCCGCGCGAGCTGGTAGCATCCCGTAGGGCACATCGCGACCGACCGGGGAGGAAGGAAGTATGGCGCAGTCGGGGACTGTCCTCTGGCGGGCGGCTGTCTGTTGGGTGATGGCGGTCGGCGCCTCGGCGCTGATGCCGGGAGTGCTCGGTGCGCAAGCCGCGGATCCCGATCCGTGCGCCGAACCGACCCGGGACACCGGGTTCGCCGAAGTGTCGGTGAATCTGCAGGACGGAACGATCAACCGCGTGCTGCCGTTCGACGTGCCGATCCGCTTCTGCGGCAGCGTCCCGACCGGCGCGAAGACCGTCACGCTCCAGTACGTCTCCGACCCGAAGAACCCCCCTCAGGTCGACAGCGATTGCCGCGGTTCGGCCGCCTGGCAGCCGAGCCGGCCGATCGACGGCCGGGTCGCCGGCACCACTTTCCGCGCCGTCCTCCCGCGGCTCGAAGCCCAGCGCTACTACGCCTTCTGCTTCAAGAGCGAGTCCGAGGTGACGCCCGAGGCCGCGGCCGCCTTCCAGCCGATCGCGCGCGATGTGCTCGACTCCGGCCTCGCGCCGATCCCGCGCGGCGACCTGGACGCCAAGGAGAGCGAGGCGCTGCGCAAGCAGCTCGCCCAGGCGCTGCTCGACCAGATGAAGTCCGACCAGGTGATCGCCCGCGGCACCCTGTTCGATTCCGCCCAGCCGCACGACGACCTTTCCGACCGCTTCAACGGCCGCATCCGCCAGGTTCTCGAACCGCAGCTGCGGAGGAACGCGCTCCTCCTGACCTACGCGAAGCTGCAGTTCGATCTCAAACAGCTGTTGATGGGGCTCCAGGGCGACCCGGCGGTTGGGCGCCTGGCGGCGGCTCTCGCGGCGCCCTCCGATCCGAACCTCGCGGCGCTGTCGAACGCTTTTCGCGGCGCGCTCGTTCTGATGGAGATGTCGCCCGACGCGACCGGCCGCGCCGCCCGCGGCCTCGACCCGGCGACCGGCGACGGCGAGCCGCTGGACGTGACCCTCGACCCGGCGACCGCGGGCGCGATCGCCGCGCGCTACGACCAGCTCGCCCAGGCGCTCGCCGGATTTCCCGAGTTGGTCGAGCGCGCGACCGGGCCGGGCGGCGTCACCCTGCCCGAGGGGGACGCGCAGGCGCTCGCCCCGCTCGCCGATCCACGCGGCCCGGCGGCGCGCGCGAGCGCGCTTGCCACGACCCTCTCCTCGATCTCGACCAACGTCCAGGCGAGCCTCGCGGCACGCGCGAGCGCGCTCGACCTGCTCGCCCAGGAGGTGGCGCTGCGGGCGGTCGGCGCCCAGGTGGTCGACGCCTCCAGCACCGGCACCTTCGAGACCTTCCAGAACTATTACATCAGCGCCGACGCCGGACTGGTCGGTGCGCCGGAGTTGGACGCCGTGGTCTCCTACGTCGGCGTCAACCTCTACCTGCGGCCGGTGAACAAGAACGCGCCGCTGCGCCAGCTGGGAAACTTCCGCCAGACCTTTACCCGGCGCTTCGCCTTCACGCTCGGGCTCACCGTCCAGAGTCTGGGGGACGATGACAACGGCAACGGCCCGACCCGCCAGGATCTATTCGGCAACCAGTCGATGCTGATCGGGGCGGGTCTCCGGATCACCGACATGATCCGCTTCGGCGCCGGCGCGCTGGTGTTCAAAGAGGACGACCCGAGCCCGCTAATCACCAAGTTCGACACGGCCGTCTCCTACTACTTCACGGTGTCCTTCGACCTGAACGTCGCCCGCGCCTTCAAAGGCGGCCTGGGCGCCCTGTTCCCGGGCCAGTAGGCCTTTCGCTCCCGAGAAAGACAAGCCATGGCGATCCTGATCCGGAAAAACCTCACGGCGTCCCCGAATCCGACGACGCTGCCGAAGCGCATCGAGCTTTCCCAGACGCTGCGCAGCACGCTCCCCGAAGAGCCGATCACGGTCGTCTACCAGCTCGCGCCCGGCCATCAGATCTGGTTCAAGGATGGCGACAATCCGCCGGCGAAGAGCTTTTCCCGCCCCGAAACCGTCGGAACGACCGATCAGATCTGCCGCGACCGCGTCGAGCTGGTGATCGGACCGGGGACCGGGCCGATCGAGCTGGTCCAGATCGACCAGACGATCACCGACTCGTTCGGCATCCCGCAGCCGGACCTGGTGCTGGTCCAAATTCAGAGCGCTTGAACCCGCCGAGACGCGAACCATGCTTCGTCTTGCCCGCCTCTTCTTTCTTGTCCTGGCCCTGGTTGCGCTCGGAAGCGCGAGCGGCTGCTACAAGCAGAGCGACTTCGAGCCGCCGGCGGTGGTCGAAGAGTCGCTCACCTTAGGCGTCGTCGGCTCGACCTCGATCCCGGCCGACGGCGTCTCGCGCCTGCGGCTGGTCGCACAGATCGATCCGCGCGCCGACTTGAACAAGCGCACCGTGATCTTCTCGGCCACCGCCGGAACCCTGGTCGGCGGCAATCCGAGCGCACAGACGGGGGAGCGGGAGGTCGCCGCCGACGCCACCGGCCAGGCGACCATCGAGCTGCAAAGCGCGCAGCAGGTGGGGTCCGCGGTGGTGGTCGCGCGGGTCAAGGAAGTCCCGGGCCTGTCGCGCTCGGTCGCGGTCGGCTTCATCCCGGCGGACGTCAACGGCGTGATCCGGTTCGTCCAAAGCCCCGGCTCGGCCCCCGCCGACGGCGCCTCGAAGAGCGTCTTCACGGTCGAGGTCTCCTCCGCCTTACCGCTCGGCACTCAAGTGACGTTCGCCACCTCCGGCGGCCTGTTCGCGCCCGAAAACGCCGCCACCGCGACGCGCTCGATCGACGGTTCCTTCCGCGCCACGGTCGAGCTGGTGAGCCCCGGAGCGATCGGCACGGGCATCGTGACCGCCACCGCGAACCAGGTGACCCGCCAGACGCAGATCTCCTTCGTCCGCGCCCTGCCCGACCTGATCCTCGTCTCGACCGGCGGCAAAGTCACCGCGAAAGCGGGCCTCGACGATCCGGTCACCGTGACCGCCAGCTTCCAGCGCAATATCGGCCAGGTAACCCCTGGAACCGCCGCGGTCTTTACCGCCACCGACTCCTCCGGCCGAGAGATCGGCATCTTCCGCGACCTGTCGACCGTAAATGCCTCCGGCAGTGCTTCTGCCACTTTCCTAGCCGGAACGACCACCTTCCGCGGCCCGGTCACGATCGCCGTCTCCGTCCAAGGCGGCACGGTGCGCGGATTCGCGACGATCCAGATCATCGATCCGTAGATTCGTCCGAGTTCCTACCCATCAGGAGCTTCTTCCTGGGACCGCCGCCGTCTCGGCGGCGCGGATGCCGAGCGGCCTCCAAGCGTCGGGCGTAGGGTTTGCCGCCCGCCCTACCCGATCGTCGAACGCCACCTCGGCCGGTGCGGTATGGAGCGCCGCCGCGCGGGCGAGCTCCTCTTCGGCGGCGGGGTAGAGGTCGGCGTAGCGCAAAGTCTCCGCGCTTTCTCGCCAGGCGAAGTCCACCCGGCCTTGGATCAGAAATTCGGCGAAGGCGTCGAGCACAGGGAGGCCGGCGTAGCGTTCGAGGAACAGGAACTGGCCCATCTCGTTGACTTCGAGGAAATGGAGCGCGCCATCGGGTGAGACGATGAAGTCGAAGGCGCCGAAGACCAGGCCGAGACGGTCGAGCAGGGCGGCGCAGCGCTCGGCGAGATCGGCGGGGACCGGCCAGGGCTCCATCTTGAGCTCGGCGTAGGAGCGGCGCCAGTCGAGCCGGCCGTGCACCGTTTCCTGCGACGCGATTCGCGCGGCGAACGCGTGGTGACCGATCATCGTCAGGCGAACCTCACAGGCTTTCGGCACCAGCGCCTGGTAGATCCCGGGCACGGCGAGCAGCAGGTCGTCTGCTACCAGCTCGGCCTTGGTGATCGCCGCGGTGTAGGGGACGAAAGCGGCTTCTCCGTCGATCCAGGGAAGGGCGCGAAATGGTTTGTAGATCGCCTGGCCGCCGCAGTCGCGGAGGAACGCGCGGATCTCTTCCGGGTCGTTGCCGTAGAGCGTGTCCGGCACGTGAAGGAAGACTTCGAGCGCCTGGGCGTGCTGAAGCGGTTTGCGGCTCGCGCGGCGCGCCGCGTCGTGGGCGTTGACCCAGAAGGCGTCGGGCGCGAGCAGCGAAAGGATCGAATGGCGAAACGCCTCGACCTCCGAATGGGCGAATTCGACGTCCGCGGGATCGAGCCGTGTGGGATCGATCGCGAACGCCGGCCGGCGGCGCCAGACCGTGTTGTAGTGGACGTCGCCGCGCGGACCCTGCGGTCCGCGCCAGGCGATCCGCCGTTCGGCGCCGCGAAAGCGGATGCTCTCCGCCGAGCGGTGGGGAAAATCCGCGCTGTACCAAAGCTCGGGGGAGGCGCCTTTCCGCTTCAGCGCCTCGGCGACCGCGGCGGCGTGAACGTCTCCCGGCTGGGTGAGGATCAGGATTTCGCTCGGGTTTTCGCTCGCCATGGGCGCGCTCCTCTTCTTCGATGGATTTCCGTTAGGGATGTTTTGGCAAGGAAGGGGGCCGCTCCGCCGATGCCTACCGGCACCGGCGAAGCGAATCGAACGGACTAGGCGTCGACGCCGACGTTGGTCCAATCGAGATGGCCATTGACTTGGGTGAGCACCGGTGCGCCGCCGCCCTCCACGGGAAGGGCGAGAGCGCCGGTTACTTCCGCGAAGGCCTGCGATTCGGCGAGGGTGCGGGCCAGAACGCGGCCGGGGGACGGAGCTGTCGCTGGACTCTGCTTGCGCATGACGGTTTTCTCCTCGGTGCTGCTGTTGAAAGGTTTTGGGTTGAAGTCTTTCGTTTCGGCGGGGCGTTGCCGCCCCTCGCTCACATGGAGTCTCTACGCCGCCGTCACGAGTTTGGATGAAAGGATTTTTCGGCGGGTAAAAGAGCTATCCGGGATCGCCCGCGGGCTCCAGCTCGAAGCCCAATGCACGCGCGTTGTCGCGCACCCGGCGGTCGAGGGAGAGCAGGCGGATCTCCGGAACCTCGCGGCGGGCGGCAAGCGCTCCGGCCAGGTGGAGGGCGTCGAGCGTGCGGATCGGCTCGACAGGGAAGGGGCGGCGCAGGCGCAAGAAGCTCTCGGCGTCGAGCCGCTGGAGCGACCAGCCGAGGCCGGCGTGCTCCAAGTCGCCGCGCGCCTGGTCCAGCTCTTCGTCGTTCAATTTGCCTACTGCCCGCGCGCGGAGCAGCGTGCGGTGGGTTTCGGCGAGGGTCAGCTCGGAGACCACGACGCGGCCGGCCTGTCCGAGCGCTTCCGCCACCTGGTCGCTGCCCGGCTCGCCGAACAGCAAGTTCAAAATCGCGCTCGACTCGGCGTAAAGGGTGGGCGCGTTCATTTAGCGGTCCTCCCGGCCGGCATCCAGCAGCTCTTGGATGCTGGGGTGCGGCCGGCCGAGCGGACGGCGGGGGCGCTCGTAGAGGCCGGGATGGTTGCGCACCTGGGGGAGCACCAGACGCCCTTCGCGCGCCATCTTGAGCAGCCCGGGGTGCTCTTCCGCCGGGGGGGCTACGGCAACGGGGCGGATCTCGGCGATCGGCCGCCCTCGATCGGTGACGATCACGGTCTCTCCTTCCTCGACTTCGCGGACGACGCGGCTCAATTGCGCCTTCAGCTCGCGGATTCCGACGTCTCTCATATCGAGTAATGTAGCTACATGTGGACTCATTGTCAAGCTCTCCTTTTCTGTGCGGTGGTGGGTTCCCTCCTAAAGACGCGAAAGGGGGTGTACTTCTCGATGATTCGGCAAAAGTCCCCGCGTTGGCGGCCGGGCGCGATCCGTGAGAACCTATAGCTCGCAAGCCGGGCGTATGGCTCGCCCGCCCCCCAGGAGGTCTGAATCCGCATGATTGCCGAGATCCAAGAGGCCGCCGAGGCCAACGATCCCGCGCTCGATGAAACCGAAGAGTGGCTGCAGGCGTTCGAGGACGTCGTTCGTATCGAGGGAATCGAGCGCGCCCGGTTCCTGCTGCAACGGCTCGTCGACAAAGGGCACGAGCACCGGGTCATCCTGCCGTTTTCCGCCAATACGCCGTACGTCAACACCATCCCGGTCGCCGAGCAGCCGGTCTATCCGGGCGACCGGGACATCGAGCGCCGGATCAAAGGCCTCATCCGCTGGAACGCAATGGCGGTGGTGGTCCGGGCGAACAAGCATTTCCCGGGGCTCGGCGGGCACATCTCGACCTTCGCCTCGTCGGCCACGCTCTACCAAGTCGGCCTCAACCACTTCTTCCGCGGGCGCGGCGAGAACGGTTTCGACGGCGACCTGATCTACATCCAGGGTCACGGCTCGCCGGGCATTTATGCCCAGGCGTTTCTGGAGGGGCGGATCTCGATCGAGCAGATGGAGGGGTTTCGCCGCGAGGTCTCGGTCCCCGGCGGCCTGTCGTCCTATCCGCACCCCTGGCTGATGCCCGATTTCTGGGAGTTCCCGACCGTTTCGATGGGGCTCGGTCCGCTGGCCGCGATCTACCAGGCGAAGTTCAACCGGTATCTGACCGACCGGGGCATCCTCGACACCAGTGCGAGGAAGGTCTGGGCGTTTTTGGGCGACGGCGAGACCGACGAGCCGGAATCCTTGGGCGCGATCACGCTCGCCTCGCGCGAGAAGCTCGACAACCTGATTTTCGTCGTCAACTGCAACCTGCAGCGCCTGGATGGTCCGGTGCGCGGCAACGGCAAGATCATCCAGGAGCTGGAAACCGCGTTTCGCGGCGCCGGCTGGAACGTGATCAAGGTGATCTGGGGCGACGACTGGGATCCGTTGATCGAGCGCGACAACACAGGGCTCCTGATGCAGCGGATGGCCGAGGTAGTCGACGGCGAATACCAGAAGTACACGGTCGAGTCCGGTGACTACATCCGCCAGCATTTCTTCGGCAAATACCCCGCGCTCAAAGAGCTGGTGCGCGGCTACTCCGACGACCAGCTGCGCAAGCTCCGCCGTGGCGGCCACGATCCGGCCAAGGTCTACGCGGCCTATCGCTCGGCGGTCGAGCACAAGGGCTCGCCCACGGTGATCCTCGCCCAGACAATAAAGGGTTACGGCCTGGGTGAATCGGGGGAGGGCCGGAACGTCACCCACCAGCAGAAGAAGCTCAACGAGGACGAGCTGCGCCACTTCCGCGACCGGTTCAGCATCCCAATTCCTGACGACCGCCTCGCCGAGGCGCCGTTTTATCGCCCGGCCGAGAACAGCCCGGAGATGGAGTACCTGCGCGAGCGGCGCCGCGCGCTCGGCGGGCCGATCCCTTCGAGGAAGACCCGCCGCGAGCCGATCGAGAGCCTGGGGGAGGGCTTCTGGCAGGAGTTCTCGGACGGCGTCGATCGCGACGTTTCGACCACCATGGCGTTCGTTCGCATGCTCACCCAGCTGATGAAGCATCCGGAATTCGGCAAACGGATCGTGCCGATCGTTCCGGACGAGGCGCGCACGTTCGGCATGGAGTCGATGTTCCGCCAGTTCGGGATCTACTCCCACGTCGGCCAGCTCTACGAGCCGGTCGACAAGTCGATGCTGCTTTACTACCGCGAGGCGACCGACGGCCAGATCCTCGAAGAGGGGATCACCGAGGCCGGCTCGATGGCGTCGTTCACCGCGGCCGGGACCTCGTACGCCACCCATGGGGTCGACATGATCCCGTTCTTCATCTTCTATTCGATGTTCGGGTTCCAGCGGATCGGCGACTCGATCTGGGCAGCGGGCGACCAGCGGTGCCGCGGCTTCCTGCTGGGCGCCACCGCCGGCCGGACGACATTGAACGGCGAAGGTTTGCAGCATGAGGATGGTCACAGCCACGTTCACGCGAGCACGGTGCCGAACCTTCTGGCTTACGACCCGGCCTACGCCTACGAGATCGCGGTGATCGTGCGCGAAGGGTTGCAGCGGATGTATCGGAACCGCGAGGACGTCTTCTACTACATCACCCTGTGCAACGAGAACTACCCGATGCCGACCAAACCCGAAGGGTCGGACGCGGGCATCTTGAAGGGACTCTACAAGGTGTCGAGCGCGCCGGCCGACGGCCGGCCGCGGGTGCAGCTGCTCGGCAGCGGGCCAATTCTCCGCGAGGCGTTGCGCGCGCGCGACCTCCTGGCCGAGCGCTATGGCGTCGCGGCCGACGTCTGGAGCGCCACGAGCTACAAGGAGCTGCGCCGCGAGGCGCTCGAAGCGGAGCGGTGGAGCATGCTCCATCCCGACCAGCCGGCGAGGAAGCCGTACGTCGTCGAAGCGCTCGAAAACGAGCCCGGGCCGATCGTCGCGGTCTCGGACTACATGCGCATCGTGCCCGATCAGATCGCCCGCTGGCTGCCCAGCCGCTTCTTCGCGCTCGGCACCGACGGCTTCGGCCGGAGCGACACGCGCGAGGCGCTGCGCCGCTTCTTCGAGGTCGACGCCGAGTCGGTCGCGGTGGCCGCCCTCCATCAGCTCGCGTTGCGGGGCGATGTGCCTGCCGATCTGCCGGGCAAGGCGATCGCCGAGCTTGGGGTCGATCCCGAGAAACCGTTCGCTCTCGCGGTCTAGAAGGAACGGCCTCCTTGGCGAATCCCGCGCGCCTCGCCCTCTTGCAGTTGTCCGGCGACGTAGGGGCGCACGGCCGTGCGCCCCTACGTCTCACCGCCGGTCTGCTGCTTCTCTTAGGGGGGCTCCGCCTCGCGGCCCAGGTGCCGCCCGCTCCGGAGCCCCCCGTCTACCGCTCCGATCTCGACCATAGCGCGGTCGGTTTTTCGGTGCGCCACTTCGTGACGCCGGTGCCCGGGCGGTTCCGCGATTTTTCCGCCACCATTCGTTACGACCGCGACGACCCGGCGCGTTCGAGCGTCGAATTCCGGGTCAAGGCAGCTTCGATCGAAACCGATAACGACGACCGCGACGCCCATCTGCGTTCGGCCGATTTCTTCGACGCCGCGCGTTATCCCGAGCTGACCTTCGCGAGCACCAGCGTGCGGGCGCTCGAAGCGACCCGGTTCGAGGTGACCGGCGATCTTTCGGTCCGCGGCGTCGTCCGCCGCGTCACCCTGCCGGTGACGCTGCTCGGTCTGGTCAGGACGCCGCAAGGGGAGCGGATCGGGTTCGAGACCGCGTTCTCCCTCGACCGCAAGGACTACGGAATCACCTGGAATCGGGTGCTCGAAGGGGCCGGCGCTCTGCTCGGCGACGAGGTGAAAGTGACGATCTCGGTCGAGGCGTTGCGCTCCCCCGCGAGCGCGGCCCCCTAGCCGCTTCGCCGGCCCGGAGAGACGGGCTGTGTCGGAGGCGTCCACCCCCTCCGAACCTGTAGACTAGAATTGACACGTAAGACTATGGCGAATCCCTCCTTCCGACGCGATCGGGACGACTCCCGAATGGTCGAAGAACTTTTTCTCAACCATTGGCACTCCATCCGTGTCTTCTTCATTGTCCGACGATTTTCCACCGAGGAGGCGGAAGATCTCGCGCAAGAGACCTTCGCTCGGGTCTGGCGGGGAATCCGCCAGCTCGAGGACGAGGAGGCGAAGGAGGGATGGTTGTACCAGATCGCGAAGAACATCTATAAGAACCACTTGCGGCACCGCGACGCGGGCAAGCGCAAGGGGCGCGAGCTCCCGCTCGACGACCGCGAAGGGAGCTTTTTCGACCTGCCGGATCCGGAGATCGACCCGCTCGCCGACCTGCTCGAAGGCGAGCGCGCCCATTGGCTCCGTGCGGCGATCGAGTCGCTGCCGAAGAAGATGAGCCGCGTCGTCCTGCTCTATCTGGACGGCCAGAGCTACGGCGAGATCGCCGCCCTGCTGCTGGTTTCGGAAGAAACCGTCCGCGCCCACCTGTTCCAAGCCCGTCGCCGTCTGCGCGACATCCTGATCGATCCGGCCGAGTTGGTCCATTGAGATGAGAGGTGACGAAATGATCGACATCGAATCTCGGCTGGCCGACGTGGCCAAGGGCTGGATCGACGAAGAGGCGAAAACGCTTGCCGGACATCCGGACGCCGCGACCTGGACGCGCTACGGCGCGGGTGAGTTGCCGGCGGAAAAGGTCGAAGAGCTGCGTGACCACCTGGTGACCTGCCGGGTGTGCCGGAAGATGGTGCTCGGCGGGCCGAAGGCGGGAGCCACGATCGTGGCCGAGCCCGAGGTCGGGATGGGGTCGGCGGATGCGGAAGAACGCAGAGCCTGGCACGCGTTGCGCAAACAGTTCGACGAAATGACCCCGCCGACCCTGATGCCCTCGCACTCGGCAGGCAGGAAGTGGGTGAGCTGGGTCTCCCCCTTCGTCGCGGTGGTGTCGCTCGCGACCGCGGGCTGGTTCTGGCGCCAGGCGAATCAGCCCGAGCTTGGATTGCTGATCGCCGAGGTGACGCCCGCGGGCTCCTCGCGCGGCGTCTCGGTGGCGGGGATCGCGGAAGGCAAAGGGCAGCCCCTGGCACTCCTCCTGCCCGCGCCGGAGCTGACGGCGGGAACGCCGGTGCGGGTCGAGATCCTCGGTGGGAAAGGCGAGGTCGAGTGGACGGGAGAGGCTCCGGCGACGGCCGACGAGGAGTACGGCATGAAGCTCCCGGCTCGCTTTCGGCGGCCGGAGGGCTGCCAGGTGCGATTGTTGATTCCGGCCAAGGGTGGTGGGGAATGGAAGGAGCTCGGCACCTTCGTCGTAACCGTTCCATCCTTTGGCCCCGGAGACGATTCGGCTCCCTGATAGTCTCTGATTCACTTTGAAGGCGTCTCGCGTTTCTCCCCTGTTCTGCCTGGCCGCCGGGCTCGCCCTTGGGGGGTGGGAGGCTTCGCCACGCGCTCGCCACGGGAGGGCTCTAGGCGCCGAGCCTGGGGTGGATGTCGTGCGCACCTGGAACGACGGGGAGGTCGCCCACCTCTATCGCGTTCCCCTGCGAGCCGGCGACGCGCTCCGGGTTGCGGTCGAGCAGAAGTCGAGCGACATCCTCCTCGAAGTGCTCGCGCCGGGCGAGAAGGAGCCGATCGTCGTCGACGGCTATACCTATGCGACAGGGACCGACGCCTTCGAGCTCGTAGCGGCGGCATCGGGCGAGGCGCGCGTGCGGGTTCTGCTCGGAACCGCGGTCGGCGCGACTCCCGGGTATCGCCTGGTGATCTCGCCTTTGCATCCGGCGACCCCCGTCGAGCGGCTTCGCGCTCTTTCTTTCGCGGCGTTTGAGGCGGCGAACGGCGCCTCCGACGAGTCTGCGATTCGAACCTTGAAACGAGCCCTCCGATGGGCCGAGCAGGCACGGGCGCGCGACCTGGAGGCGCTGATTCACGGTCGACTCGGTCGCCGGCTGCCACCGGAGGACCCGGCCGCTCTCCGCAATCTCCGGCTGGCCGTGACGCTTGCTGACGAGCCACAGCTCCACGGGGCGGGGCTGCACAGGCTCGGTATCCTGCTGGGCAACCAGCTTGATCGAGGGGCTGCTCCGGCATTTGAACAGGAGCTGCGGACCGGCGTCCGGTCGGGCAATCTCTATCTCCAGGCATTTGCGCTCGGCGGTTTGGGTTGGCTCGCGGAGCGCCGGGGTGCGTTCGAGGAGTCGCTCGCTCGCTATCGCGAGTCGCTGGCGCTCTGGCGGCGACTCGGCGACCGAGACGGACAGGCGCAAACTTTGAATAACTTAGGTTCCGTTGCCCTGAGCCTTGGCGATCCCGAAAGGGGGTTGATCGACCTACGGGCAGGGTTGGCCCTCGATCCCCCCGATTTCGCGACACGGGTCCGGCTGCTTGACGATCTCGGGTTGGCGCTTCGCCGCCTGGAGGAGTGGGATCGGGCGCGAGCGATCTCCTCGCAAGCACTCGCCGGAGCGCGGAGGTTGCGGGACCGCAGGAGGGAGGCCTCTTGCCTGCTCACGTTGGGCTCAATGGAGTTGGATCTAGGGAGAACGCAGGCGGCGCTCAGTTTCTTGAAGCCGGCCGAGAAAATCTTGCATGAGGTTCACAATCCCGCATCTCTCGCCAACGTTGAAGTCATGCTCGGCGTCGTCGCGACGCGCAAGGGCGATCTCCCTGAGGCTTTTCTACGCTTCGATCGGTCTCTCAAAGGCTACCTCGCGCTGGACGACAGGAACGCCATGGCTTGGGTCCTCTCCTATCGGTCGGATGCGTTACGCCAAGCCGGCCGGCTCCCGGAGGCGCGCGCCGACCTTAGGCAGGCGATCGCGATCCTCGAATCGCTGCGGCCCGATCTTGAGCCGCAGAAACGCGCTCAACTGCTCGCGGACCGGCATCGATTCTTCGAGCGGCTGGTCGATCTGCTGGTCGCGGAGCACCGGCCGGAGCTAGCGTTCGAGGCGAGCGAAAGAGCGCGGGCGCGGACCCTTCTGGACCAGGTGAGCGGGCGGAAGATCACACCGCCGCGGAGTCTTGCGGAGATTCGGGCGGCGATCCCCCCCGGGGCCGTGCTGCTCGACTTCTGGCTCGGGCAGGAGCGGAGCTTCGTCTGGGTGGTGCGCGCCGAAGGGCTTTCGCTCGCGATCCTGCCTGCCCAAGGGGCGATCGAGGCCCAGGGCCGGCTGGCGACCGGGGCGCTCGGCTCGCGGCCCGGCCGTTTGGCGCAGCGCGAGCGCAGGATCGCGGCCCTCGCCCAGACGCTGTTCAGTCCGATCGCGAGCGGGCTCAAAGCCGACCGCTTCGTGGTCGTGCCGGACGGGGAGCTGTTCGAAGTTCCGTTCGCCGCGCTGCCGATCCCAGGCTCGGGCGGAGACGAGCCCGACCGTCTGATCGATCGCGCCCCGGTAGTTACCCTCCCCTCGGCCTCGCTCGCGCTCGAGATCCGCGATGCGGTGGCCCGTCGTCCCGCGGCGGACGGCGGTCTGTTCGCGGTCGGCGATCCGGTGTTCGGCTGTCCGGACGATCGGCTCGGCTGCCGGGTGCCGACGCCGAAAATGGCACAGGCCTCCCTGCCCGAGCGGCTCACCGCAAAAGTCCGAGCTTTCCTGCCGCCCCCGAAGGAAGAGCGCGATGCGACATCCGGCGAGCTGCCGCGAATCGCGCGCACGGGCTCCGAAGTGGCGGCGATCGTTCGGCTGGCGGGGGCCGGAAACGTCTCGCCGCGGCTCGGTTTCGAAGCGAACCGGAGCGTCGTGCTCGGGTCTCCTCTGGAGGGGTACCGAATCCTTCATTTCGCGACCCACGGCCTGGTCGATCCGGTACGGCCGGAACGCTCGGGGCTCGCTCTCGCGCGGCGCGATCGGGTCGGCGGTAAGCTCGCCGGCGATACGTTCCTCCGCCTGGGCGATCTTGCCGGGCGCAAGCTCCGCGCAGATCTGATCGTCTTGAGCGCCTGCGAATCGGCGGTCGGCCGGGAGAAGCGCGGCGAGGGGCCTCAGAGCCTCGGCCGGGCGTTTCTCGCCGCCGGGGCCGCCAACGCCCTGGTGAGCCTGTGGCGGGTCGACGATCGTTCGACCGAAGAGTTGATGATCGGCTTCTACCGGCAACTGTTGGAGCGCGGGCTCTCACCCGCCGCCGCTCTGCGCGAGAGCCAACTCGCGGTCCGTTCGCGGCCCGAATGGCGCGATCCGTACTACTGGGGCGCTTTTGTCCTGCAAGGGGATTGGCGGTGACGCTTTCTCCGAGCGAAAAAAGCCGAACACGCATAGGGTTCGAGGCCGCGGCGGGACACCCCCGCCGCATTTGCTTTCCAACGCACCAGCGATGACCGACCGACCGCGCGGAATCCAGCTCTTCGGGGTCAATGGCCGTACCGGCCGCTATGCCTTGCCACCTTTCGCAAGGCACGACTTAGTCGCGGCGGTGCATTTGGCCGCCTCGCCGCCGGAGTTGCTCGCGAGCGCACGTCGCAGGTGGAGCAAGCGAAAAAACGAGACATTCGCAGGCGCCTTAGGTCCCGGGCCGAGCGTCTCGGTGCGTGGCGCCCGCAGGCGAGGTCCGGACGTGGACCTACCGGAATGGGGGATTGCGCGGCGAGGCTGGGGCGTCGTGTTCGCAAAAGGGGATCGGCGGGCAGAGGCGATCCGCGAGGCCCTGACTCCGCTGCTCGCGTTGCGCCAGGCCCAAGCGACGGTGATCGACAGGCGACATTTTCAACAGCTCGTGTACCTTCCCGGCGAATCGGTGTTCGATTTTCGTCGCCGCCACCATGCCGCCGCCGGTCTCGCGGAGCCGCACAAGATCCCCGGCTACCTGCTGCTGGTGGGCGGGCCGAAGGCGATTCCGTTCGATTTTCAGGCTGAGCTTGCCGCGCTCGACCATCCGGTCGGCCGGATCGATTTCGAATCGCTCAACGATTACGCGCGCTACGCCGAGAGCGTCGTGCAGGCGGAGACCAAGGCGCCGCCCAAGGAGCGACACGTCGTTTTCTTCGCTCCCGAGCACGCGGCCGATCCGCTGTCGGAAGAGAGCGCCAGAAGGCTGGCCGCGCCGCTTGCCGACGCCTGCACCTTGCCGGGCGACGGTTGGAGCGTCGAGCGGGTCTTCGGCGAGAGCGCGACGAAGCATCGCCTCGCCGGCCTGCTCGCGCGGCCCGCGCCGCCGTCCATCCTGTTCACCGCGGGCCACGGCGCGATCTTCGAGAGCGGCGACGACCGGCAGGTACCCCACCAGGGGGCGCTGGTGTGCGCCGATTGGGGCGGCCCCGAAGCCGCCGAGATCTCCGAAGCCGATTACTTCGCGGCCGACGACCTGGGCTCCTCCGCGCGGCTCGACGGGATGGTCGCCTTCCATTTCGCCTGTTGCAGTCTCGGGGTTCCGGCCAGAAACGAGCTTCATCTGGCGGGGTTGCCGATCCCCTCATCGCTCGCGCCGAAAGACCTGGCCGCCCGCCTGCCCCAGAGGATGCTCGCCAAAGGAGCGCTCGCGGCGATCGGCCATCTCGACCTGGTGTTCGCCTACAGCTTCCGAGAAGGCCAGGGCGAGGAGCCGGCGAAACCCGATCCGCCTCCGCTGTATGCGGAGTGCCTTCGGGGCCTCCTTGCCGGCCTGCCGGTGGGGGAGGCCCTGGACCCGTTCCGCGACTGTTATCAGGCGCGGCTGGTCGAGCGCGACGAGCTGGTCCGCCGTTCGCTTGAGTATTCAAGGGTCCCGGCTGAGACCCTTTGGGAGGTCGAGGCCTCCTGCCACGATGCCAAGTACTACGCGATCTTCGGCGATCCCGCCGTGCGTTTCGCCCTGGCCGCCGAGACGCCTCGCTGAGCGGCTCGAACCTTGGGCCGTCTCTGAGTTTCGGGGCGATTCCTTGTGGACGGAAAAAAAGTTCTCCGGAGCGCTCAACGGGATCAGCCCGGGCAGTGTCCTTGATCAACGGAACCACACATGTGTTGTCTTGATCCAACGAGGGAGGGCCGAGAGCACGGTGCGTGCGCCTCGGTCGCGACGACGAGGAGGAACGAGCCATGGAACGACATCGGATGGAAGACGCCAAGCTTTCGGGGCCGCAATCGAAGAACAAGCGCGTGAAACCCTTGGGGGGCGCGGACCTGGCGCTGGTGTCGGCAGGGGAAACGGGTGAAGGAACCGACATCAAGGATGACGTTAAACCGGGCGATACCAAGAGGCTCATCGCCGTCTACGGGACGCCGGTTCCGCGCAAGAGAGTGAGCGCTGAAAAGACCGCCGGTCCAGCTAAGAACCAAAAGAAGAGCGCCGAAAAAGCCGTTGATCCGGTCCAGCATAAGAAGCAGAGCGCCGATAAATCCGTTAGCCGCCCCGCGTCGCCTGGACGCAAGAAAAGGCCGGAGCGGTCCTTGTCGTAGGAGATTCAATTCGAGGGACTTTCTTTTGAGAGGAGCAAGCCATGTCGACTCACGCGCAACCACCCACCGCTTCACGTCCCACCAAGCTGCAGCCCGTAGAACCAATGCCCGAAGCCAAAGAGGGAGACCCGACGGTCGATCCGAAGAAGGAGATGTTGAATCAGGGAGTCGGGGTCTACGGTACCTTCGCCGACGAGAAAACCGAGTCTTCGCACTAACACCGGGGCCGGGCGGCGGCGGGTCTCTCCCCCGAGGCTCCGCCGCCAACCCGCCGCTTCGGCAGGATGGTTCTCCATGCTTACGGAGCCTTCGGTTCAGCTCTTCGGCGTCGATGGGGAGACCGGCGGTTATGCCCTGCCGCCCCTTTCTCCGGCCGACCTCGCGCGAGTCGCGCGCGGCGAGGGAACCGTGCCTGTGCCCCCGCGGATCGACCCGGTCGCTGGCCCCGAGGCCACGGCGGCGTTCAACGGCTTGGTGATCTCTCGACCGGACGGGGGGATCGACGGACCGCGGCGCGGCCGGGGCGACCCGAGCCAGGCGCGGTGGAATCTCGCCGAGAACGGCTGGGGCGTCGTGTGGAGCGCCGACGACCCGCGGAAGGAAAAGATACGAAGAAAGCTCGCGCCGTTGCTCGACCTGCGACGACGCCAGGCGACCCGCGGCTCCCGCTGCCTGTTTCACGACCTCGAGCACCGTAAGGACGAGTCCTTCTGGCAGTTTCAAGACCGCTACGGCGCCGAGCGGGAGGAGTTCAACCCGCGGAACCTGCCGCGCTTCCTGCTCCTGATCGGAGGTCCCGAAGCGATCCCGTTCGACTTTCAGGTCCAGCTCGCGCGGTCGTACGCGGTCGGGCGGATCGACTTTGCCGCGCTGGACGATTTCGCCCATTACGCCAAAGCCGTCGTCGACGCCGAACGATCGCGCAAGAAGCACGACCGGCGGGTCGCCGTTTTCGCCCCCGAGCATCCCGACGACCCGCTGTCGCAGAAAAGCGCCGAGCAACTCGGCGGCGGTCTGGAGAAAGCGCTCCGTTCGGCGGCCGGCTGGAAGGTCGAAGCGCGCATCGGCCGCGAAGCGACGAAGCGCCGGCTGACCGACCTGCTCGCCGGCCCGGCCCCCGCGCTGCTCTTTACCGCCGGCCACGGCGCGCTGTTCCGGAGCGGCGACGAGCGCCAGCCGGACGTCCAGGGAGCTCTGGTGTGCGCCGACTGGGCCGGACCGAAGGGGGGCCACATGACCGCCGAGACCTACCTTGCGGCGGCCGACGTTCCCGACCGCGCCGATCTGTCAAGCTCGATCGCGTTTCATTTCGCCTGCTGCAGTCTCGGAGTGCCGGCCAAGAATCTGCTGCACCAAAGCGTCCCCGCGATCCCCCCAGATCTCGCGCCACGGCCGATGCTCGCTCGCCTGCCGGAGCGCCTGCTCGCTCAAGGCGCGCTGGCTGTGATCGGGCATATCGACTTGGCGTTCGCGACCACCTTCGGCAATGGCAAGGAGCCGACCCTGTTTACGGGATGTTGCCGGAGCCTGCTCGAAGGGCTGCCCGTAGGCGCGGCGGTCGAGGGCTTCCGCACGCGCTGCGTCGATCGCGCGCTCGAATTGAACGATCTGCGGAGCAGCGAGCTGGGAGGCACCGAAGTTCCTCCCGAACGCATTTCCGCCGTTTGGATGGCCTATCACGACGCAAGCCACTACGCCGTTCTGGGAGATCCCGCCGTCCGGCTGCCGGCCGCCCGCTGAGCGGTCGATCAGAAGCCGGTCAAACCCGGCCGCTCACCCAGCCGGTACGCCACATGCGGCGTTCGATCCAGCGGACGTGCCAGAGGTATTTCTTGCTGTCGCTGCCTGGGTGCCAGGTTCTCGGGGCCGGCAGGCTTCCCGCGAGCTGTGCCGCCTGATGGGGGGAGAGGCCGGCGGCGGAACGGCCGAAATAGTGGCGTGAGGCGGCCTCGGCGCCGTAGATGCCGGGGCCGAGCTCGACGACGTTCAGGTAGATTTCCAAGATGCGCTTCTTGGTCAGATTCGCTTCGAGCTGGCGGGTGAGAATGAGCTCTTCGATCTTACGCAGCGGATTGCGCGAGGATGAGAGCCAGAGGTTCTTCGCCAGTTGCTGGGTGATCGTCGAGGCGCCGCGCGGCAGCCGTTTCTTTTCGATCGCCTTGGTGATCGCGTCTTTCATTTCGTCCGTGTCGAACCCCTCGTGGCCGAAGAACGCGCCATCCTCGCCGACGATCACGGCGCGCCGTAGGTTGCGCGAAATCCGCGAGTAGGGCACCCATTTCCACTCGACCTCGCGGTCGGGGAAGAACCAGCGGTTGCGGTAGGAGTCGATGAACGCGGTGGACTTCGGGTTGTCCTTGGCGAGCGCCGCGACATCCGGCCAAGTGATCGCCTTTAAGCCAAGGTAGGCGATGAACAGCAGGAGGGCGGGCAGCCAGAACCGCCGCACGCAGCCGCGCCGCTCGATCCGCCGCGGGCTTGGCTCGGGACCGGGCGCGGAGGGAGGTTCGAGCGGCGGCGCGGCCGGGCGGTCGTCGGGTTCTGGGCGTAGAGGAATGGACATGGGTCACTCGACCGCACGAGGAGTAGCTTGGATCGCGACGACGGCGAGAATACTTCCGATTGTGAGCGCGCTGCCAGCCAGGCCGACCGGAGTCGCCGGCTCGCCGAGAAAGGCGACGCCGAGCGCCATCGCGATGACCACCGCGAGTTGGGTGCAGACGCCCATCTGCAGGTTGGTCACCCAGCGGTAGGCGTGGGTCATCCCGAGCTGGGCGCCGATCGAGGTGGCGCCCACCGCGGCGAGCAGTAGGGCTTCTTTCGCGGTCGGGGTGCGCCAGGAGGCGAGCGCGAACGGCAGGGTGACGAGCAGGCCGCAGACCGAGAAGCTGGTGTAGATCGACCACGAGTTTTCGCTCCGCCGGGCCGCGCGCAAGGAGGCAACCGCCGCGCCGGAAAAGACCGCCGAGATCAGCCCCACCCATGCCCATGGGCCGAAGATGAGGGGGAGGTTGGCGGGGGTCTGGCCGCGCACCACGAGGATCAGCCCGAGCGCCGCGATAGCCATCGGCAGGAGGAAACGTTGGTCGATCCGTTCGTTCAGATACCGGGCGGCGATCGGGACGCTCCAGATCGGCGCCGAGTAATTGAGCAGGGTGGCCAAGCCCACCGAGACGTGCTCGATCGCAAGGAAATAGAACAGCACCGCGAGGCCGCCGAACAGGCCGCGATAGAACAAGAGATCGAGCCGCTGGACGACCAGCGACCTACGTAGGATCGGCGGCCAGAGCAGCGGCGTGAGCATCAGGGCGAAGCGGAGGAACGCGACCTCGGAGCCCGAAAGGTGCGCCGAGGCAAGCTTCGCCGAAAACGCCATCGCGCCGAAACAGACTGCCGCGAGCGAGGCAAGCAGCAGCGCGCGGCCGGTATCTCCGATCGGTGCGCGCGGCATCGGCGGATCATACGGGGGTCCGCGGTTTCGTTTGCCTCCTCGCTCCTTCGGGCGCCTTCGGCAGCAGCCAGTCGCTGCGGGCCAACCGAAACCACGAACCTCGCCCGAGATAAAATCCCAAACGGCCATGCCCAAGATCCCACATCCCCTACGCGCGCCGGATTTCGCCCCCGGGGTCTGGATTCAGGGTCCCGCGTTGTCGGTTCCGGCCGCGCGCGGCCGGGTCGTCCTGGTCGATTTCTGGGAGTCCACCTGTGTCAACTGCCTGCGCACGCTGCCCTTTCTGATCGCCTGGCACGAGCGCTACGCCGCTCGGGGTCTCTCGATCGTCGGGGTCCATAGTCCCGAATTCGATTTCACCGCCGATCCGGAGCACGTGGCGCGCGCGGTCGCGGCGGAGAAGATCCCCTACGCCGTGCTGTCCGATCCCCAGCGCGCCACCTGGAAGCGCTTCGCGAACAAATTCTGGCCGGCAAAATATCTGATCGACGCGCGCGGCTATCTGCGTTACGAGACGTTCGGCGAAGGGAGTTACGAGGAGACCGAACGGTGGCTCCAGCGGTTGCTCGGCGAGGCCGCCGACCCGGGTCCCTGGCCGGAGCCCTGGGCAGGGCCGGACGGGCCCGGAGCCGATATCGGCGGGGTGGGTGCGGTCTGCCGGCCGTCAACGGCGGAAACCCACGTCGGCTGGCACCGCGGCCGGCTGTTCGCGCCCGAGGGATATCGGCCGGGCGAGGTCGTCCGCCACGCCGGCCTGCCGTCGGCCGAGATCCCCCTCGGAGCATTCACCGCCCGCGGCGCCTGGCGGCACGAGGCGGAGTACCTGGAGAGCGCCGAGGCCGGAGCGGAGATCGAGCTGCGCTACGACGCCTCGGGGGTGAATCTGGTGCTCGATCCCGCCGGGACGGCCGAGATCTGGTTGGACGGTGTGCCGGTGCCGGAGAGCGAACGGGGCGCGGACGTCGCCGCGGGGGCGGCCGGCGCGATCGCAACCTGGGAACGGGGGCGGATGGTCCGACTGATTGCGGGAGACCCCGGCGAGCACCGCCTGACGATCCGGTTCGCCGCGCCCGGCGTCCGCGCCTACGCCTTCTCGTTCGGGCGCTGCGGCTGAAACCCTCAGCCGACCGCGGGTAGTGCCACTACCCGACCGCGAGCTCGCTACGACCCGGTCCTGGGAAGGGAAACTCCGGCGTTGCGGCCTGCGCGCGGTCGCCGTCCGCGGTTTCCGACTCCCGCAAGCGCGCGTCGGCGGCTTCCGCGATCTCGCCCGCCTCGCGGCTGCGTTGCTGGCGGAGCAGAACGTCCGCAAGCTCCAGGGCGGCCTGCGCGGCGTCGCGGCCGAGCCCTTCGCGGCCGAGGCCTTCGCAGGCGATCCGGAGGGCGCGCTCGGCGCTCGCGAGCTGACCCAGACCCGCGGCGATCCGTCCTTCGACCCAGGAGCGGCGCCATTGCACGCGGGGTGCGGGAAAGCGCCGGTAGATCGCGCGCGACTCCGCGAGCAGCCGGCGGGCGGCGAGGTAGAGCCCGCCTTCGGCGAGGAACGAGATCAGATTGTGCTGGGCGATCAGCGCCAATTCCGGTTCGAACGCCGAGTCGAGCATCGGCAGGGCGTCGCGCAGGCGCTCGGTCGCGCGCTTGGCGTCTCCCGCCTGGCGCGCGAGGTCGGCGAGCGCCACCAGGCAACGGCCGGCCCGGTGGGCCTCGGCCGCCGTACGAAAGATGTCGAACGCGCGCTGGAGAAGGTGCTCGGCCTGTTCGATCCGCCCCTCGGTTCGATGGAGCGCCGCCCGGAGGGTCCACAGCTCGGCCCGTTCCAGGGGATCGCGAGTGCCCGAACGGAGCATGGCCTCGGCATCGGCGAAGGCCCGCACCGCGCCGGCCAGATCGCGTCCCTCGCGCCGGGCGTGGGCGATTTGGCCAAGGCAGCGGGCGGCCAGATCGGCGAGCCGGGCGGAGCCGTAGAAACCGGCGTCGAGCCGGACCACCTGGGCATGGGCGAGCCGGGCGAGCCGCTCGGCCTCCGCCGGATCGCGCGCCGTCCGCTCGCGGCTGCCGTCGAGCAGCGCCTCGACGAAGCCCCAGGACCGGCAGCGCGAATCCTCTTCCAGCGCCGCCTCGACCGCCTCGGGGGCGAGCCGTTCCAGGTCGCTCCAGCGGACCGCCGCGTCGGCCCGCTCGTGCTCGAACGCGGCCGCCCGCTGCAACAGGTCGCGCGAGCCGCGGCCGAGCGCCGGGGCGTAATCGGGGAGCACCGGCCACAGAAGTACCCGCCCGACCGAGCGGGCGCGTCCGACCTCCTCTCCGGCGAGCGCGCGCGCCCGGGTCTGGCAGTCCTGGCACGACGTGAGATGCGTGAGGGCGCGTTCCAGGCCGGCCAGCCGTAGCGAGTCGACCAGGCTTTGCAGGGTCAGCTCGTCGGGATGGATGCGCGGCATCGGAGCCAGATCCGGGCAAGTCGGGGTGTGGCGACTGGAAGAGAAAAACGAGAGCTCATGGGTGAAGAGTTGCGCGAGGAGGGGTAAACCGAGACACCCCGGAGGAAGAAAGGGACGAAAGGATAGCCGGGGCGGCCCCCGTCGGTAGTGGCTCAGTTTGCCCCGCAGCGACTGGCTGCTGCCGAAGGCGCCCGAAGGAGCGAGGAGGCAAACTGAGCCACTACCCCCGCCCGGACTCAGCCTGCGCGTTCGTTCGCGATCACCGCGTGGTCGCGCAACTTCGCCGCGGCGGGGGAGAGCGGGGCGTGGGTGAGAATGCGCTGGATGCGGTCGAGCGCCTTGACCATCTCGCCCACCCCCTGGTACAGCACCACCTCGCCGTAGAGATCGTCGGCCAGCTTGTTCAACCGCTCGATCACCACCGGTACGTGGATTCCCTCCGGATAGCGGTGCAAGTACTCGGCGCCGTTGGCCAGATCGTCGTAGATCTTCGCCTGGGCGGCCAGCCGCTCCTCGGCCTTCTGGCGCAGCTCCGGTTCCTTCTCGCGGTCGACCAGATCCTGGAGCGCGGCGAGCATTTCCAGATTCGGCGCGAGATTTCGGAGGCCCGCGTGGGCCTTGATCCCCGCCGGGCTTTCCGGGCCGGCTTCAAAGGCCCTCAGGTACTGCGCCACGGCCTGGGTCTGATTGCCCAGCCGGGCGTAGGCGTTGCCGAGCGAGAGCGCCACTTCGGGCACTCGCGGCGAGTCGGGGTAGTTGGCAAGGAACGCTTCGAGGAACGAGGTCTCGTAGATTCCCCCTTCGAGCGTCTCCACCGCTTTCGGATAGGCGTCGCGCGACTTGGCTTCGAGATCCGCGATCTCGCCGTCGAGCTTGGCGAGCAACGGGCTCTCGGGAGTGAGCCCGACGACCTGCTCGCGCTGGGCGCGGTAGCTCTTGAGCACGGTGCCGAAGTCGCGGGCGAGCAGGGGTTTGGCGAGCGTGTCGTCGCGCAGGACGTGGAGCTTTTCCAGCCGCAGCGACTCGGCGACCGGCCCCATCGGCCAGGTGGCGAGCGCCGCCGCCTTGACGAAGCCAAGCTCGGGTCCCTTCGGCCGGTTCTTCTCGATCCAGGTCATCAGCTGTCCCTGGGTCTTCTGGCGCAATGCGTCCGCCGCCCCGCGCTGCTGGATCTTCAGCTCCGCCGCCCGGACCGTCGCGTACTTCGCCCGGTCCTCGGCGAACGGGTGGGTCTGCAGATAGCCGTATTCCTTCGCCTGCGGCGCCCGCGCGTTGAGCAGCGCCCAGAATTTCTGCGCACCCGCCGGGTCGTAGCCCGCCGCCGCCGCGAGACGCTGCCCCTCGTCGTCGGCATCGTCCTCGTTTTCTCGGCTGTAGCTGCGCAGCAGCAGCTCGCTCACCACTACGCTCGCGGCGGCCGCCCCTTGCAGGATGTCGGCGGAGTTGTCCCGGGTGTCGAGCGGATCATGCCCGGGGTTGGGATAATCCCGGTTGCTGCGGCCAGCGCCCACGATCACTCCGAGCATCAAGGCGTTGCCGAGCACGCTCATCAGCGTCGCCTTCTTCTTCATTTTCAGGTAGTGCTCGTGGGTGACGTGGGTGATCTCATGGCCGAGAACGTTGGCCAGCATGTCGTCGTCCGGTTCGAGGTCGAGCATGCCGCGGGTGACGAAGATCTGCCCGCCGGGAAGCGCGAATGCGTTCGGCACAGGCATGTCGACCATGCCGAACGAGAACGGATAGCGGTCGAAGTCGGCCTTCGCGAGCAGTTGGAAAGCGATCCGGTTGACCCGTTCCAGCTCTTTGGGGTTGTCGTACGCCCCGTACTCCTCGACCGCCTCCTGTGCCGCTTTGACGCTCTGAGCGAACAGGTCCGGCTTGCCCGGCTTGGCTCCGGGCTGACTTCCGGGCTGGCCGGGCGCCGAGGTCGGCTCTCCCGAGGTATCGGGCTCGGTCCCGGGGGAAGACGGACCGGGTTCGGACGGTGGAGCCGCCGCGCCGACCTGCGCCAACAGGGAGGGGGGAGCCGCGAGCGCCGCCACGAGGGTCCAGGCGGCCAGCCGGTGGAGGCGCGAAGACGGGCTTCGGCGAAACGTTTTCATGGGCGAAGCTTACTCCCCGGAAGTGCCGCTCGCGCGGCGGACAGGGAAAAGGGGATGCACGCCCGGTGCCCGGGTCTACCGGACGCTGGTCACCACCCGGCCGGATTCAAGGTCGACGACGATCTCGCGCGGCGCCAGGCCCACCAGCGGCGTGAGGATCAGGCGGTCGTGGTCGTCATCGAGCTCTGCCGACATCGGATTGAAGTATCCGCCGAGACGGAGGTTCGCCTCGATCTCGGCCGGGTTGAGGAGATCTTCCAGGGCCAGCCGGGCGACCACGCTGCCGTCTCCGCGATAGATCGTGGTGACGTCTCGCGGAGCGTCCGGGTTCCTCATTGGGCGGAGATCGAAAGCGACCACGAAGCGGCCGTCGTCCGTGACCAGGAATCGTTCGGGCAGGTTCAGATCGGTGAGAGGAAATGTCGCGAGCAGCCGTTCATCCCCTTCTGCGCCGAGAGCGAACAGCGAAGCCGACGGCCAGGAGTCCAGATTGTCAGGCCCCCCTGCATCCCGGCGAGCCCGCAGATATCGGCTTTGAGCTTCCGGATCGCTCGGCGGAATCTCGAAGGCGCACCCGTGTCGCGCCGAGAAGGCTCGGATCGGTTCGCAGTCCGGGCTCGTCCGGCTCGCGATCGCCTGGTCCAGAAGCTCCAGCGCCGCCCGTTCCAGCAGCTTCGGATGGTTGCGGCTCGCGGCGGGTAGGTAGCGGGTGAGCGCGTGGCCCCAACCTTCGATCCAAGCCGTATTGCGCTCGGCACCCGCGCGGGAGTAGAGCGCGATCAGGACATCGCCGTCCGGCCGCGCCAGGATTTCGAGATGCAGATCGCGTCCCGCGGAGTCGAGCACGATCCGGCTCTCCCCCAACCGTCGCACCGCCGTGGCCGAGAGTCGCCGCTCCAGTGAGTCGGCCTCGGTGACGTCGACCGCGGGAAACCCCGAGGAATCGACCCGGACGGTGAGGGCCACGGATTCCGCGCATGCCATGGGCGCGACGCGGTTCAAGAGGAAGGAGGCCGCCGAGGAGCGCGCTAGCGCGAATCCCAGAAGGGCTACGATCAAGGCACTGCGCTTCGACATGGAGCCAAACCTCCCGTTCGAGATCAACCCCCGAGCGCTTGTGCAAACGCCGGGCCGCTGGGGACTACACACGTCACCCACCGCGCCGCCGTCCGCTGCGGAGGGCGGAGATGTCCTCGGTCGCCCGGCCCTCGAAGGATCAGCCCTCCGGATGGCCGGAGTGATCCATCCCCTCCATCGGGTCTGCGGCCGGCTCCATCTTCAACTCGTCAGGCGTTGCCACCTTCCGCGCCAACGTCCCCTCCGGATAGTCGTACCAGCCGGGATCGGCGTAGCTTTCCAGTCCCTCGCGCACTTTCATCAGGGTGAACATTCCGCCCATTTCGATCGGGCCGAACGGGCCTTCCCCGGTCATCATCGGCAGCGTGTTCGGCAGGCTCGCCATGTGCTGCTGGTGCTGCGCGTGCTCCGACATCCCCGTCGTGCCCATCGACATGTAGCCCGAGACGAGCCGCTCGATCTGCTCCGAGACGCCGCGGGTATCGACCCCGAGCACGTTCGGAACCTTGTGCCCCATCGCGTTCATCGCATGGTGGGTCTTGTGGCAGTGGAAGATCCAATCGCCGGGGTTGTCGGAGACGAATTCGACCGCGCGGGTCTGCCCGGGCGCCACGTCCACCGAGGTCTCCGGCCACCATGCGCTCTTCGGGATCGGCCCGCCGTCGGTCTGGGTGACCCAGAAGCGGACGCCGTGGATGTGCAACGGATGGCTGGTCATCGAGAGGTTCGCGATCCGAATGCGCACCCGGTCGCCCAAGCGGCAGATCATCGGCTCGGTGCCCGGCCAAGCGCGGCCATTGAACGTGAACAGGTTGAAATCGAGCATCACGTTCGGGTTCGGCGTCGCGGTGTCGGGATCGATCGCCCACATGTGCGGGAAGATGCAGAAATCGCGGTCGGTCGGGGGATTTTCCGGCCGCTTCGGATGGATGACGAAGAACCCCATCATGCCGAGCGCGATCTGCACGACCTCGTCCGCGTGCGGGTGATAGAGCTGCGTGCCCCACTGGCGGAGGGTGAATTCGTAGGCGTAGGTCTCGCCCGGCTCGATGTGCCGCTGGTTCAAGCCCGACACGCCGTCCATTCCGGCAGGCAGCAGAATGCCGTGCCAGTGGACGGACGTGTGCTCCGGCAGCCGGTTAGTCACCAGGATGCGCACGCGGTCCCCCTCGACCGCCTCGATCGTCGGCCCGGGCGTCGAGCCGTTGTAGCCCCAGGCGTTGACCACCATGCCGGGCGCGAACTCCACCTGAACCGGCTCGGCGATCAGATGGAACTCCTTCACGCCATCTTTCATCACCCAGGGGAGCGAACGGCCGTTCGGCGTCGTCACCGGCGTGTACCCCAGCTCGCGGCGCAGCTGCCGGACTTGATCGCGAGTGGGCGCGGGCGGCGGGGGCGGAGCGATGGAGGCCTTGGGTGCTTTGCCCTGCATGCCGCCCATTTGGTGCCCGGCATGCGGATCACCAGGCTTCTGCGGCGCGGGAGGCTTGGACATCCCGGGCATTCCTTCGTGGCCCGCGTGAGGGTCGGGGGGAGTCTGCGCGTTCGCCCGCCCGCGGAACGCTGCGAGGGTTGCGCCGGTAAAAATCGCCGTCCGTCGCAGCCAGTCGCGTCGAGTGATCATCGGGAACCTCCTGTCTTCGGCGCGTCCGCCTCGGTCGGGTTGGGGAGCTTGCCGCCGACCGCCCGTTCCAGCGCAAACCGGGCGACCCAGGCGTCGCGCCAGGCTTCGATCGCCGCTTTTTCGCTCTCGATCTCCATCCGCTTTGCGAGCAGCACGTCGTAGACCCCGACCAGCATCGAGTTGTAATGGCGAAGCGTCTGATCGAGGATCCGCACCCGGCGCGGCAGCACGGAATCCCGATAAATCCGGGCCAGATCGCGGGCTGCGACGTAGCGATCGGCCGTCTCGCGAACCTCCGAGCCGACGCGGATCAAGAGCGCTTCGACCTGGCGCTCGGCGCGCCGCCGTTCCGCTTCGAGCTTCGCGATCGAAGCCGCGCCGGTGTCGAAGATCGGCAGCTCGATTCCGAGCACCGGACCGGTCACCCGCACCCGGTCCGTATCGCGCTCGCGCGAGATACCGATCCGCACGCCGCCGGGAAAGAACCGCCCGGCGCGCCGCAGCGCGAGAGCCTGGTCGATCAATGAGACTCCGGCGCGCGCGGCGGCGACGTCCAGCCGGTCGGATAGCGCGAGCGCTTCGAGCGCGCCGCCGTCCACCTCGTCGCCCGGCGGATCGAGCGGCATATCCATGGAAGTCCATCCAGCCTCGCCGCCGGTAAGCCCCATCAACCGTTGCAGCGCCTCGCGCCTGGCGCGCGCCGCGACCTGCGCATGAACTTGGTCGATCTTCGTCTCGTCGAGCAACGCCTGCTGCTCTTCGAGAGCCAGCTGCGGCAGGTTTCCCGCCGCGCGCTGCCGCTCGGCAAATGTCGCCGCCGCCTGCTCGATTTCGACGATGAGGCCGAGCCTTTCCACCAGCCGGTCGGCCGCTTGCAGCTCGGCGAACGCCTGCTTCGTCTCCACGACCAGATCGAGCATCTGTTGGCCGACCCGGAGCTTCGCCGCCTGCAGCTCGGTCGCCACCATCCGTTTGCGTAGCGGCAGAAGGAGCGGATCGAGCAGATTTTCGATCAAGCCGATCTCGACGTTCGGAACCAGCCCGGATCGGTTCGGCCGGCGGTAGAAAAAGTCGAGCGAAGGATTCGCGATCCGCGTCGCCTGCGCGTATTCGGCCTGAGAGATCCCCAGATCTTCAAGGTCGGCAAGCAGTCCCGGGTTGTTCCACAGCGCCACCTGCGCCGCGCGGTCCGGATCGAGCGGTTCGGCCAGCAAGGCTTTCGAGCGCTCGGCGAGATTCGCAGTAGCGCCGTCATTGCGCGGCCATGCGGGTTCGAGGCCGGAGCGCTCGGCCACCGGCCGCGCGGCCGACTTGAAGGCACCGTCGGGATTCGTAGTGACACAACCCGCCGCGGCGAGCGCGAGGAAGGCGCCAAGGTATGTGAAACGAAACATCGTCGATCTCTCCCGCAGGAAGGGACGCCGGCTCCCAAGTGCGGCGCACTCGGGGAAGCCACGCATCCCGTCAGGGTCTAAGGAAACGACCCGGGGAAGAGATCAAATGCGCAGAGGGCTCGGAGAGGCGGTCGGGGGCGAGCGGTCGATCGACCCGAGGTCTTCACCGTTTGGCTCGTTTCGCCACGGTGACGCGAACGCGATCCGAACGATCGTCGGAAGCCCCGTGAGTGTGGGCCGCTCCGGTAGATAAGGAGCCCGAAGCGACTCGGCGACCACCGGAACCTGTGGCGCCACCTGGCAGCAGCAAGGGGAGGTCACACGCGCCCCGGCTTCCTCGCTGTGGCAATGCATCGAAGGCATCGAGCCGCCCGCCGACCGCATACCCTCGCACAGGCACCCGGCCGAGAGCGAAGCCAGCAAGCCCGCGAGAGCCAGCAGGGTCGAGATTCCGAGAAAGCGAGAGCGTCGCGTCACGGGCCGAAGTGTTCCACGGCGCGGCGCGGGCTGTCCAGAGCGGGAATCGAGCTTCAAACCTGATTCCGTCGGCTCCGGTGAGCAGAGCGCTTCATTCGGAAGTCAACGGGAGTATTATTTCGCCATGCAACTCGCTACAGGCAAAGTAGTGGCCGGCAAAGTTCTCGTCGAGGGACTCGATCTCCACGAAAGTCAGTTGGTGACCGTGCTCGACGCTTCCAAACCGACCACTTGGGGCAAATAGCAGGTATTGATAAACCGCCCCATCCTTTTTTTCTACGGGTAGTAAA
>DASYKS010000057.1:0-98808 GCA_035995205.1 Thermoanaerobaculia bacterium
CGCGGCGTGATCGGCGACTTCCGCGCGCCGGACATCCTTCGCTTCGGCTTCGCTCCCCTCTACCTGCGCTTCGTCGACGTTTGGGACGCCGCGGAGACGCTCGACGACATCTTGAAAACGGGCGCCTGGGACCGGCCCGAATTCCACCGCCGCGCGGCGGTCACCTGATTCCCGTCCACATCGAAAGGCCCCGATGACAGACAGCGACCCGAACGCCCGCCTTGGCGGCGCGTTGACCGATTTCGAGCAGCGGATGAGCTACGGCGACTATCTCGCGCTCGACCAGATCCTGGAAGCCCAGCATCCCCGCTCGGACGATCCGAACGAGCTGCTGTTCATCATCCAGCACCAGACCAGCGAGCTGTGGATCAAGCTGATGCTCCACGAGCTGGAGCAGGCGATCGAACGGGTGCGCCGCGACGAGCTGCCCCCGGCGTTCAAGTGCCTCGCCCGGGTGTCGCGGATCTTCGAGCAGCTGGTTCAATCGTGGAGCGTGCTCGCGACCCTCACGCCCTCCGAATACGCCCGCATTCGGCCGCATCTCGGCCATTCGAGCGGCTTTCAGTCGTGGCAGTACCGGCTGGTCGAGTTCTACCTCGGCAACAAGAGCCCGGTGCTGATCGGCCCCCACGCCCATCGTCCCGATCTGATCGAGATCCTCAACCGGGCGCTCGCCGCTCCGTCGCTTTATGACGAGGCGATCCGCCTGCTCGCCCGGCGCGGCTTCGCGATCGACCCGAGCGTGCTCGATCGCGACTTCACTAGAGCCTACGTCGCGCACCCGAGCGTGGAGGCGGCGTGGCTCGCGATCTACCGCAACAGCGGCGAGCACTTCGAGCTGTACGAGCTGTCCGAGGAGCTGGTGGACCTGGAGGACACGTTCCTGCAGTGGCGTTTCCGTCACCTGGTGACGGTGTCGCGGATCATCGGCGCGAAACCCGGCACGGGCGGCACCGAGGGGGTGCCCTACCTGCGCCGGGTGCTCGAAACCCGACTGTTTCCCGAGCTGTGGCAGGCAAGAACAGAATTATGAAGGGCGAATCAAGAATCGAGAATTCCAGATTCAAGATTCGCCATTCGCTTCTTACTTCCGCGCCGCCACTTCCGTCGTCGTCCGCTCCGCCAGATCGCTCGCCCCTTCCGCGTAGGAGCGGATGAACGTTCCCCAGGTGCAGTTGTTCTGGCCGGGTACGTGCGCCTGGGCGCGGCGGATCGCCATGTTGGCGACCGCTTCGACGATCCATTCGAAGTTGTCGGGGCCGATCGAATTCAGATCGGCGTCCGGCGCCGGGTTGCAGAAGTCGATCGCGTAGGGGACGCCGTCGCGGACCGCCAGCTCGACCGTATTGAAGTCGTAGCCGAGGCCGACGTTTAAGCGCAGCACCGCGTCGTACAGCTTGTCGTAGAGCCCCGGCTCGATCGGCTCGGGAATGCGCACGTAGCGCTCGTGGAAATACGCGCCCGGGTCGTAGCGCATGATCTGGATGTCTTTGCGGTCGATCGAGTAGCAGCGGAAGTACTCGGTGAACTTGATTTCCTCTTGCAGCATCATGACCAGCTGGCCGGTCTCCGCGTAGGCGCGGAAGAAATCCTCCCGGTCCTTGACCCGGTAGACGCTCTTCCAGCCGCCGCCGTCGAACGGCTTGAAGAACGCGGGAAAGCCGACGTATTCGAAGATCGCCTCCCAATCGAGCGGATAGGCGAGGTTCCTCATCGACTCGGCCTTGGTGTCGGGCGGATGCTCGTAGGAAGGCAAGAGAACCGTCTTCGGCACCGCGACGCCGATCCGGGTGGCGAGCGCGTTGTTGAAGAACTTCTCGTCGGCGCTCCACCAGAACGGGTTGTTGAGCACGGCGGCGCCGAGCAGCGCCTCGTTCTTCAAAAAGCCGCGGTAGAATGGGATGTCTTGCGAGATCCGGTCGATGATCACGTCGTAGCCGGTCGACTCGCCCTGCTTGATCTTGTCGATCCGGACCGCCTCGGCGACGACGTCGCCTTTCGCCTTCGCGTTGACCCGGTCGATGAACGCCCAGGGGAAGGTATTCTCCTGCCCGAAGAGGATGCCGATTTTCTTCATGCGATTCCCTTTTGACGGTGCCCGCTTCAGGCGGGCCTCTTAGATTCGTTCGAGAAAGGTGTTGGAAGGCCGATCGCGCGGATGGGCGCGCGAACTTTAGCACAGGGGGCGCGAGCCCTCGGTCCCCACAGCCGGCCGCGAATCGGTAGAATCCCCGGACTCCGAGAGCCTACTCATGACGATGAAACGCCTCCCCTCCCTCTTCCGTTCGCTCCAGGCGGCGACCTGGCTGGCCCTGGCGGCTCCGGCGGCGCTGCTCGCCGCGGGCCCCGCGCCCCAGTCTGCCCAGAATGCCGCGTTCAAGATCTTCCTCTCCGAGCCGGGCGTCTACCGGGTGACCTACGAGGATCTGGTGAAGGCGGGCCTTTCGGGCGAGCCCGAGAGCGACGCGATGGGTCTTACCAACCGCGGCCGGCCGGTGCCGATCTGGATCGAGGACCGCGACGACGGTCAATTCGGCCCCGGCGACCATCTGGAATTCGTCGGCGACCGCCTGGCCGGCGAGGTCACCTATTACAACGAGCACTCCAACCTGAACGTCTACCGGCTGCAGGTGGACGCCGGCGCGGACGGGTCGCCTCCGGCACGGATGACCTCGCCGGCCGGCGGCGCGCCGCGTCACTCCGCCGTGGTGACGTTCTCCGCCCGGCAGCATTTCGAGCACGACACGATCCTGCTGCGCTTCCCCGACCGGGAGGACAAGCCGAAGGAGCTCTGGTTCTGGGCCAAGCTCACTCAGGACTCGAAGCCCTTCCGCCAGGAGGTCGACCTGTCGGATCTCGACCATCAGCCGCTCGACCCGGACCACCCCGAGCCGGTGCGGGTGACGGTGGAGATCCGCGGCTGGTCGCAGCCGGCGCGCAAGGCGCCTTTGCTCACCGATCATTCGGTCGAGCTCTGGTTCGCGGCCAAGAACGTCGCGACGACCACCTGGAACAATCCCGAGGGGATGCAGAAAATCACGGCCGAGATCCCCGCGGCTTCGGTCAAACCGGGCAAGGCGGCGATCGAGGTACGCATCCCGGTCCGTCCGAATTCCGAGACCGGCGAGTCGCTGATCGACGTTTCGGTGCTCAATTCGATCGAGGTCGTCTACCCTCGATCGCACGCGGTGAACCCCGCCGTCCCGGTTCGTCTGGAGATCCCGCCGGACGCCGCGGTCGCCACCCTATGGGTCCGCGGCGGCGCGCCTTTCGCGCTCTACGGCGAAGCGGGCAGCCGCATTCCGTCGACCGCCGTGGCGCAGATCGCCGAGCCGGACGGCCGCAATCGCGCCGTGTTCCTGCTCCCCCGTCCGGAAACCGTGCTCTGGGCGGTCGCGCCCTCGGCTCTCGCCGCGCCGCTCGCGATCGAGCGCGATCAGCCGTCTTCCTGGGCGACGTTCGCCCAGCCGGTCGATTATCTGATCATCGCCCATCCGCGGCTGCTCGCCGCGATCGAGCCGCTCGCCGAGCTGCACCGGAAGCGGGGCCTGAAGGTCGCCGTGATCGACGTCGAAGACCTCTACGACGAGTGGAACGGCGGCATCCTCGACCCGAAGGCGATCAAGGATTTCCTGCGCCACGCCTGGCGCGACTTCCCCAAGCCCGCGCCTCGCTTCGTGCTGCTGGTGGGCGACGCGAGCTGGGACCCGAAAAACCTGCACGCGAGCGAGGTGGAAGGCGAGGAATACGTCGATTCCGCCTACAACCCGGGGCACGGCTCCGAGTTCGCGAAGATCATCTCCACCCCCTATTCGGAACGCGGCGCCCTGGAGCACCGAAACCTCGTGCCGACCTGGAACTACGGCACGTTCGACGGCCACGCCGCGGGCGACAACTGGTTCGTCGACGTCGAGGAGGACGACCTGAAGCCCGAGATGGCGATCGGCCGGCTGCCGGTGATCGAGCCCGAGGAGGTTACGGCGATCGTCGCCAAGACCGCCGACTACCTCTCCCGGCCGGAGCTCGGCCCCTGGCGGCGCGACGTGCTCTGGGTGACCAACGAAGAGCCCATCATGCAGGGTTGGAGCGACGAGATGGCGCGCGATCTTTCGCCGCGCGGCTTTACCGCTCGCAAGGTCTACCCGCAACCGCAGGAGGAGGGGGCGCCGAACCCCGACCAGCAGCACCTGGTCGAAGCGCTCGGCCAGGGCGAGCTACTGGTCCATTTCCTCGGCCATGGCGGCCGGTTCATCTGGCGCACCGGGCCGCCCGATTGGACCAAGCATCGCGACCTGTTCAACCTCTCCGACCTCGACAAGCTGCCCGAGAGCCGCCGCCTGCCGATCATCCTGTCGATGACCTGCTACTCGGCGCCGTTCGACCATCCGACCGCCGATTCGATCGGCGAGAAGTTCCTGCGCCTGCCGAAGAAGGGGGCGGTCGCGGTGATCGCCGCCTCGTGGCGCAACTCGCCGTACAAGCAGATGAGCGAGATGCTGATCAAGAACCTACTCGCCCCGGGGGCGACGATCGGCGAGGCGCTGGCGCGCACCAAGCGCGAGTGCCACGACGAGGAGTTCATCAAGCAGTACAACCTGCTCGGCGATCCGGCCCTGCCGCTCGCGATCCCGGAGCCGCTGGTGCTCGCCGCCGCGGCGTCCTCCGGTTCCGCCACCGGCTCGGTACCGGAGTTCTCGGCGCGCCGCGCGGCCGGCGAACGGCTCGCGGGCGACGCCACCGTCGACTGGCTGGACGAGAACGGCGCGGTGCTCGCGACCGAGCAGGTGCGCGCCAAGGGACTTCAGCTCGACCTGCGCTACAAAGGCAAGGCCGAGGCCGCAAGCGCCGTCCGCTCGGCGCGGATCTATCTCTGGGATACCCAAACCGGCCGCGACGCGGCGGGCGCCATCGCCCTGCCGCCACCGGCCGCGGAGACACCGACCAAATGATCGCGCTCCCCTCGCACTCCCCGGTTGCCGCCACGTTCGCCCTGATCTCCGCGCTCGCGATCGCCGCCTGCTCCGCCTGCTCCTCCGGCGGCGCCAAGCCGGCGGCGCAACCGGCCGGCCAAGCGCCCGCTCCAACGGCCGCGGAAGAGTCGCAAGGCGCCTCCGGCGCGCCCCCGTCGAGCGTAGTGTCGAAGATCGACGATACGTCGGGAGCGGCGCTGCCCGCCAACGCCAAGCCGATGGAGGCGACGGTCGACATCAAGAACACGGTCCGCTGGTCGACCGCCTCGGAAGTCGAAAATTTCGGCTACGACGTCTACCGCGGCGAAAGCGAAACGGGGCCGTTCGTCCGCCTCACCTCGAAGCCCATCCCCGGCGCCGGCACCTCGGACGAGCCGCACAAGTACTCCTACGAGGATCGCGACATCGACCCGACCAAGGACTACTGGTACTACGTCGAGAGCGTCTCCTATTCCGGCGTCCGCGAGCACTTCACCCCGGTGCAAAAAGCGAAGGCGAAGCAGCCGAAACTGTAAGGCGGGGACTCGGCGGAGACCCGATCCCGGGGCGCACCGGAACGCCCCAGGCGCCGTCCTCCGAGGTCAGTCCTCAAGTTTCGCGAACCCGCTCGGGTTCGCGCCTTCCGGTGCGTTCGGCGCGACCGTGGAGGCGGGGCAAAAACGCGAGATGCGGTTGAGATTCGCCCGCGTCCAATTGACGAAGCTCAGATCGCCCATCCACTCGGTCCAGAGGCCGCTCAACAGTTTCAGATGAACGAACTCCAGCTCTCCGGAGTCGCTGCCCCTTCCGGATAAATAGTTGCCCAGCACACGGACCCGGTCGCCCCTGCCGGCGCCACCGGTTCCCTTCTGGAACCAGCGACCGCTCCAGCCGTCGAAGGTGGTGCTGTACCAGGTTCCGTCGGGTCGGAAGCAGATGTTCTGGTCCGCCGGGCCGGTCATTTCGGCATCGCTGTCGACGTAAAAGCTCACGGTCCAGAGGCCCACCGGATGTTGGACACCGCGCACGCTTCATCCGGCGCGCCGAGAGCGAGGAGGGCGACGGCGGCAATCGCAAGGATCAGGGTTTTCATAAAAAGGTTTCCTTTCGTCGTCCGAGTCGCGAAGACGCCGTTCAGCAATGGGATCAGGGATTCCCGGGGATGATGAACCGTATTTGAAAGGATTGTGTTACGCGTGTCCACTCCTTCCGTCACAGCCGGCGGGGCATTCATCATCTGCCGTTACGACCTCGCACCCCTCCACGCCTTCCCCTCCGATTTCGCCGGTCGCACGGTCGGACTGGCGATCGATCCGGCGGCGCCGGACTTCCTGTACGCGCAGGTCGATACGGACGGCCTCTATGAAAGCGCCGACCGCGGGGGGACCTGGCACCGCCTCGGCCAAGGCCCGGATCATCACTACCTGTCCTTTTCGCTCGGCGTCGACCGGCAAGATCCGCGCCGGATCTACATCGGTTCGAGCGGCGGCGGACTGCTCGCTTTCACCAAGAGGCGGTGAGTCTCATAGACGCTTCGAAGGCGGTGGACCCGGTCCGGTCGTCCGTGGTTGGGTACCGAGGCGTCTCTACTTGGCGGCGAATTTGTCCAACGCGCGCTGCATGCCGGCGAGCACGCCGGAGGAGCCGTCCGGCCGTCCTTCGTCATAGAAGTAGCGATAGGTCTCTCTCGGCGCGCGCAGGTCGGGATCGAGCTTGCCGGCCGAAGAGAAGAAGAGCGTGCGCGGGATGTACTGGCCGTCCGGACCGAAGTCTTTCAAGAGATCCTTGTTCTGGTCCTGATCGAGCCGGATCATCACGAACTTCTTCGCCATCTCGACCACTTTCGCGTCGTGGAACACGGCGCTGTAGTTCTTGCAGTGCGGGCACCACTCGGTGAACACGACCAGACAGATCGGCTTGCTGTCCTTCTTCGCGTCCGCGAGGCCGTCGGCATAGGGGCGCCAGGCGATCCCGGCGTCGTTCCAATCGCCGCCGGCATGGGCGGGCTTGGGGGTGCCGAGCGTACCGAACAGGGCGAGAAGGGTGAGGAGGGGAAGCGTAGCGCGGCGAGTGCGGCGGGTCTGCGGCATAGGCGTAGGTCTCCAGGAAGGAACCGAATCTTACCATTCCGGGGCACTTCCGCGTGTTAGCCTTTGGCCATCATGACCAGCCAGAGAAGGATCGTTCTTCTCCTCGGATCGACCGTCGCGGCCCTCGCCCTCTCGGCCGGCGGGTGGACCCCCGCCGTCGCGCGCGGCTCGGCGTCCGGCGCTCCCGATTCCCTGACTCCCCCCTCGCGGCCGAACATCGTGTTCATCCTGACCGACGACCAGCGGTGGGACGCCCTGGGTGCGGCGGGCAATCCGATCGTCAAGACGCCGAATCTCGATCGGCTCGCGGCGCGCGGCGTGATGTTCACCAATACTTTCGGCACCACGCCGGTCTGTTACGCCAGCCGCGCCACGCTCTACACCGGCCAGTACAACCGGCGTCATCAGGTGGACAGCTTCGAGGATTTCCTGTCGCCCGAGGCGTTCGCCCAAACCTATCCGGCCATTCTCCGCCGCGCCGGCTACTACACCGGTTTCATCGGCAAATGGGGGCTCGGCGGCGAGCTGCCGGAGCAGGAGTTCGACGACTGGCAGGGCTTCGCCGGCCAGGGCAACTACTTCGAGCCGGGCATCCCGGAGCACCTCACGAGGCGCCAGGGGCATCAGGCGGCGGAGTTCGTGCGCACCGCGCGCGAGCCGTTCCAGCTGACGCTGGCGTTCAAGGCGCCCCACGTCCAGGACGGCGGCTGCTCCTGCACGATGCCGCCGGACGCCGAGGATCTGCATCTCTACGACGACGTCGCGATCCCGAAGCCGCACACCGCGACCGACGCGGCGTTCGCGGCGCTTCCCGAGTTCCTGCGCGAATCGGAAGGGCGCTTCCGCTGGTTCGACCAGTTCGGCACGCCAGAGCTGGACCAAAAATCGCGCAAGGATTACTACCGTCTGATCACCGGCATGGACCGCGCGGTCGGCGAGATGCTCGCCGCCCTCGATGCGCGAGGTCTCACCGATCGAACGGTGATCGTCTTCACCTCCGACAACGGCCTCCTGCTCGGCGAGCACGGCCTGACCGGCAAATGGCTGATGTACGAAGAGTCGATCCGCGTCCCCCTGTTCGTGGTCTGGCCCGGCCTCCCCGCGGCGCGCCAGGGGGCGAAATCCAAGAAGATGGCGCTCAACGTCGACATCGCCCCGACGCTCCTCGACGCCGCCGGACTCCCCGTCCCCGCCGGCATGCAGGGCAAGAGCTTGAAGCCGCTCGTCTTCGGTACGCCCACGACCTGGCGCGGCGATTGGTTCTACGAGCACCACCTGGTCTTCAACCGCATCCCGATGAGCGAAGGGGTCCGCCGCTCGCGCTGGAAGTACGTCCGCTTCACCAGCGAAACCCCGGTCTACGAACAGCTGTTCGACCTCGACTACGACCCTTATGAAGAGCAGGACATCCTGCACACCCCGTCCGTCTTCAACCACCGGCCCTGGTTTTACCGGAAGATTCTGAACAGTCTGCGCGGGCGGTGGCAGCAGTTGCGGACGGCGCTGGAGTGAAAAGCATGGAACGGGCCTTCAGCCCTTCCTGAACGGAACCGTTCCGTGTCCTGGGCTCGTTGGCCCAGGCTATTTTAGGGCGGGCCTTCGGCCCTCAAACGGCGACGCCTTTCCTCTACCTCTTCCGCGCCAGGACTGCTTCGAGCCGTAACCTTTCGGCGTGCTCCAGGGCGAAGGCTGCGGAGTCTTGGGCGATCTTTTCCTGTAGCGTCCGGGCCTGCTCGGTGAGATCCCGCGCGGTCGCCTCGGCCCTCTCGCGGGCTTCGGCCGCGTTCGCGCTCGTTTCCGCCAGGCGGGCGTAGAGATCCTCGAGCTCGGCCCGGCGCGTCGCCCTCTGGCGGCTGTCGGCGGTATGGCGTTCGAGCAGGTCACGGGCGCCGAACGAGAGCGGTCCCGGGTCTTCGGGCAACGGATCGGCGTGCAGCGAATCGAGCAGCGCGCGCTGCGGCGGGGTGAGCAGGTCGGCTTCGACCTCCGGCTCGCGCGGGTGGCGTTCGAGCGTGGGTTCGAGGAACGCCTCCAGCGCGCCCGCCGCCGGTTCGGAGAGCCCCCTCCCTCCGGTCACGCCCAGCGCTTCGAGGTCCAAGCGCAGGCGGCCGGCGGTCTCGCGCGGGCGGTCGATCAAATCCTCGTAGCGCACGAGGAGGCGCGGCAAGCCGGCCGAGGCGAGGAGAGCCGACCGCAGGTGGCGCTCCCAAAGGGCGAGCCCCAGCGCCAGGGGAAAGCCGTCGCGCGCCGCGAGCGACCGGGCGACCGAGAGCGGCGAGCGCTCGATCAGCACGCAGACCGGCTTTTCCAGCACCCGGCGCCAAAGCGGAAAGAGGAGGCAAAGGCGAGGGTCTTTGACCACCCAGGGGCGCCCGCCGTCGTCGAGCCCGGCGACGATCTCTCGGGCGCGTCGCTCGAACGTCGCGAGATCCGCCGCGCGCAACGCCGACAGGAACAGCTCGGGGTTCAAGTGGCCCACCTCGTCCCAAGCCGCGCCGAGCGCCTGGAGCAGATCCTCGTCGAGGCGCCAGACGTCGCGCCGCTCCCAGTAGCCGCGCGGGTTCGCGTCGTCGGCGGCAGGAAAGTCGCTCGCTTCGCCCGCGTGGCAACCGAGCAGAGCCAGGGTGCGCGCGAGCGCCGAGGTTCCCGAGCGATGCATGCCGAGGACGAAGATCTGCATGCTCGTCGACTCCTCCTTACTACATAGCCCGGCCCGGACGCGCGCGACGTGCCGGACGGTTCGGTCTGCTATTGGACGTCCACCGGGATGATTTCGAGCTTCGCGCCCCGATCTCCGAAATACGCCACCAACTCCTGGACCAGATCGATCTGGAGCCGGTACTGGCCCGGCTGTTTGGGGGCGGTGACGTTGGTGGCGAGCGTCGTCTCGCGCCCCGGGCCGAGCGGCTCCGTCAGGTCGGTACGGTAGCTCGTTCCCTCTCCCGACCCCATGTCCTCCGACGTGCGCCAGCGCCACGCCAGGCGCACGGCATACGCGCCGGTGGCGGCAGGATCGGCGGTCTTCGGGTCGGGCCAGACCTGATCGCTGATGTTGCGGAACTTGACATTCACGGTCGCCGTTTCGCCCGGCTTCATCTTCGCCGGAACATCCGCCGACAGCCATTCGACCTGGAACGCCGAATCGGACAGCGGCGATCCGGAGGGGGCGCCGCCCTGGTTGCAGCCGCCGAGGCCGATCGCCAGCACCGCGCCGAGCAGGGCGGCGCCGAGCCGGGCCGCTCTCGGTGGGGTCCTTGGTTGGGTACCGATCGCAATCATCTGGAAGTTCCCTCTCCGGAAATCGGCCGGACTGACGCGTCGCCGAACCGCGACGTACTCTCTCCCCCGGCCTTTGTTGGGACAAGCGTATCGCACCCGCGACCCGACCGGGCGGCGAGACGATAGAGTTGTATCCACCAATGAGCGACGAACCGTCCCGTTCCGCCCGTTTCGGGCGCGTCGCCCTCCTCACCTCGGCCGGGATCGCGGGGCTCGCCGCCGCCCTCCAGGCCGTCCTGTTCGCGCTCGAACGCGCGGGCGCCGGACGCCGCCTGTGGGGAGACGAAGTGCTCTACCTCACCGCCGCCCGCCGGGTTCTCGGGGGCGGACCCAGCGATCTCGATCCGCTCTGGCCGCCGCTCTACCCGCATCTGCTGGCCGCCCTGGGAGCCTCGCACCTGGCGGCGGAGATCTCCCAGACTCTTCTGCTCGTGGCGACGGCGCTCCTTCTCGCCGACCTCGCGCGGCGGACGTACGGAGCCGAGGGCCCGGCGGCCGACCTCGCGGGCGCTCTGGCGGGCGGCCTGCTGCTGCTCGATCCCCAGGTGGCCGCGTTTTCCCACTACCTCTGGCCCGAGATCGTCCATCTGTTCCTGTTCGTCGCCGCGTTTTGGGGGATGGTCCGGATCGGCGCTCGGTTTGCCGCGGCCGGTGAGGGCGCGGGCGCGCCTCCGATCCGCCCGCCGTGGATCGGCCTCGCGCTCCTCGGGGTGGCGTTCGGCCTGGCGCTTCAGGCCAAAAGCCTGCTGCTGCCGTTCGTGCCGATCCTGTTCATTCCTCTTTTCGTCGCGATCTTCCGCCGCTTCGGCCCCCGCCGCGGCGCGCTCTGCGCGCTGGCCGCCGCCGCGGCGCTCGCCGCGACTCTCACCCCGACGCTGCTCGCGAACGTCCGGGAAGGGATCGGCTTTCGCCTTGCCGACAGCTCGAAGTTCAACCTCTGGGTGGGGCTGAACGACACCTCCCGTCGCAATTTGGTGGGCGAGATCGTCGGCCACAAATACGAGCTGTACCGAAACAGCGCGCCGACGTTTCCCGAACGCAACGAGATCCTCGATCGGAAACTCCGCCGGCTGGTGGCGCGCGAGGGGGTACCCAAGCTCGCATTGCGTCAGGTAACCCGCCAGCCGTTCCGCCTGTTCGACCGGGAGTCCTTCTTCACCGATCAACTGCCGGGCGGCGCGATCGTCGCCGAGGGACGCGGCTATCGCGACGCGGCGCAGGGACTCTCGGCTCTGCTTCGCGCGGCGGGTATCGCGATCTACGTCGCGATCCTGCTCGCCGCGGTGGTCGGCATCGCGCGGGGCAAGAAAGCCTGGGCGCCGCTTGCCGCGCCGTATCGCCCCGTCCTGCTCGCGTTCCTCGCCTACAATCTTCTGCTGTTCCTGGCCCTGCACGCCAAGACCCGTTACCGCATCCAGATGATGCCGGTGATCGACCTGTTCGCCGCCTTCGGCGTCGCCGGCCTCTGGCAGGGCGTCCGGCTCTCTCGCCGCGCGACGATCGCCGCCGTCGCCGCCGCGCTGCTGGTGCTCGGGCTGGTGTTCGGCGGCCGGGCGCTCGATGCCCGCTGGCCGCAGGCGCCCCTTGCCCCCTTAGACCCCGTGGAGTCCGAGCGATGACCGAAGACGAAACCTCTGCCCACCACGAGAGCACGGCGTTCAATACCTACGCCGGGGATCTCTCGGCCGAACAGATCGCCTCCGAATGGCACCGAACCTGGATCGGCGGCCTGTGGGAGGAGATGGGGCGCTTCCAGCTCGACTACCTGGTCGGCGAAGGGCTCACTCCGAACATGACCCTGCTCGACGTCGGCTGCGGCTGCCTGCGCGGCGGGATTCATTTCATCCCCTATCTCGAAACCGGGCGCTATTACGGCATCGACGTCTCCGCCCCGCTGCTCGACGCCGGCTACGACGTGGAGCTGGCGGCGGTGGGGCTGCAAGATCGGCTGCCGCGCGAAAACCTGCTCGCGAACGGCTCGTTCGAGGCGTGGAGGTTCGGCGTCACGTTCGACGTGGCGCTCGCGCAGTCGGTCTTCACCCACCTGCCGGCGAACTTCATCCGGCGCTGCCTGATCGAGCTGGGCAAGGCGATAGCGCCCGGGGGGCGCTTCTACGCCACCTATTTCGAATGCCCCGACTTGCCGGCGGACGCGATCGAGCTTCGCCACGAGCCGGGCGGGATTGTGAGCTACCTCGATCACGACCCGTACCACTACCGTGCCCGAGACTTCGATTGGCTCGCCGACGGACTTCCCTGGGGGGTCGAGCACGTCGGCGATTGGGGCCACCCGCGGGACCAACGGATGGTGCGATTCGTACGAACGTAGGGGCAGGCCTGTGTGCCTGCCCTCGATCAGGGACCCCCGAGGTAGGGCCTGCCCCCGAGGGCGGACACGCAGGTCCGCCCCTACGACAACCCCTATTTGACCGGCACCACCCCCACCGCGCGCCAGAGGCTCGCGGTGTCGTAGACCGTGCCCCCTTTGACCGTCAGCACCGCGCGGCGGATGTCCGAGATCTTGGTCGTCGGATCACCGTCGATCAGGACCAGGTCGGCGAGTTTGCCGACCGAAATCGAGCCGAGCTCTTCTCCCTTGCCGAGGATGCGCGCGGCGTTGATCGTCGCGATCTGGAGCACCGCGGGCGCCGGAATGCCCGCCTCGACGTAGAGCTCCAGCTCGCGGTCGAGCGCAAAGCCGGGGGCCGCGTCGGTCCCCGCCTCGATCGAGATGCCTCCGTCCCAGAGCGCCTTGATCATCTGGAGCAGGCGCTGGTACGACTCGCGGTAGACGCCGTCCATGCCGGCGGGCGGTTCCAGGCCGCCGCCCCCGGAAGCGATGTCCCGGCGAATGTTGGCGGGCAGGCGGTCGATCGCCCGGTCCCAGGCGGGCGAGGGCTTGCCCGGACGGGAGAGGAACATGTCTTCAAAGGCGCCCACCGTCGGATCGACGGCGACGTTTTTCTCCTTCAACAGGCGGACGAACTTTTGAAAGGGCTCGGATTGCGGATCGATCTCGATCGCGTGCTCGGCGACCGCCGTGAAGCGTGCCGGGGTCCGCGTGTCCTGCACCTTGTCGAACAGGAAGTTGAGGGCGATGAAGTTGATGTGCTGGATCTCGTTGAAGCCGGCGTTGACCGCCTGCTCGGCGGTCATGAACGCCGGAATGTGCCCGGAGACTCGCAGGCCGCGCAGCTTCGCGCGGGCGACGATCGCCGGCACCAGCTCGGGCTTGATCGAGCTGTAGACCTTGATCTGGACGTAGCCCAGCTCGGCGTAGCGATCGACCGCGGCATTGACCTCCTCTTCGGTCGACACGAGGATTTTGGTCGGCCCGGCGTACGGCCCGGGGCCATCCATGAATCCGGCCTTGATCACCCGCGGCCCGAGCGCCGCGCCGCTCTGCCAGCGCTTGTCGAGGGCAGCGAGCATGTCGATATCGTTGGCCAGGTCGCGTACGCTGGTGACCCCGGAAGCGAGATTGGGAATCCCGGCATTGGCGTCCAGATGGGTGTGGAGATCCCACAGGCCGGGCAGAAGGGTCTTCCCCTTCGCTTCGATCACTTCGGCACCGGCGGGAATCTCGACCTTGCCATCCGGTCCGACCGCGACGATCCGGTTGCCGACCACCACGACGGTGGTCTTCGGCGTCACCTTCCGGGTTTCGCTGTCGAACAATCGGGCGCCGACGATCGCCAGGCCTTTCTCCGGATGGCGCGCGAGCTTGGCCGCCATCTCCCGTTCGCGCGCTTCGATCGACTCCTGCTGCGCGGACGAGATTTTCGGCAACGCAGCTTCCCAACCGGCCCGGACCATGGTCGACCACCCATCGTCGGTCGCGAACACCGAGCCATCTTTCTCGTCGATCCACAACCGATCCGGATTGAAGCCGAGACCGGTGACCACGACCTGGCGCACGGTGAGGGAGGTGCCGCCCTGTTCCAGATCGAGGGTTCCGAGCTTCTCGATCGACGCCTCGCCCACGGGCAGCAGGCGAAGCTTGCCGCCCGGCGCCGCGAGGAGAGCCCGTATCAGAATGCCGTAGATCTCCGGCGGCCCTTCGAGCGGCAAATAGAACGCCGGGCCGTCCACCTGGGCCTTGCCGCTCTCGTTGGCGCTCTGCCAGGACGCCTTTTTTCCCGCGCGCTCGAAATGCACCGCCACGGGACCCTTCAGGTAATCCACCCCCGACAGGTCGTAGCGGGCAAAACAGCCGTCGGCCGAAAGCGCGTAGCGCGCCGTCTGGTCGGGACCCCGACCGCGGTCGGTGAAGGAGAAATGGGCCTCGAAGCTGCCGTCCGGCATTCGGCGGACCGTCTGGTCGCCGGCTTCTTTGCCTTGGATCTGGAGAGTCCAGCGGGTTTCCTGCGGCGCGGAGGTATCGGCGGCTGCGGCGGGCCGAGAGAGGGGATGGAGGGCGAAAGCGAGGGCGGCGAGAGCCACGAACGGAGCACGGGCGGTATTCATACCCCTAATGTATGCGTTCGCCGGCCAAAGGTTGCACCCGACCGGAGAGGAGCTAGGGCACGACGACGATCTCCCCGAGCATCCGCTTGTGACCTCCCCCACAGTACTTCGAGCACTTGAAACGGAAGGTGCCGGTCTCGGTCGGCGTGAAGTTGATCTTCGCCGGCTGATTCTTCTTGAAGTTGGTCGGCGGAATGTTCAGCTCGCGGGAGGAGAGCCCGTGCAATACGTCGAGCGAGATCAGCGTCAGCTCGACCGGCTGGCCGACCTTGACCTGGATCGAGGCCGGAATCCACTCGTATTTCTTCGCCTTGAGCGTGATCTTCCGCACTTGGGGCGCCGCGGAGACGCTCGAAACCGATCCCAGGGCCAGGGCCGCAACGACGATCACCACGCGAAACAACCTCTCTCGCATCTCGGGTTTCTCTCCGCTCGAAGACTCGCGGCGGCAGGCCGCGAGCGGGGGACTTTACCAAGAGACCGGCAGGCGCAGCCGCACGTCGCGCCGCTTGTCCCGGAACATCAGGTATCCCTCCCGGCGGCCGAACAAAAACAGGTCGCGCAGGATTTCGACGTCGTGGCGGCAGTACTCCTCCACCTCGTCGAGCCGCCCTTCGGCGACCCAGGCGAGCGACTGGAGGCCGTCGGCGGATTTCGCCGCGCCGAGCGTCTCCTTCGCCAGATGGTCGAGCTTCATGCGAAAGCCCGCGACGCGGCGGATCTCCTCCAGCAGATCGAGGGTAGGAAGCTCGCGCGAGAGCCCGCGCCCGGCGTACCCTTCGAGCACCTTGTAGTCGAACCGCCGGCTGTTGAAACCGACCACTTTCGTGGCGCTGCGGAGAGCGGCGACCAGATCGCCCACCCGGTCCTCGCGGTACGACTCGAAGCGGTCCTCTTCGAGGAAATAGAGCACTCCCACCGCCACGCCCATCCGATCCGCCCGGTTCCATCCCCCCACATCCGCCGCCGAGCGGAGCGTCTCCAGGTCGAACAGAATCGTCCGCTCGGGGCGCGGATGGTTCCAGCCCTCACCCCCGGCCCCTCTCCCCAAGGGAGAGGGGAGAACAGCAGGATCGTTCTTGTCTTGCTCCCCTCTCCCGTTTCGGGAGAGGGGCCGGGGGCGAGGGCTGAGCGCGCGATAACTCTGAGCAAGCCCTTCCTTCACTCCCTCCGCCAGCTTTGCCAAGAACCCCCGCATCCGCCGCGCCGTCGAAGTCTCCTCCCGCACCCACCACCCCTCCGGCTCGCCCACCACCGGTTCCACCACTACCGCATCCGCCACCTCCCGCGCCGCAGCCGCCGCGACGTCCTCCGCGGCCAGCTCCTCCCGCTCCAGCAGCAGCCGCACCACCCGCGCGGCACCCGCCTTGTCGAGCGGCCGGTTGCCGTTGCCGCACTTCGGAGACTGGACGCAGGAGGGGCACCCCGATTCGCACGGGCATTGGGTCAGCAGATCGAGCACGCGAGAGAGCAGGTCGGGCAGATTCTCGAACCCCTTCACGGTAATCCCGACTCCGCCGGGATGGCCGTCGTAGAGGAAGACGGCACCGCACCCGACCTGCGGGTGGAAAGGTGTCGAGATCCCTCCCATGTCGTTGCGGTCGCAGATCGCGAGCAGCGGAAAGAGCGAGATCGCGGCGTGCTCCGAGGCGTGGAGCGCGCCCATGAAGTCCTCCCCTTGCCGCCGCAGCGCCTCTTCGAACGGCCGCGGCGCGCGCCACCAAAGCCCGACGGTCTCGAACTCGATCGGGGGAAAATCCAGCTCGTGCCGGTCGAGCCGTTCGAGCGTGCCGATCCGGCGCCGCTCGTACCCCACGACCCGCTCGGTCACCTTCAAGCGCCCGAGCGAGGCGACCAGTTTCCCCGTCGCCCCGTCCGTCCGTTCGGCCAGCACCTCCAGGATCTCGGTCTCTTTCGACATCAGCGCCGTGGTGAACCAATCGACGTCCGCCGGCTCCGCGAACACCCGCCGCTTTTCGCCGTCCAGCTCGGCCACCTGGTATTGCCGGCCCATGTGCAGGTAGATCGCCCCCGGGTGGCATTCGCGCAGGACGCGCACGCCGTCGATCGTGCCGATCGTCCTCCCGGCCTCGGTGTCCTCGATCGCGTAGCTTTCGCCCGAGCCGCGTAGCGACACCAACCGCTGCGGCCGTTGGCGGAGCGAAAACAGCTCGCCCTCTTCGCCCTCGAACAGCTCGCCGCGCGCGAGCATCGAATCGATGGTCGCGGCGTGAGGGGCCAGATACGCGGCGTCCGGTCCGTTCGGCCCCCGTTCCAAAGGCAGCTCGGAGGCGGCGCAGAGCAGATGGGCGCGCGAGACCGGCACGTTCGCCGGATCGACCACCAATCGCTCGCACGGCCGGCCGAGCAGCTGCTCGGGGTGAGCGAGAAAATATTGATCGAGCGCGTCAGGCAAAGCGATCAACGCGGTGAGCGATTCGCGCCCCGACCGGCCCGCGCGCCCCGAGCGCTGCCAGGTGGACATGACGCTGCCGGGATAGCCCACCAAAACGCAGGCGTCGAGCCCGCCAATGTCGATCCCCATCTCCAGCGCCGAGGTCGCGATCACCCCGTCGAGCCGGCCGGCGAACAGCTCGCCCTCGATCCGCCTCCGCTCCTCAGGCAGGAATCCCGACCGGTAGGCGGAGACCCGCCGCGCGAGATCGGGCTCCCGTTTCCTCAGCCAGGAATAGAGCAGCTCGGTGATCCGCCGGGCCTTGGTGAAGACGATGGTCTTCGCTCCCCGCTTGAGCAGCTCGACGAACAGATTGAGCGCCGAGGTGTACGGGCTCACCTCCGGCTGGAGCAGCAGGAAGCGCCGTCCCTCGCGCGGCGCGCCTGCCTCTTCCACCCAATGAAACGGCCGCCCGGCAAGGATCTGGGCGAACTCCGCCGCGTTCGCCGCGGTCGCCGACGAGGCGATCACCTGCGGGTCGGCACCGAGCGCCCGGGCGAGCCGCAGCAGGCGGGAGAGCGTGTGGTGGAAATGGCTGCCGAAGATGCCGCGGTAGGTGTGCAGCTCGTCGAGCACGATCCAACGCAGATCGGCGAGGAAGGGACCCCACGAGGTCCAATGGGCCAGGATTCCCAGGTGCAGCATGTCGGGGTTGGTGATCAAAACGCGCGGAAACCGCCGCCGGATCGCCGCCCGCTCGTTCGGAGAGGTGTCGCCGTCGTAGATCTCGCAGCCGGCCTCCTCGGTCGATAGCCCGCAGGTGGCGGCGATCTCGCGAAACTTGCCCCGCTGGTCCTGGCCGAGCGCCTTGAGCGGAAAGAGGAACAACGCCCGCCCCGGGCCGCCGGCCAAAGCCTCCTCGATCGGCGGCACCTGGAACACCAGCGACTTGCCCGAGGCGGTCGGCGTCGTCACTAGCACGTGCTCGCCCCGCCGGACCGCCGCGATCGCCTCCGTCTGGTGGCTCCACAACCGGGCGACCCCGCTACGCGCCAGAGCCTGCCGCAACGGCTCAGGAAGCGGCGGATCGAGCGCCCCGTACCGCGCGGGAACCGCGGGCAGCTCCGCCGCATGAACGATCCGCGCGCCGAGCCGAGGATCGCTCTCCAGATCCGCCACCAAAGCGCCGAAGTCGAGAGCCGTCGGAAGTGTCGAAGTGTTCAATGCCGCCTCGTTTACGCTCCTATCCTAACAGGGAGGCGGGCGCGGCGCGACGCCACACCCCTACCGCTGGAACGCGTACGAGACTTTGAAGAACGCCTTGCGGGCGACCGGGGCGAGATCGCCCTGATTGTCGAGGGAGCGGGCGTCGCCTATCCCTAAGAAGAGCACCGTCTGCCAGTTCAGCTTGTAGCCGAGCAGCGCGGAGCCGGTGCGTTCCTGCTTGCGCTCTTTCCCCGGCTTCGGCGTGGGTTTGCGGGTGAGATCGACCGTGGTGCGGATCTCTTCGCCGATCAGGCGCAGGAAGGTACGCGAGTTGAAGTTGTAGTTGGCGCGCAGGCGGCCGAGGTCGGAGGTCAGGAAGCGGCCTGAGCTTACGTCCAGCCAGCGCTTGGTCGCGGAGAGTTGCAGCTCCAAGTGCTGCCCGGGGCGAATCACGGAGGTGAGCTTGACCGTGCCTCCCTTTCCGGGCCGCGAGTTGTCGAAGTCGACGTCATCGCCGATGAACCCCGAGAGGGTGATTTCGCCGAACCGGCGCGACGGGCTGATCTCGGCGTAGTACTCGACATATTGGCGATCGATCATCTTGTCGCGGGAGCGAATCCGCTCGAATTTGTAGCTGATCTCGCTGAAGCTGTTGTGCGCGCCGTCGAAGGAAAACTTCGGCACCACGCGCGAGAGCAGCAGCCGGCCGGACGAGTCCTCGCCGTAACGCACGGCGAAACCGGGCCGGACCGAGAGGAACGGCCCATGCTTCGGGTACCACAACCTCGTGTATTGCGACAGCCCCTCGCGGTAGCCGACCTGCGGCAGGAAGCCGACGTCGGCCCGGAAATCATCGCCGATGTCGGTGTACGAGGTGAACAGCTCGTAGCCCTTGCTGCTGCGCAGGTGCTCCAGGTACGCGCCGTGCGAGCGGAGTTGCCGGCCGTCCCATTCGGGGACCTTGCGCTCCGGATCGATCGGCGTCCGCGAGTCGCTCAGGAGAAACTGGCCGGTGACCAAGTCCCCCCCTTTGCGCCACTGGAAATCGGGGCCGAAGACCCGGCTGTGGCTGTCGCCCTCGCTTTCGCGGACGGTGGCGAGGAAGCTGACGAACGAGGGACCGAAATCGCGGCGCACGCGGCCGATGCCCACCCGCGACGAAACATTCTGATCGGCGAAGTCGGAGTTTTGCGGCCCGGGGATGATCACCTTGCCCCCGCCCCGGTCATCGGCGACCAGAGCCGTGTAGGCCGTCGAGCCGAAGTGACCGGTCGCCCGCGCGCCCCAGCTCGGCGAGGTGATGGTCCGCGTGTAGACCACCTGAAGCGGGGACGCCAGCAGGTCGAGCCCCTCCAGGAAGAACGGCCGCTTCTCCTCGACGAACAGCGCGAAGCGCTCGTTGGCGGTCACCTGCGAGGCATCGGATTCGACTTGCGAGAAATCCGGGTTGATCGTGGCGTCGATCGCGTGGTTCGCGTTCGGCAGCCACTTGAAATCCCCGCCGACATCGGAGTCGAAATCGCCTTTCGCGAGCGGGCTGCCCACCTCGCCCTCTTTCGCCCACGGCTGATTCGCCGCGACGTACGGCGCCACCACGTAATGGCCCCCGGTCGGCAGGCCGGCGAGGCCGGTGAGCGCATTCTCGTTGCAGACGAAGCAACTCTGCCCGCGCGGGATCGGCGCGGTGAACATCTGGTAACGGAAGTCGCGCGGATAGTTGCGATAGAGCATCGCGCCCCAGGTCTGCGGATCGCCCTTGCCGTAGCGCAGCGAGGAGAACGGGATGCGCATCTCGACCACCCAGCCCTCGGGCGTCGGCTTGGTCGCCGAATCCCAGAACAGGTCGACCGACGCATTCTCGCCGGTGACGTCGGAGTTGATCGAGTCGTACTGCACGTTGTTCGGATTGACCAAGAACAGATAGCCGGTTTTGCCGTCGTGCGCCGAGTCGATCAGAATGCCCGCGTAGTCGGTGTCTGGCGGCACGGCGTCGCGGTCCGAGAAGAACGCGCGAATGCTCTTCGGGTCGGGGTCGGTCATTTCGAGCGCGACGTAGAAATAGCGCTCGTCGTAGGCGATCCAGCCGATCGTCTTGGCCGGCGGCTCGCCGTTCTCGTTCCGGTTGGTCTCCCAGAACCTATCGATCGGCACGACGTCCCGCCAGCCGGCATCGGTCAGATCGCCGTCGATCTCAATCTTTCCCGCAGCGCGTGAGATGTGGAGCTCCGGCGTCTCGATCTTCGCCGCGGGCGCCTCCTGCGCCGAAAAGGCCGCGGACGAAACGAAGACGAACAGGCCGAGGGCCGAGGCGGCGATACGCATGCCGGGGTCTTACGGTGGAACGCGGGGAAGGTTGCGGCCCGATGGGATAGCGAAGCCGAGGCCCGCCCGAACCGCACCGGACCCTCGTACAATGCGCCCAGCAAGCCCCGGAGGAATGACCTGATGACCAAGTTTCCAGCTCTCGCGCTCGCCTTTCTGTTCGTTCCCTTAATGACCGCTCTGGCGACGCTCGCGGCGGAACCCACGCCCGCCACGCCTCCGTCCCTCACCTACGACACGATCCTGCGCGGCGGCACGATCTACGACGGCTCGGGCGGCAAGCCCTACGTGGGCGACGTGGCGCTCCTCGGCGACCGGATCGCCAAGGTGGGAAATCTCGGGCCAGCGACGGCCAAGAGTGAGATCGACATCAAGGGCCTCGCGGTCGCTCCCGGCTTCGTCAACATGCTCTCCTGGGCGACCGACTCGCTGCTGGTCGACGGCCGGGCGCAAAGCGACATCCGCCAAGGGGTGACGCTCGAAGTGTTCGGCGAAGGGTGGTCGATGGGGCCGATCACCCCGGAGATGCGCAAGCAAATGCTCGACGATCAGGGGGATCTGAAGTACGACATCCCTTGGACCACGCTGGGCGAATACTTGGAGCACCTGGAAAAGAAAGGCATCGCGGAAAACGTCGCCTCGTTCGTCGGCGCCACCACCGTGCGCATCCACGAGATCGGCTACGCCGACCGGCCGCCCAGCCCCGAAGAGCTGGAGCGGATGAAGGCGCTCGTCCGCCAGGGGATGGAAGAGGGTGCCCTCGGCCTCGGCTCGTCGCTCATCTACGCCCCGGCGTTTTATGCCAAGACCGACGAGCTGGTGGCACTCGCCGAGGTCGCGGGCACCTACGGCGGGCGCTACATCTCCCATATGCGGAGCGAAGGCAACCGCCTGCTCGAAGCGGTCGACGAGCTGATGGAGATCTCCCGCAAGGCCAAGCTACCGGCCGAGATCTACCACTTGAAAGCCGCAGGCAAAAACAACTGGCCCAAGATGGACCAGGTGATCCAGAAGGTCGAAGCGGCGCAGAAATCCGGGCTCGACATCAGCGCCGACATGTACACCTACACCGCGGGCGCGACCGGCCTCGACGCCTCGATGCCGCCCTGGGTGCAGGAGGGTGGGTACGAAGCCTGGAAGAAGCGGCTGCAAGATCCGGAGATCCGCGCCCGCGTGCAAAAGGAGATGACCACGCCTTCGGACGAATGGGAGAACCTGTTCCTCGGCGCGGGGCCGGACGGTATTCTGCTCGCCGGCTTCAAGAACGACGCCTTGAAGCCGCTGACCGGCAAGACCCTCGCGGCGGTGGCGAAAGAGCGCGGCAAGAGCCCGGAAGAGACCGCGATGGACCTGGTGATCGAAGACGGCAGCCGCGTCGGCACGATCTACTTCCTGATGTCGGAAGAGAACGTGAAGAAGCAGGTGGCGCTCCCCTGGGTCACGTTCGGCTCCGACGCGGGAGCCCCTTCCGCCGAAGGAGTGTTCCTCAAATCGAACGATCATCCGCGCGCCTACGGCAACGTCGCCCGGCTGCTGGGCAAATACGTCCGCGACGAGAAAGCGCTCTCGCTCGAAGAGGCGATCCGCAAGCTGACCTCGCTCCCCGCCGAGCGGCTGAAGATCCGCGAGCGCGGCCGTTTGAAAGAAGGCTGGTACGCCGACCTCACGGTGTTCGATCCGGCGACCGTCTCGGACCGTGCGACCTACGACAAGCCGCACCAGTACGCGACCGGCATGAAGCAGGTCTTCGTCAACGGCATCCAAGTCCTGAAAGACGGCGAGCCGACGGGAGCCGCCGCCGGCCGCGTCGTGCGCGGACCGGGCTGGACCGGCTGGAAGGCCAAGTAATCGAGATTGAAGATCGTCGAGCGCTTCCCGCACGGAACCGGGCGCGCGCGGGAATTCGCTCTCCGGGCGCTCAATGTCGCGGAGCGCTCACCGAAGATCGCTCGGCGCTCCTCGGAATTCGCTCATCGCCTTCCGGAAGTCATGCAGCGCACGCCGCCGAGCGATCAAGTCGCGCAGAAATTCGGGCGAGCCATCCAAGAAATGGGTGAGGTCCCCAAGAAAATCACTCAAGTCCCCCAGAAAATGGGTGAAGCCACAGAGAAATTCGCTGAAGTCCCCCAAGAAATCACTCAAGTCCCCCAAGAAATCACTCAAGTCCCCCAGAAATTCGCCGAAGTCCCCGAAAAATTCGCTGAAGTCCCCCAAGAAATCGCTGAGATCCTCCAGAAAATCACTGAAGTCCCCCAGGAATTCGCTGAGAGATCCCCCAGGAATTCACCGAAGTCCTCCAGAAATTCGATTTCTGCGTGCGCTCAATGAATTTCTGGGGGACTTCGACGAATTCCTGCGTGCGTTCACCGGTCGGCGGTGGCGGACGAACGCGTGATTGATCACGGGAACCGCACGCCCGCGAGCGTCAATCGTCCCCTGAAGGGACGCTCGGGGGAAGCTTCCTGTAGAAGAGACGAAACCGGCCGCTCGAAGTCCCTTCCTTCGCCAGGATTTCCTCCTCGACCAGCAGTTGTAGATTTCGCCGCACGGCACCGCGGTCCAGCTCGGCGCCGAGCGCGCGGCAAAGATCGTGGTAGTCGAACCGGTCGGGAAGCGACGGCAAGACGGACTCGATCTTCTCGAGCAGCTCATAGATACCCCGCCGTTTGGCCGGCGCGGGAGCGGATTCGGGATCCCGAGGGGTCTTCTCGGAAGACGTGGCCTCCTCCTCCGACAGACGAACCGGCGTACCGGACGCCGGCACTTCGACCTGCGGCACTCCCCCATCCAGCCAGACCCGATCGAGCGCCCATAGTTGGGCTTGCTTTCCCGCCTCGATCAGCTCGATCGTCGCCAGGTGCTGCGCCTCGATCTGCCGCTTCCGCTCGTCGTACTCCTCACGCGTCATCATTGGGCGCGAATTGCAGCACAAAGAGGAAGGAGCGGCAAGATAAAAGACCCGAGAGGCACCCGCCCGTTTGGAGTGCGGCGACGTGTCGCCGCTTTCGCAAGCGTCGACGCGTCGGCGCGCGGTCCGATCTGCGGCGATCTATCGGTCAATTCTGAACCGTTCCCTGATCGATCTTTCGCGGATCGAAGCTGACCCCGCTCCTCGATGCGCTTCGGCCGGCAAGCAGGTTCCTACCGCGACCGTGAGGATGGCTGTGGCCGCGGTGCAAAGCCTGTCAGGATCGTGCCGGTTCCAAGCCCGCGCCGACGCGTCGGTGCTACGGAAAGCGGCGACACGTCGCCGCACTCCAAACGGTCTGCGTGCTCCGGTCCGGGTTATCCTCCTCGCAGTTTCGAGGAGAACGCCATGCGCCGCCCGGACTCTCGCCGGTTCGCCTTCGCTCTTGCGCTCGTTGGGCTCGCAGCCGGCACAGGCTGCCGCTCGACGCGCTTCGCTTGCCCGGTCGTCGGTCCTCCGGTTCCGGTCGCCAAGCCGTCCAATTGCCCGCCGCCGCACGAGTATCCATGGAAGAACTTGGTGTTCGAAGGAGGCGGCATCAAGGGGCTCGCCTACGGCGGCGCGCTGGAGGTGCTCAGCGAGCAGGGCATCCTGCCGAACGTCACGAGCGTCGCCGGCACTTCCGCCGGGTCGATCACCGCGATGCTCGTCGCCTTGCGCTATTCGCCGGACCAGATCCGCCAGTTACTGGTGCAGCTCAACTTCGGCCAACTGGAGGACGGCGGTTCGACCGGCGCTTTTCGCTTGTTCCGGCGCTACGGCTTTTATCGCGGCGACACCTATCTCGAACTGATGCGCTGCATGGTGGAAGGCAAGACCGGCACCCGGCGTGCGACGTTCCGCGATCTGCACGACAAGGGCTTCCTCGACCTGCGGGTTTTTACCTCCGACTTGAACACCGGCGACGTGCGCGAGCTGTCGTACCGGAAGAGCCCGGATTTCGAGGTGGCGCTCGCGGTGCGCATGTCGGGCTCGTTCCCGATCTTCTTCGCCTCGATCGAGAACGAGCGAAAGATCTTCGTCGACGGCGGCGTGGTCTTGAACTATCCGGTGAACGCGTTCGACCGCGAGAAGGAGCTGAATCCCGAGACGCTGGGCTTCGTGCTCGTCAATACCAACTCACCGCCGCCGGTGCGCAAGATCGACGGCATCCTGACCTACGGCAAGGGACTGTTCGAAACGCTGCTCTCGGCCCAAGTGGTCGGCCTGGAGCACGATCCGGCGAATCTGGAGCGCACCGTGGTCTTGAACGACCTCGGGATCTCGACGCTCGACTTCGATCTCACGCCGAAACAGAAGCAGGAGCTGATCGACCAGGGTGCCAAGTGCACCTGCCTCTACCTGCGCGACTATTCGCACTGGACCGATGGCGGCCGTCACCCGGGTCACGAGGTGCTGTTGTCCGCCCCGCCCGGCACGGCGGTCGTGCCGATCCGACAGACGGGGCATTGCGGCTCGGCGTTTCCGATACGGTGAGGGAGAATCCGGCGCCCCTGGTAATTGCAGTAAACTCATCTCGTCCACCGCCGCCGGGTCTCGAATTCGCGGCGACGACGTAGAGCTTTCTGAATAGTAGGGCACCATGGCTAAAGTTACCGTCGAAGAGTTCATGAAGAATCCGACCGCTTCGCTCGATTTCGCCCGCGCCGGCGAGACGGTCATGATCGTCGAGGTCGGCGCAACGGTAGCCGAGCTGAAACAGGACAAGGCGCGGAGCTTTCGCCTCGAACCGGCGGCGAAATCCGTGGCTGACACTGGGGCGCAGCTCGTGGCCTACTGGAAGCGACACGGCTTGATCGGGACCCGCCCCGACATCGCCGACAGCCAGACTCACGCCCGTACGGTCCGCCATGACGCTGAGCGCCGCCTCCGGAGCAGTGCTTGAGGCTGCTCGACACCGACATCTTGATCGACATCCAGCGTTGCCACCCACCCGCGGTCGGGTGGTTCGAGTCGCTCGGCGATCTTCCCGCTCTTCCGGGATTCGTTGCGATGGAGTTGATCCAGGACGCGCGCGATGCGCGAGAGCTGCGTGAATCCCGGCAGCTCGTGGCGCCGTTCGACTTGGTCTGGCCGACGGAGGGCGACTGCGGCATCGCGCTCGGTTTTTTCGCGGCCTATCATCTCTCTCACGGTCTGGGGCTCCTGGATGCCCTCATTGCCGGCTGCGCCGTCGGCCGAGCGGCAACTCTCTGCACGTTCAACGAGAAGCACTACCGCGTCATCCCCGGTCTCGACCTCGAACGCCCCTACTCGCGATAGGCGGTCCCAGGGACGACGGAACCGTTAGAGCTCCGTGAGCCAGCCGAGCGCCTGATCTTCGAGCCGGGCCGGGCGGTCGGCTCGGAGGGTCAGCTCGAACGGCTCGGGAAAGCCGCAGTGGCCGGCGCGGCGGAGCCAGCGGACGTCGAGGTTCGGATAGGCACGGGAGAGCGCGGGGCGGACGGTCTCCGCCGGGACCATCGGATCGCCTTCCGCTTGAAGCAGCAGCGACGGCACGCGCAGATCGCCGAGGTGCGGTACGACGCTTGCCTGGGCGTAGTAGTCGGCGCCGCTTAGAAAGCCGTGCCGCGGGGCGACGACCGCATCATCCCACTCGCGCAACGAGCGGATGCCGCGCACTTGCTCGAACGGGGCAAGCTCCGGACGGCGCGCGGCGACCGGCGCGTAGATCTCTTTCAGATGGCGCACCAGGTAGGTCTTGTAGAGCGCGAGCGCCGGCCGGTCGATCGCGGCGGCGGAAAGCGCGAGGTCGAGCGGCGCGCAGACCGCGACCACGCCCGAGAGGCGCGGCTCGTCTTCGAGCGCCGCGAAGCGGAGCGCGACATGCCCGCCGAGCGAGTAACCGAGCAGGTGGATGCGGGAAAAGCCGGCCAGCTCGGGACTGCCGAGGGCCGACGCCAGATCGGCGGTGAGCCCCGCATGGTAAAAGTCCGTGCCGCTCCGGTCCGAGCCGCGCAGGTTCAGACGCAGAACGGAGAGCCCCGCGCGCTCGGCCGCCGCGGCGCCGCGGCGAACGTATTGGCTTTCGCAACAGCCGCCGAGACCGTGGACGATGACCACGAGGTCCCCGCCCGGGCGCTCTTGCCGCCGATCGTGGAACCGGCCGGTCAGGCGCACCGGCCCCATCTTGGGGTCCTCGATCTGCACAGACCAGGCAACGCCCGGCGGGCAATGGAACGGGCGAAACGAGTGCGCGAGCCGGGGCGCGAGGGTCCAAAGGTGGTGGCGGAGCGCCAAGGGGAAGCCTCAGCGCATCCGGGTGTTGACGCCGAATTCGACTTCGAGCGTGATCCGGCGGCCGTCGCGAATCACTACCGCGGGGGCGCGCTGGCCGGGGGTCGCGCGGCTCAGCACGAACATGAAGTCCTGGATGTCGCGGATCTCGGTGCCGGCCAGCTCGACCAGCAGATCGCCGCGGCCGATCCCGGCTTTTTCCGCCGGGCTGCCCACCCGCACTCCGGCGAGCAGCACGCCGGGACGGTTGTCGCCGGCGTAATCGGGGATCGTGCCGAGCGAGGCGCCGGAGCCGCGGACGTCGCCCGCGGGGGCCGGGGCGGGAGCCGATTTGTAGGCCACCCGCTCGGCGCGGTTGGCGAGCGTCCGCGCGAGGTCCGCCGCGAGCCCCGCCACCTGCGCGCCGCCGAGGGCGTTGATCTTGTCCGCGTCGTCGCTTGGCCGGTGGTAGTCGGAATGGGTGCCCGTGAACAGATGGAGCACCGGCACGCCCGCGGCGTAAAACGGGCTGTGATCGGACGGGCCGTAGCCGTCGCCGCTCAAAGTGCAGGAGAGTCCCGCGCGCTGGCAGGCCGGGTCGACCAGCGCGGCCCACCCTTCGCCCGACGCGCCGCCCAGGACCGAGAGCTTGTTCTCGCGCAGCCGGCCGACCATGTCCATGTTGATCATCGCGTCCAGATCGGCGAGCGCCAGACCCTTGGGCGGCCGGCGGGTGAACGCGGTCGAGCCGAGCACGCCGCGCTCCTCGCCCGAGAAGGCGACGAACCAGACGTCGCGATGAAGCTCGGCGCGGTGTTGCGCCAGCGTGCGCGCCGCGAGCAGCAGCGCGGCGGTTCCCGAGGCGTTGTCATCCGCGCCGTTGTGGGGCGCCTTCGAATCGGGATCGAGCGAGCCGAACGGGCCGAAGCCGAGATGGTCGTAGTGAGCGCCGATCAACACCGCACCGGGAAACCTTTCGGTCCCGCTCGCGCGCAGCACCCCCACGACGTTCGCGGCGCGCTCGGTGCGGGTGACCAGCTCGACCGAAATCTCAGCGCGCGAAATCCGGTCGGGGTCGGTCGAAAACAAGCTCGCGCCCGCTTTTCGGGAGACCGCGATCACGGGCAAACCGGCGTCCCCCGCGTCGGCCACGGAGAGAGTCGGCAGCGGCGCTTCGTCCGGCATCTGGCCGGGCAGATCGGCGGTCGGCTTGATCGGCTTTGGCGCCGGTGGCAGATCGACCACGATCAGGCCGAGCGCGCCGTGCTGCTTGGCGTTGAACGCCTTGTAGCGAAGGTCGGAGTCGCGCCGCTCGACGTCGGCGGCCTTCTCGCGCACATCGCGCTCGGCCGGGGTTTCCTTATCCCCCTCCTTCCGGGGGTTGACCGGAGCGGCCGGAGGCGCCACGAACCGGCGGACCGCGACGATCTTTCCTTTCGCGTCCACCCCCGCGTAATCGTCGATTCCCCGTTCCGGCGCGGTGACGCCGTAACCCGCCGCGACCACCTCGCCCGCCGCCGAGCCGGAAGACGAGAAACCGAGCGGCCGGAAGCTCTCACCGTCGAGTGGCACGCCGCCGAGCACGGCGTGCGTTCCCGCGCCTGATTCGATCGATACCGGCACGTCGAACTCTTCGCGGAACGTCGCTTCCTTCCCGTCGCTGCCGGAAACGCCCGGTTCGAGGCCGAGCGCGCGGAAGCGTTGCTCGATCCATTCCGACGCCTCGGCGAGCCCTTTCGTTCCCACCCCGCGCCCCTCGCGCGCGTCGTCCGCGAGCCAGGCGACATCGGCGCCGAAACGATCGGCGTCGGTCGTCGTTTCGGGTACGACGGACGAGTCTACCCACCGGGCAACGAAGACGTTGGTGTCGCCCGCCACCTTCTGGTTCCGGTTCGACGAGAACGCGAGCCGCGTGCCGTCGGGCGAAAACAGCGGGAAGCCGTCGAAGCCGGGCGAGCGGGTGATCCGTTCGAGGTTCATGCCATCGATGTCGATCGCCCAGAGGTCGAACTCCCGGCCCTTCGGATCGCCGACGTTGGAGGAGAACAACAGCCTCCTCCCCGAGGGGAAGAACGAAGGGGCGAACGACGCCGCGCCGAGCGCGGTCACCTGATGCGCCTCCGTGCCGTCGGCGTTGCCGACCCAGATCTCCAGCTTGCCCGGGCGCACGAGCCCCTTGGCGAGCAAGGCGGCGTCCTCTTCCTGCTCCCGGCCCGGCGCCGGGCGCGCCGCGCGCCAGACCAGCTTGGTGCAATCGGGCGAGAAGAACGCGCCGCCGTCGTAGCCCGGCGTGTGGGTGAGGCGGCGGACATCCGTGCCGTCCGGCTTCATCGAATAAAGCTCCAGGTCGCCGTCGCGATCCGAGGTGAAGACGATCGTGCCATCGGTCGGGCAAACCGTCGACTCGGCGTCGTAGGCCTGGTTGTCCGTCAGCCGCACCATGTCGGAGCCGTCGGGCTTCGCGCTCCAGATCTCGTAGGTCGCGTAGACCGCCCAGACGTAGCCGTGCGTACGGTCGGGCGGCGGCGGGCACTCGGGGCCGCTCCCTTCGGTCGACGAGAAGATCACCCGCTCGCCGCCGCGCAGGAAGTACGAGCAGGTGGTCCGCCCCTTGCCGGAAGAAACGCGGATCGGAGGTTTCGAGCCGTCCGCCGCGAGGCGGTAGATCTGGTCGCAGGCGTCGGCCGCCTCGTGAGCCTGGAGGATCAGCTCCTTGCCGTCCGGCGACCAGTACGCCTCGGCGTTCTCGCCGCCGGGCGTAAGCTGGCGAAGATCGGCGAGATGCGGCTCGGAGATGTCCGGGAGGGCCGGGCTGGCCGGGATCGCGGCGGCGGGAATCGGCGCGGAGGCCGCCGCGGACCCGGGCACGACGAAGAGGACGGCCCCCAGCAGCACGAGTCCTACCAGCGGGGCGAGGGGCGACTCGAAGCGCGGACGAAAATCCATGGCGGGCGGAATTCTCCAGGTCGAAGGTGAGACAAGAAAGCGGTTCGTCCCAGGAATCTTAACGCTCACGGGAAGATTCGCACCCGGTTGCCCCACATTCGGCCTTTCGGCGCACTCTTCCCTTCTGGAAGGGCATGGCTGCGCTCCAATCGGGAGGCGCCCGCCGTGATACTTTGACCCGCTGTCGCACCGGGAAGAAGATTCCAGGCGAGCTGGAACGAGCCCCCCGGGCGGAAAAACGAGGATCCCCCCATGGACGACCAGACCCCCCCAGAGCCAGCGGAAAACCACGAGATCCCGGCAGCTGCCGAGCACCAAGAATCCAGCGAGATTCCCGTCTCGGCCGAGCCTGAGGAGACCGTAGCGGACCCGGCTCCCGAAACGCCGGACGAAGCGGGCGAGCCTCTCCCCGTGGAGAATACGGAGAGCTCCGAGAGCACGGAGAGCACCGTGAACGCGGAAAGCGCCGAGAACGTCGAGAGCACCGAGAACGCGGAGAGCACCGTGAACGCGGAGAGCGCCGAGAACACGGAAAGCGCCGAGAACACGGAAAGCGCGGAAAGCGCGACCGAGCCCGCGGCCGCCCCGGCGTCGGATGCGCCTGAGGAATTCGGCGCCATCCTCGCCCAGTTCGAGCAATCGACCGCGACCGAGCGCAAGAACGACCCTCAGGTCGGCGGCAAGGTCAGCGGCACCGTGATCTCGATCGGCGACGAGACGACACTGGTCGACATCGGCACCAAATCGGAAGCGGTGATCCCGACCGCGGATCTGCGCGACAAGGAAGGCAACGTCACGGTCGAGGTCGGCGCCAAGCTCGAAGCGACGGTCGCCGGTCGCGATCCCGAGACCAACAGCCTGCTGCTCAAGCGCAAGATCTCGAAGAACGCCGCGCAGGCCGAAGCCGCCGGAGAGATCCGGCGCGCGTTCGAAACCCAGATGACGCTCGAAGGGCGGATCACCGGCCTCAACAAGGGCGGCCTCGAAGTCGATGTCGCGGGCGTCCGCTGCTTCTGCCCGATCTCGCAGATCGAGAACCGGTTCGTCGAGGACGCGAGCCCCTACGTCGGCCAAACGCTGACCTTCCGGGTGCTTCGTTTCGAGGAGCCGACCGGCAGCAACCGGCGGCCGAACATCGTCCTCTCGCGCCGCTCGCTGCTCCAGGAAGAGGCCGACCTCCGCGCGGCGGAAGTGCGCGCGACGCTGTCGATCGGCACCGTGATCACCGGCCACGTCACCTCGCTCACCACCTACGGGGCGTTCGTCGATCTCGGCGGCGTCGAGGGACTGCTCCACGTCTCGGAGATCGGCCACTCGCGTCTCGCGCGCCCGGAAGACGCGCTCTCGGTCGGCCAGGAGGTGGAGGTGCAGATCATCCGCATCGAGCGCGCCGCGGACGACAAACGGGGCGAGCGGATCTCGCTGTCGCGCAAAGCGCTGGAGCGCGATCCCTGGCGCGACGCCCCGGGGCGCTTCCCCGAGCGTTCGATCGTCCATGGCAAGGTGGTCCGGCTGGAGACCTTCGGCGCGTTCGTCGAGCTGGAACCGGGGCTCGATGGCCTGCTCCACATCAGCGAGATCGGCAACAGCTCGGGCCGCCGTCTACAGCACGCCCGCGAAGCGCTGTCGGTCGGCCAGGAGCTGTCGGTGCGCGTGCTCGGCGTCGACACCGCCCGCCACCGGATCTCCTTGGGGCTCGGCGACGGCAGCGAGGCTCACCACGAGGACGACCTGCCGGAGCCGCCGCGCGCCGCACCCGCCGGCACGTTCGGCAGCCTGGGCGATTTCTTCAAGGGTCGCCGGTAGGCGAGGGCGCTGCGAGGGCGCACACGCAGGTGCGCCCCTACGTCCGAATCACGATTTGGTCATTTGTAGCTGCGAGGGCGCACACGCAGGTGCACCCCTACGTCCGAATCACGATTTGGTCATTTGTAGGGGCAGACCTGCGTGTCTGCCCTTTCTAACCCGCCAGAACCCGATCGGCCTTGGCCGCGAGCACGAAGTCGCTCTCGGTCAAGCCGTCGATCGAGTGGGTCCAGGTGGTGACTCGGACCTTGCCCCAGGTAAGGAAGAGGTCGGGGTGATGCCCTTCCTCTTCCGCCACCGCGCCGACCCGGTTGACGAACGCGAGCGCGGTCACGAAGTCCGGAAACGCGTACTCCTTTTCCAGATGATGGCCGGCGACCACGCCCCAGCCGTTGCCGTCGGCGCCGAGCCGGGCGAGGAGTGCCGCTTGCGCGGTTTCATCCAGCGGCGGCACGCCGCCTTTGCACGGCACGCATTTCTGGTCTGCCAGGTCGCTCATGGGTTTCCTCCCTATCTGCGGACTCGTAGGGGCAGGCCTGCGTGCCTGCCCTCGGTTCGGTCGCCGCAATCCAGGGCGGCCACATAGGGCCGCCCCTACGGATTACACGCCTTCGTTTACAGCGCGTCCACCAGCTCCGCGCGCTTCTTCTTGAACTCGGTCTCGTCGATCAAGCCTTCGTCGAGCAGGCGCTTCAGCTCGCGCAGGCGGTCGGCGCCCGAGATCTGCGCCACGGCGGGGCGCATGCGACCGGAGCGCTCCTGGTCGGCCGCCGCGAGAATCGCGCTCTTGAATTCGATCGGGTTCGCGATGCGGTGAAACGTCGTCGCGCCATGCTCGCTCGCGGTATCGATCTCCAGATCGCCGAACCCGAACAGGCGGCCGGGGAGAGTCTGAAAGTGCTCGACGTTGTTCACTTTGTCGAGGTAGGCGTCTTTAGAGGTCCGGGCGAGCAGCCCTTCCTGCTTGAGCACGCGCCGGTCGGTCAAGACGTAGACGCTGCTCGCGAGCTTCACCCAGCGCACCGCCGCCCAAACGCCCGCCAGGAGGGCGATCACGCCGGCGGCGATCGCGACCAGAGGCTGCCCGAGCTTGAAGGCGATCCCTGCGCCGATCAGAGCGATCACGGTCAAGCCGACCGGTACGACCAGCCCCCAGCGGCTCGGCCACGCGCGATGAAGGACGGTTTCGCCCGGTTGGAGAGTCTTCTGCCATGCCATGGACGGAACTCTACCATCGGGCCGCGGGCGCACGGCCGTGCGCCCCTACGTTGAGCGTCAACGAGCCGGCCAACGTGCGCGGGACTACTAAATAGGCCTGAAAAAAGAGAAATCTTCTCTTTCCCCCTCCCGTTTCGAGAAACCCTGTGTTACATTCGCGTTTCGTATCTGATGTCTTTGACGTAGCCGGGCTCGCCACGCGGCCCTTTCGGCGACAACCACCGGATCGAGAGGTTTTTCGATGCCGCCCAGGATCGCACCGCGCCGTGCCCGGTTCACGGCATTCTTTGTCCTCGCCTCGTTTGCCTTCGGTACCCTCTCGCTCGAAACGCTTTCTGCACAGACGCTCGTAGGCTCCGCCGCGTCGATGGAGCGCCAAAACCGCGCGGCCGAGGACCAGGCGTTCACCTACCTGCGCAATCCCGAGGACATCGAGGTCTTCGTCCGCCACGGCCTGCTGGTCTACGTGCCGGGCAACGGCGACTACCAGGTGGACGGCGCGTCGTTCCCCTACGCCCGGCCGGAGGTCAAGCGCTTCCTGGAATGGATGGGGCACCTGGAGCGCGGCAGTTGCGGCGAGCCGTTGGTGGCGACCAGCCTGGTCCGGCCGAAGAGCCACCAGCCGAGGAACGCCTCGATCCATTCGGTCCACCCAACCGGCATGGCGATGGACCTGCGGCGCAGTTTCCGCCGCGCCTGCAGCGGCCTGCTCGAAAGCACCCTCCTCGACTTGGAGAGCCGCGGCATCCTGGAGGCGACCAAAGAGCGCTTCCCCGCCCACTACCATGTCGCCCTGTTCCCCGAGGCGTTTTCAAACTATCTACTGGCGATCGGAGGGGGGCGCGAGCTGCCTCCCATCCAGGTGGCCGGCTTGTCCGGGCCGCCGGTCGATTCGATCGCCGAGTCCGCCCCCTCACCCAGGTCCGTCAGCGCCGGCAACGCACCCTCGACCCGCACCGCCTCGCGCAGCGCGATCTACCGCGTCCGGCGCGGCGAAACGCTCTCCCGGATCGCCAGCCGCTACGGCATGTCGGCCGACTCGCTACGCCGGGCCAACGGCCTGCGTTCCAGCCGGCTGATCTCCGGCCAGCGTCTACGCATCCCCAGCGCCTCGTCGATCTCGTCGGCGCGCGCGGAGGCCGGCCAGATCTCCGTCCGCTGGTCGGGCACGAAGAGCGCCGCCACCCGAGCGCGCACCGTACGCGTCGGCCGCGGCGACACCCTCTCCGCGATCGCCGAGCGCCACGGCACGACGATCGCGTCCCTGCGCAAAGCCAACGGCCTCCGCGGCAGCACGGTGCGCGCCGGCCAGCTGCTCAAGGTCCCGTCGTCCGGCTCCTCGTCGATCTCCGCCAGCCGAAGCAGCCGCACGAGTCAAACCGCCTCGGCCAGCCGCACCAAGCACGCCACCAAGCGCGTACGGGTGGGGCGCGGCGAGACTCTGTGGCAGATCGCGCAGAAGAACGGCGTCTCGGTCGCGAGCTTGAAAAAGGCGAACGGCCTGCGTAGCGCCACGGTCAAGGCCGGCCAGCTGTTGTCGATTCCCGCGCGCTGAGTAGGGGCGCTGCTTGCTGCGCCCTGTTTCTTCGGCCGCGATCCGGGGCGCGGCAAGCAGCGCCCCCACGCCTCGTATGCAACGCACTCCCGCGCGGATCGTTTCCCTCGTGCCGAACGGCACCGAGATCCTGTTCGCGCTCGGCGCGGGCGATCAGGTGGTGGGCGTGAGCCACGAGTGCGACTTTCCCCAAGCGGCGCGGCAGCGGCCGATCCTCACCGGTAGCGCGCTCGCGGCGGACTTGGCTCCCGCCGAAATCGACCGCGCGGTCTCCGCCCAAGTCGGCAACGGCCTCAGCCTCTACACGATCGATGAGGCCCTGCTCGCCCGGCTCGATCCCGAGCTGATCGTCACCCAAGAGCTCTGCCCCGTCTGCGCCGTCAGCACCGAGCAGGTGGAAGGCGCGCTCGCTCCCCTCCCCCGCTGCCCGGACGTCCTCTCGCTCGATCCGCGCCGGCTGGCGGACGTGTTAGAGGACATCCGGAGCGTCGGCGTGAAGATCGGCAAAGAGAAGGAAGCCGCCGAGCTGGTGGAAGGACTGGAAGCCCGGCTCGCCGCGGTTCGCGCAGGAGTGGGAGCCGTGAAGCCTCGGGTCCTGGCGCTCGAATGGCTGGAGCCGCCGTTTGCCGGAGGGCACTGGGTGCCGGAGATGATCGAGGCCGCGGGAGGAGAGGACGTCGCCGCCCAGCCCGGCGACCACTCGCGGCGGATGACCTGGGAGGAGGTCGCGGCGCTCGACCCCGATGTCCTCGTGGTCATGCCCTGCGGCTTCGACGAAGCAGGAGCCCGCGCCCAGATCGGGCGGATCGCGGAGGAACCCGAGTGGCGGGGATTGCGGGCGGTCCGGGAAGGACGGGTGTTTCCGGTCGACGCGAACGGCTGCTTCAGCCGGCCGGGGCCGCGTCTGGTGGATGGCATCGAGCGGCTGGCGGAGATTTTTCGGGCCTGAGCCCCGCGGGGGCTCGGCCCGCCGTGCGCCACCCCCGGCGAACGTGCCGAGCTGGTGCTCGGCGGTCCCGGGGAAAAGCTCTCTTAAGGCCGCGCCGGTTCGAGCGCCACACCCTTGAGCCGGCTCCCCTCCGGCAACGATGGATAGAAGAAGTACTTCCCCTGCACGGGCAGCTCGATCGCGACCGGCTCGTTCCCGAGCGGCGTTTCCGCGATCTTGCGGTTCAAGGCGTCGACCACGCGGAGCGTGCCCGGACCGGAGGCTTTGCCGTCGAGGTTGAAAGCGTATTTGCCCGCGGCGAAGCAGCCTTTGAACAGGACCCACTGCCCCGGCAGCTGGTAGCGGATCAGCGGCCCGGTGCGCATGCGCGGGTCGGGAAGGTGCGCGGCGTGGGCGGGGATCTCTCCTCCGGCGCGGCAGTCGGCGGGGAGCGGCTCCAGGCGGTAGAGCTTGACGATCGGGCCGAGGCGGATGCGGTTGGGGATCCACTGCGCGATCTGCGGGTAGGTGTCGAGGATCGTCCGGTAGCGGTCGGCGATCTCGTGGTGGTGCTCTTTGCTCAGCAGTTCCGGATTCAGAAAGCGTTTGTAGGCGTCGCTCGCGAGCAGGAGATAGTCGTTGCCCGACTCGCGGATTTCGGGAAGCGTCAGCCGCGCGGCGAAGCGGGCGGGCACGATCTCGTACGCCCCCTCGGGGAGATTCGGCGCGTACTGTTCCTTGACGATCCGCGCGCCGGGCGGCAGGTTCTGGAGCATCCATTCGACCGCGAGGTCGCGGGTCGAAGGGCGCGCGTAGCCGATGGTCTCGATCGACGTCCGAAAGACCGCGGGCGCGAAGCAGAGGAAGAGGAAGAGCGGCGCCACCGCGAAGCGCGTATCGAGCCGCCGTTTCGCCGGGCGTTCCGCGATGCGGGCTCGTGTCCAGACAACGCCCCCGGCGAGGCAAACGCCGAGCAGCACGGCGAGCGGCGGCATCGCCGGGTAGAGATTCCTCTTCACCACCATCGCCATCGAGAACAGCAGGCCGAGGAAGAGCGCGGGAAAGACCGCCATCCGCAACCAGCGCCAGCGCACGGCGCGGTCGAGCACGAAGAACCCAAGCAGACCGAGGACCAACGTCACCGCGCCGAACGACTCCTCGAGGATTTCGAGGTAGAACGCGGCGTTGCTTTGGGGGGTAACGCCGATCCAGCCGTGGAAGGCGTACTGCCGCGCACCGAACAGCATGCCGCGTTTGCCCCAGAGGGCGGTCTCGGGATAGGCCGCAAGGCTCGGCATCACGGCGACGAACGCGGCGATCGCGGCGAGCCCCGCCCAGAGAAGGCCCCAGCTCCAACGCCGCGGCTTGTCACCAGGTAGGGGTTGGGTTTCGTGGGTCCCGCAGCGACTGGCTGCTGCCGAAGGCGCCCGAAGGAGCGAGGAGGCCCACGAAACCCAACCCCGGGGAAGACCGAAACCCACGAAACGCCAGTACGTCCACAGGGCGACGATTGCGATCGCGACCACTCCCGCCGGATACTTGGTCGCCGCGGCGAGCCCCGCCCAGATTCCGGCCGCCACGTAGTCGCGGTTCCGTTCGCCGTCGAGCAGCCGGGCGGCGAAGGCGAGCGAGACCGCGGCGAAGAACGCGGACGGGGCGTCGCAGATGAAGAGATGCGCGCCCAGGTTGAAATGCGGGTCGAAGATCAGCAGCAGGCCGGCGAAGGCGCCGGAGAGCGTTGCCAACGAGACGGTCGAAGCGGGCGCGCTGGCCGACCCGGGGGGAGCCGCGACCCGACGCGCGAGAAGCGCCACGGGAACGACAGTGAACGCGCCGAGCAGGGCAGCGACCAGGCGCAGAATCAGCCACTCGCGTTCGAGCGGCACGGTGACGCCCCAGAGCGCGCGCACAATCGTCTCGGTCGCGTGCGGGAACAGCCCGGAAAGCCAGAGCGCGAAGGCATAGAGGTCGTAGGTGAGGTGTGGATAGACGAACGAGCGGGAGAGGATCTTCCCCTCGTTCATCTGCATCGCATGCCGGTAGTAGGTCCCCTCGTCCCCCCAATAACGCCCGGCGATCTCGTGATCGGCGCCGGCGAGACGGATCGCGAGCGAGAGAGCGAGGAGCAGCGGGATCAGCCACCGGCCGGTCCGTACGTGAGCACGCAGCCAGAGGAACGCCCAGGCCGCCGTCGCGAGAAGGGCGACGGGCAGGATCACCCGCGCGAGCGATACCCCCCAGCCCAGGCGCGCGCCCGCGGCGAGCAGCCAGAGCGCGATGAGCAGGCCCCACGCCGCGATCGTGATCACGGTGAGCGCGGTGGATTTCGGGCTTGGGGCTGCGATCGGGCTCTCGCTCAAGCGGTTGCGTCTCCTGGGAATCCTCTGGAAGGATCGCCTGATTCTAGACCGCGGCGACCGTGCGGGTTTGAAACTCGGCGCCCTTGGCGCTCGTCTTGAGGGTTACACCGAGGAGAACCCGACCATGAACCGACGAATACTCCCCCTCCTGCTCTTGCCCGCCCTGCTTGGCTTATCCCTGCCGGCGCTTGCCGCGGGTCCCTATTTCCACCTCGACATTCAAAGCGCCGACGGCAATTCCGCCCGCCACGAAGGCCAAGGCCGCGTCTCGATCGACGTGCCGGTCAGCCTCGTCCAGGCGATCGCGGCGCTGATCCCCGACGGCATCCATTCGGGCGGCAAGATCGTGATCGACGAGCACGAGATCCCGCCGGCCCAATTGCGCCGGATCTGGCGCGAAGTGCGCAATCTGCCCGAAGCGAAGATCGCCACCTTCGAGGACCACGAAGGGCGGCTCACGGTGAGCAAGCAAGCCGGCCATCTGGTCTTCCGCGCGACCGATCCGCACGACGCCAGAGGAGGCGAAGCGGTCGTGCGCATCCCCTCGCCGGTGGTCGACGCGCTGCTTTCGGGCGATCCGGGCGAGCTCGATTTCTCCGCCGCGATCGACGCCCTCGCCCGCTCCGGCCGCGGCGAGCTGGTCGCGGTGACCCAGGATCGCGACACCGTGCGGATCTGGGTCGACGACCGCGAAGGGCGGTAGAAGACCGGGGCAGACAAACCGGGGCAGACACGCAGGTCTGCCCCTACATTTCCTCAACGAATCGCGATGCTGATGTAGGGGCGGCCCTGCGTGGCCGCCCTTGATTTTCAGGCCATCACGGCCAACGTATCGAAGAACGGATCGAGCCACTTCCCATCGCCCGCAACCCGCGAGCGACCGCGCGCCTCCGATCCGGCGAGCCCTTTGGTCAGCAGCAGCCAGCCGGTCTCGTCGGCCATCGCGACGGACGCGGCTTCTCCTTCCGGCTCCCGGCCGTGCAGCAACTCCCAGCCGCCCTCGCCTCTCCGGAGCGTGAACGGGTACTCCTCCCGGCCGGAGAATTGGAAACCGATCGCGGTCCCCGCGGGCGCCTCGGTCTCGCGGTAGCGGTGCGGCAGGGCGCGCAGGAACGTGTCGAGCACCGGGGCGACGTAGAACGGATCGTCGAGCGGTGCCGCGCCCACCGCCAGGCGGATCTGCTGTTGATGATGCCAGCGCTCGGTAAGCTCGCGCGCGAGGTCGAACCAGAGCTCCGAGGTCTCCTCCCCCGCCCAGGCCACGCCGAGCGCGGGGGCGTCCGGGTCGAGCGTCGCGAAGTAATCGGCCAGCTGCGGCTCGGCGGTCGCGAGTAGGTCCACCAGCATCGCCGGGCTCACGCGCCGGAAGGCGGCGACCCAGCTCGCGTTCAGCCGATTCAGAAACCCAACCAGATCGCCAAAGGAGCCGATCGGCCCGTCCGGCGGCGCGAATGGCTGTCGGTCGCGGCCGAACGCCAGCCGCCGAAGGGCGGTATCGAGCAGATGGGCCGCGATGTCGCTCACGCTCCAGGCCGGGCAGACGGTCGGCGAGTCCCAGGCGGCGGGTTCCAGGCTGCCGAGCAGCGCGAGCAGCTCGCGGCCGAGGGGGGCAAAGCGATCGGCGACGTGGATCGGACGGACCGGTTCGAGGGGCGAGCTCACCCTCGGGAGACTACCTCAGTGGGTCGGTATCACATCCTGTATCCTCGGGAGAATGAGAGCGATAAGACGCCCCTCCTCCTTCGTCCCTATCCTGCTCCTGCTCGGCACGCTCTTCGGTTCGGCCGCGCGCGCCGCCGATCCGACCTCCGGCTACCAGGATCTCCGCTGGCGGCTGCTCGGGCCGCTGCGCGCCGGCTGGTCGGTGATCGCGGCGGGCGTGCCGGACGAGATCGACACCTACTACTTCGGCGCCGCCGACGGCGGGGTCTGGAAGACGGACGATTCCGGAGTCACCTGGCGGCCGCTGTCGGATCGGGCGCCGTTTTCTTCGGCCGGCGCGCTGGCGATCGTCCCCGGACCCGCCGGAAAACGGACGCTCTGGGTGGGCAGCGGCCAGACGCAGACCCGCTTCGACGTGATGGACGGCAACGGCGTCTGGAAGAGCGAGGACGACGGGGCGACCTGGGTTTCGATGGGGCTTGCCGACACGCGCCACATCGGCCGGATCTGGGTCGATCCGCGCGATCCGAACGTGCTGCTGGTGGCCGCCCTCGGCCATCTGTTCGGACCGAACCCCGAGCGCGGGGTCTTTCGCAGCGAAGACGGCGGCAAGAGCTGGACGCGCGTGGCGTTCGTCGACGAAAACACCGGCGCGGTGGAGATCGCCGCCGACCGAGAAAAGCCGGACGTCCTCTATGCCGCGTTCTGGCAAACCCGGCTCTACCCCTGGCAGGGCTATCACGTGCCGCAGGTCGGCCCGGGCAGCGGCATCTGGCGTTCGACCGACGGCGGGAAAACCTGGAGCGCCGCGCCGCGCACGGGACTGCCCGAGGTACCGCTCGGCAAGATCGGTCTCGCCGTGGCGCCGACCACGAACGGCCAAAGGGTCTACGCCGCGGTCGATGCGTCGAAAGGCGCGGGGCTTTACCGTTCCGACGACGGCGGCACGACCTGGACGCTCGAAATGGCGAACCGCTCGATCGCGAGCAGCTACTTCGGCCGCGTCTTCGCCGATCCGCGCGATCCGAACGTGGTCTATTTTCCCGGCCAATCGTTCCGCAAATCGACCGACGGCGGCAAGACGTTCTCCTACGTCAAAGGCTCGCCCGGAGGCGACGACTACCACTACCTGTGGATCAACCCGGAGCACGTCGAGCGGATGATCCTCGCGAGCGACCAAGGGACCACCGTGTCGGTCAACGGCGGTACCACCTGGAGCCCCTGGTACAACCAGCCGACGGGGCAGTTCTACCGCCTGGGGATCGACAACCAGTTCCCCTATCGCGTCTACAGCGGCCAGCAGGACAGCGGCACGGTCTCGGTCTCGTCGCGCAGCAACTACGGCCAGCTCACCTACCGCGACTGGCATTCGGTGGGGGGCGACGAGCGCGACGGCGACCTGCCCGATCCGATCGATATAAACGTCGTCTACGGCAGCGGCCTGGGGGGCAAGATCAGCCGCTGGGACGCGCGCACCGGCCGGGTCGCCAACGTCTCCCCCTGGCCGGTCTCGAGCTACGGCCAAAAGCCGCCGACGGTGCCGAACCGGACGACCTGGATCACCCCGATCGCGATCGATCCGCGTCCGCCCCACGCGCTCTACCAGGGTACCCAGGTGCTCTCCCGCTCGCTCGACAAAGGGCAGACCTGGGAGGCGATCAGTCCCGACCTGACCGGCGCCGTGGCGAACGCCCCGGGCTGCACCCCCGAACCCGGCCGAGTCGATCCGCCGATCGAGCGCACCACCGCCTGCGGTTACGGCACGATCTTTTCGATCGCCCCCTCGCGCGTGGCCTCCGGCCTGATTTGGGTCGGCACCGACAACGGCCGCATCCAGGTGACGAAAGACGGCGGCGCGCATTGGACCGACGTGACGCCGAAGGATCTTCCCGCGTGGAGCCAGGTGGCCCAGATCGACGCTGGTTCCGAGGCGGGCTCGGCCTATGTCGCGATCGATCGCCACCGCCTGGACGACCGCTCCCCGTGGATCTACGTCACCCACGACTTCGGCGCCAACTGGCGGCGCGCCGAGGCCGGCCTGCCCGCCGACGGATCGGTGAACGTGGTGCGCGCCGACCCGGAGCGCGCCGGCCTGCTCTACGCCGGCACGCGAAGCGGTGTCTTCGTCTCGTTCGACGACGGCACGCATTGGGCGCCGCTGCAAATGAACCTGCCGCGAACCGGGGTGAACGATCTCCTGGTCAAGGGGCGCGATCTGGTGATCGCCACCCAAGGCCGCGCGCTCTGGGTGCTCGACGACGTGGCGCCCTTGCGCGCCGGTTTTTCAACCGAGCGCGCCGTGGCGCTCGCCCCGCCCGGACCGGCGATCCGGATCACGCCGAACGAAAACAAAGACACCCCCCTGCCGCCCGAGTTTCCGACCACGCCGAATCCGCTCGCCGGCGTGCCGATCGACTACTTCCTGCCGGCCGCCGCGCACGGTCCGGTGACGATCGAGATCTTCGACGAGAAAGACGTGCTCGTCCGCAAATTTTCGAGCGCCGAGATCCCCAAGCGTCCCGAAGCGCGGCAATACTTCGCCGACCGCTGGCTGCTGCCGGCCGCGGTGCCGACGGGCCATCCGGGGCACAACCGTTTCTGGTGGGATCTGCGCACCGAGCAGCCCAAAGCAACCGACTACGACTTCTCGATCGCCGCCGTGCCCGACCGCGACACGGAGACGCTGCCGCAAGGGATGCTCGTCCTCCCCGGCACCTACCGGGTCCGCCTGACGGTGGACGGAGCGACCTCCGAGCGCCCGCTGGTGATCGAGAAAGATCCGAGGAGCCCCGCGACGCTCGAAGACCTCGCCGCCGGCAACGCCCTCTCGGCCGAGGTCGTCCGCGCCCTCGGCCAAACCGTCGACGCGCTCGAAGAGATCGAAGAATTCGACCAGACCCTCGCCCCGCTCGCGACCGGCGAACGCAAAGCCGCCAAGCGACAGGCGGAGCGCGCGAAGGCGACTCGCGACGAGCTGGCCAAGCTGAACAGCGGTGGCGGCGACACCGACCTGTCGGTCGTCGGCGCCGTCCTCTCCGGCCTTCAGTCGGATCTCGAAGGGGCGGATTCCGCGCCCACCGCCGCCCAGCACACAGTCTTCGACCAGATGCGCGCCCGCCTCGATCGCGCGCTTGCGAAGTGGCGCGAGTTGCACGGATCGGTGGGCAAGGCGTTCGAAAAGGAATAGCGAGGCAATCGCGCAGCAGGTAAAGTATTTGCCGTGAGCAAGCTCTTCATCTCCCACAGTTCGAGGGACGACGCGTTCGTGCGCGAGCTGCGGCAGATGCTTGCCGACCATGGGCACGAAGGATGGATCGACTCGCGCGAGCTGGGCGGCGGCGATCCGCTCTGGCCGGAAGTCCAGAAGGCGATCGAGGACGCCTCGGCCTACGCGGTCGTAGTCAGCGCGGATGCCTTGCAATCGAAGTGGGTTGGCAAGGAGCTGCGCCACGCGCTTGAAACTCGGAAAAAGCGCGGCAAGGACAAATTCCCGGTCATCCCCCTCTCGTTGAACGGCACGAAGCTCGGAGTCTTGGAGGACTTCTTCGGCGAGGAGCCGGTCTACATCCCCGTGAGCAGCGAGGCGGGCGGCGTCGAGGCGGCGATGAATGAAGTCCTCATCGCGATCGGCGAGCGCGAAGCGGCCGACGTTGCTCCCACGCCGCAGCCTAAGCCCGAACCGCTGGAAGAGCTTGTCCTTGAGCTCACGGACTTGAGAATCGAGGAGCAGGACGGCAAGCGCCGCCCCACCGCCCGCGCCCGGCTCGTCTATGAACCGGCCACTCCGGGTCAACCGGATGTCCACAGCGCGAGCTGGCGTTTTGTCGCGCCCTTCTTCGGTCCCATCGAGGCAGAGGAGCTACGCTGGTATCTCGAAAAATACGCCATCTGGCCGAGCCACTACTTCCGGGATCGTGCGCGGAAGGTTGAGGAGAACCTCGTGAGGTGGGGCCGGCTTCTGCACGAAGTGGCGATGCCTCTCCCCCAACGGGAAAACGTCATGAAGGCGTGGGAGAAGACCGGCGACTACGCGGATCGCCGTTTCTCCGTCGAGGTGGATGTCGAGCCCAAAGGAGGTGCGCCCGAAGCGGAGGAGAAAGCCGCTCAGGAAGCCGCTACGCTCCTGCTCGCCCTGCCGTGGGAATTGCTCCATAACGGCAAGAGCTACCTCTTTCAAGGTGCGAAGCCCATCCGGGTTCGCCGTCGCCTTCCGGGAACCGAATCGTTGGGCGTGCCGGTCGTCGCCACACCCATCCGCATCCTGCTCGTTACGGCGCGGCCGGAGGACGACTGGTGCGGCTATCTCGACCACCGCGCGAGCGCGCTCCCCTTGGTCGAGGCGATGGAAGCCCTGCCCGGCCTGGTCGAGATTCACGTCCTCAGCCCGCCCACGCTGCCCGCTCTCCGCGAGGAGCTGGACCGCGCCCGCGACGAAAAAAAGCCCTACCAAGTCGTCCACTTCGACGGCCACGGCGTCTACGACAAAACCGTCGGCCTCGGCGGGCTGTGCTTCGAGCATCCGGATGACGTTGGAAAGCTCGAAAAATGCCGACATCTCACGATCTACACCAAGGACAGCATCGAGTACGGAACGGGGCTCGAATCGCTCCTGCGAGATCACCGCATCCCGCTGGTCTTTCTCGAAGCCTGTCAGACCGCGCAGGCGGAAAAGGCGTCGGAGTCCGTCGCCTCCGAGCTGCTCAAGGTCGGCGTCGCTTCCGTCGTCGCGATGAGCCACAGCGTGCTCGTCGAGACCGCGCGCCGCTTCGTCGAGTCGTTCTACAAGGCGCTCGCCTCCGGCAAACGCGTGGGCGAAGCCATGCTCGCGGGCCAGCGCAGACTCAAGGACGACACCGGGCGCGGGCGCATCTTCGGTGCGGGCGAGCTGCGGTTGGAGGATTGGTTCGTTCCCGTCCTCTTTCAGGAGAAGGACGACCCGCAGCTGTTCAAGACCACTCCGGCGAAACAGACCGTGGAGGACTTCAAGGCCGCGCTCGCCCGCCGCCTCGGCAGTCTTCCCGAAACTCCCGCGACCGGCTTCATCGGGCGCAGCAGAGAGCTGCTTGCACTCCAGCGGCTACTGCGAGACGCCCGCTTCGCCGTGGTGCGCGGGCAGGGCGGCGAGGGAAAGACGGCGCTGGCCGCTGAGTTTGCGCGCTGGATGGTGCGGTCTCACCAGATCCGCCGCGCGGCGTTCGTCTCGGTCGAGACGCACAGCCACGTCGCCGCGGTGCTTGATGTACTCGGCCGCCAATTGGCAGGCGAGAATTACTCTGTCGCCACGTTCGACAATTTGGAAAAGGCCATCCTGCCCATCGAGCGCGCGCTGCGCGAGCAATCCACGCTGCTCGTAGTGGACAACATGGAGAGCATCCTCCTGCCGCCCTACCTCGAGACGCCGGAGGCGCTCTCAGAGGAGGCCGGCCGCGAGCTGAAGGCCATCCTCGCCTTTTGCGCGCGCTTGCTGAAGGTGGGTGACACGCGCCTTGTCTTCACCAGCCGCGAGGCGCTCCCCGCGCCATTCGAAGCGGACCGCAACCGGCGCGAGCTGCATCGGCTCGACCGCGAAGACGCCGTGAAGCTCGTCGAGCGCGCGCTGAATGCGGATGATGGCGCTGGGGCGGGCGCGACGCTCGATGCCGCGCGGGAAGCGATCGAGGCACTCGTCGATGCCGTCCACGGGCACGCCCGCACGCTGACCCTGCTGGCGCCCTCTTTGCGAAGCCGAGGTGTCGAGGCCACACGCGCCGCACTCGTGGAGCTGATGACCGAGATGGAGCAGCAGTTCCCCGGCAGCCGGGAGCACTCCCTCTTCGCGAGCGTCGAGCTATCTCTGCGTCGCATGTTCCCCGCGAATCGGGAGAGGGCGCGCGTTCTGGGGGTGTTCCATGGCGCGGTCGACCTGGACGTGCTTCGCGTGATGATGCGGTGGGAAAAGGTGGATGTAGGCGCGCTGGCGGTCGAATTGGTCGAGACGGGGTTGGCGACGCCGAACCGCTACAACCATCTCACGCTAAATCCCGCGCTCTGCCCCTACCTGCGCGGGCGTATGGAAAGCACGGAGCGCGAGGCGCTAACGGGCCGTTGGGTCGAGGCGATGCGCGAATATGTCGGCTTTCTCTACCAGCAGCAGGTTAAGACCGCCGAAGTCGCAGCCACGCTCACGCTGCTTGATCTGCCAAACCTCTTTGCGCTGCTCGACCTGGTGCAGGGCGCGGGGGAGGCGGAAGCGACGATCGGTCTGGCCACTTCGCTCTACACCCTGCTGCAGATGCTCGGCAAGCCGCGGCTGCTGGAGCGCGTGGGGCAAGCGCGCGACACCGCGGCAAAGAAGCTCGAAACGCTGGGCGACGCCTGGAATCACGCGCGGTTCCAGGCGACGCGGACCCTCATCGAGCAAAAGCTTGAGGGCGGGCGCTTGCGCGAGGCGTTGGAGGGCGCGCAAGCTTTGCTCCAGCGCGTCCGGGCGGCGGGCGGGCAGGCGTACCCTGACGCCGATTACGATCTGGCGATGGCGTGTTTCCTCCTAGCCCGAGTGTTGCTGACGACCGGCGGCTCGGAACAGGCCCTGCCGCTGCTGAGCGAGGCGCGCGAGCGATTCGAGGCCGACGGCGAAGGCGCGGAGCGGATGGCGGCTGTCTGCATCGCGGAGAAAGCCGGGTGTCTTCTTTACTTGGGCCGGCTCGACGAAGCGGCGGCGGCCTACGAAGAGAACATCCAGCGCGCCGAGCAACTCGATGACGCCCGGCAGGCCGCCGTAGGAAAAGTCCAGCTGGGGACTGTCCGCTTGGAGCAGCGCCGCTATCCGGAGGCGCTAGCTGTATTTGCCAACGCGCGCGAGCGGTTCACCGAGTTGGAAGAGCCGGGCTCAATCGCCGTCAGCTGGTATCAGACCGGAAGGGTGTATCAGAAGGCGGGCCAGCAGGAAGCGGCGGAGGATGCCTATCGGAAATCGCTCGCAATCAAGGTTCGGCTCGGAGATGTCGCCGGGCAAGCGAGCACACTGAATCAACTGGGTGAACTTCATGCCAGAGGCCGCCCGGAGCAGGCAGCGAGCTTCTTCCGCAAGGCGGCAGACAAGTTTTCTGAAATTCGAGACGCGGGCCATGAAGGCGTAGCGCGAAGTAACCTCAGCGAAATGTTGCGGACACTGAACCGCCTGGACGAAGCACGGCAGGAAATCCGCCGGGCGATAGAACGCAAAGCGCAGTTCGGCCACGCTTCGGAGCCGTGGAAGACCTGGGCAATCCTCGCCGCCATCGAGACGGACGCCGGCAACGTCTCCGCCGCCGCGGAGGCGAAGCGCAAGGCCATCGCCTGCTACCTCGCCTACCGCCGCGACGGCGGCGAGAACTACGACGGGCCGGGCCGCCTCATCCTCGCCGTAACCCAATCCCTGCTCGCCGACAACGCGGTAGAAGCCGCGTCCCTCCTCCAGCAACAGCTCCCGCGCTTCGAGGCGGGCGGGTTCGGCGGCTTCATCCACGCCCTCCAAGCCATCGTCACCGGAAGCCGGGACCGCATCCTCGCCGATGCCCCGGAATTGGACTACTCGATGGCCGCCGAAATCCTCTTCCTGATCGAAACGCTGGAGAAGGCGGGCCGGTAAGGATCGGCGGTGTGCTGGCCGCGGGGAGGCCTGCGATTCGCGAGCCCCGCGAGGAATTGAAATTCCTCGCTACGTTACGTCGTCCCTACGGGACGAGGTGCTGGGGGACGATGAGGCCGAACCAGAGTTCGAGCGTTGCGCGCTGGGAACGTCCCGTCAGGGACGTCGTTACGTAGCGAGCGTTTTCAACCGCTCGCGGGGCTCGGGGCTCCGAACGCCCCGAGCCCTACGATGACCGCCGAACGCCGTCCGACCCAAAAACGCCGCCGAGACGGCGGCGGTCCCAGGACGAGCACACCCGAAGAGGTTGGTCCCGGGACGAGCTCAGCGGCGCCTTCGATCAGCGAAACTGGAGCGACCCAAACGGCGGTAGGTGCCCAGGCGACACGAAAAAACGGGGCGTGGAGCCCGCGAGCACCACGCCCCTGGACCTACCGATGAAGTGGCTTACCGATCCGAACCGTTCAACGCCTGATCACCCGGGGGCAGCTCGTTCACCTTCCCCCGGCGATGGCTACGGAGCGGGGCGACCCGGAACTGCACGAGGCGCTCGCTCTTGGTGCCGAGGACGGCTTTGACGACTCCGCGCAGACGGCGCGCGTTCTCGTTGCCCTGCTCGATCAGGAAGGCGAGGTCTTGGGTCGCCTCTTGGCGGCTTGCGGCGCAGGAGGCCTGGTGAGCCCGCTTGGCGCGCAGTGCCGCGAGCGACGCCTCCATCGCGGCGCGTTGGCGTTCCGCCGAGGCGAGAACCTCGGCGTTGTCGTTGACCGCTTCCAGCAGCTCCTCCCAGTCGCGGACCACGTCGGCAAAACTACGGATGCTCTTCATGTCGCTACCCTCTTTCTCTTCGTCGGCCCGGAAACGGCGGAATCGCCGACCGGCCACGCCGTGTAGAGCGCGACCCTCCTTTTAAATCATAGATTCCGAGAAATCGAGCCATTTCGGGCAAAATCGAAAGATTCTTTGGGCCGGGCGCCGAAAACACCCTGCCGCGGTCTCCGCAGCGATCTTCGGGCCATCGGAAGACATCTCCGGATCGACCGAAGACACCTTCCGGCCGACCGAAGAAGCTTCCCGGCCCGTCCGGAGATCTTCACGGACGGCCCGGAACGTTCACCGGAAGGGGCCGGACGACTCCGCGGTCGCGGAAGAAGACTCCCGGAAGTCCGAAGAGCGCTCCGCACGGTCCGAAGGGAACTCCGGATCGTCGGAAGAAGCTCACGGTCGATCCGGAGCTCGCTACGGATGGACGGAAGAGAGCTCCCGGACACCCGGAGCCCTCCCGGACGATCCGGAGCTCTCTTCGGTCGGCCCGGAGTCGCCTTCGGTCCGTCCGAAGAGCCCTTCGGAGGAGGCGGAGACGGCTCCGGTCGGCCGGGAAATCTCTTCGGTCGGCCCGGAGTCGCCTTCGGTCCGTCGGAAGAGCCCTTCGGAGAAGGGGGAGACGGCTTCGGTCGGGCGCGCCGGGCAGCCGCTCGGCGGGTTCGGCGATCCCGGCCGCCTCGGGGCCGAGCGGGTGCTCGGCGGTCCCGGGGGAAAACTCTCGGGAGCTTGCACGACTCGGCCGGAAGGTTCGGGGGCTCGTCGGGGACTTCAATCAAGATTTCGATAGCCGCACTCCGGCGTTTCGTTTAGGCTGGCTCGACACCCCCGGAGGCTTCCCTGATGCTCCACCCTCTCGCCCGACCGGCCTTTCTTCTGCTCGCTGCGGCTGTGCTCTCCGCTCCCCTTGCGGCGCAAGTGCCGGTCCAAGTCGCGGATCTGAATACGACGCGTTACGACAGCGGCGACTCGTTCTTGTTCGGCAGCGAATTCGTCGAGCTTTCCGGTACGGTGTATTTCACCGCGTCGGACATTCTGCACGGACTGGAGCTGTGGAAGACCGACGGCACGGAGGCGGGCACGGTGCTCTTGACCGATCTCTGCCCCGGCTCGTGCGATTCGTTTCCGCGCAATATGACCGTCGTCGGTACCTCGATCTATTTTTCGGCGGACGACGGCGCGCACGGCTTCGAGCCGTGGATCACGGACGGCACGGCCGCGGGGACGCGGATGATTCGGGACGCCGTGCCCGGGCTCGGAAGCAGCTTTCCGAATTTCTTCCGTGTCCTCGGTGGGCGGGTGTTCTATTCGGCGCGCGACCCGCAAGCGGGCACGGAGCTTTGGGTGACCGACGGCACGGCCGGCGGCACGGGGCGGCTGGTCGACATCGAACCCGGACCTGCGGACTCCTCGGCAACGCCTTGGCAGACGATCGGCTCGGATCTGTTCTTCGCCGCGTTCGACAGCGTACACGGCCAGGAGCTGTGGGCGACCGATGGCACCGCGGCGGGGACGCGGCTGGTGCTCGACATCCAGCCGGGAGCCAACTCGTCTCTCACCGGTTCGGTTCCCGTGCCCGGGCCGGCACTCTTCGGCGTGCTCGGATCCCGCCTCTTCTTCGCCGCCAACGACGGCACGGCGGGGTCGGAGCTTTGGGCGAGCGACGGCACCGCGGCCGGGACCACCCGGGTGGCGGACATCGACGCCGGGGCGGACGGATCGCAGCCGCTCGATTTTGCGCGCCTGGGTACGAAACTCTTCTTTCGCGCCCGGGACGCCGCGCACGGTGGCGAGCTTTGGACCACCGACGGTACCGCGGCGGGCACGGCGCTGGTCGCCGACATCCGTCCCGGCCCGGATTTCGCGACCCCGTTCGAGCTGGTCCCGTTCGGCGGGGCCGTCTATTTCCACGCCGACGACGGGGTTCACGGCCGCGAGCTTTGGAGGAGCGACGGCACGGAGCCCGGAACGACCATGGTCGCGGACATCCGCACCGGCGGCGGCTCGGGGCTCGAATTCTTCTTGAGCCCGCATGGCCTCACGCCGGTCGGCTCTCGGCTGCTCTTTTTCGCCGACGACGAGGTCTCCGGCAACGAGCTGTGGGCGACCGACGGCACTCCGGCGGGTACTGTCCAAGTCGCTGACTTGAACCCGGGCGCGAACCTAGCCGACGCGGGCAGCTTTAACGGCGGGCGAGAGGTCCGCGTCGTCTCCGGCGGGCGCTGGTTTTTCCGCGCCTTCGACGGGCCTTTCGGCGAGGGGCGCCAGCTCTATACCTCCGACGGCACGGCGGCGGGGACGGGCCGGGTGAAACGATTGGTCGAGCAGCGCTCCGGCGTGACGCCCCCCTTCTTCGGCCGTTCGATGGATTTCAGCCCCACCGCCGCCTTGGCCAACCGGCTGATCTTCTCGGGCGACGACGGCGTTCAGGGAAGCGAGCCGGCGGCGAGCGACGGCACCCCGGCGGGGACCGGTCTGCTCGCGGACGTGAATCCGGGCTTTGACACCTCCAGCCCGAACGGGATGATCTCCCTCGGCGGCAAGGTTCTGTTCCGGGCCTCGAACGGCACGACCAACGACCTCTCGCTGTGGGCCACCGACGGCACCCCGGGCGGCACGGTGCCGCTCGCCGTCGGCTCCCAACCGAACTTCCTCACCGCTTTCTTGGGATCGGCCTATCTTTCCGCCGTCGACGCCGCGCACGGCACCGAGGTTTGGAAGAGCGACGGCACGCCCGGCGGCACCGGCTTGGCGTTCGATCTCGTCCCCGGCACCGGCAGCTCGGACCCGGCGCTCTTCACGCCGCTCGGCAACAAGCTGTTCTTCACCGCAGCCGATCCGGCCGCGGGCGACGAGCTGTGGGTGACCGACGGGGCTTCCGCCCACCGGGTGGCCGACATCGGGCCGGGGAACGCGAGCGGGTTCCCCGCCCAGCTGACGGCATCGCCCACCTCGGGCTTCGGCCCCTCGGTCTACTTCTCCGCCGACGACGGAACGAACGGGCGCGAGCTGTGGGTTTCGGACGGCACCGCCGCCGGCACCCATCTCGCGGCCGACGTTCGACCGGGGCCGGGGTCGTCGATGGAACCTTCGCCCGTCGATTCGTTCGCTTCGGCCAGCGGCTCCTCTATGGTGGCCTTTCCCCTTTCCGGCCCGGTCGGCTTCGTCGCCGACGACGGCGTTTCGGGCGAGGAGCTCTGGGTGAGTGGCGCCTCCGCCACGTACCGCCGCGGGGATCTCTTTCCCGGCCCGGGATCGTCGCAGCCGCGCCAGTTGACGCGCGTCGGCCGGAAGATCGCCTTCGTCGCCGACGACGGCGTACACGGTCGCGAGCTCTGGATCGCGGGCCAGCTCGTTTCCGACGAGCTGTTCGTCATCGACATCTCCCCCGGCCCCGCCTCGTCCGTGCCGCAGCACCTGACCGGCTTCGGCGGGATCGTCCTGTTCTCGGCCGACGACGGCGTGCAGGGCCGCGAGCCTTGGGTGACCGACGGGACGCCCCAGGGAACGCGCCGGCTCGCGGACATCGCTCCCGGAGCGCTTCCTTCGAGCCCATACGATTTCACCGCGGTCGGCGGCGATCTCTATTTCGCCGCGAGCGACGCGGTCTCGGGCTTCGAGCTCTGGCGCATGCCGCGCGCCGCGCTGGGCGCGCGGATCGGCGCCACCAAGCGGGTCTCCGGCCAGTTCGTGGTCGGCGGTTTGATCACCTACACGATCGTCCTTTCGAACACGGGCCTCGGCGCGCAGCTCCGCACCGCCGGCTTCCAACTCGAAGACCCGATTCCGGCGAGCCTCTCGTTCGAGAGCGTGTCGGCCACGTCGGGCATTCCCGTCGTGGTCTCCGGTACCGGCACCCAGGTCGATTGGGTCGGTGAGATCCCCGCAGGAGGCCAGGTCACGATCACGATCAACTGCCGCGTGCGGCCCGGCACCGCGCCGGACACCGTGATCGCGAACCAGGCGACCGTCCATTTCGACTCCGACGCCGATTTGATCGACGACACGAACGTCACCACCGACGATCCCGGCCAGCCCGGCGCGAACGACTCGACCGGCTTCCGCGTCGGTCTCGGGTACTACACGCTGCCGCCCTGCCGGGCGTTCGACAGCCGGACCGGCTCTCCCCTCTTGAACGGTTTCACCCAGACCGTTCCGCTCGTCGGCGTCTGCGCCATTCCGGCGACCGCCAAGGCGGTGGCGTTCAACGTCACCGCGATCACCCCCGGCGGGTCGGGGTTCCTGCACGCCTACCCCTCCGGCACGGTGCCGGGAACGGTGAGCGAGGTCAACTTCAATCCGGGTCAGACCCGAACGAACAACGGCATCCTCCAAATCGGCGCCGATGGCAAGATCGTGGTCGCCGCCGCGTTGACCGGCGGCGCGGTCGATTTCGCGCTCGACGTGGTGGGGTATTTCGAATAGAGGATAGGTGGCGTCCCTAGACCAAGACGCTTTCGATCCAATGCTCCAGGCGGGTCGAGCCGAGCCCTTCGACGTCGACGAACTCGAGGCCCATGCCGCGCGGGCGGAAAAAGCGCCGGACCCAGCGCACGACCGCGCGGGCGTGAACCGGCTCTTGCCCCTCGTTCGTCTCGGTGAAGAAATCGAGGTCGACCAGCGTGCCCTTGGGCAGCGGCCGGCGCGACTCCAGGAACAGCCCGCCGAGCGACAGGTCGCGCGCGATCCCGTTCAGGTACTCCCGGGTCGCCCGCTCCACCTGGACGCCGGAGTACAAAACCCTCACCCCTCCCGCGACGCGGCGGTATTTCCTTCGGTCTCTGCTCATGCTTGCGCTCGAAAACGTCTCGAAGATGACCTACGACGTTGCCCGCGAGAGGATAGCCGAAAACGGAACCGCCGGTGGCCCGCGGGCGCCCACCGGAGCGGGATTCGATTACCATCCCTCGCCATGACGCCCGATCAATTCGTTCTCGGCCTCACCTGGTTCGTCGTTTTCATCTTCTCGACCACGCTCCACGAGGCCGGGCATGCGTTCGCCGCCTACCGGATGGGCGATCCGACGGCCTACCACGGCGGCCAGGTGAGCCTGAACCCGTGGCCGCACATCCGCCGCGCGCCGTTCGGCATGGTGGTGGCCCCGCTCGTGGCGCTCCTGCTGTCGAAGGGCCAATCGCTGATCGGCTGGGCCTCCGCCCCGTACGATCCCCATTGGGCCGCCCGCCATCATCGCCGCGCCGCGATCATGGCCGCCGCCGGCCCGGCCGCGAACCTTCTGCTCGTGCTCCTCTCCTTTCTCGCGATCCGCCTCGGCTACCACGCGAACCTGTTCGCCGTCCCCCAGCAGATCACCTACGATCGGCTCGCCGAGGCGGTTGTCCCCGGCAGTCTCGCCGGCGCGTTCATCGTGCCGCTGTCGATCTTCTTCACGCTCAACATTCTGCTGTTCGTGTTCAACCTGCTGCCCCTGCCGCCGCTCGACGGCAGCGCATTGCCGCCGCTCTTTCTGTCCGACCAGGCGGCCGAGACCTACCTCGATTTCCTGCACCAGCCGCAGTTCGCGCTGATCGGCATCATCGTCGCCTGGCAGATCTTCGATCCGCTGTTCACCCCGGTGATCCATTTCGCGATCAACCACCTCTACCCGGGCGTCACCTACAACTTCTCTTGAAGGCTACAGATGCTCAAGAAGCTCGTCCTCACGTTCGTCGCCCTCGCGATCTCGCTCCTCGCCGCCGAGCTGATGCTGCGGCTGGTCGGCGCCGCGCCGAAGATCTACCCGATCGAGCGCGGCCGGTTCCGTCTGGCGCGGAATCCCAAGATCGGCTACGAGCCGGCGCCGGTCGATTACCGCGGCGACGCCAAGGCGAGCGCCAAGGCAGGCACCCAGGGTGGAGCTCACGGGGAGGAGCATCTGGCGTTCTACGACTACCTCGGAGCGAGCAACCGGCTCGGTTTTCGCGACGTCGACCACGAGGTCGCCAAGCCGCCCGGTGTCTATCGGATCGTCGTGATCGGCGACAGCATCGCGGCGGGCCTCAAGGTGGACCGCTTCGAGGACACCTTCCCCGCGATCCTCTCCGAGCGGCTGAACGCCCGGGGCGTCAAGACCGAGGTGATCAGCCTCGCGGTCTCCGGCTACAACACCCAGCAGGAGGTGGAGACGCTGCGCGAAAAGGGGCTGCGCTACCGGCCCGATCTCGTGATCCTCTCCTACTCGCTCTCCTCGCGCGAGCACATCGACGGCGACATCTACAAGACGCTGCTCGAAGAAGAGCAGCAGCACGGAGGAGTTTCGAGCGCGCGGACCGACCCCTATCTGGTCGGGAGCGCGCTCTACCGCTTTTTCCGCTACCGGGTCTTCCCGCCTCACCACGGACCGGCCGATCCGAAACGGGTCGAGCAATTTCTCGCCGACGTTTCGACCGACCGGGTGGCCGAATACTTCGGAGTGCTCGACGAGCTGTCAAAGAAAAACGGCTTCCAAGTTCTGGTCGCCGTCTTTCCCCGCTTCACCAAGAATTTTCACGCCTACCCGCTCGGCGATCAGCACGCCTACGCGAAGAGGCTCGCCGACCAGCACCACTTCCACTACCTCGACCTGATCGACCCCTTCCAAGCCTGCCGCGACGCCTCCCCCGAGCCGATCGAGGTGGACAATTTCCACCCCAACGCCCGGGGGCATCGTTGTGCGGCCGAGGCGATGGCGGGGAAGATCCTGGCGGAGGTGCGGCCGGGCGGGTGAATTAGGGCGGGCCTTCAGCCCTTGGAAATATTGATTCTGAACCGGAAACCTAGGGCGTTGCCCTAGGCTAATATAAAGGCGGGCCTTCGGCCCTTTAAAACTGACAATTGCAACCTCAAACACGCGCCTTTTGAGCGCCAAAGGCGCGCCCAATACTAGCCTAGGGCACCGCCCTAGGACATTGAACCGGTATACCCACGGCCAGGGCTGAAAGCCCGCTCCATCGGTCTTTCTCTACTGGCAGAAACTCCCCCCGCTCGGCGGCACCGGGCAATTCTGGCGATCCGCCGCAACCATCGGCCGGTTCCAGGTCGCGTCTTTGGGGTAGCACTCGCTGAGCTTCTGGCCCACCTCGGCATAGGGGCGCGGCGTGAAGTTTCCGGGGAGTGTGAAGGCAAAGCCCAAGCATCCGCCCGCGGGGCATTCCGCGAGGAAGAGGCCCTTGTCTTTCCCGGCCGTCACCTCGGCGTTCGCGGGGTTCACCCAGTCGCGGCAGACGCGGTCGACCAGAGGCTTCAACCCCTCGTAGCCGGGAGGCAGGGACGCCACCGGAGTGCAGCCGCCGGGCCCCGGCTGGCAGAGGTCGCGCGGCTGGCAGCGGATCGGATCCTTGGCGTCATAGGCGAACGATTCCGCGATGCGGCTCTGATCGATCGTGATCGTGAGCACGCCGTCTTTGAAATCCATGGCGGCGGGCGCCGGCCCCGTGCCCTTCCTCACGACGTACGACGGCGCGGCCGTCTCGTGCGGGAAGACCCGGATCCAGCTGAAGCCGTTCGCGAGATCGAAATTCGGGCCGACGTAGACCTGGTAAGTGGTTTTCGTCTCGCTGTTGGCGAACAGGTTGTAGATGGCGTAGGTCTTCCCCTTTTCGAATTGGGCCATCTGAAAGCCGGCGTTGGTGGCGCCGAGGCATTTCCCCGTCTGTTGCCCGCTCGCCGTGTCGACGTAGAACTTGCCGCCGCGCACGGTCAAGCCGATCCCCTGGCCGATGCTGGAGCCCATGAAGAAGGTGCCGCGCCGGCAGGTCTGACCGGTGGGGCCGCAGATCTGCGCCGAGGCCCCGGCGCAGGTCTCCGCGGGGTCGGAATTCGACAGCCGGAACTGGCGGTAGACGGCGACCGCGGGCTTGGCGCCGGCCGTACCCCATCCGGTTTCGGTAGCGGCCTGGCCGCCCGCCGCCGGCAGCTGGTTGAGCTTCGCGATGAACGTGCTCGCAAGCTCGTGCGGCAGGGTCACGGTACCAAACGAGTTGCACTGAGGGACGGTAAACGGCGTGTCATAGAAGTGGTTGTTGCTGAGCCCGGAGCTCCTCGCCACCGAAGAGTCCCTCACTTTCACCCCGTCGAGCGTGCCGTCGAGGTCGTTCAGGATCGTCTGGGTGTCGATCGGCGTGAAGCTCGCATCGCCGAGGATCGATTCGACCCGCGGGCTCGCGGTACCGTTGCCGTAGGCGTACTGGGCGTACTGATCGACGACGTTGTGGCGCGCCGAGCCGAGCCGGAACCCGCTATTGCGGAATCCGAAGACGGGCGGGTAATAAAAGCCGTTCGGCTGTTTCCAGCCGATGCCCGCGTCGACCACGCGCATCCGGTTGTTCTCCCACGGCTGGGTGGTGCGCAGATAGACGCTCGAGGCCGGCGGGCTCCCCTTCGGCTCGTCGACGAGGAACAGGTTGCCGTCAGCGAAGAACGGGCCGTCGTAGATCGTGATCAGCCGCTTGGGCTGGAAGCTCCCGATGAAGTAGGGGACGCCGTCCCGCGCAAACGAGCAGAAGCTCCCCGAGCACTTTGTCGCCGCCGAGACGTCCGGGCCGAGCGACGAGGCGTCCTTGGCGCCGGCCGCCGCGGTGCTCCCGACGAACAGGCTGTCCATGGCGATCGCGAGCTGTCCGGGGAGCGCCTGCTCGGGACTGCCGCCGCTCACGAAGCCGAGCCCGCCGTAGAGCTGATCGGTGACCGCGCTGTTCGAGAACAGGTAGTGGAACGGTCGCAGCCAGATCGAGCCGACGTTCACCTCGGCCCAGTTGAACGACGTGGTGAAGTGGTCGATCACCGTCGTGGCGCAGGCGTTGGCGTCCCCCGCCCGCATACCCGGTACGCAATTACCGGAGCCTTTCCGGGTCGCCTGGAAATTCGCGGTCAGGCGCGGCAGCAGATCGTCGTGAATCGAGAATCGATCGTGCGAGGGGCGCGGATTCGTCGCGGTGTCGGGCTTGCCGTAGGGGTTGCCCACCGGCGTGAGCCCCGCCTCGTCCGGAAGCCGCGAAGCGTCGGGGAATCCGGCTCCGCGCTCCATCATGATCGCGTAGGCCGCGGTCGAGCAGCCATTGCCGCGGAACCGGCGGAGCGGCGCTACCCGCGTCACGTTGTTGAAATTGGCGTAGCTCTCCGTGTCGGGGTTCCACGACAGAGACCGGCTCGGACCGCTCACGGAGGAATGCAGCGGCCAGTAGCAGGTGCCGACGCCGTGGACGCCGACCGCGAGGTTGCCGACGAAATCGTTGTCCGCGTTCATGATCCAGAACATGGCCGGGGTCGTGGCGTCGCTGCCGATCGTCGGCCGGTCGTAGAGGGTACGCGGCCCCAGGCATGGCTCTTCGGGCCTCTTGCCCCGACACTCGGGGTCGCTCCGCTTCAGGGGCGCGTTCGGATCGACGGAATGGTTCACCCCCACCTCGTTCAAAATCGGCGGCACGAAACGGCGCGTCGGGCTGTTCGGTTCCTGCGCCGCGAAATACTCCGTCAACGACGCGCGGGCCGAGACGCCGAGGTTGTAGCAGAAGGCATTGCCGATCTCGGAGCCGTCTTCGAGGTAGAACGCGTGCCCCATCGAAAGGTACCCGACGTTCCTCGCGATCTCGACGCCGTGGGTGCCGTGAAGGACCACGAAGCGCGTGTTCGAATCCCAGATCGAGCTGTCCTTGACGAAGGCGTTGGTGTAGGAGGTGTCTTTGTCGAGGTGGAAATGGACCGGGTAATGCCCCATCCGCCCGCCTTGCCCCAGCTGGTACAGCTCGACCCCCTGGAGTTGGAACCGGCCGAACCCCTGGCGTACCAGGATGTGCCCGCCGAAGTAGCACTCCGGTTTGTTCGTCGCGCACTGCGAAGCCGGCGGAAAATCGGCGGGAACGCCACGGCCGGCATCGAACGCCGCGCCCATCGAACGGATCGTGATGCTGCGCGAGAGCAGCCCCACGGCCGCGCGTACGTCGACGGATTTGTTGGCGTTGCCCGGATCGTGGCTGAGCTGGTTCGGATCGATCTTGAAGATCTGCCCCTGGTGCGCCTGGCTCGTCTTTCCGTCGAGCGTCAGCTGCGGGCTTCCGCCGCTTGCGAGCTTCAACAGCTCGCTATGGCTTGGATGCCAGTCGGTCGTCGTGAGCACGATCTGGTCGTCCTTACCCCAATCGACCGAGCGGTCGAGCGTGAGCTGGCCGGCGCCGGCCCCCACGCTGGCATTCAGCCGCGCCCAGCTCGCGCCGCTCCCATTGGCCCACGCCTGGGGATTGAACTGCTGCGCCGGGCCGGGAATCGCGCACATCCGGGGGCGCCCTTTCTCGCCTTCCGGATCGGTGCGGAACGCGTCCGCGACTCCCTTCTTGCCGAACAGCTCGACGCTGCCGCCGTAGCTCACCGCGAAGGTCTTGAAACCGAACGTGTTGCCGTCAAAATGGAGGTCGAGGCTCGGAGCGGATTTCTGCCAAGGGTGCTTATACCCTTCGAACAGCGCATTGGCACTTCCGGTCGGACTCGAACAGGGGTCGGAGATATTGCCGCCGGTGCAGTATTTCCCTTCGGGGCTTTGCGGACCGCTCGCGTAGCAATCCGCCGGTTGTCCCGCGGCGTCCTTGCAGACGATGCCCGCGGAAGATGGAACGGTCGCCTGGTTGGTGGGATCATCCCCCCAAAGACCGATCGTGAGCTTGCCGCCGCCCGTGCCGAACGGCTGGCACCAGGCGCCCGCGCGGATCGAGCCGCCCTGCTGGACCAGGATCGATTTGGCGTAGAGGTTCGTACCGCCGGCTTGATCGGCGAAGTACAGCGTGCCGCCTTTCACCACGTTGACGTAGCCGTAAGAGTAGGTCCCCGGAGCGACCGTGCGGCAATCGCTGATCACGACGTCGGGAGGATTCGCCGCGCCTCCGCCCGGAACGATCGGCGGCACCGGATGCGCCGTGATCGGCTGGCACCCCGCGGGAGGAGCGGCCGACGGGCACTGGGCACCCGCGGTGGAAGCGCCGAAAGCGGCGAGGAAGAGAGCGATCCAGATCCACGAGGTCGAAATGCGGCTCATCGAGGCCATGGCGTTTTCCCTTGCATTGACGATCGGAAAATAGGAAGGCCGATCCCCGGCGCGGCTGCGGGGAAATCCTCCGAGGGTTTGCTTGTCAAGTCGGCGGGAGGATAGCAGAGGGGGCTCCTCCTCCCGGGGGATCTACCGCGACGCCAGAATCTCCTCCGCCGCGCTCTTGCCGCTTCGCATGGAGTGGTCCATGTTGTGGTACTGCCACTCGCCGAAGCGGCCGACGTTCCAGATGCCGTGGGCGCGGAGATAGGCGCGAATGATTTCCAGGTTCTTCGCGTGGTCGAGGTCGTAGATCACGTAGGCCGGTTGGATCTCGACCGTGTGGATCAGCTCGATCTTGTCGTCGGGGGTGAGGATCTTCGCGAGCTGTAGAGCTTGAATCGTCCGTTCGACCGCTTGGTCCTTGTCGAGCGGACGGGCTTTCGAAAACGCCACTTCGGTCGCGATCGAGGATTTGCCCGGCGGCACGGTATCGGGGCTGAAGGTCGCGGGAAACGACAGGCGGTGGAACGGGAACGGCTCTTCGTAGAAGTAGACCCAGTGCTTGTCGGAGACGTTCGGCCGGTCTAACCCCAAGTTGATGCAATAGATCCCTTGGTATTGAAGCCCCTGGCAAGCGCGCTCGACCTCCACGGGCAGGTTCGGGATGAAGCGCGGCAGGAAGCAGAGCGGCAGCGAGAAGATCAGGTTGTCGAACGGTACGATCTCGCCGTCGGCGAAGACGACCTGCTTTTCCGGCAGCTCGATCCGCTCCATCGTTCGTCCGAGCTGGACGTTTTTCACCCGGGCGCCGAGCGCCTTCGGCAGCGGCTCGATCGCGCCGCTCTTGGTGTACCAGAAATTCGAGGTCGCCCCGACCTGGGCCACGTCGGAGGATAGCGCCCCGGCGATGATCCGCTCGTAGTCGGGGGTCGGCACCCGGCGGCCGATCCAGCTGAAATCCATCGTGCTCGGCTCGACGGTCCAGATCTTCTTCGCGTACGGGATCATCAGCCGCTCGGCGATGCCGTCGCCGAAAAAGCCGCGCATCCATTCTTCATAGTTGGTCGGGTGAAACTCCCCCCGCGCCTGGGCGCGCGCCGCGTCGACCAGGCCGACGAGGCACTCTTTGACCAGCGGCACGGGGAGGCCGTACAGGTGGGCCTGGAACGGAAAGCGAGTATAGAGGTCGGAAGCCAGGTGATAGATGAACGCCTGCCGCTCCTGGGCGTGGAAGTTGTCGCCCAGCAGGTCGCGGATCAGCGCCTCCATTTCGGCGTCGATGGTGAACAGGATGTGCGGCCCGAAATCGAACAGATAGCCGTCGATCGCGGTCGAGCGCGCGAGCCCGCCCACTCGGTCCTCGCGCTCATAGATCTGCCAATGATCCTCCCCCGCGCGCTGCAAGGTGTAGGCGGCAGTGAGGCCCGCGAGACCGGCTCCGAGGATTACGTCTTTACGTTCGCCCATCCGATTCGTTCTCCGCCGGCTGACGCCGGCCTACGATGAAACCGCCCCCTTTCCGTCATTCCGAGCGTGAGCGAGGAATCTGGGGGAGGGTGGCACAAATCCCGTTGCGGCGAAGGGATTTAAGGCCGCCCGACCCCCAGATTCCTCGCTCACGCTCGGAAAGACGGGCTAGGCATTGTGGTCCGATAGCTTCGCCGGGGTCAAAACCACCCCAGGATGGTTCTACGCCATCAGCTGGTGGAACTCCCGCGTCGTCTCATCGAGCGGTTCGAGGCCCAGCTCGCCGAGCAGCAGGCTGCACAGCCGGTCGTACTGGCGCCGTACGAGGTCGCGCCTCCCCTGCTCGCCGTAGAGGCGCATGACCGCGACGTGGATCCGCTCTTCGAGCGGATCTTCCGCCAGGAGCGCGCGATAGGCGTCGAGCGCCGGCTCTTGGCGGCCGAGGGCGAGCTCCAAGTCCCCGAGCACCCGCAAGAGCTCCAGATAGATCCGCTGGGATTGGTCGCGGCGCGGCGCGGTCCATTCGCCGTCGACCCGGGGGAGAAACGAGCCGCGGTAGAGCGACCAGGCCCGGCGCAGATACTCGACCGCTGCCTCGGGTCTCGGGGTAACTTCGGCCCGGGCGCGCTCGACCAGGACGCCCAACTCGACCCAGTCGATCTGCCAGTCGATCTCTGGATTCAGGCGGTAGATTCCTTCGTGAAACAGCAGCGGCACCACTTTCGGTTCCGCATCGGCCGCGAGCGCCCGGCGCAGATGCGACAGGGTGGGATGGAAGTTCCGCAGCACGTCCGCGGGGCTCTCGCCGCTCCAGATCTCCTCGATCAGCTCGTCCCGCGAGGCAGAAAGCTCCGGAGCGGTCGAAAGGTACGCAAGGGTCTGGAACGAGCGCCGGAGCGGAAAACGGATCGCCACCGGCCCCCCTTCGGTCAGGCGCTCGACCTGCGGCCGGCCGAGCAGCGCGATGCGAAACGCCGGCCGGCCGGGGCCGGCCGGTTCGCTCGCAGGAGCGGCCGACGCCTCTCGCGGCCGCCCCGCCGAGCCCGCCGCCCGCCGCCCGCGAGGCAGCGCCTCGGAATTTCGTGCCCGCCGTTCGAGCCAGGCCGCGAGCAGGCGCGGCAGGCGCGGATTCGCCTCGTCGCCCAGAGCCAACCCCGAGGCGACGAGCGCGCTCTCATCCGCCTCGCCCCAACGGTCGAAATCGAGCGCGGGCAGAGCGGCGGCGACCTCCGAACGGAAGAAGCCGCCGAGCGCCTCGGCCGAGAGCAACACCTCCGGCGAAAGATCCGCGGGCAACTCGCGGCCGGACGACGCGAAGATGCGCAGGGGTCGCAGCCAGCCGTCGGTCGCCGCGCGGAGCGCCTTCGCGCTCTCGGGAGACAGCTCGGCGCCTCGCGTCGCACGCCAGACCTCGCCCACCTCGGCGGGATCGAGCAGCAGCTCGGGCGGATAGACGTACGCCGTGCGTAGCGGCAGGACGGCACGCTCGACTCCGGCAAACGCCAGCCGGAGCCCCGGCGGCAGCCAGCGGACGGCGCGGTCGAGCGCCGCGGCGGCCGGGGGCGCGGCGAGCACCGCCCAGACGGCACCTTGCTCCTTCACCCTGGCGAGCGCGCTCTGCCACCGGGCGGCGCTCGCGGTGTCGCCCAGGGCGAGTCCTACGCTGCCCGCCTGCCCCGCGAGCGCCGCGAGAATGCCGCTCTTGCCGGTCCCCGGCCACCCCCACAACTGGATCGCGGGCGCTTCGAGCAGCGCCATCCGGCGAAGAATTCGCGCGGCGTGCGGCAGGGCGGAGGATCGGTCCGTATCCACTGGGTCTACTGTAACCGACGGCCGACGAAGGTGCCCTTTGCTTTCCCTGGGAGCGCCAGGCGCCAGCCTGGCCGCTTTTGCCTACGAGATGCCCGGTGTACAGGTCGCAGCGCAAGAAGCCAGGCTGGAGCCTGGCGCTCCCAGGAACTGCACCTCAGTCGGTCAGGTGCCAGCCCAGGCCGCTTAAAGACGCCGCCAGCTCTTTCCGTGCGCGGTGAATGTTGGTCTTCACCGTGCCCAGAGGCTGGCCGGTGACCTCCGCGATCTCCTGGTAGGAGAGTCCCTGGCGGAAGCGCAGCAGCAGAACCTCGGAATAGTCCGCGCGCAAGCCGCGCAGGCCGCGGTCCAGGGCGCGCGCGAGGTCGTAGCGGCCGACGCCCGCCTCCGGGCTTTCGGTCTTCTCGTCGGCCAGCACCGCGGCGAAGCCCGCCTCGTCGTCGCCGTGCGCTTCGAGCGGCAGGGTGTCGAGGCTCGGCCGGCGCAGGTGGTCGAGGGTCGCGTTGTGGGCGATCTTGAACAGCCAGCTGGAAAATTTGCGGGTCGGATCGTAGGTGTCGAGCCGGCGATACGCCTTCAGGAAGGTCTCCTGGGCGATGTCCTCGGCGACCGTGGCGTCGTGGATCATGCGCACGATCAAGCTGAAGATCGGCCGTTCGTACCGCCGTACCAGATCGTGAAACGCCCGCTCCGAGCCGGTGAGAGCGCGGGCGGCGAGGTCGGCGTCCGAAGGAACCAAACCCGCGGCGCCGCCCGGGCGGACGTCCGCCGACGCATCAGGTAGGCCCGGCATCCGGTTCGCTCCTCACGCGAGTGTTACGGCAAGGCGTGGCACGAGGTTGCGCGGCGGGTCGCCGCCGGCCTGCTACACTCCGAGCGAATCGGTGCTCCGGCGCCGGGATCATCCATCCCCTTGAAACTAGTGGAGGTCGACGATGCGGAAGCTCACCGTAGCCTGTCTCGCGCTCATCCTTACTCTTTCCCTGCTGCCCACCCCGGCGCACGCCGCGACCGTCGCCGGCGTCACCGTGCCCGACAAGGCCGACGCCGAGGGCACGGCGCTGGTGCTGAACGGAGCGGGCCTCCGGACCAAATTCATCATCAAGGTCTACGTCGGCGCGCTCTACCTGCAGGCCAAGGAGAGCAACGCGGCCAAGATCCTCGCCGCCGACACCGCGCGCGAAACCCTGTTCCATTTCCTCTACGGCGTCTCGAAGGAACAGATGTGCGACGCCTGGAACGAAGGCCTGGAGCAAAATACTCCGAACGCTTCGGCGCAGGTGAGCAAGGACTTCAAGACCCTCTGCACCTGGATGGAAGAAATCCCGAAGGGGAACCAAATGGCGTTGGTCTACGTCCCGGGCAAGGGGACGACGTTGACCGTCAACGGCAAAGTGAAGGGGACGCTCGCCGGCAAGGCAACGTCCGACGCGATCCTCGCGACCTGGATCGGCGCCGATCCGGCCCCCGGCGCGGATTTCAAGAAAGCGGTCCTGGGCGCCAAGTAGGAACCTGCAAGACGCCAGCTTTTGCATATTGACAACTGGCTATTGGTCTGCCACGATACACCTGCGGGGAGGCAAGATCCTCCTCTCATCCCTCCCAAGAGGAGCGCCAAACAAAAGCGCTCCTCCTTTTTTTGGTCGGTGGTGGCTGGCCGGTTCGTCGGTTGAGCCTCCTCGCTCCTTCGGGCGCCTTCGGCAGCAGCCAGTCGCTGCGGGGCTCAACCGACGAACCGGCCGTCAGAGAGCGAGCCGTCAGCGCCAGAACATCCCGGCGATCACCAGCGCCAGGAGCAGGCGGTAGATCCCGAAGACCGTCAAGCTTCGCTGCCGGAGCCAGCCGAGCAGCCAGCCGATCACCAGGTAGCCCGCGACGGCGGAAACCGCGATGCCGACCAGGGTCGCGGGCCAGCCGACCTCGGGAGCCACTCCCTTCCCCACCGTCCCGGCGAGCGAGTGCCCCGCGGCGAGAATGCCGATCGGGATCGAGAGCAGGAATGAGAAGCGCGCCGCGGCGGGGCGGGCGAGGCCGAGGAAGAGCGCGGCGGTGATCGTGATTCCGGAGCGCGAGGTTCCCGGGTTGAGCGCGAGCGCCTGGGCGAGGCCGATGATCGCGACGTCCCCCCACGACAGATCCGCGATCCCCCGCTCGCGCCGGCCGTACCGGTCGGCCGCGAGCATCAACAGGCCGAAGAACGCGGCGTTCGCCGCGATCAGCAGAGGGTTCCGCGCCACGGTCGCGACCGAATCGTGAAACAGCAGCCCCGCGACCGCCGCCGGAATCGTTCCGACCGCCAGTTGGAGCGCCAGGCGGCGAGGCTCGAAATCCTCCCCTTCGACCCGTGCGCCGGTAAAGAACCCGACGATCAGATCTTTCAGCTCGCGCCGGTAGTAGGCGACCACCGCGAGCAGCGTTCCCGTGTTGGTCGCGATGTCGAATTCGAGCCCCTGATCCGCCCAGCCGAGCAGCCTCGGCAGGAGAATCAGGTGCCCGGACGAGCTGACGGGCAAGAACTCGGTGATCGCTTGGACGAGGGCGAGAATCGCGGCGTGATCGAGGCGCAAAGGGTGTTCTCCCAAGGGGCGGCGTAGCGGGTCCCGCAACGGCGGCCGGATTCTACGGTATCCCCGACGGCGAACCCCGGCGTCTTTAGCGGCTATACTTCCGCCGCCTTCCGCCCCGTCTCGAATCCGGGGCTTGGTCAGAGGATCCCCTGGATGCGCACACTCTTCGTCACCGGCGGTGCCGGCTTCATCGGCGCCAATTTCGTCCGGCTCGCGCTCGCCGAAACGGCGGACCGTATCGTCGTGTTCGACAAGCTGACCTACGCCGGGAGGCCGGAGAACCTCGCCGACTTCGCGGGTGATCCACGCTACGCCTTCGTGCTCGGCGACATCGCCGACCGCGAGGCGGTGCGCCGGGCGTTCGCCGAGCACCGCCCTTCCGCCGTGCTCAATTTCGCCGCCGAAAGCCACGTCGACCGGTCGATCGAAGATCCGAGCGCATTCGTGCGCACCAACGTCGCCGGCTGTTTCGAGCTGCTCGACGCCGCGCGCTTTTTTCTCCGTGAGCTGAGCCCGGCCGAGCGCGAAGCGTTCCGCTTCCTCCACGTTTCGACCGACGAGGTCTACGGCAGCTTGGGGCCTTCCGGCGCGTTCTCCGAGACCACCCCGTACGCGCCGAATTCGCCCTACGCCGCCTCGAAGGCGGGCGCCGACCATCTGGTGCGCGCCTACCACGAGACGTTCGGCCTGCCGACCCTGCTCACCAACTGCTCGAACAACTACGGTCCTTACCAGTTCCCCGAAAAGCTGATCCCGCTGATGATCCTGAACGCGCTCGAAGGCAAGCCGCTCCCGATCTACGGCGACGGCAGCAACGTGCGCGACTGGCTGTACGTCGAGGATCACTGCCGCGGTCTGCTCACCGTGCTGGAGAAGGGCACACCGGGCGAGAAGTACAACCTCGGCGGCCGGAGCGAGCGGACCAACCTGCAGATCGTCGACGCCCTGTGCGCCGCGCTCGAAGCAGAGCGGCCGGCGGCGGAAAACCCGGCGCTGTTGGAACGCGGAATCGGCTCCTATCTCGACTTGAAGACCTTCGTCGCCGACCGTCCCGGGCACGACCGCCGCTATGCGATCGACGAGACCAAGATCCGCACCGAGCTCGGCTGGCAGCCGCAACACGATTTCGAGGCCGGCCTCCTCTCCACCGTCCGCTGGTATCTCGCCCACCGCGACTGGTGCGCCGCGATCCAATCAAGCTACGGCCGCGAGCGCCTGGGGCTCGCCTGATGAAATTCACTCCGACCGAAATCCCCGAGGTCATCCTCGTCGAGCCGGACGTCTTTCCCGATTCTCGCGGCTTCTTCTTCGAGGCGTACCACGCCGAGAAATTCGCCGCGAACGGCATCGTCGAAGCGTTCGTCCAGGACAATCAATCGCACTCGATCCGCGGCACCCTGCGCGGCCTGCACGCCCAGCGGCTCCAGCCGCAAGGCAAGCTGGTGCGCACGCTCATCGGCGAGATCTTCGACGTCGCGGTGGACATCCGCCCCGGCTCCGAAACGTTCGGCCGTTGGGTCGGCGCGACCCTGTCGGCCGAGAATCGGCTCCAGCTTTGGGTGCCCCCCGGCTTCGCCCATGGCTTCCTGGTTCTCTCCGAGACCGCCGACGTGCTCTACAAATGCACCACGCTCTACCGGCGCGACGACGAGATCGGCATCCTCTGGAACGATCCCGAGATCGGCATCGAATGGCCGCTCGACGGCGATCCGCTTCTGTCGCCAAAAGATGCGGTCGCGCCACGGCTGGCGGAGATTCGTGACCGGCTCGTCTGACGATCCAAGAGGATGATCGACTTTTCTACCGAAGATCTGGCGCAGCTCCGCGCCCGCGGCATTTCAGTCGCCGAAGCCGAGCGCCAGCTCGCGCTGCTGCGACACCCTCCCCATCCGGCTCGCGTGCTCCGACCCTGTTGCGTAGGAGACGGCATCCGGCGGATCGATGAGACCGAAATCGCGGAGCTGATCCATCGCGCGGAGTCGGTCGCGCGGGAGGGACGCGTCTCGAAGTTGGTCCCCGCCTCGGGCGCCGCGAGCCGGATGTTCCAAGCTTTGGCCGCCGACCTCGACGCGAGTCCGGATGCCGACGACGTCGAGCCGTCGGCGGAGACCGCCCGCCTGCTCGCCGAGCTTCACCGCCTGCCGTTCGCCGAAGCGCTGGCCGCGGCGCTCGCGGCGGAAGGGCACGACCTGGCAGACCTTCGCCAAGCCGGCCGGAGCCGCGAGATTCTCCGCTCCCTGCTCCACTCCTCAGGCCTCGGTTTCGCGGAGATGCCCAAAGGGCTGATCCCATTCCACCGCGCCGAGGCCGCCGGGCGCACGCCGTTCGAGGAGCACCTGCGCGAAGCGGCCGCCTTGATCCGCGACGCCGCGGGCGTTTGCCGGCTTCATTTCACCGTGGCGCCCGAGCACGAGCCGCGGTTCCGGGCGCTACTCGACGAGCTGGCGCCGCGCCTTGCCGCCCAGCTCGGCGCCCGGTTCGAAGTCGGTTTCTCGATCCAGCACCCGCGGACCGACACGCTCGCGCTCGACCTTTCGACCGGCGAGCCCTTCCGCACCGAGGACGGCGCCCTGCTGTTTCGTCCCGGGGGGCATGGCGCGCTGATCGAGAACCTGGCCGAGCTCGCGAGCCAGGGCGCCGACCTGGTGCTGATCAAGAACGTCGACAACGTCCTGCCCGGCGGCGGCCCGCCCGAGGTGCTGACCTGGAAGCGGGTGCTGCTCGGGCTCGCGGCCGGTCTTTCCGAGCGGGCAGGCGATCTGCGCCGGGCGCTCGAACGGCCGGCTCCCGAGGAAGATCAGCTGCGCGCCGCCGAACGCTTCCTGACCGACGAGTTCGGGCGCTCCCCGTTCCCTTCGTCGACCGCAGGACCGGCCACGAACGAAGAGCGGCGGCAGGCGTTGATCGCCGCGCTCGACCGGCCGCTCCGGGTCTGCGGCGTGGTCGAAAACACCGGCGAGCCGGGCGGCGGCCCGTTCTGGGTGGCAGGTGAAGAGGGCGCAACGACCCCGCAGCTCGTGGAGGCAAGCCAGCTCGATCCCGAGAGACGTGCCGACTTGCTCGCCGCGGCCACCCATTTCAACCCGGTCGATCTCGTCTGCGCCCTGCGAATCGGCGGCCGGCGGCTCGATCCGCTCCTCTTCGTCGACCCGAGCGCCGTGTTCGTTACCGAGAAATCGCACGGCGGCCGGCCGCTCCTCGGGCTCGAACGCCCCGGCCTCTGGAACGGCGCGATGGCGGGCTGGAACACGGTCTTCGTCGAAGTCCCGAACTCCACGTTCGCTCCGGTCAAAACCGTCTTGGATCTGCTCCGCCCCGAACACCAGGGGTGATCGTCCGGCAGCGTTTTTCGGTAGATCAGCCACCGCCCTGCGCTTCAGCGCCCGAAGCCGCTCGGCGCCCGGGCCGGCGAGACGCCGGCGGTCCCAGGACGAGCACACCCAAGGCGGAAGTAGTTACCCTGAAACCGATCGGCCGCCCGCGGCACAGACTCCTCCGACGACACCGCGATAGGATCTCGATCCAGAATCGGCGTGCGATCGTAGGCGAGCAGGAAGGCGAACGTCCGCCTTCGGGAGGGGGAACCCCATGAACGTCTCATCCGCGCCGCCCGCGCCAACCCCGCCGGCGGCGAAATCCCGCGCCAAGACCCTTCTGCTCATCGTCGTGGCGCTTGCCGCGATCGCGGGTCTCGTGCTCGGCGGCAAGCAGTTGAGCGGCGCGGTGCTCCGGTTTGCCGAGTGGGTGCAGAACCTCGGGGCTTGGGGTCCGCTCGTCTTCATCCTCGGCTATATCGCGGCAACCGTCGCGTTCGCTCCCGCCTTTCTGCTCACGCTCGCGGCGGGTGTCATCTTCGGCCTGGTCAAAGGCGCCCTCTACACTTTCGTCGGCGCCACGGTCGGCGCCTCGCTCGCGTTCCTGATCGCACGGTACGGCGCGCGCCGGGCGATCGAGAAGAAGATCGCGGGCAACCCGAAGTTCGCGGCGATCGATCGCGCGGTCTCGAAAGAGGGGTTGAAGATCGTCTCGCTGCTCCGTCTGTCGCCGTTCTTTCCGTTCAACCTGCTGAACTATGCGCTCGGTCTCACCAAGGTCCGGTTCGTCGACTATCTGCTCGCCTGCTTCGCGATGATCCCGGGGACGATCCTCTACGTGTACTACGGCACGGCGGCTGGCACCCTGGCGAAGGTCGCGAGCGGCGAGGCGGGAGGCGGCCAGGGCGCCACGAAGTGGATTTATGGACTGGGCCTGCTCGCCACCCTCATCGTCACGACTTTCATCACGCGTCTGGCGAACAAGGCGCTCAAAACCCAGCTCGATGATCCCCAGGCCCCGGAGGACAAGGCCCGCTCATGAACGAAGCCCGCGCCTTGATCGAACCGCAGGACGAGCACAACACGAAGCTGCTCGGCTACGTCCATCCGTCGAGCTGGACGAATCCGACCCCGAAGGATCGCTACCACCTGGTCGTGGTGGGCGCCGGCACCGCCGGCCTGGTCTCCGCCGCGGGCTCAGCGGGGCTGGGCGCGAAGGTCGCCCTGATCGAGCGCAACCTGATGGGAGGCGATTGCCTGAACGTCGGCTGCGTCCCGTCCAAAGGGGTGATCAGCGCGGCTCGCTCTTGGGCCGCCGCGCGCGAAAGCCGCGAGCGGTTCGGCGGCCCGGCGGCGTCCGGAGACGGAGATTTCGGTTACGCGATGGAGCGGATGCGCCGCCTGCGCGCCGGGATCGCGTTTCACGACAGCGTCGAGCGGTTCACCAGCCTGGGCATCGACGTCTTCCTCGGCGACGGCAAATTCACCGGCCCGAACGCCGTCGAGGTCGGGGGCCAAACGCTACGTTTCCGCAACGGCGTGATCGCCACGGGAGGGCGCGCGATCGCGCCGCCGATCCCCGGCCTCGCCGAGGCGGGCTACCTCACCAACGAGACGCTCTTCGAGCTGACCGAGCTGCCGAAGCGGCTGGCGGTGATCGGCGGCGGCCCGATCGGCTGCGAGATGGCCCAGGCGTTCACCCGGCTGGGGAGCGAAGTGACGCTGCTCGACAAGGACGGGCACCTGCTGATCCGCGAAGATTCGGACGCCGCCGAGATCGTTCAGAAGGCGATGATCGCGCACGGCGTGAAGCTTGAATTCCACGCCAAGATCCAGAGCGTCACGAGGCGAGGGGAGGAAACGGTGGTCGCGTTCGAGGCGGCCGGCGGGGCGAAAAAAGAGCTGACGGTCGATCATGTCCTGGTCGCCGCGGGCCGGGCACCGAACGTCGAGGGTCTCGGGCTCGAAGCCGCGGGGGTCAAGTACGGCAAAACCGGCGTCGAGGTGAGCGATCAGCTGCGCACCAGCAACCCGAAGATCTTCGCCTGCGGCGACGTCTGTTCCCGTTTCCAATTCACCCACATCGCGGACGCCCAGGCGCGGATCGTGATCCAGAACGCCCTCTTCTTCGGCCGCGGCAAGGCGAGCGCTCTCACCATCCCCTGGGCGACCTATACGACCCCCGAGATCGCCCACGTCGGGATGTACGAGAAGGACGCGAAAGAGAAAGGGCTCGAAGTCGACACCTTGACGATCCAGATGAGCACGGTCGACCGCGCGATCCTCGACGGCGAGGACGAAGGCTTTCTCCGCATCCATCTCAAAAAAGGCACCGACAAAATCCTCGGCGCGACCCTGGTCGCCGAGCACGCGGGCGACATGCTCGGCGAGCTCTGCCTTGCGATCACCCACAAGATCGGCCTGGGCAAGATCGCGAGCGTGATCCACCCCTACCCCACCCAAGGCGAAGTGATCAAAAAAGCCGCCGACGCCTGGCGCCGGACCAAGCTGACTCCTGGGGTGAAGAAGCTCTTCGAACGGTGGTTCCGGGTGTTTCAGGCCTAAATACAAAGACTCCGGCACGTTGCGTGCGGCCTGAAGGGCCGCGTCACGTTAGCCCAGGCTGAAGGCCTGGGTTGCGACACGGCCTGAGTCGCAACCCGGGCGGATCGAAAACCTCAGCAGCCGCCGAGGCAGGCCTGGTATTCCATCCAACAGTCGTTCGCACAGCCGGTGTAGGGGAAGAAGCGGCAATCGAGCTTGCAGGAGTTGTATTCGGAGAAACAGATCCCGCTGCACGACAGGTTGACCGGCGTAAACGGCAGCGCGCCCGGCAAGGCGGGAGCCGCGCTCACGACCGGCGTGGCATTTGTCGCCACCGCGGCAGCTTCAACCGGGGCCGCGGGAGCCTCGGCGGCGGCGAGCGGGGCGGACATCAGGGCGACGAGGGCGAACAGCGCGAGGGCGGTGAGCTTCTTCATGGGCGGTCTCCTTGGAAGTGAGTCGGTCCGCCCCAGGTATATCGCTTAGTTCATCGCCGCCGCTATCAAGATCTTGCTCGAAACAAGATTCACGTGCGGTCTCACGTCGCTGCGTCCGTCTCACAGAACTGGCTGAAACATCCTGGGCGCCTGTGGCGCCCATCGTAACTGGCGCAAACCTTCTCGTCCCAGGAGATGGCCGTGAATCGAACCGGAATGCCGTGGATGGTCCTCGTCCTCGCCCTACTCGGCTGGCAGGTGGGGGGCTCTTCGGGCGGCGTCAATTCCCCGAATAACGCAGCGGCCGCGAACCGCGCGGAGAAACCGGCCGGTCCGGCGCCTCAGCCCTCGGCCTCCGAAGCCGAGAAGGTCGCGGTGGAATGGCCCGCGTTGCGCGAGCAGATCGAAGCCTATTTCGGACGGACGGCGAGCTCGGGACGGCCCGCGGACCTGGTGGCGATCGCCAAGCTGGCTCAATACCGGCCGCCGGACGTCTATCTCGCGCTCGTCCCCGATCCGCTCGACTCGTTTCTCCCCGCCCGTTTCGATCAGGTGCTCGCGGGGATTCAGGAAGGATTCGCGGAGGCGGATTTCCTGCTCGACCGGATCGCGCTCCCCTGGACCGCGGAGGAGGCGAAGAAGCCCGACCCGGCCTATCGATCGCAACCGGGCATGCTCATTTTTCGCCGTCCCGGACGGCCGGGAAACGGCCGTCTGGCGATCGTCTTCCTGGTCGGCGAAACGGCGAAACAGGGGGTCCACAAACGCGCCTTCGCTCTCGCCCTGGAGACCGCGCGTGGTTTTGCCGAGGCGGGAGAGGGCAAGCGAATCCGCATCCTCGGACCGTCGTTCTCGGGCTCGCGCGAGTCGCTCCGGCTGGCCTTCGATGCCTGGTACCGGCCGGGCTTCCCCGAAGTTTGGCTGGTCAGCGGCTCGGCGACCTCACCCAAGCTCGACCTGTGCGCTTTCGGCTGCGACCGGGGCGTCCGTTTCTTCCGCACGGTGATGGACGACGGGACCCTCCTCAAGCAAGGGCAGGACTATCTGATCGAACAGTTGGGGTGGAACCGCGAGCGCATCGCCATGCTCAGTGAAGCCGACACCGGCTACGGGCAAGGCGCGGACTCCGACGACGGCTCGCTGGTGCTCAAGTTCCCGAGCGGCCTGTCCGGCCTGCGCAAAGCCTCGGAGGATGCCGCGCGGGGGCGCACCGAGAGCAAGGACACGCCGCGGCCCGGCCCTTCGACGCTCGCGATCAGCCTCGCCGACGAGAGCCGCCCGGTGGACGTCGTGCCCGAGTTCTCGCGCTTGACCACCCCGACCAAGGACATGGCGCTGTCGAACCTCCTCGCCGCGCTCTGCGGCCAGGGCCAGGGCTATCTCGGCCTGGTCGCGACGGACACGCGGGATCGGATCTTCCTCGCCGAGCGGGTGCGCGAGATCTGCCCGGACACCCAGCTCTTCCTGCTCGACAGCGATCTCCTGCTCGCCCACCCGCAGCATCGCGACGCGCTCGACGGCGCGATCATCCTGTCGTCGTCGGCGCTTTTCACCCGCGGCCTCCCCTGGCTCGAACCGAGGTCGCCGGAGCCCAAGGCGCCGGACGTCCGCCAGTTCCAGAGCGAGCTTCATGAAGGGGTCGTGCATGCGATCACGGCCCTGCGCGCCGATGCGGAATACCCGGCGGTCGAGGGACCGGCGCGGCTCGAACCTCCGCACGCCTGGGTCTCCGCGATCGGCAATGGCTCGATCTGGCCGCTCGCCCGGCTGCCGCTGCCTCCCGAGAAGACGGGAGCCGAGCGCGGCGTGGGTTCCAAAGCGAACGCGTTGACCCTCACCTGCCTGCTTGCCCTGATCGTGCTGTCGGTCGTGCTCGTCCGCGTCGCGCGCCCCCTGCGCCAGATCACGGACCTTCCGCCCGGCCTGCGCGACCGCTTTCCCTTCCTGCTCGCGCTCTCGGCGATCCTGATCGCCTGGGGCGTGCTCCAGGTAGTCGGCGGCCTGCCGCTCTGGGCGTTCGGCCGGAGCTGGGAACAGCAGGAGGCAATGACCCACCGGGCTTTGGCGGTCGGCTCCCTGTTCGCGTTCCTCGGGCTCATGGCGTTTCTGCTGCGCGACCGGCTACGCGCGCCGCAACTGCCGCGGCTCGCCACGTCTCTGCGCTGGATCGCGATCGTCTGCTTCACCGTCGCCGCCGGGGGCCTGCTTGCCGAGCCGCTGCTCCATACCTGGATGCCGGGCGGGATCGAGCTTTTCCACTTCCGAGCCCGCAAGTTCACCGGCGGGCTCTCGCCGATCGTCTCGCTCTCCTGGCTCGGCGGCGGATATTTCCTCTGGGCGATCCTCGAGATGAAACGGCGAACCCTGGTGGCGTTCCAGGGCTCTACGTTTCCGATCCCGGCCCTGCGCCCTGAAGATCCGATCCTCCCCGGCTGCCGCAAGATCGCGGAGCGGCTGGAGCGGCGGATGATGGAATCCTCCCCTACCTGGCCGTTCTGGGCGGTGATCGCCCTGCCGGCGCTGGGCGCCGGGGTCTACCTGCTCAAGTTCATCCAACCGGTCGCCGAGGCGCGCGCGTACGGCCAGGTCTTCGTCGGCCTCGCGATCGGACTGTTCGTCCTGGCGCTGATTTCTTTCCAACGCTTCCTCCGGCTCTGGGCCGAGCTGTCCGGATTGCTCGACCGGATCGAGACGCTCGACCTCTGTCCGACGTTCAAGAAGCTCGCGCCGGAGGTCGAGTGGCGACCGATGAAATCGTTCGCCTGGGTGATTCCGCCGTTCAAGATGACCGAGCTGTCGATCGCCAAGCTCGGCGCAATTGAAGGCGCGCCCGATTCCGTCGAGCTTCGCCGGCTGCTCGCCGACGCGCTCGAAGGGCACCGCATCGGCGATCCCAAGGCGGAGGCCGCCGGACGTCAAGCTTTGCAGACGCACTTCGCCGCCACGCTCGCCAAGGCGAAGAGCTGGCTCACTCCCGGTCCCTGCCAGGACTTCGCGGCGGTTCGCCTGATCTCCTACGTGCGGACGGTCTTCGCCCATCTGCGCAGCAGCCTGCTCGGCGCCCTGCTGCCCGGGTTCCTGCTCTTGCTCGCGATCTCGACCTACGAGATGCAGCCCAAGCGGGTGCTGTTTCTGGCGATCTGGAGCGCTCTGGCGGTCGCGGTCCTCGCGACGATCTGGACCTTCGTCCACATGGACCGCAATCCGACGCTGTCGGCGATCGGCGGCTCGACGGCGGGCGAGGTGGACCTCGACCGCAGCTTCGTCCAAAGCGTGCTCACCTACGGCGTCCTGCCGTTGCTCGGCCTGGTCGCCACGCGCTTCCCGCAGATCGAACGGTTGCTTTCGGGGTATTTGAACCCGCTGATGCGTTTCGTCAACGGCGGCGGCGGGTAGGGCCAGGCACGGCGAGCTATTGCAGTTGCACGTTCGCCGCGCCTGAGGCAGGCAGGTCGATCACCAGCCGGCGGGTGGTACCGCCGGGAAAGTTGGCCTGAAACTGCTTGACCTGCGCGGGTTTGTCCGCGGGCGTTACGTAGACCTTGAGTTGGCCTGTCGTGCCGGCGGCCAGAGTGCGTTGGCGCTCGAAGCTGCCGCCGGTCGCGCGGGAGCGCAGGAAGCCGCCGGTCTTGTAGCGGAACGTCTCGCGCAGGAGCTGGCGGCTGTCGAGATAGACCATCACGACCCCTTCCGCCATCTCGGTGGTGAACGAGATGTTGAGCACCGCGTCCCCGGTCGCCGATTCCGCCACGGGCGCGGTCTCCGCTCGGATCGCCTCGACCGGGCTCTCCGTCGTCCCGGTTTGGGCGTCGGCCGGCCGGTGGGCGCCGGGCAGGCGACCGAGCCGCCCGGCCGGCGGCGCGCTCAGGCTCTTGGCTTGCTCCACCGAAGCGAGGATGGCTCTCGCCGCCGCGTTGTCCGGCTGGCGAGACAGGATGCCGAGCGCCGCGATCGCCGCCTCGTCGTAGCGCTTTTCCGCGAGCGCCGCTTGAGCCGCCGCGAGCCCTTCTTGAACCTCTGCCGTGCGGCCGGCGGCCCCGGCGAAGGCAAGGGCCTGAGCCGCCGCTTTCTGGCGCAGGTCGCGCAGGCCGACGTGCTCCGGGGCGAGTTGCTCGGCGCGCGCGAGCGCCATCGCCGCGCCCGCCGCGTCGCCCGCCGCGAGCCGTTGCAGCCCCTCCTGGCGCAGGCGGATCACGTCGCGCTGCACCGCCTGAAGCTCCGGCGCGAGCGAGCGCGAAAGGGGGGTGCCGACCCACGACAAGGTGAGCAGGAACGCCGCCGCGGCAACACCCGCGACCGCCAGAGTCCCGGCGGCCAGAAGAAGCCAACGCCCGAAGTTGGAGCTCCTTCCGGGGCCGGCCGGCCGGCTGGCCGCGGTCGAAGCGGCGGGCTGGACCGGCGGGGTCGGCAGGGTCGGAGCGACCGGGGTGATTGGAGGGAGGGGGTCCGGCAGAAGCGGCGGCTCCAGGATGCTCAGGTCGGGTTCGGCAGGCAGAGGGGCCGCCGCCGGAGCGATCGGAGCCGCGGCAACCGGCGAAACGGCGAAACTCGCCTCGGCAGGCGGAGCGGGAACGGCCGCCGGGGTCGGCGGCGCGAGCGCATGGGGCGGAAACTCCGCGGTCGCCTGGGGCGTCACCATCGTCTCGTGCAGCGCCGCGGCCGAGGAGCCGGTTTCCGGCGCCACGAACAGCGGCTCGGTGGCCGCCAGGGGCGGCAGCGGTGGAGGAGGCGGAAGATCCGGCACCAGCAGCGCGGGCGGGAGGGCGTCGACGCTCTGCGTTTCGTTCAGATCCCGGTGGGCCATCCGGTTGCGTCCGGCGACCGCGGCCGAAAGGTCGCGGGCGAGCTCGCCGGCCGTCGAGTAGCGCCGGTCGGCGCTCTTTTCCAACGACTTTTCCAGCACGGCGCGCAGCGCGGGCGGCAGATCGCGCACGTATTTCTCGGGCGGGGTGAACGGCTCGTAGACGATCCGGTGCGAGACCTGCGTCAGGTTCTCGCCCGCGAACGGCTTGTGCCCCGTGAGCATCTCGTAGAGCACGACGCCGAGCGAGAAAAGGTCGGCGCGGTGGTCGATCTCCTTGCCCATCACCTGCTCGGGCGCCATGTAGTTCGGAGTCCCGAGCATCTGCCCTTCCTGGGTCAGATTCGAGCTGTCGAGCCGCGCGATGCCGAAATCGGTGATCTTCACCTTGCCGTCGCCGGTCAAGATCACGTTCGCCGGCTTGACGTCGCGGTGGATCACGCCGTGGGCGTGCGCGTAATCGAGCGCGGCGGCGATCTGGGCGATGACGTCGGCCACGAACGCCAGCTCCATCGGCGCGTCGCCCTGAAGCAGCACCTTCAAGTTGGTGCCGCGGACGTATTCCATGGCGATGAAGGCGAGCCCCTCTTCGCTCCGCTCGACCACGTCGTGGATGGTGACGATGCCGGGGTGCGACAGGATGCCGGCGCTCTGCGCCTCGCGGATGAACCGGGCGCGGAACTGGTCGATGTCGCGGTCGCCGACCGAAAAGCCGAGGCGGAACGTTTTCAAGGCCACCAGCCGCCCGATCAGCGGATCGCGCGCCAGGTAGACGATGCCCATGGCCCCTTTGCCGAGCTCCTCGCGGAGCTCGTAACGCCCGAGGTGGTTTGAAGGTAGGGGCATCGCCGCGTTGTTCGCCTCGTTGGGGAAGCAGGGATTGTAGCAGCTTCCTACGCGCGCGCAGGAAGCCCGCCGGCAAGCCCCCGGGCGGCCCGGAAGTCCGCGCCTAAACCTCTCCGAACAGGCCATTTAACTCATTCGGCCGGAACCTCTGTGCTATCATCCGCAGCCTCGATTTCAGCCGCGAATGCACCAGCCATCCGATCCGCGCTTTGCACCGCGATTCATCTGATTGCCAAGGAGGCACCCGGGATGCAGGTCGACAGCTCCGACAAGATTCGCAACCTCGCTTTGGCGGGTCACAACGACACCGGCAAGACGACCCTCGCGAGCGCGCTCGCCTTCACCGGGGGAATCACCACCCGGCTGAACCGCGTCGAGGACGGCAATACGCTGACCGACTTCGACAAGGAAGAGATCGAGCGCGGCATCTCGATCGGAATCTCGACCTCGTTCGTCCCCTGGCGCGGGCACAAGGTCAACCTCATCGACTGCCCCGGCTACGGCATCTTCTTCACCGACACCCGCGCCGGCCTGCGCGCCGCCGACGCCGTGCTCCTGTGCGTGAACGGGGTGGCCGGCGTCGAGGTCAACACCGAGAAGGTCTGGCAGGCCGCGGCGGAAGGGGAGCTGCCGGTCGCGATCCATCTCGCGAAGATGGACCGCGAGCGCGCCGACCTCGATCGCGCGCTCGCCAGCCTGCAGAAGGCGTTCGGCCGCGCCGTCTTGCCGATCCAGCTGCCGATCGGCAAAGAGGCGGGATTTTCCGGCGTGATCGACCTGGTGCGGCTGAAGGCGTACCGCTACGCCAAGGACGGCAACGGCAAGGCCGAGCCGAGCGAGATTCCGGCCGAGTTGCTCGAAGAGGCGCAAGCCGCCCGGGCGGTGCTGGTCGAAACGGTCGCCGAGACCGACGACGAGCTGATGATGGGCTTCTTCGAACAGGGCACGCTCTCCCAGGAGAACCTCGAGAAGGGAATCCGCTTGGCGATCGCCCACCGCCAGCTGTTTCCCGTATTTCTCGGCGCGCCAGGCCACGGCATCGGCTCCTCCGCCCTGCTCGACGCGGTGGTCGATTTCTTCCCCTCTCCCGTCGGCCGGCATTTCTCGGCGTCCGGCCGCGAACACTCGGAGCACGTCGAGCTCGAAAGCGACGCCGCGGCGCCGCTCGCGGCGCTGGTGTTCAAGACACTCTCCGATCCGTTCACCGGCAAGATCTCGATCCTGCGCGTCATGTCCGGCACCCTGCCGGCCGACGCCGCGGCCTGGAATTCCCACTCGGGCGAGACCGAGAAGGTCGGCCACCTGATGGTGCTCCAGGGCAAGCAGGGCACCCACGTGCCGCGTCTGATCGCGGGCGACATCGGCGGGGTGGCGAAGCTCAAGACCACCGCGACGGGAGACACGCTGCTCGCGCCGGGCGCGAAGGACAAGACGCTCGCGCTCGACTGGATCACGGTCCCCGAGCCCGCGATGAGCTTCGCGATCGAGCCCAAGTCGAAGGGGGACGACGAGAAGATCGGCGACGCGCTCCACCGCCTGATGGACGAGGATCTGACGCTGCGCTCCAGCCGCGACCCGGAGACCCACGAGATTCTGCTCTCCGGCACCGGCCAGCTGCACATCGAGATCGCAGTCGCCAAGCTCAAAAACCGCTATCACGTGGAGGTCAACCTCCATCCGCCGAAAGTGCCCTACCGCGAGACGATCACCAAGCCGGCGGACGGTCACGGGCGACACAAGAAACAGAGCGGCGGTCGCGGCCAGTTCGCCGACTGTAAGATCAAGATCGAGCCGATGGGGCGCGGCGAGGATTTCGCGTTCGTCGACGAGATCTTCGGCGGCGCGATCCCGCAGAACTATCGGCCGGCCGTCGAAAAAGGCATCCAGGAGGCGCGCCGCCGCGGTTACCTCGCGGGCTACCCGGTGGTCGATTTCCGCGTCCGCCTGCTCGACGGCCAGTACCACGACGTCGACTCCTCCGAGCTGGCGTTCAAGATCGCGGGCTCGCTCGGCCTGAAGGACGCGCTCGCCAAGGCGGGCGTGACGCTCACCGAGCCGATCATGAAGGTCGACATCGACACCCCGGACGATTTCACCGGCGACATCATGGGCGACCTGTCGCACCGCCGCGGCCGGCCCTCGGGGATGGAGACGACCTCCTCCGGCCAAATGATCAAGGCCCAGGTGCCGATGTCCGAGATGCTCAACTACGCCCCGGCGCTACGCTCGATGACCCAAGGGCGCGCGAGCTTCCACATGGAGTTCTCGCACTACGAAGAGGTCCCGCGCCTGGTCCAGGACAAGATCGTCGCCGAGGCGAACCGAAACAAGAAGCATGAAGAAGAGGAATGACGAATCGAGAATCTGGAATCTGGAATCTCGAACGACGAATGAAGAAGGCTTGAAGGACCCTGAACGGAGAGAGCTTTGATTCCAGCCACCCAAATGCGCGTCGGCATGTGCATCCTGTTCGAAGGAAACATCTGCCGCATCATGAGCGTCCAGCACGTCACCCCCGGCAACTGGCGCGGTTTCGTCCAGGCCAAGATGCGGGGTTTGAAGACCGGCAACAGCTTCGAGCATCGCTTCGGCTCGACCGAAAAAGTCGAGCGCGCGATCCTCGACACGAACCAGATGGAGTATCTCTACTCCGACGGCTCGGGTCACCACTTCATGAACCAGGAGACCTACGAGCAGATCACGCTCGACGACGAGACGCTCGGCGACTCGATGCTCTACCTGCTGCCGAACACCGTGCTCCAAGTCGATTTCTACGAAGAGAACCCGGTCGGCATCGAGCTGCCGAACACCGTGGTCCTCGAAGTGGTCGAGACCGAGCCGGGCATGAAGGGGGCGACCGCCAGCTCGTCCTACAAACCGGCGAAGATGGAGACCGGCCTCGTAGTCAACGTGCCGCCGTTCATCGAGCCGGGGGTCAAGATCATCATCGACACCCGCGAGAATAAGTACCTGTCGCGGGCGTAGAGGGACTGAAGTTCGCGGGGCCGGTACGACGGAGGGTAGGTGCTGTCGCGCAACGCGCCGCCCTCCGAGCCCGAGCCCCGGATCCGGATTCCGAACGCTACGATCGCCTGCCGAGCCTCCCGGAACCGCCTCGCAAACACCCGGACCGGGTTCGCGGAAACCCCGACGCGGTAGCCGAACACCCCGAGGGACTTCGCGAACGCGCCGCTCCGGTTGCCGAACGCAATGCAGTGGTGCGCGAACGCTACGCACCGGTGCACAAACGCAAGCACCCGATTTTCGAACGCTACGCTCCGGAACGCGACACCTACGGAGCGCGCCGCGAACGCTCGGACCGGGTTCCGGAACGCTAGGAGCCGCTTCCGGCACTCTGCGAAGCGGTCCCCGGAATCCGCGCAACGGGTCTTGTGCTCGCCGCAGTGGTTCTAGCGTTCGGAGCACCGGGACGGTGACGACCATAGATCGCGAACCGTCCGGAAACCCGGCCGCCCCGGGGGCTCCCATATCGTAGCGACTTCTGCAAAAATACGCAGCATGGCGCCCAAGAGAATCGGACTCGTGCTGCTCGGCATCCTGGCGCTCGCGGCTCTCGGTTACCTCGCGGTCTTCCACTACGCACCGGCCGCTCTCGGGGAGCTCACCCTCGGCCCCGCATACGCCCGTCTCCCGGCTCCCCTTCAAGCGCACTTTCGGGCGCTCTCCGTCTTCCCGGCCGATTTCGCCGCGCCGGCCGCCGCGTTTGTGTGGCGCCTGGAGGCCAAACAGCGAGAAGCGGATCGGGACCTCGCCGAGCTGGTCGACCGGGGTCTGCTCGACCGTAGGGCAGGGCGCTACCGGCTGAACGACCGAATCCGGACCTTCGCGACGGCGCGACAAACGAAGGATGAGAGGGTCTGCACCGCGGTGTTTCACGCGACGTACTACCTCAAGATGCTCTTTCAGGCGAAGCGTCTGTACCGCCAAGGCGGCGACCATATCCGCGAAGGTCTGGCTCTCTTCGACCAGGAACGAGCCAACATCCTGGCGGGACAGGCGTTCGCCGCGGCCCACGCGGAAACTTCCCTGAACGGCGCCCGCGCCGCCGGCGGCTTTGCCGTGGCTGGCCTCGACATCCTCGCTCAACGCCTGTCCCCGCGCGAGCGAATCGTCTGGCTCAAGCCAGGGATCCGAGGGGCCAAGAAGCTCAAGGATCGACGGCTCGAAGACCTCCTCCTCGGCGAGCTGGCCGGGGCCTATGGCGATAGCGGAGACACCCGTCGCGCGATCGAGCTCTACGATCAGCGGCTCGCGTTCGCCCGCGAAACCGGTAACCGGAGCGCCGAGCGCGTCGCTCTGGCCTATCTGGGTCTCGCCTACTATGATCTCGGCGAGGATCGGCGGGCGATCGAGTTTTACCAACGGGGCCTCGCCCTCGCCCGGGAGGCCGGCGATCGCCTGGAGGAGGCCGATGCCCTGGGCAACATGGGCATCTCCTACAAGCATCTCGGCGACTTCCGGCGCGCGATCGAGCTGGAACAACAAGATTTGGCGATCCGGCGCGAGGTCGGGGACCCCGCCGGCGAGGAGCTAGCCCTCGCGAGCCTGGGTAACGCCTACACCGGCCTTAAAGACACCCAACATGCGATCGATTTCTACGAGCAGGAACTGGTGCTCGCAAAGAAGATCCCCGACCGGAGCGGCGAGGCCACCGCCCTCCACAATTTGGGGCTCTCCTACCTCGGCCTCGGAGACATCCGCCGCGCGGCCGGGCTCTTCGAGCAGGATCTCGCCATCGCCCACGAGCTCGGCGACCGGCGCGTCGAGTACGAGACCCTCGGGAGTTTGGGGAAGGGCTATTTCAAGCTCGGCGAGCCCCTCCGCGCGTCCGAATATCTTGAACAGCAGATCGCGAAAGCCCGCGAGATCGGCGACCGGAACCGCGAGGCGGGGGCCTCCTGGAACCTGGGCCTGGCGTACGAGCAGCTTGGCGGTTTGAGGCGGGCGATCGACAAGATGCAGATCCTGGTCGATTTCGAGCGCCAAACCGGCCGCCCGGGCGCCGAAAAGCACGCAGCGTACGTGGAAGCGCTTCGCGTACGACTGCAGAGAGAAAGTCGGGCAGCGGCGGGCGGCTGACCCAACCTCCTGTAATTGGGGGGGGGGCTGGCGCCATCGCGAACCGGGAAGGGGGTGAACGGGTACCTCGCCACCCTAACGATCCGGGCCGCTGGCAACGTCACGTCTCGGGTTTACGCTCTGTTCGAACGCGGACAGCTTACGCAGCTCGACGGCCTGCGATCACCTCGGCGAGGTCGCGATCGGAGGCACCGAGCGCGAGCAGGGTACGGGACCAGGAGATCCAAGGAAACGATTCGTCGGCGGACCTGCCGTCAGAGGATCCGGAAGATCTCCCGATGGCCGCCGTCCACTAAATCGAGATAGCCCGCCATCGCCTCCTGCACTTCGGGCCGCGCGCCGTAGCCGGCCATGTGGCGCTCGAACTGCTCCAGGCTTTCGATCTCGGCCTCCCAGACCACCGTCCAGTAGCGCGCGACGACATCCACCAGAATCCGGCTGTTGCGGAAACCATCGTGCTCCTCGGTCGAAGCGAAAGTCGCCCGTAGCTTCTCGGCGAGCAGCTTCGCCTTGCCGGGCTTGCACTGGAAGATGTCGCGGATCAGGTACATGGAGGCGCCTCTGTGGGTTGGGGTCGGCACGCGGCGGTCGGTAGCTCGAGTCCGGTCATCGAAGACCGGCGGCCGCGCCCGCGTCTACGCACTAGGATACCAAGAGGCTACGGTCCTCGGGACTACCGTCGAGGTGATCGAGCTGAGCGAACGCGACGACGCGCAGTAAGATTGAGAGGATCTGTCGTTCCGCCGGCTTCGAACCACCCGTCATTTGTACGCCGGTTGAGTTGGTAGAGGAGGTGCTATGAAATTCTCAGACCCCATCGTGGACGAAGTTCGCGCGGCTCGCGAGGCCATCGTCGAGGCATGCGACTACGACCTCGACAAGTTGGCCGTTGTGCTCAGGGAGCACGAATTGAAGTCCGGGCGAAGGTTGGTTCGCCTGCCGCCGAAACCGCCTATTCCAATTCCGCCTTTGCGGAAAGCATCCTGAGCTCACGAGAAGTTCACGAGATACCCGGAGGTTCCTCAAATTCAATCCATCGGCCGGCTTCGAACCGTCCGGTTTGAGTTGCGGGCCTCCCTCAGAGCGAACACCAGGGGGCGGTCCTCATTCCGCGGGTGCTGTTTCCCTCCAGCGCGCACTGCCGGAGTTCCCCACCCGTCGCGGGCGAGTAGAATGCCCACCGTGACTCCCCCAGACCTTGCCACGGCTCCACCGCCGGATCTCCCCACGGAAATCGAACCGGACGCCGAACCGGTGGCCGTGGTGATCGAGACGGTCGAGGCGGTCCGGGTCGAAGAGGTGCCGCCTCCGGCCTGGCCGCCGGTTCCGCCCTACGATGCGACGCTGCCGCGGATCGCTCCGGACGGTTGGGAGTTAATGCCGGACGAACCGCCGCAGGGGGTGTTTCGCCGGCTGTTGACCACGCACAAGCATTTCCTCGGGCTGTTGAACGGCGGGCTGGTCGCTCATGCGCAGTACGGCGAGCAGTTCGGCCGGGGGCAGGGGTTTGCGCTGCTGTTTCGGCTGGAGAAGCTGACCGCCTGGATCGTCCGGCCATTTCTGAGCAAGCAACTGCGCGATCTGCCGTTTCCAGTGCAGTTGCGGCGCCGGCTGGAAATCCTCGGGCCGACCTACATCAAGCTCGGCCAGGTGCTTGCGCTACGCCAGGACATCCTCCCGGCATCGATCACGGAGGAGCTGAAAAACCTGCTCGACCGGCTGCCGGTGGTGACGTTCGATCGCTATTGCGGGTTGATCCAGGCCGACCTCGGGCGGCCGATCGGCGAGCTTTTCAGCTGGATCGACCCCAAGCCGCTCGGCTCGGCCTCGATCGCCCAGACCCACCGGGCGACCACGATGGACGGCGACTCGGTGATCCTCAAGGTGGTCAAACCCGGCATCCGCGGCACGCTCACCCGCGACGCCTGGCTGCTCAAAGGGCTGGGGGCGATCCTGCAGAAGATCCTCCCCCGCTACCAGCCGAAGCGGGTGATCGCGGAGTTCGTCGAGTACACCCGGCGCGAAGTCGATCTGCGGCGCGAGGCGGACAACGCCGAGACGTTCGCCGCCAACTTCGCCGATCTGCCCGGCGTCGCGTTTCCCAAGATCTACCGCGCGCACAGCGGCTCGCGCGTCTTGTGCATGGAGTTCTTCGCCGGCTTCAAGCCGAGCGATCCGGAGGCGTTGGAGCTTTCCGAGGGGGAGCGCGACCGGCTGATCGATTACGGCGCGGCGGCGATCATCCGGATGATCTACAAGGACGGCTTCTTCCACGCCGACCTCCATCCGGGCAACCTTTTGATCCTGCCCGATCCGGACGGCCCGCGGCTCGGCTTCATCGATCTCGGTATGGTCGGCCGGTTCGATTCCGCGCTACGCAAGACCCTGCTCAACTATTTCTATTCGCTCGTGATGGGCGACGCCGAAGGGGCCGCGCGCTACCTGGTCAACGTGGCGCAGGAGGGGCCGGGCGCCGATCCGGTCGGCTTCCGCCGAGAGCTGACCGAGATCCTCGCGCGTTGGGGGCGAAGCAAAAACTTCAAGGACTTCTCGCTCGCCCAGATGATCCTGCGCTCGGTGAACATGGGCGCCCAGCACGGGCTGTTCTTCCCGGTCGAGATGGTGCTGATGGTGAAAGCCCTGGTGACCTTCGAGGGGGTGGGACAGATCTTGAAACCCGGGCTCGACGTCGCCGCGGTCTCGCAGAGCCACGCCAACAAGATCTTCCTCGATCAGTTCAGCCCGATCGCGCTCGGCCGCCAGTTCCTGCGCGGCGTTCCGGATCTGCTCGAAGCGCTGGGGAAAGCTCCCGGCCTGGTGATGGAAGGGGCGAAGATTATCGAGCAGATGGCCCGCCGGGCGCCGGAGAATCCGTTCGCCGGCCTGCGCGGCACGATCTTCGGAGGATTCTGCATGGTCGCCGGAGCCGTGCTCGCCAGCTCCGGCGCACCCTGGTACGCCTGGTCGATTCTGTTCGTCGTCGGTCTGATCGCCGCGCTGTCTCGCAAGCGGTAGGACGGCTTACGGCTCAGGGAGCCACAAGGCCGTCGGGATCGATCGTGACTCCCCGCTCGGCATTGGCGGCCGGAGGAGGCGGTGGCGGAGGCGACGAAACCTGCGTCGTGTCCGCCGCGAACAGCGAAGCGACCGACTGCCCCGCAGCTTGCCAGAGACCCAGCAGCCACGACCCCATGTCGAAGTGAAGCGCGGGCGAGCTGTCGAGACCCGGGAGGGCGGCGGCCGGAAGCGTCCCGGCGGAGAGGCAGACGGCGCAGCAGACGACGACGGCGAGCACTCGAGGCGAGCTCTTACGGAGCATCGGGATCTCCTAGCGAACAGGTCCGGTCCGGTTGGCGGAGCGGCGGATCGAAATGATCAGCTCTTTCGAAATAGTGCCGCGAATAGCGCCGACCGGGACACGCAAACCGGCGACGAGAAATCGTGCAAAGGGACACTGTGGTAGGGGCGGCGGCCCCCCGTGGCCGCCCGGATGTCCACGACCGGCGAAATTCGCGGCGCACCCACCGACAAGGGCGGCCACGAGGGCCGCCCCTACGGGTTCCGGGCTCTACGTCCCCTCTTCCCAACTGTTGATGTACTTTTCCTGCTCGGGCGTCAGGACTTCGAGCGTGGCGCCCATCGATTCGAGCTTCAGCCGGGCGACCTCGCGGTCGATGTCCTCGGGGACGCGATGGACGACGTTGGTCATCCGCTCCGGCGCGTTGGCGAGAATCTCGGCGGCGAGCGCCTGGTTGGCGAAGCTCATGTCCATCACCGAGGCCGGATGCCCTTCGGCCGCGGCCAGGTTGATCAGGCGCCCTTCGCCGAGGACGTTGATCCGCCGGCCGTCGAGCAGCTTGAACTCCTGGACGAACGGCCGCACCTCGCGGTCCTCGCGGGCGAGCTCGCGCAGGCCGGGCAGATCGAGCTCGACGTCGAAGTGGCCGCTGTTGCAGACGATCGCGCCGTCCTTCATCGAGTTGAAATGCTTCTTCCTGATCACGTGCTTGTTGCCGGTGACGGTGACGAAGATGTCGCCGATCGGCGCCGCCTCGCTCATCGAGTGGACCCGATGGCCGTCCATCAGCGCTTCGATCGCGCGCACCGGGTTGATCTCGACCACGATTACGTTGGCGCCCAGCCCCTTGGCACGCGACGAGACGCCCTTGCCGCACCAGCCGTAGCCCACGACCACTATGTTCTTGCCCGCGAGCAGCAGGTTGGTCGCCCGGATGATGCCGTCGATCGTGCTCTGGCCGGTGCCGTAGCGGTTGTCGAACAGGTGCTTGGTCTCGGATTCGTTGACCGCGATCACCGGCATCTTGAGCGCCCCGTCGCGTGCCATCGCGCGCAGGCGGTTGACCCCGGTGGTCGTCTCTTCGGTGCTCCCTTTCAGATCGGGAATCAGCTCGGTGCGGTCCTTGTGGAGCATCGACACGAGATCCGCGCCGTCGTCCATGGTGATGTGCGGGTGGACGTCGAGCGCCGACTTGAGGTGGTCGTAGTAGACCTCGTTGTCCTCGCCGCGACGGGCGTAGACGGAGATGCCGTAGTCGTCGACCAGGCTCGCCGCGACGTCGTCCTGGGTCGACAGCGGGTTGCTCGCGACCAGCGTGCATTCGGCGCCGCCGGCCTGGAGCGTGCGCATCAGGTTCGCGGTTTCACACGTCACGTGCAGGCAGGCGGAGATCCGCAGGCCCGAAAGCGGCTTTTCCTGCGCGAAACGCTTGCGGATCAAGGCGAGCACCGGCATGTGCTGGTCGGCCCACTCGATGCGCAGCTTGCCGGCGGGCGCCAAACGTGAGTTGGTAATGTCGGAAGGAATGGTGGTCGTGCTCATGACGAGAAAACTCCGGTTCTAGGTCGCGCCCGGCGGGCGCGTCCGTTGGCGTTCGTTGAAAGGTCGCTTCCGGCTGTCGAATCAGTGGGTGGCGGCGGTGGTTTCAGCCAGCGGCTCCCCGGCTCCGACCGAGGCGCGCAACTCGGCGGCCCGCTCGGTGTTTTCCCAAGAGAACTCGGGCCGTCCGAAGTGCCCGTAGGCGGCGGTCGGCCGGTAGATCGGGCGCCGCAAATCGAGATTTTCGATCAACCCCTTGGGGGTGAGCGGGAACGCCGCGCGCGCCAGCCGCTCCATCTCGTCGTCCCCGATCCCCTCGGCCGTGCCGAAGGAGTCGACCCGCACGGAGACCGGATCGGCGACGCCGATCGCGTAGGCGAGCTGCACCTCGACGCGCTCGGCCAGGCCCGCCGCCACCAGGTTCTTCGCGATGTGGCGCGCCATGTAGCAGGCCGACCGGTCGACCTTGGTGGGATCCTTCCCTGAGAACGCGCCGCCGCCGTGACGGCCGTAGCCGCCGTAGGTGTCGACGATGATCTTCCTCCCGGTCAGGCCGCAATCGCCGTGCGGGCCGCCGATCTCGAAGCGGCCGGTGGGATTGACGTGGAAAATCGGGTCGCGCTCGACCAACTCGACGGGCAGGACCGGACGGATGATCCGGTCGATCACGGTCGCGCGAATCTCCTCCTGCGAAACCTCGGGCGCGTGCTGGGTGGAAATCACGACCGTATGGACGCGCACCGGCCGCTTGCCTTCATATTCGATCGTCACCTGGCTCTTGCCGTCGGGACGCAGCCACGGGATCTCGCCCCGATGGCGGGCCTCGGCGAGGCGGCGGGTCAAGGCGTGGGCGAGGGTGATCGGCAGCGGCATGAGCTCCGGCGTCTCGCGGCAGGCGAAGCCGAACATCAGCCCCTGGTCTCCCGCGCCGCCGGTGTCGACGCCCATCGCGATGTCGGGCGACTGCGAATGGAGCCGATTGACCACCTCGCAGGTTTCGCCGTCGAAGCCGATGTCGGAACGGGTGTAGCCGATCTCGCGCACCACCTGGCGCGCGATCCGCTCGAAGTCGAGCTGGGCGGAACAGGTGATCTCGCCCGCGAGGACGATCAGGTCGGTCGTCACCAGCGTCTCGGCCGCGACGCGCCCGGTCGGATCGTGGCGCAGTACCTCATCCAGAATGCCGTCGGAGATCTGATCGGCGACCTTGTCGGGGTGACCCTCGGTCACCGATTCCGAGGTGAACAAATGTACGTCGCGTTGCGCCATCGGACACCTTCTCGCGAGAGCCGGCTTGGGGTCTCGAGCGGATGAATTGGGTGGAAGATCCTGGCGGCCAACGCCGACAAGAACGAGAACGAACCCGCGGATGGTACCAAATCGGGCCGAGCGGGTGCCAGCTACCGCGGGTGCCCCTCGATCACGCCATAGAACAGTGTCGAGAGGGCGTGGAACGTGGACAGCGCAATCGTCTGGCGGCGGGTCTCGAAACCGCCGGTGAGCGAGGAGATCAGGCCGCCGGCCTTGCGGGTGCCGGGGACGGAGAAGCGGATCTGGTCGCTGTCGAGGCCGGCTACGATCCGGTCCGGCAGCTGGACCGAGCCGGACGCCCCCCAGGCTTGGCCGAGGCGGCTGCGGATCGAGGTCCAGTTGTGGACGAACAGGCGCGGCTCGCCGTCAATGGTCAGGGAATGCAGGCCGCCTTCGGTCGCGGCGTAGAAGTGGTACTGGTCGCCGAGCGCCTGCTCCATCTTCGCGGTCCGCTCGGCGAGCAGGCCGAGCGCCTCGTCGTCGGAGGTCGCGAGGCCGCTGGGGGTCTCTTCGACCGTCTGCGGCACCACCACCACCGTCAGGTGGCGATCGTAGCCGTCGCGGAGAAAACGGTAGAACCCGTCGCGCACGCCGAGCAGACGATCGGTCCGATCCGCCCGGTCCTGCGACGGATTGGCGACGGCCACCTCGACCCCGGATTGGAGTCGCCGCCAGAAGTCCTTAAGATCTTGGGCCATGATCGAGAGTCGGCAGAACCGTGCGGCGAAGGATATTCGGCGCCTCCGGCGAAGTAAAGGCGACCACGCCGTGCTCGAAGGCCCGCACCTGATCGGCGAGGCGCTCGACGCCGGGCTCGCGCTCGAAACCGTGCTGGCAACGCCGCGGTTCCTCACGACCGACGAAGGCCGCGAGATCGCGCGCCGTCTGCCCCGGGAGCCGACGCTCGCGTCACCGGACGTGCTCGATTCGCTCGCCGACGCGGATTCGCCGAAAGGGCTGCTCGCGATCGCCCGCCTGCCGCGCGCCGGGGTGGATTCGCTGCCGCGCCGCGCCGACGGCATCTATCTGTATCTCGACGGGCTGCAAGATCCGGGAAACCTGGGCGCCATCGCGCGCGTCGCCGAGGCGACCGGTGTCTCGGGGTTGGCGCTCTCTTCCGGAACGGTTCATCCGAACCACCCCCGCGCCCTGCGTGCCTCCGCCGGCAGCCTGTTGCGCTTGAAGGTCGCCGTCGGCGCGACCGCGGAGGGGCTCGCCGCGCATCTCGCACCGCTCTCCCCCGCCTGGGCCGCCCTCGAAACCTTGGGCGGCCGCGATCTCTACGCCGCCGAGCTGCCGGCCCCCTTGATCCTCGCGCTCGGCGCCGAGGGACCCGGCCTGTCGGAGGAGATCGAGCAGCTTGTGGCGCGCGCGGGTCTCCTGCTCACCATCCCGCTCGCCCCGCCGGTCGAATCGCTGAACGTCGCGGTCGCCGCCGCGGTCGCCCTGTTCGAGATCCGGCGTCGGTGGAGCGCAAACTCGCACTGAACGGGGATAGAATCCAGCCACTGCGCAACTCGTAATACCGCTCGTGCCTCCGGTTGCCTCGGCGCGGCGGGACAACCTGAACCGGATTTCCTTCGTGGAGGATGCCATGAGTGGAATCGACGCACTTCTCGCCCAGGCTCGCCGGACCGACTTTCCGATCGCTCTGCATCTGCCCGACGGGCGCCTGCTCGCGAGCTCGGACGCCGCTCCCCTGTTCACCATCCAAGTCCACCGCGACGAGGGGACGCGGGCGCTCGAATCGCTCGCCGAGCTGGCGTTGGCGGAGTCGTACGTGCGCGGCGACTTCGACGTCGAGGGGGAGTTCATCCGCGCGCTCACTCTTCTGCGCTCCGCGTTCGACGACACGAACCTCTGGCTCAAGACCTGGCGCCGCACCGAAGCCGTCGTGCGCGGCAAGGACAAGTTGAACCGGGCGTGGGTCGCCAAGCACTACGATTCGGGCAACATCCAGCTGTTCGGCCAGGACCGCGACTACCACATCTACACGCCGGGGCTCTACGACGGCGACGACGATACGCTGGAGGCCGGCGCGGAACGAAAGCTCGCGGCGGCGTTTACGGCACTGGGATTGCAGTCGGGCGACGAGCTGCTGGAGGTCGGTTTCGGCTGGGGAGGCTTTACCCGGTTCGCCGGCAGGCGTGGCGTCCAGGTCACCGGCCTCACCCTGTCGCGCGACCAGCTCGCGTTCACCCAAGGATTGATCGCCGAAGAGAAAATCGACGCCCAGCTGATCTTCCAGGACTTCTTTTCCTACGCGCCGGGCCGACGCTACGCCGCGATCAGCGTGATGGGGGTGATGGAGCATCTCGCCGACTACCCGCGGGTGATCTCCCGCCTGGCGCCCTGGCTCAAACCGGGCGGCCGGGTCTATCTCGATTTCGCCGCGGCGACCGAACGGGTCGCCACCTCGTCGTTCATCACCAAGCACATCTGGCCGGGCACCTTCCGCATGGTCTACCTGCCCGAGCTAATCGAGGTCGTGACCCGATCGCCGTTCGAGATCGTCGCCCTCTACAACGACCGGCGCAATTACCACCTGTGGGGCAAGAAGACCGACGAGCGCTGGGTGGAGAACCGGGAGGCGATCATCGCCGCCCACGGCGTCGAAACCTGGCGCATGCTGCGCGTCCTCTCGGCCGGCACCGCCGCCTCCTTGGACTCGCCCGACCACAGCTCCACGGCTTATCGCCTGCTGCTGGAGCTGCCGGCGGACCTGGTGGCGAACTGACCTCCAAGGCCCGAAGCAGCTTGCCTTCTCAGCCCTCACCCCCGGCCCCTCTCCCAAACATGGGAGAGGGGGGAACTGCAGAAACGTCTTTTCTTGGCTCCCCTCTCCCTTTGGGAGAGGGGCCGGGGGTGAGGGCTGAGCAGCGGCGACTTTACGCCGGCCGGCCGATCCCGAGATAACACCTTTCCGTCCCATTCGTATCCTCCAAGAGCAGCCGTGCCGCGATAGCATGGCGCTTTCGGAGATCTTCATGCGTAGCGCCTCCCTCTCTCGCCAGGTTCGGCTCGCCGCCATCGGCGTGCTCTTCGCGATCGCCCTCCCCGCCGTCGCAGCTACGGCCCCGCCGGCTCCACCCACCCCGGCCAAAACTCCCGCCTCGCCCTGGTCGGGCGCGGCGTTCGCGACACCCTCGGCGGCGCTGCTCGCCGCGGCCCAGGCGCTGCCGCCCGCGACCGATCTCCAGGTCGATTTCCTGCTCTTCGAATCCCACCTGACGCTCGACGCGGACGGCCTGTGGAGCGAACGCCGGCACCAGATCTACCGCGTGCTCGACGCCTCGGCGATCGACGATTGGGCCTACGTCGAGGAAGGCTGGTCGCCCTGGCATCAGCTGCGGCCGGAGCTGCGCGCCCGTGTGATCGGCCTCGACGGCACGGAGCGCTGGCTCGACCCGAAAACGATCGCGGAAACCTCGTCGGGCGAAGATTCGGCCGTGATGTTCGACGACGGCAAGGTGCTGCGCGCGCCGCTGCCGGCGGTCGAGGCCGGGGCGATTGTCGAGATCGAGACCTCGGTGCGCGACCAGCGGGCGCTGTTTTCCGCCGGCAGCGTGCGCCGCCTGACCTTCCCGAACGATCACCTGCGTCTCGCGCGGGTCGAGGTCGACGCCGCGGCGACCGCGCCGTTCCATTGGGTGCGCCGCCTGCTGCCCGAGACCGGACCGGTCGAGCGGCTCGGCGGCGGACGCCGCGTGCTGACGTTCGAATGGCGGGATCTCGCGTTCAAGAACGAGTACCTGGTCGGCCTGCCGTCCGACACCCCGTGGTATCCCTACCTCGCGTTCAGCTCGGGCGCGACCTGGCAGAACGTCGCCGCGACCTACTCCGACGTCGTCGATCACGCGCTCGCCGGGGCCGACGTGCGCACCGCGGTAGAAACAGCGAGCGCCGGGGCGGCCGACCAGACGCAGGTGATCGACCGCCTGCTCGCCTACCTCCAGGGCCAGGTGCGCTATACCGGGGTCGAGTTCGACGACGCGGGCATCGTGCCGCGCTCGCCCACCGAAACGCTCGCCCGCCGGTTCGGCGACTGCAAGGACAAATCGGCGCTGCTGGTGGCGCTCCTGCGCGCCGCCGACATTCCGGCCTATCTCGCGCTGCTTTCGGGCGGCTGGGGATCGGACGTCGACCCGGAGCTGCCCGGCCTGGGCGCGTTCAACCATGCGATCGTCTACGTGCCGGCCTCGCCGCCGATCTGGATCGACGCCACCGAGGAGCTCGCCCGGGCGGGCGAGCTGCCGTCGTCCGACCGTGACCGCTGGGCGCTCGTCGCGGCCCCGGGGACGAAGACGCTGCAAAAGACCCCGGCGCCCGTGGCCGCCGGAAACCTGCTTCGCCGCACCCGCACGATCACGCTCGCGGAGCTGGGCAAAGCGAAGATCGTCGAAGAGAACGAATACCACGGCGACCTGGAGATCTGGGCGCGGCGCAATCTCGGCATGGCCGACGAGAAGACGCGGAAAGAGTGGCTGGCCAACTACTCCAAGTCCTATTTCCTCACCGATCAGATCGGCCCGTACCAGGCCGAGGGCGCCCAGGATCTTTCGCGACCGTTCCATACCCGGCTGGAGATCCCCGCTTCGCCGCGCGGCTCGACCGATCTGAACGAGGCCGCCGTGGGCATCCGTCTGGAGAACCTGATCGAGCGCCTGCCCGACGTCTTCCTCCAGGCCGACGATGCGGACGACCAGGACACCGCGGACGCCGAGGACGACGAAGCCACGGAGGTCGGCCCGGACTCCGGCGCCGATTCCACCGCTCCCGATCCGGCGTCCGACTCCGAAGGGACAGCGACCGCCGGGACCGCCCCGGACGCCAAGCCCGTCCGGCGCGCCCAGCCGTTCGTCTTCCGCGATCCGTTCGTCACCGAGTGGCGCTACGAGATCCATCCGCCGCCGGGATTCGCGGTCCGCGAGCTGCCCGAATCCAAAACCGATTCGCTCGGTCCGGCCGCCCTCGAACGGCGCTATCGGACCCTGCCCGACGGCGTGCTCGAAGCCACCTTCCGCTTCGACAGCGGCAAGGTCCGCCTCACCCCCCAAGAGTACGAGGCGCTGCGGGAAAAGACCCTCGCGCTCGCCGAAGGCGAGCCGATCCTGCTCTATTTCGATCAGGTGGGCGCCGCGGCGCTCAACCAGGGCAAGGTCACCGAAGCGCTCGCCGAGTTCCGCCGCCTGGCTTCGACGTATCCGGACCGTGCGCTCTACCCCTTGCAGATCTCGCGCGCGCTGCTCGCGGGCGGCCTGCAGGAAGCCGCGAAGGCGGAGGCCGAACGGGCGGTTGCGCTCGCGCCGCGCCTCGCGGACGCCCAGCAGAACCTCGGCTGGGTGCTGGAGCACGATCCGCTCGGCCGCCTGCGCGGCGCGGGCGGAATCGATCGCCCGGGCTCGGTCGCCGCCTACAAGAAAGCGGTCGCGCTCGATCCCGACAACGACGTCGCGAAGGCCGATCTCGCGATCCTGCTGGAGTTCGACGACGCGGGCAAACAGTTCGCCAAGGGAGCCGATCTCGAAACCGCGGGCTCGCTCTACCGCGAGCTGCACGACAAGGGGCTCAACGGTCTCGACGTCAACCTGATGAACAATCTGCTCCAGCGCGGCAAGCTCGACGAGCTGAAGAAGTTCGCGACCAAGCTCGACGCCTCCGAAGCCCGGCAGCAATATCTCGCGACGGCGCTCGCGCTGCTCGACGGACCCGACGCCGCCTCGCGCCTCGCCCGCGGGGTCGCCGATCGCGACCAGCGCGTCGCGATGCTCGCGCTCGCCGGCCAACATCTGCTGCGCAGCCGCCGCTACGTCGAGGCCGGCAAGCTGTTCCAGATCCTCGCCTCGGTCGCTCCCGACGGCGCGACGAAGCTCGGCGTGATGCAACAGCTCGCCTCGGTCCGTCGCTGGGAAGAGGTCGAATTGCCCGCCCGCGTGCCCGCCACCTTTACGGTGCGGCTGTTCCTGCTCGCCTTGCAAGGCAAGCTTTCGCCCGCCGACGCGAAGGGCTATCTGTCGCGCCGGCTGCTGGCGGCCGAGGTCGATCACGAGGTCGCATCCCTGACCTCGAAAGACTTCCTCAGCGGTCTCGACCGCAGCCTCTCGGCCGACGGCGACAGCGCCACGCTTCAGCTCGGCCTCGACATGGCGGTCAGCCTGCTGCGGTCCCAGGTGGACGGCGACGACGATCTCGGCTATCGGATCCGCTCCCGGTTCGACTCGATTCCCACCGCTCTCGCATTCACCGTCTTCGTGGTGCGCGAGGAGGGCGAATATCGCCTGCTCGGCGACAACAAGGACTGGCCGCCGGTCGGCCGCCTGGTCTTGGAGCTTGCCGCCGCGGGCAAGCTCGACGACGCGCGCCGCTGGCTGGACTGGGTGCGCGACGAGGTCAAGGACGACGAGGACCGGGACCCGTACGGCCGGGCGCCGTTCGCGCGCCTGTGGAGCGCGGGCCAAGCGGGAGATCTCGCGGCGATCCGCGCCGCGGCGGCCGTGCTGCTGGTGGCGACGCGCGAAAACGACACGAAGGCCAACCCCTCCACCCGCGCCGCGATCGAAGAGGGGCTCGCCCGGATCGCCGAGCTGCGCCCCGCGGCGACCGGCGACACCGCCGTGGCACTCGACCTCGCGACCTGGAACGGACTCGAGACGCTCGAACGCTGGAGCGATCTGGCGGCGCTGCTCGAACGGCTGGTCGACGAGCAGCCCGGCTCGGACCGGGCGCTGTACGCCCTGTTCTTCGCCCAGCGCAGAAACGGCCACGCCGAAGACATCGCCCCGCGGCTCGAAGCGCGACGGGCGAAGTCCCCGAACGACCCGACCGTCGCCCGCCTGCTCGCCGATCTCGCCGAGATCCAGGGCGACATCCCGCGCTCGCTCGATCTCACCCGAGCGCTGGTGGACCGGGGCAAGCCGGAGGCGGAGGACTTCAACCGCCTGGCCTGGGATCAGCTGTTCCAGGCGCCCGTCCACGAACAGGCGCTCACCGACGCGGCGCGCGCCTCCGAGATGTCGAAGCACTCGGACCGCTCGATCCTCCACACCCTGGCCTCCGTCTACGCCGAGCTCGAACGGCCCGCGGAGGCGTACCGAGTCCTCCTCCAATCGCTCGCCGCGGGCGACCAGAAGCCGGCGCCGTTCGATTGGTATGTCTTCGGCCGCATGGCCGAGACCTACGGCCTGCCCGACCTGGCGCGCTCCTACTACCACCGGGTCGAGAAACCGGCGGACTACGCGAAGGTAAGCGCCTTCACCCTCTCGGAGCGCCGGTTGGCGGCGCTCGGACCGGAGACGAAGGCGGCGAAGAAGGAAACGAAAACGAAGAGGGCGGCGAAGTTGTAGAGGGCGCCTGGATTGGGGCTTTTCCCCGGGAGCGCTGGCGTGTCGGCGGCGTTTTTGCCCTTCCGTTCGCCGGCGGTCCTAGGGATTTCACACTCCCGGCGATAGCGGGCTTCGTTAATGCTCCGGCTCCGGCGACACTCGCCACTCCGCGCCCGAGCCGTTGCTTGCCACCGCTCGCGGTGTGTACAATACACACGATGAACAGCCCAGACCTGATTGCAGAGCTCAAAGCCGACGGCTGGGCGCTGGATGAACTTAGCGCGCTTCGCGCGCGAACCTTGCGAGAGCAGAAGCCTGAGGCCGTAGGGGGCGTCGTCGGCTGTTGGAGCTGAAGCGATCTCGGGGCAGAAGGGTCGTAGAATGTCCTCTCATGCTGGCGGTTGGCTCCGAGATCCGGTTCAGAATCGCCGCGATGTTCGAGGCGCATTGGGACGAGTTTGTGCGCCGGGGGCGGCAATGGATACGCCCCGTCGTCTTCGAGACGGTGGGCAAGATCCGCGCTTGTCGGACCCGGCTCTGGGCTGCCTGTACCGGTGTCCCCAGTGCGAGCGCATCGGAGGTTGTGCCCACTCCTCCAAGTCCCGCTTCTGCCCCACCTGCGGCAAACACGCGACTGACCGCTGGGCCGATCGCGTGCTCAACGATCTGCTCGACGTGCCCTACCATCACATGGTCCTCGCGGTGCCGGCGCATCTGCGGGGTGTGCTCAACTTCAACCGACCGGGGACGCTCAACCTGCTGTTCCGAGCTGCGACGGCAGCGCTGGGTCAATGGGCTCGCGACCAGTACGAGATGCACCTGGGATCGTTTTGGTGCTCCACACCTTCGGCAGCGACCTGAAGTGGCACCCGCACCTGCATCTGCTAGTCACCGAGGGCGTGTCTTCAACGCCCTGTTGAGTCGGCTCTACCGGCTGACGTGGTACGCACATATCGGGGCCTGCTTGCGCGATCCGCGCTTCACGCTGCGCCACATCGGCCGCTATACCAAGCGAGCGGTCCTGGCGGAGTACCGGATCACCCACTACGATCCCGAGCGGGGTCTGGTCCACTTCGCCTTTCGCGATTACGCCCAAGGCGGTAAGACCTCCTACAAGACGCTGCCAGTGCTGGCCTTCCTCGGTCGTTTGATTCGCCACATTCCGGACAAGCATTTCAAGACGGTGCGCTACGCCGGGATTTTCGCTACCCGCTCGCGGGAACATTACCTGGCCCACGCTCGTGCCCTGCTCGGGCAGCCGAAACCTGCGGCGCCCGAAACACCCGATTTGCCGGTGTCGCTTCGATCCTGGCAGGAGCGCCGATGCGCCGAGGGGAAGGACCCTCTCGACTGCCCGACCTGCCGCGTTCCCATGGAGCTCGTTCGCGTCGTCTTCGGTCCCCACGAGCCGATCGCCGAGCTGTTTCGCCTCGCGGGCAAGAGCCTGGCACCGACGCATCCGATCTGGGACACCGGATGAAGCTCTTCGGTCGGCTGTTCAGCAGAGTCACCTACACCTGCACGAACTGTGGTGCCGTGCAAAGGATACCTTTGCGTCGAGTCCACGACTTTGAACGGTTTCATGACCTGGTGCAGGGAGAGCCGGTGCTCATCCTTTGTCCGATCTGCCAAGAAGGCGTGCAATGCCCTTCTGCCTACCTCTCACACCGACTATCTCGTCAGCGTAGACCCCCTCCACCGCCCGGCGAACGCTTTCGTACATGACCTCTACTGATTGTTTCATCTACGGCGACAAAGGCCATTCTTTACTGATAGTTATGAAGATTCCGAGACGTCGGTTAGCGGTTCGCACCACATGTTCAAACACGCCCCCAAGCCCGGTACTGTGGTGGTGCCGCATCCCAAGAAAGACCTCGGCAAAGGCTTGGCGAACGCGATTCGTAAGCAAGCCGATTTGAAGTAGGAGATGACCATGCGGTACCCGATTGCGATTGAACCTGGCGACGCGAAGCACGCTTACGGCGTGGTCGTGCCTGACCTTCCCGGCTGTTTTTCGGCGGGCGATACGCTGGATGAGGCGATTGCCAACGCGCCCGAGGCCATCGCGCTATGGCTGGAGGATGTAGTAGAGCGCGGCGAGGTCGCTCCTGCCGCCAAGCCCATCGAGATGCACCGGAAAAACCCGGAGCTCAAGGGCTGGATCTGGGCGGTGGTGGAGGTGGACTTATCGCGCCTGACGGACAAGGCGGAGCGGATCAACATCACGCTCCCCAGTCGCCTCCTGGCGCGCGTGGATGCGCGTGCAAAGAAAATCGGCGATACACGCAGCGGCTTCCTGGCGCGGGCGGCGATGGAGGCGTTGGCTCACGGCACCTGATTCGGCGGCCTTATAAGATAGCGGCGAGATCGCGGCCCTGGGTCGTGCGGTCGTGCCGGCCAGCAAGGCGGCGGCCTCGGCCGCTTCGAATGCCGAGCTGGTGCTCGGCGGTCCCGGGAAATGCGGCCTTCAGGCGGGAGAAGAGGCGTCACGCCTGGGGCCATCGCTCATACGGTGCCGATGGGGCTGGATCCTGGAACGGATCGGCGCGCTCTATAAGACCGAGAAAGTGATCGCACTGGAGGCAGGGGAGGACTCGGCGCTTCACCTCACTCTCCGCAAAGAGCGCGCCGAGCCGATTACCCAGGCAATCCGCATCTGGGCGCTCGCCCAGGGCGGGCTCCGGCGGGGCGAATTCGGCAAAGCGCTGGCCTACACGCTACGTCATTGGGACGGGCTGACCCGCTTCCTGGAGGACCCCGCCGTGCCGCTGGACAACAATCCGGCGGAACGGGCGCTGCGAGACCTGGTGCTCGGGCGCAAGAATCACTACGGCTCACACTCCCAGCGCGGTGCCGATGTGTCCGCTCTTTTCTATACACTGATCGGCACCGCGAAGCTCTGCGGTCTCAAGCCCGAAGAGTACCTGCGCGAAGCGATCATGGCGGCGCTGAAAACACCCGGCGCGGTCACGCTGCCCTCCCAACTGACCAGCGCCAGCTAAGAACGGCTCCGACTGCGGGCCGGGCCGTCGCCTCGCCCACGGGGTAAGGGCGAGGTAATACAATCGTTGCGCTATGTGGCCGAGTGGCAAGGCCGATGGGTGGCCTTGGTGGGCTGGTGCGCGGCCGCGTTGAAATGTTCAGCCCGAGACCGTTGGATCGGTTGGCCGGAGGTATTGCAGCGCCAGCGTCTGACGTTGGTGGCGAACAACGCGCGGTTTTTGATCTTCCCGGTCCGCGGGTGGCCAACCTGGCGTCTCGGATTTTGGGGCTGACCCTGAAGCGGCTGTCGGCCGACTGGCAGCAGGTGCATGGGGCATCCGGTGTGGCTGGCGGAGAGCTTCGTCGACCCGGAGCGCTTTGCGGGGACCTGTTATCGGGCGGCCGGCTGGATCGAAGTGGGGCGGACCCAAGGCTTTGGCCGCCGGTCGGCCGGTTATGTGGCTCATGGGACGCCGAAGGCCGTGTGGTTACGGCCCTTGGTTCGGCAGGCGGCCGAACGACTGCGAAGCCCGGTTCTGGAGCCCCCTCTGGCCGGAGGCAAGACGATGAACGTGAAGCTTTCAGCGCCCAAAGCGGAGGAGTTGATCCAGGTCTTGTTGCGTCTGCCGGAGAGCCGGATGCGGCGCGGGATTCGCCACGACCAGACCGCGGTGCTG